>NZ_FZON01000091.1 GCF_900188425.1 Antarctobacter heliothermus
GGTGGACAGGCCAAATCAGGTCTGGTGCGTGGACATTACATACCTGCCAATGCGTCGTGGGTTCCTTTATCTGGTGGCGATCATGGATTGGGATACCCGGATGGTTCTGTCGTGGCGGATATCGAACACGCTGGACGCCGACTTCTGCGTCGAGGCGCTGAACGAAGCGATCTATCGGTTCGGGCCGCCTGACATCATGAACAGCGATCAGGGATCGCAGTTCACCTCGTTTGCCTGGACTGTGAACAAGCATGCAATTTTGACCCCGTAGCGGGGTGATCGGCGTCCAAAAGTGACCCCCCCTTACACTGATTTGGATAATGCCCCCCAGGTCATTGGGGAGCGCAGTGTGGGATGTTGGTGGTGGAGACGATAGCGAAGATCCGTCGGGCGTATTTTCAGGACAAGAAGCCGATCAAGCAGATCTGCCGGGAACTGCGGATTTCACGGAACACGGTGCGCAAGGTGATCCGGTCCGGTGCGACCGAGCACACCTACGAGCGGACCGTCCAGCCGCAGCCGAAGATCGGTCCTTGGAAGGACGAACTCGACGAGATGCTGGCGACAAACGCGCGGAAGCCCAAGCGCGAGAGGCTGACCCGGATCAGGATCTTCGAGGAACTCAGAGCCCTCGGATATGACGGCGGCTATGATGCGGTCCGGCGATACGCGGCCACGTGGTCCAAGGAGGAGCAGGTGGCATCTGCGGCTGCCTATGTCCCGCTGATCTTCGATCCGGGCGAGGCCTACCAATTCGATTGGAGCCACGAGATCGCAGTGATCGATGGCGCGACGACCACTGTGAAGGTCGCTCACGTCCGGCTTTGCCACAGCCGGATGCTCTTCGTGCGGGCCTATATCACCGGTCCGAACACAGGAGACCCGACATGGGCGTTGTTGCGGAACTCGCATCTGAGGCGTAACTGACCCATTCCCGTTTTCTGTCAGGCGACGCGAATGATCTCGGCAGTACCGAGGGCGTTGAAACGGTTCATGAGTGCGATGCGGATCTGGATTTCAGCGGTCTGGCGGTCGGGGTCTCGTGCCGCGATGCGTTCGCCGAAGGATTTCAGGCAGCGCATCTTCGCTTCGATCCGGCTGCAGGCGTGGTATCCGGTCCAGCGTTTCCAGAACGCTCTGCCGTAATGTCGGGTGGCGCGTAGAGTGTCGTTCCGGGCGCGCGCAGCCGGACAGTCCTCTTTCCAATGCCGCCCGTTCTTGCGGATCGGAATGATCGGGATGACGTCACGGGCGATGATGGCCCTGTGGCAACGGCGCGTGTCATAGGCGCCATCGGCGGTCACAGTGCTCATCTGCACGGCCAAGGTTTTCTGCCTACGGCAAAGGGTCGAAGAGTCTGGCACCGGCCAGTCCACCCCTGCCATCCGCAGCAGGCTGGCGACCATCCCGGCAGTCTGGCGAAGCGGCAGCTTGAACAGCACTTTGATCGACAGGCAGAATTGGATGGCCGCATCGGAAAAGACCGGCGGGCGTCCAAGCCGACCGTCACGAGGCGCGTCCCAGGTCATGTCCTTGTCGACCCACCCTCTCGCAAATGCGGGCATGTGCTGCCGGGCAATGGATCAGCAGGGATCCTCGCTTGCGCAGCGACGCGTTGTAACTGGACCAGTTCGTCGTGCGATAGCGGGCGGGAGATGGCTTGCTCATGCACCGCATCTAACGCCATGGATTCGCAAAGTGAATCCTCCGTCGACAGACTTGTGCAACAACGCCATCCCAATGGTAAATATTGGCTTCGAAGGGCATCTCAAATATCTGGTGCCTGACCTTCTCTGAATTAGCGACAACGAGCTTGAGCCTGCGAAAACGACAGCAGACGTTGAGTCCTTTCATCCCAGAGATGCAGCCGTGCGTTCCCAAGGCTTTCCCTGATCGTCATCCGATTGCCTTCGGCAAGTTCCGCGTGATCGCGCAGCACCTCGTTCAGTCGATAGAACGGAATACGGCTGTAAAGGTGATGGACATGGTGAATTCCGATATTGGCGCTCAGCCATTGCAGCAACGGCGGAAGCACGTAATGCGAACTGCCTCGAAGGGCGGCGTCATGCAGTTGCCAGTTTTCTTCGACATCCCAATGCGTGTCCTCGAATTGATGCTGCACGTAAAACAGCCACATCCCCGCCGTCGCCGCCAGAAGTGTCGTCGGCAGGAAGATCAGCAGGATCGGCATCAAGCCGCCGAAATAGGCAATGTTCAGCAACCCAACAAGGATAGCTGCATTGGTGGCCATGGCACTGACCCAATACCGGGCGCTGGCCATAAGGCCCAAAGGCAAGCGATTTTGAAACAGGAACAGGTATCCCGGGCCGAAACCAAATAACACTATGGGGTTTCGGTAAAGCCGGTACATCAAGCGGTTGAGCGGCGTCAGATCCTGGTACTCCGCGACCGTCAATGTGTGAATATCGCCAATCCCGCGCCGCCCGAGGTTCCCGGATGAGCTGTGGTGAATTGAATGCGTTCGACGCCAGACATCGTAGGGCGTCAGGGTCAGCACGCCCAGCACCCGCCCGAGCCAATCGCCGACAGTCCGATTCTTGAAAAACGCCCCGTGCCCGCAGTCATGCTGGATGGCAAAAAGGCGTAAAAGAAAGGCTGCGTTGACCAGAGAAATTGCGAAGGTCAGCCAGTAGCTGACCCACAAAGACCACCACGCGATGCTCCACAAAAGAAGGAAAGGTCCGACGGTGACTGCAAGTTCGTACGCGCTGCGATGAGAACTGGGTTCGCGGTAGTTTGAAAGTATCTTGACCCAGTCTTTCGACGCGCGCGCTTCTTGGGGTTGCTCAGAATTTTCAGATTTGTCGAACATGTACCCTGCTTTTTGTCAGTGCCGACTGGCCACCTATACCATGAAAGTCCTGCAGGAAAGGGTAGTGCCCCGGGAGATGGTGTAGGAGGCCGCGCGCGAAGCCATTGGCGCCGCGCTTCTTCGTAGTCTGAGGTTGTTCAAAGACCGATGACACGAAGGAGAGAACGAGGACCGAGACCATGATCGACGTTCCAGGGGTGATCGCCAAGAGCAATGGTAAGACGTGACCGTGGTGCCAG
Source organism: Antarctobacter heliothermus (assembly GCF_900188425.1). Lineage (GTDB taxonomy): Bacteria > Pseudomonadota > Alphaproteobacteria > Rhodobacterales > Rhodobacteraceae > Antarctobacter > Antarctobacter heliothermus. Next base: position 3,073 of record NZ_FZON01000091.1, read on the forward strand.
TGGCACCGCGCAACCACGTCGAACGATCGGCGCACCAACGTCGTCGGGATCTTTCCCAACCGGGAGGCCGTCGTTCGCCTTGTCGGTGCGCTCATGCTGGAGCAAATTGATGAGTGGGCCGTCTCATGCCGCTACATGCCGGCGGAAAAGCTGACTGCCATGTGCAACGATACCGACGCGACGGCGATGATCGCCGTCCAATGAACGAGCGAAACCAGCTATGAAGAAGCAGTTGAACGCTTACTCCTAAGCCAATCCCCGGGACGCTATCCAGGAAGTGTCATTTCGGGACGCATTCGCGAAATCTAATCGGCCGAATGCCTGGGTCCCGGCGCTGGATCGAGCCATTCGGTTGTCGTGGTGAAGAATGCCTGAAGGCGCATTGCCGACTTCGGATGCATCTCAGGCTTGCGGCGTCAGGGACGGCCCAAACCGGACTTTAACCCATTGGTCTGACACCGCGCTGGAGCGGCACCAGACCAGCCATTCGTGCATCGCGCAGCATTTGCCAAGGGTAATTGACCGAAACGCGCTCAAGTGATTGACACTCTGGGCCCAAGGCTTTGAGATGCCCCAACGACTGGGCCTTGGGATTTTTGAACACATATGCGCAGCGTAACATATGCGACAGCACTGACCCTGATGCTTGGTTGGCTGTTGTGGATCGGTAAACCTATCCTGCTGCCGGTCTTTGCCGCAGTGATCTCAGTCTATATCCTATCGACGGCTGCGGCGAGCATGCAGGCATTGCCGATGCTTTGCCGTCTGCCGGCCTGGGCCAGACGGGGCTTGATCCTGATCCTGTTCACAATATTCGTGGTTATGCTGTTCATCCTCGTGATCAACAACTTGGTACAGGTGGTTGCGATCCTGCCGCAATACGAAACCAACCTCGAACAGCTCATCAGCCGCAATGCCAGCCTGCTGGGAATCGAAAACGAACCAACATGGGAAAACCTGCGCCGCGCCACGCTGGACCAGATCGATGTCGGGTCCTGGATGACGCCAGCACTTTTGTCGCTGCGCGGGTTCGGCGTTACCCTGTTTCTCGTGGTGCTCTATTCCAGCTTTTTGATTGCCGAACGAGGGGTGATGGCGCGCAAAGTCATGATCGCGATGGGCGACGAAGAGGTGGGAGTGCGGGCCATTTCACTCCTGTCCCGGATCAACGAGCGGATAGGGCAGTACCTCTTCGTCAAGACCGTGCTCAATGTGATCCTGGGGGCAATCTCCTTTGTCATCATGCTGCTTCTGGGGATCGAGTTCGCGCTATTCTGGGCGGTGCTAATCGCGTTCCTGAACTACATTCCCTATCTCGGTTCGATGATCGGCGTAATCTTTCCGGTCCTGCTCAGTCTTGCGCAGTTCGGAACATTCTCGATGGCGGGCACGGTTATGGTCACGCTCACCGCCGCACAGATCTTCGTCGCCTTCATTCTGGAACCCCGCATGATGGGCCGAGCCTTCAACCTCAGCCCCTTCGTTGTGCTGCTGGCACTGGCATTCTGGAGCACGCTCTGGGGCCTACCCGGCGCTCTGCTGGCAGTGCCCCTGACGGTGAGCTTGGTTCTTGTCCTCGCCGAGCTGAAGACCACGCACCCGATCGCCGTGCTGCTGTCGGCGAGCGGCAAGGTGTGATGGAACGGCGCATTCATTGCGCGAGGCCGTGGCAGATGACTTGGAAATGGCAGCCGTGCGCAAACAGCCGCCGATGCAGAGTTACGAGGCGTGGTCATACTTCTGGATGTGACCGGCCCATAGCTGCCTTAGGTGCGCGCAGCGTCATGCTGCGCTGCGGCCCGTCAGAGCAGAGGTTCGACCAAGGGGCGGCATCCTCGCCGCAGCTGCAAGTGCCCCGGCGGAAGGGCGATTAGCTGGCCTTCCTCAGATCCTTAGCTTGTATCCAACATGGGTCGGTTCAAAACCCAGACGTTCATAGAAGCGATGGGCGTCTGGCCGGGCCTTGTCCGTGGTGAGCTGAACCAACGAACACCCGTTTGCCCGGCATTCGCTGATCGCCCAGGCAAACATCGCTTCGCCAAGCTTGCCGCCCCGACGGTCGCTCGCGATCCGCACCGCCTCGATCTGTCCGCGCTTGGTACCATTGCGAGACAGACCCGGGATGAAGGTGAGCTGCAGGGTTCCGACAATCTGCTGCCCGACCTCGACCACGCAAAGAAACTGGTTCGGATCGGCATCGATCTCCGCAAATGCAGCCCGGTAGCAGTCGTCTACAGCCGGCGAAGCGTTTTCTCGCAAAGAACCAAGCACGTCATCGGCCAGCATCGCGACAATCGCCCCCAGGTCCGCTGTGGTTGCTCGGCGGAAACGCGGTTCATCCATTAGTATTCTCCTTTCTCGTTATCGCCGAGCCCTTCCCATTAGGGCTGTCGGGCGTGAACGAACATGCCGGCGGACGGGCGCGACCTCCGCCTCGCGGCGCAGATCAACGCCCTGGTGCGGCCCGACTTTCAAACCGCCTGCGCCTGAGACTGCGCCGCCCAGGCCAGTGAGAACAGCAGCAGGGCTGCAGACAGTCCACAGGCGACGGTGCGGACTGTATTCCAGAAGCTCCAGCGGGGCAGATAGGTGCCGGTCCAGTAGTCCAGCGTGGCATCCGCGGAGGCCTCCATGCCCGCCAAAGTCTCGTTCATCGGCACGTTGAAGACCACCGTTACCCCGAAACATCCGACGAGATACGTCAGGCCAGCCAGCATCATCACCATTCCTGCGCCGTTCTCGACGACTATTGCGCCATAGGCCGCAATCAGCAGGGATAACGGCGCCAGCCCGAGGAAGAGCACCATGAAGATCCAGCGGAACACCTCTCGGTTTATGGCCTGCATGGCCTCAGCGCCACCGTGGCCGCTGGTCACGGACAGGGCGCGCATGATGAAGTCCGAGAAGGCGAGAAAGACACCGCTGACTAGCGCATAGGCTAAGACGGCGAGGTGGGCGAGGGTGAAGAGAACAGGGGACATGGGCCAAGGCTCCTTGAATGGGGGCGGCAGGGCGTCATGCACCAAGCCGCCGGGACAGGCTCAGCGCGCGGGATGTTCCGTGGAGAGGTCGGGCACCGGCTGCCAGAGGCGCCGGCGGAAGGCTGCAAGGCAGAGCGCGGCAATGATCAGCTCCACGACGAGGGCGCCGACGACGTTGCCGGAGGGCATCCCGTCCACTGCCAGCCCGACCAGCCGTCCGGCCGGAAAGGCGGTAAAGACCGTCAGGGCCGCAGCCATGGCGACGGGCAGGATCGTGTACCGCCAGATGCCGAGCAGCATCAGAAGTCCGAAACCGGTGAGGCCAGCACCGGGGGCGCGCAATTCGCTCAATAGGTTGGCATCTTCGTCGAGCGTGATGCCGTAGCTGGCGTAGAAGGCGTGCGGCGCGAACAGGATGAAAGCGCCGATGGTAAGCGCGGTGAGGCCAGAGAGACCGAGCGCGATCTTTTCGAGTAAGGTGGGTTTCATGTCAGGCTCCTTTCATCGCCGGGTCAGGCGGCGCTTGTCCAGGCGCCGGTTCCGGCGGCGTCCCGGGCAAAATCCGCGAAGTCGCGGGTCGGGCGCCCGAGAGCGCGCATCACGCCATCCGTGGTGTGGGCGTTTCGTCCATCCAGTGTCTCGCGCGCGATGGCGGTAAAGACGTCGGCCACGAAGGAGCCGCCAGCCTCGGCGATGGTCGCGTGGAACGCCTCGAAGCTGATGGGGATATGTCGGATCTCGCGCCCCATAGCACGCGTGAGATCCGCCGCCATGTCCGCGAAGGTCATCAGCCGCGGGCCTGTCACCTCGTAGAGTTCGCCCTTGTGCCCCTCTTCGGTCAGCGCCGCGACGGCGACATCGGCAATATCGTCTATGTCGATGATGGGCTCGGCCACATCACCGCCGGGCATCGGAAGAACGCTGGCCAGGACCGGGTCGCGCAAGTAGCCTTCGGAGAAGTTCTGCGCAAACCAGGCAGCCCGGACGATGGTGAAGTCGACGCCGGAATTACGCACCACCTCTTCGCCCAGCCGCGCGTGCTGCTCGCCTCGGCCGGAGAGCAGCACGAGGTGCTCGACGCCCACGTCGCGCGCCGTTTCGCAGAGGGACTCGAGCTTTTCCACGGCTCCGGGGAAGGCAAGGACGGGGAAATAGGTGACATGGACCGCACGGGCGCCGCGCAGGGCCGAAGCCCAGGTCTCCGGCGCTTCCCAGTCGAAGGGCGTGGCGGAGCTGCGCGAGCCACGGCGCACGGGCAGGCCCCGCGCCTCGAGGCGGCTGGCGACGCGGCGACCGGTCTTGCCGGTGGCGCCGATGACGAGGATCGGTTGGTCTTTCATGGGGTGTCTCCCTGGCTTCGGTATCGGTAACCAAGGGATAGACGCGGGGGTGGCGCGCGGTATTGACCGACGCTGCCAGCCTTTTGACCGAACTCGCCAATGCGCGCGTCAGCGGTGGGTCACATCCTTGCGATAGGTCGCGGGTGTCGTGCCGACCCAGCGCTTGAAAGCGCGGGTAAAGGCGCTCTGCTCGGAGAAACCGGTGAGGAACGCGATTTCGGCCAGGGAGTGGCTCTCGTCCCGCAGGAGCCCTTCGGCGAGGTCGCGGCGGGTGTCCTCTGTGAGGCTCTGAAAGTTCATCCCGTGCTCCGAGAGGCGCCGGTGGAAGGACCGCGTGCTGAGGCCCAGGCTACGCGCGATCTCCGCCATCTTCGGCGTCCCCTCGCTGAGCGTCTGGGCAATTGCGGCTTGCGCCTGCGTGACAAGCGCGGGCTCTCGGGTGATATCGGACAGTTCCGCGTCGAGATGCGCGGTCAGGTATTGCGAGATCCCCTCATCCCCGAGGATGTTGGGCCGGGCCAGCGTCTCGTCGGCATAGAGTATCGCGTCACGGTCCGCGCCGAAGCGTACCGGACAGCCGAACCACTCCTCGTGCGCAGCGATCGTGCGCGGGGCGGGATGCCGGACAAGCACTTCCACGGGCGCAAGCGGCACCGGGCAGACCTGTCTCGCGATGGACACGGCACTCGCAAGAGTCGCCTCGTTCGACAGGCGCATCCCGAGGCGCCGTTCGCCCGCCCGGTGCAGGATGAAGAGCGTGCCCTCAGCCGCCGGCTGCAACTCGTATTCGACGACGCTGGTCCACAGACGCGCATAGCGTTCCACCCGCGCATAGGACGCACCCAGCGTCGTTGCGGCCTTGAAGGCCAGCCCAAGCGCCCCGTATTCGTCAAGCCGCATGGAGGCACCCGCGCGCACCGGCAGATCGGTCACGTCGACCTGATCGGCGATCCTTTCGAGCATGTCGTAGTAGCGCTCGGCGGGAACCATCTGCCCGGAGTCCCAAGGGTCATCCGGGGCGATCCCGACACTGGCCAGCATCGCTGCAGCATTAATCCCACCGCCCGCCGCGGCGACCACCTTTCGTGCGAAGAGCGACGTGACATACCCCATGACACGCATTCTACGATGCGCTTGGTGAACGGCCAAGCTCGCGGTGGAACCGGGCGTGCGGCGGACTGCATATCCTCTACATGATTAGCCTTCATCAAACCTGCACGTGCCGCGAAGGACTGATTTCGCCCGATCCGCGGGATGCCGTGGACGGCCCAAGGACGAATCCGCTCCGCGGCATTGGCGCATTCGACTGATGGATTGAACCGTCCGTAACGGCGCGCATTTTGCGATCTGACCGACCTGTCTGACGATTGGCGCCTTCTCAATCATCAGACAGGAGGTTCCCATGACAGAGGAGAGAGTAAGCCCGCTGCGTCAGCGGATGGTCGAAGACATGCGCATCCGGGGCATGGGCGAGAAAGCCCGGAAGGCCCACATCCGGGCGATCAAGGATTTCGCGGCCTTCCTCGGGCGGTCACCCGACACGGCCACACCGGAAGATCTGCGCGCGTATCAGATTCACATGACCGACACCGGGGTCACGGCCAGCACGTTCAACGTGCGGATCGTGGCGCTGCGGTTCTTCTTCGGGATGACCTGCGGGCGCGAGGACATGAAGCGTTACATGCAGTTCCGCACGCAGCCGCGGAAGTTGCCTGTGGTGTTCAGCGTCGAGGAGGTGTCCGACATCCTGATGGCAGCACCCGGGCCGGGGCTGAAGTATTGGGCCGCACTCAGCATCTCCTACGGCGCAGGACTTCGGGCCGCCGAGGTCTGCAACCTCAAGATCGGCGACATCGACAGCGACCGGATGCTGATCCACGTCGAGCAGGTCAAGGGACGGAAGGACCGCAAGGTCATGCTATCCCCGGGCTTGCTGAACCTGCTGCGTGACTGGTGGCGCGAGGCTCGGCCCGACTGTTGGATTTCACTGAGAACTGACCCAGCAACAGTCGAAATTGTCACTGAGATTTGACCCATGTGGAACCTTGCCTCTGACGGGATGCGTCGGGGGATATTGGAGTGATCGACATGGGATTTTTGAGCGTCATTCGACGTTGGGCGTTACGGGACAATGTGCCCATCCGCGAGATCGCGCGGCGGACAGGGCTGTCTCGCAATACCATCAAGAAGTATTTGCGTGAGGGGATCGTTGAACCCCAGTTTCAGACACCGGCGCGACCGAGCAAGCTGGACCCGTATGCGGAGAAGCTGTCAGGCTGGCTGGTGACGGAGCAGCGCAAGTCGCGCAAGGACCGGCGCACCGCCAAGCAGATGCACGCTGATCTGGTTCAGCTTGGCTATGACGGCTCGTATGAGCGGGTCGCAGCCTTCGTGCGAACCTGGAAAGGAGACCGGCAACGCGCGCAGCTGGCGACGGATCGCGGAACATTCGTGCCGCTGGTGTTCCAGCCGGGCGAGGCGTTCCAGTTCGACTGGAGCGAGGACTGGGCCCATGTCGGCGGCGAGCGCATCAAGTTGCAGGTGGCTCACATCAAGCTGTCGCACAGCCGCGCGTTTCTGGTCAGAGCCTATCTGCTCCAGACGTATGAGATGCTGTTCGACGCGCACTGGCACGCGTTCCGGGTCTTTCAGGGCGTGCCGGGCCGCGGGATCTACGACAACATGCGGACGGCTGTCGACCGTGCCGGTACGTCTTTTGGACCAGCTGGTCGCCCTCAAGGCAGCCAATATATCTGCGGAGTTCGTCTTTGAGAGCCCGACGACGCGAGGCCATGTCTCTCCGAATGCGCTTTTGAAAACAGAGGTGGTCGCGGGATTTCGGACCAGGTGCTAGGCTGTAGCGCCTGAGGAAGAACGCACAGAAATGACCAAACGGAAACGCTATTCGGCAGAGTTCAAGGCGAAGGTGGCTCTGGAAGCCATCCGCGAGGAGCTGACGACAGCCGAACTTGCCAAGAAGTATGGCATCCACCCCACGATGATCAGCGGCTGGAAGAGGACTGTGATCGAGAACATGGCCGCAGCCTTCAATGGCCAGGCGACCGCGGAGCCGACGATATCGGCGGCAGAGGTCGAAAAGCTACACGCCAAGATCGGGCAGTTGGTCGTGGAACGGGATTTTTTGTCGGAAGCCTCCAGTTTCGTCCTCGGCGCTGGAGGCAAAAAGCGGTGAAGAAAGACCATCCTGATCTCAGCGTCCGGCGGCAATGCAGCCTGCTGACACTGGCACGCTCAAGCCTCTACTACCAGCCGCGCGGTGAAAGCGCCGAGAACCTGAAGTTTATGGAAATTATCGATCGGCAGTTCTTGGAGACGCCGTGGTATGGGTCCCGGCAAATGGCCCGGCAAATGGCCCGGCACTTGGCTCGCGCGGGACATAAATGCGGGCGGCATCGTGTGCGGCGGCTGATGAAGCTCATGCGGTTGGTGCCGATCTACCAGGAACCGAAGACCAGCAAGAAGCACCCGGAGCACAAGATATATCCATATCTTCTGAAGGACTTGCCAATCACCCGGCCCAACCAGGTCTGGTGTGCTGACATCAGCTACATTCCCATGCGCCGTGGTTTTCTTTATCTCGTGGCCGT
>NZ_FZON01000058.1 GCF_900188425.1 Antarctobacter heliothermus
CGGAGATCTGCACCGGCAGAAAAACACTGCCGCCTTTCTGCACATCAGGCGTTTCACCCGTGGCAGGGGAAAAGCGAGGGTCCTTCAACCATTTGAAAATCAGGTTGGCGTTCATTGAATAGCGACGTGCAACCTGCGCGACAGACACGCCCGGTGCCAAAGCCTGCGCACAGATCAACCGCTTCTCTTCGTCAGCCCAGAACCGCTTCTTCTGACCCTTTTTGCCCGCCATGGAGTGCCTCAAGATGTCCACTATCGATGGTGGACACTATCAGCCGAGGGTTCCGCTCGTCAGAGCGGCGACAGCGGACGGATACGACCAAGCCATGCTTCCCCTCAACCAAGTCTCACATCAGCCATCTGGTCGGGGATTCATCCTGGGAGGGCCATGCGGCCAATGTCTTTGAGACCCGGGATGACGTGGAAGCCTATGCCAAAAACGATCATCTCGGCTTCCAAGTCTACTACATGTGGGCAGGCTCTCGGCGGCGATACGTCCCGGACTTCCTCGTTCGTCTGTCGGGTGGCAAGCTCCTGGCCCTCGAGATCAAGGGGACCGACAGCCCGCAGAATAAGGCCAAACGCGACGCACTGAACGAATGGGTCAAAGCGATCAACGCGGCCGGAGGCTTCGGACGCTGGGAGTGGGACGTGGCGTTCAAGCCGGGTGAAGTTCAGGACATCATCACGAGGCACGCTGCCGTTGCCGAGCCAGCAGAGTAGAGCGGACAAGACTTTCTGGGACACACGATCGGCCCAAGCGCATCCTGACTATACCGGCCGGTCGGGTTCTTCGTTTTCGCTGATCACCGCCAGCAGGGCATCATCCAGCTTCGGATCGTCCCATGTTCCGGAAATCGCCAGCCAGCGATCGAGGTGGCCACGAAACTGCGGATCGTCCCGGTTCATATGGAACGTGTAGAGCCGGTCGACGATCTGCCGCATCAGGTCGCGCATCGCGTCATTGTCGATGTGACTGACATCGGTCCACACCATCCGGCGGCCGTCTGCGTCGGTCACAAAGACATCGGAAAAGTCGCCAGTGCGGGTAACCGGGACAGTCCCGGCATGAAGATCCTCAATGCCGGTGTTGCGTACACAGATCATCGCCATCAACTTGGCCAGCCTGGCAGCGATGCGTTCCTCATCCGCTTCCTTCATGGATCAGTGCCTTGCGAGCCATCGCGCCGCTTCGCAAACACCGCAGCCAGAACCGCTTCGGCGCGTGCAAGCCCGTCCTCGGTCAGCATCAGGGACTTTGCCTTGCCGACAGGATCAGCGATCAACCCTTTGGCATGAAGCCGGTCAGTGACGGCCCAGTCGAGGCCCTTCCAAACGCGATTTCCGTCATGCAGTGACAGGCAGAGGATCGCCAGCGCGGCGTCGTCAAGCTTATCAGTATCGAGCTCCAGTTCCGGCATTTTTCAAACCCTCCCCAAGCAGCATGGAGGTTCGTGGAAAATTCCTCAATGGCACAAGGGGCTTGCGAGTGTATCGAGATGACAGGAAAGTTCGATTTCGGTCCGTTTAAGGACCCGCGACCGACGTCGAAGTGTTCAGGTTGAGCGAGATTTAACCCAAACAATTTCAACAGTTTACAGGCTTTACACCAAATCCGCGCAGTCGAGAGGTCCGGAGAATATCGGCCTGGAGAGAACGTCTTTGCCAATAATGGCACCAAGGCCAGTGCTCAGCCCAAGCCACATAACCCTTGAATATAACGGAAAAATTCGGCCGCTAACTGAGATGGAGAACAGTTTCTCTAGGGCAAGTGGCGGAGGGAATGACACATGCAACGAACTCTCTCTCGTGCCAGCGTCGGACCCCGAGGGACCCACGCGAAACCCTGCGCAAATCCGACGCTCATTGGAAAATCAGCCGATCAGCCGAAGCCGAAGTCATCCCGGAAGCGGTCGATCTGATGCATGCGCTCATGCAGGATGGTCACGATCCCGATGTCGCCGTTCGAGAGATGTCGCCAGTAGACGAAATGACGCTCGTATCGAAAGAAGAACCCTTCAACACCAAACTCGGCCGGGATGGGCTTTGATGCAACGCCGTGGTCCGCGATCTTGTCGAAGGCGGCAAACAGGCCGTTGATGTATTTCTCGGCCTGATCGTCGCCCCACCTGTCACGGGTGTAGCGGTAGATGCCATCAAGGCGGTGGGACGCCCCTTCCTGGATTTGAATGGCGGGCATCGGATCAGGCCCTGTTCCGCGCAATCACCTCGGCTGCGGTCAGCGGTTGATACGTCTCCTCCGGGGCTGCGAATGCGTGGGTCAGCTCGCCCTTCAGCCGGTTGAAGGCTTCTTGCTCCGCCCTCTCTTTGTCACGCCGGATCAGGTCGCGGATGTACTCGCTGACGTTCTCATAGGACCCGTCATCGCCTACGTTGGCCGACACGAAGTCACTCAATTCTCCACCAAGGCGGACGGTCATTGTAGTCGTTCGGGACATGGCGCAGCACCTCTCATCTCGCGTGTATTCAATATAACCAAAAACGCACACAAAACAAGAGTGAGCTTCGCCCTACGTCTGCCGATCATCGTTCGCCTCTCAATCGTCTGCCTCCTCGACAATGTGGCGGCCTGCAAGTGCAAGAACAACGTAGAGCACAGCATCTGAATGCCGCGCGAGGGCGATCAGATGATCACCGCTCGGCCCCCGCTCGCCCGCAAACCAGTATTTTACGGTGCGTTCACTGGCACCCGTCCAGCGCATGGCCAATTTAATCGCCCGATGTGTATCGTCCAATTCTTCGTGCAAAGCCATTGCAATGGCGGTTCGATAATCGGTTGGGTCTTCGACCAGGTGCACAAATGTGCCCATTTTCGGCACAAATGTGCCCATCTTCACGCGCATTTTCAAGTCCTTCTTCGTTAAACAACTGAAGAGCCATGAAAACGGCGGGTGCCGGTTTTGTCCGTGACGGGTCATTGGACCGCGTCTGACGAGCAAGCCTGACTTGAGGAGTTCAGCGATGGACTTGAATGCAAAGACTGACACGAAAGAGAGCGGAAAGAAGTTGCCCGTTTCAGGAAACGACTTTCCAAGCCCGCTGCTGCCAAATGCGGAAAATCGACCTCCGGTTTTGCGCCTTTCTCACAGCCCACCTGAGTCAGCTGAAAAGGAGAACCTGCTTTGAAAGACGGTCGAGACAACGGAACGGACAACGGCGGCGAGGAGGCGCAGGACATACCGGCCGTCGCCTATGTGCGGATGTCGACTGATCACCAGAAATATTCCACAGAGAACCAGCTCGATATCATTCGGGATTACGCCACCGCGAGGGGCCTGCAGATCCTGCGCGTGTTCGAGGACTCCGGTCGATCCGGGTTGCGGTTGGACGGTCGCGAGGCCCTGCAAAACCTGATGGCGGAGGTCCGGACCGGCAAGGCGGATTTCAAGGCCATTCTGGTCTATGACGTCAGCCGCTGGGGCCGATTTCAGGATGCTGATGAAGGGGCCTACCATGAGCATGTCTGCTCTCGTGCCGGGATCCGTGTCCACTATTGCGGCGAGCAGTTCGAAAACGACGGCAGCATCGGCTCCAACCTGCTGAAGACCGTCAAGCGGGTCATGGCAGGAGAATATAGCCGCGAGCTTTCCGTGAAGGTCTTCGCCGGGCAATGCCGCCTGGTGGAACTTGGATACCGCCAAGGCGGTGCGGCTGGATACGGCCTGCGCCGGGTGCTGATCGACGAACACGGCAACCCGAAGGGCGCGTTGTCCCGCGGCGAGCAGAAGAGCCTTCAGACCGACCGTGTGGTCCTTGTTCCGGGCCCTGAGCAGGAACAAGACGTCGTGCGCCGCATGTATCGGATGTTCGTGGAGGACGGCTGCTCGGAGCGTGAGATTGCGGAAACCGTGAATGCCGAGGGGCATCTGACGGATCTTGAGCGGCCCTGGTCCCGTGCATCGGTGCACCAGGTCCTGACCAACGAAAAATACATCGGCAACAACATCTACAACAAGGTGTCCTTCAAGCTGAAGCAGCGCCGGATTGTAAATCCCCGCGAGATGTGGATCCGGGCAGAGGGCGCGTACCCCGCCATCGTTGGCGAGGCGCTGTTCCTGCGTGCACGCGAAATCGTTGACGCGCGCAGCCAACATTTCACGGACGCCGAACTGCTCGAAGCCCTGCGCGCCGTGCTGAAACAGAAAGGCGTGCTTTCCGGACTGATCATCGATGAACAGGACGACCTGCCGTCGTCCAGCGCCTTTCGGAGCCGCTTCGGCAGCCTGCTGCGCGCCTATCAAATGATCGGCTACGAGCCGGAGTGCGACTACCGCTACGTTGAGATCAACCGGGCCTTGCGGCAGGCTCATCCCGGCATTGTGGCCCAGATCCTCTACAGGGTCGCGGAACGTGGAGGCCAGGCGGTTCAAGCTGCTCGACGGGATCTGTGAAGAGGCCGTCAGCATCCTGAAAGACAAACACTGCGCGACCGCCGTGTTCGAAATCCTGCGCAAGATGAAAGCCATGCGCCAGATCGAGGCGGCAGAGCTGATGATGAACGCAAACAATTACTCGCCAGCGTACATTTCCGCGATCCTTGCAGGAACGCCCCAGGCGCAGCTGGTGGACACGAAGAAACCCAAGAAGATGAGGGGCATCACCCCGGAGGCCATGGCCCGCATGGAGCGCGAGCTGGCCCGGCTGCAGGAAGGGATCACATCGATCCAGGCCTCCTACGGCCAGGACCATCTGCAGTTGACCGTGATCAAAGCGTATTTGGGAAAGCTGCTCGGGAACGCCCGGGTCGTGCGGTATCTGATGCAGCATCGGCCAGAGTTTTTGACAGAATTTCAAGCGATCACCGACATGGCCTCGACCCTGCCGCCTGAGGCGGAATAGCCAAAGCGGCCAGCACGGATGGGGACCCGGACCCGACAAGCGCGGGGACCGCAGGAGACGCCGGACAGTGGGCCGGATCGAGCGCGGCGGTGGGGATGGCGGCGAACCCGCTCGGAGCCCACTAGGTCGGCCGAGGTTTCGCCGACCGCGCGACCGCACATATGGTTGCGACATTTGCAGGCGTGCCGAGGGTTGGCGCGGATCGGCACGCCTGCTTGGTTTCTCGTTCAGTTCCGCCAAAACGGGTCCGGTCTTAGCAATCTCCCGTAATTACGCAGGATTTCGATTGAACACGAAATGACTCCCCGCTAGCGTGCAGCCAGCACAAAAAATAGGCGTGCATATTAATCAAACGCGCCGAGTCGGGAGTGCGAAATGGATAGTGAAAAATCGGAGCTTCGTTGGGGAGTCGAGCAGCGCCTCGAGTTCATCGAGTTCCGATTGTTTTGGGAGGGGCGAGTGAACCGCAGCGATTTGATGGAGCAGTTTGGGCTTTCGGTGAACCAGGCGTCCGCCGACCTAAACCGCTACATCGGCTTCGCGCCGGACAACATGGTGTATGACAAGAGCGCACGGACGTATGTCCGTGGCCCAGAGTATTCCGCCCACTTCCTGAAACCTGACGCCAGTCGCTACCTCGCACAGCTGCGGTCCTTGGCCGATGGCATCATGGACAGCGACGATACCTGGATCGCCGGACTGCCATCCTATGATGCTGCGCCGACGCCAACCAGGGGCGTGAACCCGATCACTTTGAGATCCGTCGTCGGTGCCATCCGCCGCTCGGAGGTCATTGAGGTGAAATATCAGTCCCTCTCGCGCCCCGAACCGAGCTGGCGGTGGATCGCGCCTCACGCGATCGGGTTCGATGGCTTTCGATGGCACACACGGGCGTTCTGCAAGACCGATGAGGTCTTCAAGGACTTCCTGCTTTCGCGCATCCTCCAAACGCGCGGCGTTGAAGACAGCGAAGTGGCGGATGCGGCCGACGCGGACTGGCAACAGCACGTCACGCTTGAGATTGGCCCCCACCCTGAACTCTCCGAGAACCAGAAAAAGGTGATCGCTCTGGATTATGGGATGCAGGGTGGAACGGCAAAGATCTCGGTTCGGCGTGCCTTAATTTACTACGCGCTCAAAAGGCTCGGGCTCGACACAGATCCTGCCGCGCGGCAACCAAAGGATCAGCAGATTATTCTCCTCAACCCTGGCGTGATCGGCCCTCGCAATGAATAACGGTTTAGACTTGCACAAAGAGAAGGCAAGCCTCAAGCGTTTGGGCTTTAGTGGCGAAACGGGTGGGGCACATGCATCACGCACAATCATGGTGGATGAACTCAGTAGACTATTTGACGCGGTTCAGGATCCTCTTGCTGAACGCGATAAATATCGCTTGGCAATTATTGAGGAAAATACGCTTGGAAAGAGATCTGCAAAAACGCGCACACTGACATTCCGGCACCTTGCCGACCTCTACGGACTCGATCCGGACCTACTGGTATTTCGTGGCTTGAGGTTTTTCTGGGACCGGGATCCGGACGGACAAGCGCTTCTAGCCCTTCAATGCGCATTCGTACGGGACGCACTTTTGAGATCATCTGCCCCCTTCATTTCTTCGAAGACAGAGGGCGTAACAGCGTCACGCGAGTCATTGGAAGCGCATATTGAAGCACTCTTTCCAAATCGATTCAGCGCGGCGACGCTCAAGTCAACAGCTCAAAACCTGAACTCATCTTGGACAAAAGCAGGGCACCTGTCCGGTCGTTCCGTGAAAATCCGCTGTAAGGCTAGTCCAACACCCGGAAACGCCGCGTATGCTGTCTTCTTAGGATACTTGGCAGGGCTCAGAGGGCTTTCGCTCTTAAGTAGCCCGTACGCAAAACTACTGGACTGCAGCGCGGACCGATCCCTCGACTTGGCACAACAAGCGGGTCAAAAAGGGTGGCTGAGCATCAACCACATTGGCGACGTGTTTGAAGTTTCATTTCCAAACCTACTGCCCCGAACCGACCGGGAGTGGTTGCAATGAGCCGAGTCAAACGCCTCGTGAAATCCTACGCTCAGTTCATCTCTATTCCCTGGAGAGATGACGCAGCTGCCGCTCAGCGAGTGGTCTTTTGCGTCTATCATGAGACAGAGGAGCGAGCACTTAGAACCAAAATAGATGAGTTTGAATTGGCTTCCAGACAAGCTGGACACGATTGGCACCTCCACGACCTGACAGACACATTCGCAGAGTGGCTGGCATCACAGCGATATGCGAAATCATACTTCGATAAACCAAGCCTTTTGGCGACAATATATCCAAGATACTTGGAGCATCTGGCCTCGGATTTTGAGCGCCGCATCTCTGAGGTGGAGTCGCCCCACAATTGTGTAATTGCTATTTCCGGCGTTGGCAGTTTGTTTGGGTTTCTCAAAGTCAAAGATGTGGTGGATCGCCTGGCCCCAATGGTTTCGGGCAGACTCGTGATATTCTTCCCAGGCAGTTACGAAGACAATAACTACCGGCTTCTCGACGGCTATGATGGCTGGAACTACCTGGCCGTTCCGATAACAGCTGACAAAATTTTCTGAGAAAGAGACCTCGAATGCAACTTCGCTCGCTCTACCGGCAAGACCCAACCGCCCGCAAACTCGTCAACGAAGGCGTCGCAAACGTGAATGATGGCACGTCGTCGCCTGCGAGGGACGTCCTGCGGTATGAGCTCGAGACTTTTGTATGTGACGGACAGTATGGCTCCGGCATGGCGCATATCCTTGATACCTATCTGAAGAATATTGACCAGGCACAACAGCCTGGTGTTTGGGTCAGCGGCTTTTACGGGTCCGGTAAATCCCACATGGTAAAAATGCTCCGCGCGCTTTGGTTAGACACCACTTTTGATGACAGTGCGACAGCGCGAGGTATAGCAGACCTGCCCCAAGAGGTTCGCGATCACCTCAAGGAATTGACGGTTCAATCTCGTCGTTTTGGTGGCCTTCACGCAGCCTCGGGAACACTCGGCGCTGGCGCCAGCGGTAGCGTTCGCCTAGCCTTGCTTGGAATTGTGTTTAGGTCGGTTGGGTTGCCGGAACAATATCCTCTTGCTCGGTTCGTGATGTGGTTGAGGAAGGAAGGAATAGAGGAACAGGTTCGCGCTCACATAGAAGCAAGTAGCTATGACTGGGATGAAGAACTGGCCAATTTCTACGTGGCGGAAGGTCTCCATGCGGCCCTAATCGAAGCAAAACCCCAGCTTTTTGCCTCATCCAATTCTATGGTGGATGCTCTCCAAAACACCTATCCGAATGTTCAGGACGTATCCAATCAGGAGATGATTTCCGCTATACGGGCAGCTATTTCACGGGAAAACAAACTCCCCCTTACCTTAGTCGTACTAGACGAAGTGCAGCAGTTTATTGGCACCAGTGGCGATCGAGCGATGGATGTTCAAGAAATGGTCGAAGCGGTCGTAAAAGACGAAAGCCTTGGCGGGAAGCTCACTTTTGTCGGAACCGGTCAGACGGCGGTCACTGGCACGCCTACCCTTGCAAGGCTTCAGGGCCGCTTTACGATCCGCATCGAACTTTCAGATGCGGACGTAGATGCAGTGGTGAGGCAAGTTATCCTCGCTAAAAACGCCGATTCCAAACCAGGCATTGAAGCCATGATGCAGGAAAATATTGGTGAGATCTCACGGCATTTGAGTGGAACTAATATTGGCCACCGGCAAGATGACGTTGCTTTCTTTACGCAGGACTATCCGGTTCTTCCGGTTCGTCGGCGCTTCTGGGAAGCCGCCAATCGAGTTCTCGATGCGTCGGGTACTGATAGTCAGCTTCGCAACCAACTTAGCCTTATTCATAAGGCGGCAAGAGAAAGTGCTGATCAAAAGATTGGGTTCGCGGTCCCGGCAGATTTCCTCTTTTTTGACGGCGCAGATAAACTTTTGCAGGCCAGAATCCTGCCGCGAAAGCTGCATGAAAAGACGATGTCTTGGATACACGGCAGTGACGATCAGAAATTAACTTCTCGCGCTTGCGGTATCGTCTTTCTGATCAACAAGATCGGGAGCAGTAATTCTGAAATTGGGATCAAAGCGACGATTGATACAATCGCAGATCTGCTAGTCGACGATCTTCCAACGGGCTCATCTGGGCTTCGAAGCAAGCTGCCCAAGCTTCTCGACGCATGCGATCTCATCATGCGAGTTGGCGATGAGTATCGAATTCAGACAGAAGAAAGCTCGGCTTGGAACGACGAATTCCTTAGTCAGAAAGGCACGCTAGCAAACCAATCGCATCGTATCGAAGCAGAACGAGATGACCTCATCCGGAAGAAATTTGGTGCTCTCGTTGGGCGTGTGTCGCTGCTTCATGGCAACTCAAAAGTGACACGGGATGTGAGTGCGATTTTCGATCCCACGCTTCCGGCTGATGCGATCAAGCGAATCTACGTATGGATACGTGACGGCTGGGCAACTGACGACAATTCCGTTCGTGCAGACGCTCGTCAGGCTGGCAATCAATCCCCCACGGTATTTGTCTTTATCCCACGACGCTCTGCAGATGATCTGCGAAACAATATTCTTGAGTTCAAGGCGGCTAGTGCAACTCTTGATAAGCGTGGCGCTCCAGACACCCCTGAAGGCAAGGAAGCGCGCGGGGCGATGGAGACCATACGCCTGGTTGCCGAAGCGAAAATCAACGAATTGATCTTAGAGGCCATGTCCGGCGCTCGCGTATTCCAAGGAGGGGGTAACGAGCTGACCGGGAGTGGGTTGCAGGCTACAGTTACTGAAGGGGCTGAGAACTCGCTTACGAGGCTCTACCCCCAGTTTGCGGTCGCGGACAATACTGGCTGGTCCAAAGTGTATGATATTGCCCACAAGGGAGCGCCGGACGCCCTAAAAGCAGTCGGTCATGAAGGGGAGCCTGAAAAGAACGTTGTCTGCAAAGCCGTCCTATCGTTCATCGCCGGAGGGAAAAAGGGAACGGACATCCGGGATCATTTTGAGGGTCCGCCGTTTGGCTGGTCGCGCGATGCAGTCGATGGCGCACTGCTAGCACTTCTTGTGTCCGGATTGATCAGAGCAGAGGACGAACAGCACCGCGCTTGTGATGCGAAGAGGTTGGAACGCAAATCGATTGGTAAGGCGACATTCATTGTCGAGGCTACGACCATCTCAACTCCACAGCGCATTCAGATTCGAAAGGTTCTTCAGAAGGTCGGAATTGCCGCGAAACAAGGTGAGGAGCTTTCGCCGATTCCGCAGTTTGTTCAAAGTATCACGGATCTCGCCAAACGTGCGGGGGGCGAGGCTCCAAAGCCTAAGACCCCCGGCCTGTCATTGGTCGATGATATTAGACGAGCCTCTGGCAACGAACAGCTCTTGTCCATCTACAACAGCAGGGACGAACTCACATTCTCTATTGATGCCTGGACCCTACAGGCAAAAGAAATCGACGCTCGCTGGCCGAGCTGGGAAACCCTGCGACGCCTTGCGGAAAGGGCGAACGGCCTGACTGACGCTGAAGTGTTGCGGACGCAGGTCCAAGCAATCGAGGATCAGCGTCAACTACTAGCCGATCCTGATCCAATGAAGCCGCTGGTCGCGAGTTTCACGCAGATGCTTCGTGACGAACTTAATCGTCTCGTGGAGGCTTACAAACAGCAGCATGAGGCCGGAATGGCCAAGCTAAAGGCTGACGATAGCTGGCAGAAGCTTCAGCCTGATCAACGCAACCGCCTTCTGGCCGAACAGAAACTGACCAACAGTGACATGCCGGAAGTGAAGGTTGGCAGCGCTCCGGAGGTCCTTCAGACGCTGCAGACTTTGACATTGTCCGCGTTTGAAGACCGCGTGAAGTCGCTCTCATCCCGCTTCAATGAGGTTCAGACCCAAGCGGCTGAGATGATGGAGCCAACGGCCAAGACCATCCACCTGCCCAGCCGCACGCTAAAATCCGAGGCGGACCTCGAGGCCTGGCTCGACGAAGCCCGCGAAGACCTTGCCGCAGCCCTTGCTCAGGGCCCCGTGATTATTCGATAGGACGCCTGAATGCAGCCGCTTGAAAAGACCCTGCGAAACCAGCTGGAGCGCACTGTAAAAGCGGCGCGGACAGTGGCAGAAGATGCTGCCGAGGCTGCGCTGCAGCAGTTGGGCGTGGGCGAAGCAACCGCTTTCCCGCACCTCTCGGAAGACGAACGCGACCTTCGGCGGCGCTTGCGCATTCACGGGCGTCAGCTGGGCGACAGACGCCATACCGAACGCGAAACGCAGGAGCTCGACCGGCTGATCGAAGAAGTCGGCTATGAGCATTGGCACCGCATGCTCTTCGCCCGCTTTTTGGCCGAGAACAACTTGCTCATGTACCCGGACCCCAGCGGGCCGGTCGCCGTCTCTCTCGAGGAATGCGAAGACCTTGCCGCCGATGAAGGTGCGGCCAACGGATGGGAACTGGCGGCTCAATACGCGGCCAGGATGCTGCCGCAGATCTTCCGGCTGGACTCCCCCGTGTTCCAATTGTCCCTGCCGCCGGAATACCAACAGCGGTTGGAAAAGCATGTCGAAAGCCTACCGACCGAAGTCTTCACGGCGTCGGACTCGCTCGGCTGGGTCTACCAGTTCTGGCAAGCGGACAACAAAGAGCGGATCAACAAATCCGAGGTGAAGATCGGCGCGCGGGAACTGCCCGCCGTCACACAGTTGTTCACCGAACCCTATATGGTCAGCTTCCTGCTGGACAACGCGTTGGGGGCATGGTGGGCTGCCCGCCGGTTGACCGAGCAGGACCTGAAAACCGCGACCAGCGAAGACGAACTGCGGCGCAAGGCGTCTATCCCCGGTGTGCCGCTCGATTACCTACGCTTTGTGCAGGCCGATGACGGCACCTGGACCCCGGCGGCCGGAACCTTTGATGGGTGGCCGGAGCAACTGAAAGACCTCACCACGCTCGATCCTTGCTGTGGATCGGGGCACTTCCTTGTGTCGATCTTCCTGATGCTGGTGCCGATGCGGATGGAGCGCGATGGCCTGAGCGCACAGGACGCGGTGGATGCCGTGCTGCGCGAGAACATCCATGGGCTGGAGATTGATCAGCGTTGCGTGGAACTGGCGGCGTTTGCGCTTGCGCTGACGGCGTGGAAATATCCCAGCGCGGGCGGCTACCGTGCGCTGCCGGAATTGAACTTGGCCTGCTCTGGCCTGTCTGTCAGCGTGGGCAAGGAGGAATGGAAGCAGCTTGGCCTTGGCAAGCGCAACATGACCATCGCACTGGACTGGATGCATGACACGTTCCGCGACGCTCCGGTACTTGGAAGCCTTTTAAACCCAGCTAAGTCGGCGGCAAGCAAAATTGTTGAATGGGACGAGCTATCTGAAACACTGAATCAAGCGCTTCTTCAAGAAAGTTCAGCCGATCTTCAAGAGGCTACTGTTGTAGCTCAGGGCTTGGCAAAGGCTGCAATTTTATTGGCGGAAAAGTATACGTGGATTGTAACAAACGTTCCCTATTTGGCGAGAGGCAAGCAAGTAGAAAAACTCCGCGAGTTTAGCAATTTGTATTATCCGGCTGCAAAAAACGAACTTGCTACAGTGTTCTTGGAAAGATGCCTCCAGTATTGCTCTTTAGGAGGAACTTCCAGTGTCATATTGCCACAGAATTGGCTGTTTCTTAAGAGCTACGAAAAATATCGAGAAGATTTGCTAGGAAACTATTCTTGGAATTTCTTGGCGCGCTTGGGCGAAGGTGGTTTTGACTCAAGCGCAGCAGCTGGTGCATTTGTCGCCATGATTACCATCAGCCGACAGGATGCTGAGCTTCGACAAGCCTTTGAGAAAGATCCAACCCTCAATACCCATTCCCTGCGAGGTTTGGATATTTCTGAACCGAAGACAGCCGCAGGAAAAGCGGCCGGATTGCAAACATCCCAAATAAAAATCGTAAAGCAGGCGGAACAGCTTCAGAACCCGGATGCACGAATTTCACTCGAGCAATTGGAATTCACCGAGCTCCTTTCGAAGCGTTCTAGCAGTTTTCTGGGTCTTGGCACTGGAGGGTTTGAGCAATTTGGTCGAACCTATTGGGAATTCCCGCAAAAGCCTGAGACGTGGGCATGGCTACAATCTTCAGCCCAAAAGATTGCACATTTTGATGGGATGTCACTCGTTGTTTCTTGGGATCGCGAGACCGACAGAGTACGGGGTATGGACCAGCTATATAGAAAACAAATTCACAACCAAGACCAAAGCGGCGGGCAAGCGTGGGGAAAGCTTGGAGTTGGAATTGCGTTAATGAGAGGACTGCGCTCCTCGATTTTTATGGGAAATCAGTATGATAAATCAATGGCCGCAATCATCCCGAATAATAGTAGTGATCTAGTTGCGATCTATGCATTTTGTGCGTCTGAGGAGTTTCACGACGTCGTTCGCAAACTGGAGCAAAAAGTGATCGTCGCCAATGGCACCCTTGTGAAGGTTCCATTTGATTTGGAACATTGGGTCAGGATAGCCAATGAAAAATTTCCACGCGGTCTTCCGGAACCCTACTCAGACGATCCAACCCAATGGATTTTCTACGGTCACCCCTGCGGTTCGGTTGTCTGGGATGAAGATGCGAAATGGACCGCTGATGGACCACTCCGTACCGACGACACCGTACTCCACGTCGCGGTCGCCCGCCTCCTCGGATATCGCTGGCCCGCAGAGTTCGATTCGGAAATGGAACTGGCAGACGAGCAACGCGCATGGGTGGACCGCTGCGACGCCCTGCTGACCCACGCGGATGAAGACGGAATTGTCTGCATCCCACCAATTCGTGGCGAGGCCAAGGCCGAAGACCGCCTGCTGAACCTACTAGCCGCCGCCTATGGTGACGCCTGGACCACCAGCACTCTGCCTCAGCTGCTGGCAAACACCGACCACGCGGGCAAATCGCTCGACACCTGGTTGCGCGACAAGTTCTTCACGCAGCACTGCAAGCTGTTCCAGCACCGCCCCTTCATCTGGCACATCTGGGACGGCCTGAAAGACGGCTTTGCCGCGTTAGTCAATTATCACAAGCTGGATCGCAAGACGCTCGAGACGCTGATCTACACCTATCTCGGCGACTGGATGAAAACCCAACGCGACGACATCGCCCGTGGTGTTGACGGCGCGCAGGAAAAGCTGGCCGCCGCCGACGCGCTGAAGAAGAAGCTGGAGTTGATCCTGGAGGGGGAAGCTCCCCACGACATCTTCGTGCGTTGGAAGCCGCTGGAGGAGCAGCCCATCGGCTGGGACCCCGATCTGAACGATGGCGTGCGCCTGAACATCCGCCCCTTCATGACCGTCGGCGATGTGTCCAAACGAGATGCAGGTGTCCTGCGAGACAAGCCGAATGTGCATTGGAATAAGGATCGCGGGAAAGATGTCGCCTCCGCCCCCTGGTTCGATACGTTCAACGGCGAGCGCATCAACGATCACCATTTGAGCCTGGCCGAGAAGAAAGCCGCGCGGGAGGCCGCCAAGTGAAGGTGATCGACCGGCTGCAGAACGCTGTCCGTGGTGCGGCGGCTCATAATCCCGAGGTGCAGGTAAAACCCGCCTGCATCCTCTGGCCCGATCCGGACCGGCAGTGGGAAGCTGTTGTTCCGCAGCTTCAGGACGCATTGCCAGAAATGGTGGTGCTTGGCGATTACGCACCGGATCGGCGCACCGGTCCCGCCATCTGGTTACGCTGTGCCATTGCGGGAACGTTGGACGGCATCGACTTCCCGGTTGGCAGCGTCCCGATCCTATACCTGCCAGGTGTCGCGCGAACCGACCTGCGCGCCGTGAACGAGTGCCCCGACGCCCTCAAACCCCTCGCCGAACTGCAATATCGCGGCACGATCTGGTCACAGGTCAGCGCAAAAGACTGGACTGTCCTCGCGTTTCTAAAGTCTGCGCAGGGAGGCCTTGGCCTCGAAGTGACTGCGGACGGCGATACCCGCGCTGCCATGATCACCGCATTGAACGAAGTGCTCGAGCAGGAGGTTTCCGCACTTGAGGGCCAAAGGCTGGACCGGGATTTCTTCAACGGATTGTTGACCAGTGGGGATTTGACGCGCGATGTGCTGACTTGGATCGATCAAGGCGACGCCTACACCGACCGCATCGGTCCGGCCGCCTGGGGGGCGTTCAGCAACATCTGCGCATCCCAGCTCGGCCTCGACCCCAGGACCGCTGGGGTTCTGACGGGCGCTGAAAAACTTGCGAGCCGAGAAGGACAGTGGGGCACTGTCTGGGAGCGTTTTTGCGAAGCGCCGCAGCGATACCCGAACATACCCGATACGCTTCGCAAATGCCGAATGCCGTCCTTTGATTTATTGAGCGACATTTCGACAAAGGGCGCGTGGCCGCAATGGAACGATGCCGAAGAAGAGGCGCTGCGTCAAAAACTCCTGGCACTCGAGACGTTGACCGATGCGCAAGCGCGAACGGCCTTGATGGGACTGGAAAAAGCACACGCGGCGAGGCGAACTCTGGTTTGGGCTGAAATGGGGCACTCACCGCTTGCCAAGTCGCTCAAGCATCTTGCTGTTCTGGCTGCAATCACGAAGCAATCCCTGGCTGGCGGGACGCTGGATGACGTTGAAAGCAGCTACACCAAAGGAGGCTGGAAGGCAGACGATGCAGTACTGTCCGCTTTACAGGAGGCCAATACCGACGCCAACGCTGCGTCAGTGATTGCCGCGCTACGGTCGATCTACTTGCCTTGGGCAGAAGCGTCCGCACGTCATGTGCAGAAGCTGGTTGAAAGTGAGGGCTATCCTGGTGGCTCAATTGCGTCAAAACCCAAAACCAGCCGGATAGACTCCGAATGCATACTGTTCGTTGATGGGTTGCGGTTTGACCTAGGGAAACGGCTGTCAGCCAAGCTAGAAAGCGCCGGACTAGAGGTAATTGAAACCCCAGCTTGGTCGGCTTTGCCAAGCGTTACCTCGACAGCAAAACCAGCAGTGTCACCAGTGTTGCATGAGATCGAAGGACGCGACCAGAGCGAAGAATTCGATCCCTCAGTCGGTGCATCCGGTCAGTCCCTCAGGGGCGGTTATCATTTCAAAAAACTGATAACCGATGCGGGATATCAAATACTGACTCGAAGTGAAGTTGGCGATCCGTCTGGAACAGCCTGGACGGAATTGGGTGACATTGACCACGAAGGCCACGAACGCGGTTGGAAACTGGCTCGCCACCTCGACGTATTGATCGCGGAGGTGGAAAACCGCATCGTCCAACTCCTAGAAGGCGGGTGGACGAGCGTACGAATTGTCACCGACCACGGGTGGCTCATAATGCCAGGAGGGTTGCCCAAAACAGAACTACCAACTGCATTGTCAGTGAACAAATGGGGTCGTTGCGCAGCAATAAAGCCTGGAGCGAAGACAGATATCCCCCTGTTCCCATGGTTTTGGAACTCTTCCCATTACTTCGCCCTTGCCAATGGCATTGCCTGTTTCCGCTCGGGGCAGGAATACACTCACGGAGGATTGAGTCTCCAAGAATCCCTAACCCTTCATCTGCAAGTGAAGCCGTCATTGAGCGTCCTCGCGACACCCGTGGAAATTTCAGATGTCGTTTGGAAGGGACTGCGCTGCACAGCTGTGCTCGCTGTTCCCAATGAGACTCTAACGCTTGATATTCGCCAGCAGCCTGCCAACCCGAGCAGCACAGTCGTCGTAAAAACAAAGCCTTTTTCAGCTTCAGGGTCAGCATCCGTCGTAGTCGACAACGAAGACCTTGAAGGGACCGGGGCAACACTGGTCATTATCAACGAAAACGGTGCAACTGTCGGTCAAGTATCAATAGCCATTGGTGGAGTTGGAGCATGATCGAGCTTGATGACATTGACCGAAAGGCGGCAGCCAGCCTCGACGGATACCTCGTTCGAAAAGACTTGGTCCGAACCTTCAGCCGACAGTACCCGGTTCCGACATATGTGGTGGAGTTCTTACTAGGCAGATACTGCGCCAGCATTGATCCAGAAGAGATCGAAGAAGGCTTGGAAATTGTAGAGCGACAGTTGAAATCGCGAACGGTTCGTGCCGGTGAAGAAGAGCTTTTTAAGGCTCGGGCCCGTGAAGAAGGCAGCGTCAAAATAATTGATATCATCACAGCTAGGCTGGACGCTAAAACAGACTCCTACGTCGCATCACTGCCAAGCTTGAGACTGACAGACGTCCGGATCAATCCTGAGCAAATTCAGGAACATGAGCGAATGCTGACTGGAGGTTTCTACGCCGAGGTCACCCTAAATTATGATGCATCGATCGCACAGGAAAGTAAGGGACGTCCCTTCGGGATTGCGGCGTTACGGGAAATTCAGCTCTCCAAGCGTGACGTACTTGGCGACCTAGCGAAAGCGCGCCAGAGCTTTAGTACGGCAGAGTGGAAAGACTTCCTGCTGCGTTCAATTGGCTTGGAGCCTGGCGACCTCACGGTACGCCAAAGGGATGCTATAATGCTGCGAATGGTGCCATTCGTTGAGCGAAACTACAACATGGTCGAGCTTGGCCCAAGAGGCACCGGGAAAAGCCACCTATTTCAACAAATCTCACCATATGCCCACTTGATTTCAGGCGGAAAAGCCACTGTAGCCAAAATGTTCGTTAACAACTCCAATGGGCAACGTGGCCTTGTTTGCCAGTACGATGTTGTCTGTTTCGACGAAGTCTCAGGAGTATCGTTCGATCAGAAAGACGGCGTCAATATTATGAAAGGCTACATGGAATCAGGCGAATTTAGCAGAGGTAAAGAAAGCATTCGCGCGGACGGAAGCATCGTTCTAGTAGGGAATTTCGATGTCGATGTTGAGCATCAACAACGCATCGGTCACCTCTTTGGTCCGATGCCTCCAGAGATGCGAGACGACACAGCCTTCATGGATCGGATCCATGCTTTCTTGCCCGGTTGGGACGTGCCCAAAATTAGCAAGGAACTACTGACTTCACATTTTGGCCTAGTGAGCGACTTCCTCTCGGAATGTTGGAGCCAGCTACGTAACGAAAGTCGTGTTAGCTTGCTTCAGGGAAGAGTCTATTTTGGTGGAGCCTTATCGGGGCGCGACACAAATGCCGTAAACAAGACGGCAAGCGGTCTCCTTAAACTTCTTTATCCGACCACCGATAACGTGAGTGACGATGATATCGAGTGGGCTGTGCGGATTGCGCTTGAAGCGCGACGCCGTGTGAAAGAGCAGCAGAAGCGTGTGGGTGCAGCGGAATTCCGAAACACCCACTTCAGTTATACTATGGGCGACGACGGTGTGGAAAAATTCGTTTCAACACCTGAGCTACAGAATGACAATAGTATCGCAGGTGATCCCCTCGAACCTGGCCAAGTTTGGACAGTTGGGCCGGGAGGCGAAGGCGAACACCCAGGGTTATTCCGAATAGAAGTCAATGAAGGCCCAGGCTCTGGAGTGCGGATTCTCAACAAACCCGTCCCTGCAGCGTTCAAGGAGAGCATAGGTTATGCCGAACAAAACTTGTATGCGCGAGCGGCTCAGCTAGTTGGCGACAAGGATCCACGTCATCACGAGTTCTCAGTTCAACTTAGGGCCTTTGACGCAGCGAAGACTGGCTCGAAAACAGGCGTTGCGGCGCTAGTGGCTTTGTGCACCGCGCTATTGAAGAAAACCACGCGTGGCGGACTTGTAATTGTCGGTGAGGTCAATCTCGGCGGGTCGATCGAAACCCTTCACAACCCTGTGGAGATGGTGGAGATCGCGGTGGAAAAGGGGGCGACGGCAGTATTGATGCCGGTTGCATGCAGGCGTCAGCTGTTCGACTTGTCTGACGACATGGCAACCAAGGTTGATATTCAGTTTTATTCAGACGCCCGTGACGCACTTCTGAAGGCAATTTCTGACGTCCCGTGAACAAGGGCGCTTGCCGGGCGAGCGTATGAGCAACTGACTTAATGGAGAAGCGCCGTGAAAATTTCAACGATACTTGATCACATTGATAGCGGGCACATGGCGCTGCCAGAATTCCAACGCGGCTATGTATGGAACCGCGACCAGGTCCGAGGCCTCTTCGACTCAATGTACCGACGTCACCCCGTCGGCGGGCTGCTAGTCTGGGCAACCGAAGCG
The DNA here is from genome assembly GCF_900188425.1 of Antarctobacter heliothermus. Taxonomy (GTDB): domain Bacteria; phylum Pseudomonadota; class Alphaproteobacteria; order Rhodobacterales; family Rhodobacteraceae; genus Antarctobacter; species Antarctobacter heliothermus. The sequence goes on from NZ_FZON01000058.1 coordinate 18,964, forward strand.
AAGACTGCGGCACATCGCGGCGACGGCCCTATCGCTGCAGGTATCGTCAAGTTGTTGCTGGATGGGCAGCAGCGGATGACGTCGCTCTATGGGGTTGTGAGGGGGCATCCGCCGAAATTCTTCGATGGCAATCCTCAAGCTTTCACTGGACTTCGTTTCCACCTCGGAACGGAAACCTTCGCCTTCTACCAGCCAATCAAGATGCAGGATGATCCTCTATGGATCGACGTTACCGCCTTGATGCAGGCTGGGACGGCTGGCCTTGGCAGTTTTGTTGCGCAGCTCTCTGCCGACCCTGAACAAGTCGCAAACGTTGGTGACTTCGTGGGCCGCCTGAGCAAGCTGCTTAGCATCACCGACATCGACTTGCACATTGAGGAAGTTACCGGAGCAGACAAGACGCTCGACATCGTCGTCGACATATTCAACCGCGTAAACAGCGGCGGCACCAAGCTTTCGAAGGGCGATCTCGCCCTTGCCAAGATCTGCGCCGAATGGCCCGACGCCCGCGACACCATGAAAGCGAAGATCAAGGACTGGTCAGACGCAGGATACCATTTCAACATCGACTGGTTGTTGCGGTCGGTGAACACCATTCTCACGGGTGAAGCGAAGTTCAGTTATCTCCACGACAAGGATGCGATCGACATTCAAGACGGCCTGAAACGATCCTCAAAACATATCGACACCTCGTTGAACTTGATAGCCGGACGCCTGGGCCTCGACCACGACCAAGTTTTCTTCGGCCGCTTCGGCGTCCCAGTGATGGTCCGATACATGGATAAGAAGAACGGCGGCCTAGACGCGAAGGAACGCGACAAACTGCTGTTTTGGTTCGCGCAAGCTGGGATGTGGGGCCGCTTCTCGGGCTCGACCGAAACGGTCATAGACCAGGATCTGGCCGCGCTCGAAGGACCTAATGGCGGCCTCGACGCGCTTATTGAACAGCTGCGCCTCTGGCACGGAGGGCTGAGAGTTGAACCGGGTCATTTCACCGGCTGGAGCCTTGGCGCTCGGTTCTACCCTGTCCTTTACATGCTCACGCGCATGGGCGAAGCCTCCGACTGGGGAACGGGTTTGCCTCTCAAGGCTAACATGCTGGGTAAAATGAGCCGCCTCGAAGTCCACCACATCTTCCCCAAGGCCCAACTCTACAAACGGGAATATCGTCGCCCTGAAGTGAATGCGCTGGCAAATTTCTGCTTCCTGACCAAAGACACCAACCTGAACATCAGTGATAGGCTACCTGAGGACTACTTTCCCGAGGTGGAGGCGAAACACCCCGGCGCACTGGCGTCACAATGGATCCCGATGGATCCAGCACTCTGGAAGATGGACCGCTTTCTCGACTTCCTGGAAGCACGAAAGACCCTGCTCGCGGCCGAAGCAAATAAGCGGTTCGAAGAACTTCTGCACGGCGATACGCAATGGCTAGCTGCAGGAACAACACCCTCCGCTACGACGACTTCAGGACCAATCGGCGGGATTACCAGTGAGGCCGAAGAGCAGGAGCTTGAAATCCTCAACAGCTGGGTGGAGGACCAAGGTCTGCCGCGCGGGCAAGTCGCATTCGATTACGCGGATCCTGAAACTGGAGCGCAAAAAGCAGTATTCGATCTGGCATGGCCCGACGGATTACAACCTGGTTTGACTGGACCCGTTGCAGTACTGTTGAACGAGACCGCAGAAGTTTTGGCGTTAGCAAGTTCGGCGGGCTTCCGATGCTTCACTGCCGCGTCTGATTTCCGCGCATACGTTAAATCCGAGATATTGAAGTCCGAGGCTGCGTAGAGAGGAATACATGGGAAGTTAGTTGCCAGTCCCAGAATTAGGTCTTTAGAGGGAGGGTCAGCCACTGCGCATCGTTCAGATGCCCTATGCAAAGCAGATTTCCAATGCACCTGAGCCCACGCTGTGGCGGGAGGGAACGGGCCGTGACGCCGTTTCGGTCCCCCGCGATGGCGAACGGCCGCTGCCGGATGCACGGGGGAAACTCTCCCGGCGAACCGACCGGTAACGCCAATGCGCACAAGCATGGCCGCTACACCGCCGAGCGGCGAGAACTGGCGGCGCTCATCCGCTCCATGCGGGGGTTATCGAAGAGGTGGTTTCCTAGACCGCTAGCGATCATCGCCACCCCCGTTTCCAGTCGTCGAGGCGTGCATAGATCGTGGCAGCAATGCCCAAGAGTGCCACGGCGATGAACACCCAGCGCAGCGTATCAAGGTACGGCACCAGTGGCAGGACGGCGGATTGCGTTTCTGAAAGTACCTCCTGCGCCACCTCGACCCCGGCCGCGCCCAGTGTCGCCACCCCGGCCGCCCCGCCACCTTTCATCGTGCGGCTTTCGGCCAGCACCTCGCGCGCGGGCGGCGTGTCCTCAGCGAAGGCTGTCGCCCGGATCGGAAACCGCTCGCCCCACTGACGCGCGGGCCCGAGATCGACATGGATGAAACCCGAGTGCGGATAGAACCCAAGACCCAGGAAGCCTATAGCGCGTGCCGCCGCCTCAAACGTCACCGGGTCGTGGTTCGACATTGCGATGTCGAAGGCCGCGCCGTCCATGTGCTTCGAGCGGGTTGCGCCGCCAACGGCACGATTGTGCTCCGGGCTGCGATAGGCCGAGCGCACGATCAGCGGCTTGCCCAGCCGGTCGCGCAACGCCTGCAGCTTTTCGAGCGCGGGCTCGTTGATCAGCAGCTTGCCTGTGCCGCGGCAGGCAATTTCGGCGGGCGAGAAATTGGTCCAGCGCCAGGCTTTCTCAGGCACGTCCCGCCAATGGTTGTAAAAGGTCGTGGTCATGGTGTCCTCCAGAAACAAAAAAACCCGCCACGCGGGCGGGTCGAATGGGCAGTGGATTTATTCAGAACAGCGGCTACGGACCGCCGCGGAAGATCTTGAGCGTGCTGGCGATGCCCGCGAGCAGCGCCAGCATCATGCCAGTGGTGAGCAGCGTCGCCCCGTCAAAGTAGGTGTCCGTCGGCCGAAAGACGCGAGGGAAATGTCGCGGATCGTTTATCCAATTGTCACCTGTTCACACCGCGATCTTGCCCAGGTGCAACAAGTTGCCCCTTTCCAGAAAAGACTTTCCGCAAAGGTTGGGGTACACTTCAGGCATGGATCGGACTCGATCCACCGCTTTTTGACTCAGCTAACTGGAACTGGCGGGCCGGATGTGCGGTGGGCTATCGAGGCCTGCGGTGCTTCCAGGCCATTCTTCCGGCTCGGCTTTTCCCGATAGGTTGCGGTTGAGAACATGGCCCCGCACCGCTGCGCCTTCAGGGCGTGCGATCTGCGGCCGGTGCATCTGTCAAAACCTGGCGACCAGTTCTGCGAGTCCGGTTGGGGCGTCTGGCCACACCGGATCGGCACCGGACGAGACCGCGGCACGCGACGCCGCGAGCGTTTCGGCGTTCCAGAGTCTTGATGCACGGAACACCGCCATCTCAGCGCGCGAGAGATCTCCTGCGATTGCCGCCCCGACCAGGTTCATCTGGGTCCGGTCGTCAAAGACCGCTGCGATGCGGCGTCTGGCTTCGGCTTTTAACGCAACACGAACGTCTTTCTGTTTGCGGACCGCCCGCGCTTCGTTAGTCTGCACCTTTGAGAAATCAATATTGGCCATCACATGTCCTCCTCATAAATACCCGCCAGAACGTCGAACGCGGGAAGCAGGATCTCACCATCCGTCACGTCCGCATGCGGCACCGATGGGCAGGACAAGAGAGATCTGCAGGATCCCAGTGATGCGTGTCACCGGCCCGGCGAAGAGGTTCGACGCAATTGCGTCCGCTGGCAAGACGTCACCTTCCTGCAGTGGGCCAAAATCGAATGCCTCGCCGTTGAGCGCCAGAACATCGCCGGATTTGACTGCGACCAGCGGCGTGTCCCGGCGCTGCGGCACCAGAGTGATGTTCATGGAAAGCACCTCCTCAGAACCAGCGGCCAAAAGCGACGCCCAGCAAAGGGACCGTATCGCCGGAGACAAATGCCGCGCTGCCAGAGGCCCAGACCTCGGCTGAAAGCGCCGTGGGTGTGTTGTTTCCAGCGACTGGTTGCATATCCCCGCGTCCAACACCGCTGGCCGGGCCGTCCGTCGCCCATGCGCCGCCGTTGAGCGTCAGCGTGACGGCATTGGGCGACGATGCGAACCCTGCCGGATGAATCCAGTTCGCGGCGCAATACTCCGCATTGATATAGCCTGCGAGCAGGTCTGCGCGCGTGCAGATCTGCGTGCCATCGGCGAACCGTACATAGTCGCCATTGGCGTTGGAGCCGCGCTCGATGACGGCCCCGGTCGGCACACCTCCGGTCTGGCTGACAGGTCCGAGAATGCTGTCGGTGGCAACGACCGTCTGCCAGGCATCCCAAGTCGTGCTGGCCTTGTTGCGGAACTTGAGCTGGGGGGAGAGAGTGCCGTATTGCACGGCGATCTGCCAAAGGTAGCCGCTGGCATCGCCGAGCACACCGTTGCCGCAGATCAACCCGTAGGCGCCGTTCAGGGTGGGAAACGGGTTGTCCCCTGTCGGCGGCGTCACCGAGGCCCCGCCGTAACCGAAGAAGAACCCGGCCAGACCATGCGCATCCAGATCCGCGACATTTGGCCCTGCGTCCAGACCCAGCCCGAAGGCGCCCACACGCAACAGCCGCCCAGTGGTCGAGTCCAGCGCGTCAGACTGGACCGCCTCACCGGTAAGACTGCCAGTCGTGCGGTTGACAATGAGCGCGTCCAACCAGGCACTGCCGTCAGGACTGACCTTGATGGCAAAATCGTCCGATCCGGCCAGCCCCATCTCCGCCCGGCCGGAAAACCCGGTCTGGTAAAGCAGCGATGCGGTATTGCCCGCAGCGGCCTTGTTGATCTTCACCTGATGCCCGGCACCGTCATGGCTGAGCAGAATGGCCGGGGCCGAGACCGAAAGCCGGTTTATCGTGTCGGCCGTGGCGTTGATCCCAATCAGGTCAAGGTTCTGCAACTCTGACGGCAGAATGTCCGACCATGTTGAACCGTCCCAGACCAGCAGTAGCCCCTCGTCCTCGACCCATGCGCGCCAGCCGCTGCGCGGCGGCAGGCGCAGCCATGTGCCATCCGTCCAGAGTGCCACGTTCAGATCCCAGCCGGACCAGTCGCCGGTGGCGCCCGAAGCGACGATGTAACGGTCGCCATCTGCAGGTGAACCGGGCGGCGCGGTCAGATCCCGGTCGAGAACGGAGAGCTGCACAAGCCCGTCGAGGATCCGGAGCGCCTCGTTATGGGTGACATGCTTCTGGGCCTGCGCCGCCAGAATGTAAGGCAGCAGCAGGTTGGTCGTGGTGTCGGACATGGGCGTTCTCAGAAGTTGAGGGTGATGATTTGGGCGGCACCCCGCCCGATCAGAGCGGAGAGCAGGAAGATGCGGATTGTCAGCGTATCGCCGGGGCCGAGCAGTGGGCCCCAATCAGTGATCTGGTCGGCCGCGGTGTAGACGGCACTGGTCGTGGCGGTGATCAGCGTGCGCTTCACCGTCCCGCCATCGAGGATCTCGACTTCATAGGCCTCGACCTCTTCGACCAGGGGCACCTCCACCGCGCCCCAACTGTCGGCGGAAAGCGCCCGGGATCGACGTTTCCAACGAAGGGTCAGATCTCCCAGCACGCGCGGCTTGCGCCATGGCTGCTCCACATGAGCCACCGAGAATGGCCGGAGCCCGACCCCCGCAGGCGTGAAACTCGCCGCGACATAGCTGTCATCGCTGACCGGGTGGGTCGCGGGACCGATGCGCCAATTCCAGGGAAGCCCGAGGTCCCCTTCGGCGATCGGCAACGCGGCCAGCGTCTCGTCCAGCACCACCACCCGCGCGCCCGCAGGCGCCGGGGTCCCCATGGCCCCTTCGGTTCCACGCTGTCCGCGCAGAAGGCGGGTCAGACGATAGCGGCCCGGTGCGATCAACTCGGTGATGCCTGCCTGCAGGATCTCCCAGACGCCCGGCGCAGTTTCCACTGCCAGTGCATTGGCCCCGCCAAACAGGGTCAGGTCGCTGACGCTCTCCAGCGTGCCGGAGAGCAGATCTACTTCCAGCGCATTGCCGAGATCAAACCGCGAAGTGGGGCCAGCGTAGAAATCCGAGACCAGCGCGCCGATCCGCGCGGAGCTGCCAAATGTCGTCAGCACTTCAAAGCTGTCCATTGAGGGGCTGCGGAACACCGCCATCTCACCCGGCCAGGGATCCGCAAAAGCTGCCACAAATGGCCGGTGTGCAGCCTGATCCTCGCTCAACTGCGGCAGATCGAGGAACATCACCTCCGGGGCGCCGAACACCGCGACTGGGCTCGGGGATGTTGGCCTCGCCTCGCCAGGTGGAACTTCGAGGCTTTCCAAATCCTGGCGCAGGGCTTCGATGCCCCGGGCGTCTGAATCGGCGATGGAGACAAGCCGCAGCGGCATCTGTCTCCCGTCATGCGCCAGCGTCACCACGTCGGCGGGATCAAGGGCCAGCCGCGAGGGCGGCAGCCGGAAGGTCGCGCTTTCTCGGGCGGTCCAGGCTTCCATCAAGGCGCGTTGGCAGCGGCGTTCGGCCTCTTCGGGCGGAACTGCAATGGGGAAGGCCTCGGAGGTGACGCGGGTCGAGTCGACGGTGATGCGCCGGGCCTCGACCTGCGCGGTGTCATAGTCGCCGTCCGCGCGGGTGACCTGCCATTTCAGCGCCTGGGGCAGCTCGGTCTCCTGCGCGCGGACCAGTTCCAGAATGTCCCCCTCGCGCGGGGCAACAAGATCGTCATGGGTCAGACTGACAACGGCGCCGCGGCCGCGCATGAGGAACCTGATCTGCCCTTCACTCTCAACCGCATCAAACCCGAAATGCCGCGCCAGCGTGGAGATCGAGGCCCGCGGCGATTCCAGTGCGGTGAGGATGTAGCCCTCGACAGAGCCTGTCAGACCGGTCGTGTCGACAAAGGCGGCGGGGAGCCCGGCACGCAGACAGAGGTCCCGGACAAGGGCGGCTAGCGACCCGCCGCCTATGCGACCGATCAGCCAATGCCCGCGCTGCCAGTTTGGCCCATCTGTCCAGATCTCGGTGAGGGCGGGGAAATGCGGATAGGGCCGTGCATCCCAGGTCCAGGCGGCACAGTCGGGCAGATCGATCATAGGTGCGCTGTAGATTGTGGACACGGGGTTGTTTGCGGCTTCCCCCCAATAGGTGAGAAGGGCTTCGTAATACGCCCGCTGGATCGCATCGTCGCGCCAACCGCGCGAGAAATAAGGCGCGGCACTTTCCGAGGATTTGGGATCGAAGAAGACGTTGGGCTGATTGGTGCCCCGGTCGATGGCGGGGCAGCCGCATTCGGTGAAGACAATGGGTTTGGACTGCGGGATCCAGGCTGTGGGCGATCCGCTTTCCACCCCACCGGGTCGGTCAAAATGCGCATTGGCCCACCAGGCGTTCAGGTCCTTGGGTCGAAAAACCCAGGGCTTGCCCAAACCGTCCTCGATGGGGCTGCGGGTCTGGCCTGTCCGGTCGGCACCCGAGGCATAGAACCAATCATGGCCCTCGCCACCTTCGATGTTGGCTTGCAGATAGGCGCGATCGTAGATCGACGGCCAGCCCGCCTGGGCATCAAGATGGGCCGACCCGTCACGCCAATCGGAGAGCGGCAGGTAATTGTCGATGCCGATAAAATCGATCTCTGGATCGGCCCAGAGCGGGTCGAGATGAAAAAAGACGCTTGTGACCGGCTCGGAACTGGCCAACGGCAGCATGGGCGCGCTGTAGCTGACCAGTTTGTCGAAATTGCCCGAGTAGTATGGCTCTTCGAGCTGCAGCACGATCCGCAGCGCTACGATGTCGGCATTGTCGCGCGTATAGCTCAAAGACCGGGCGTGATCTCCGGGATCGGATTCAATGAGGTTGCGTGAGGCGATCACACTGGCAAAGCTTGCCATGCGCAGCCCGTCCGGCAAGACGCTGTCGATCTTGGCCTGGGTGAGGCCGTAGAAGGTGAGGATGTCATTGCAGGGACCGATGGAACTGCCCTGCTGGATGGTCATGATGTCGGTGTAGGTCAGTTCGGTGCCGAGGGGGACATCGCCGATCCAGAGATCGTGAATGGCGTAATAGATTGCCTTGGAGTCACGTCCGGTCTGCGAAAGG
>NZ_FZON01000006.1 GCF_900188425.1 Antarctobacter heliothermus
TTCATCGTGCCGGGCAGGTATTGCAGGGCCCCCGGCTCCAGTTGCAGGCCAAGGCCCAGCGACAGCGCAATCGCAAAGATCACCATGTTGCGGCGGTTCCAGGTCACGTCCGACAGCATCGAGATACCGGCGGCCACGACCATGCCGAACATCACGATCACACCGCCGCCCAGCACCTCGATCGGGATCGAGGAGATGATCGCGCCGATCTTGGGCACCAGCCCGCACAGGATCAGGAACACCGCGCCGATGGTCACCACATGGCGGCTCATCACGCCGGTCATGGCGATCAGCCCGACGTTCTGGCTGAACGAGGTGTTGGGCAGTGCGCCGAACAGGCCCGAGATCGCCGTGCCGATCCCGTCGGCAAAGGTCGCGCCCTGGATCTCCTTGTCCGTCGCCTCACGCCCCGCGCCGCCCTTGGTGATACCCGACACGTCGCCCACGGTTTCCACCGCCGACACAAAGGACATGGCGCAAAAGCCCACAATCGCCGCGACAGAGAACTCCAGCCCAAAGTGCAGCGGGTTGGGCAGCGCAAAGCTGGCCGCGCGGCCGACGTTGCCCAGGTTGACCTGACCCAGGGCAAAGGCCAGCCCATAGCCGACCAGCAGGCCGATCAGCACCGCCGACACCGACAACATCCCCCGGGCGAAGAACTTCAGCCCCAGCGTCACGATGATCACCGTCCCGGCCATCAGCCAGTTCAGCCCCGAGCCGTATTCCGGCGTGCCGATGGCAGGAACGCCCCCGGCGGCGTACTGGATGCCGACCTTGACCAGCGCCAGGCCGATCATCGTCACCACCAGCCCCGTCACCAGCGGCGGCAGCGCAAAGCGGATCTTGCCGATGAACAGGCCAAGGACCGCGTGGAACAGACCGCCCACGAGGATGCCGCCCATCAGCACGGCGATGGCGTCCACCCCCTTGCCCGCCACCAGCGGGATCATGATCGGGATAAAGGCAAACGATGTCCCCTGCACAATCGGCAGCCGCGCCCCCACCGGCCCCACGCCGATGGTCTGGAACAGCGTCGCGATGCCGGCAAAGAACATCGACATCTGGATCATGTAGATCATCTGCGGAAAGTCGGGCGAGTTCGAGCCAAAGCCGAACCCCGCCGCGCCGCAGACGATGATCGCCGGTGTGACGTTCGAGACGAACATCGCCAGAACGTGCTGGATGCCCAGCGGCACCGCCTTGATCAGTGGCGGCGTGTAATTCGGATCGCGCAGTTGCTCTGGCGTCCCGATGCTTGTGTCAGCCATGATTGGTCCCCTGTTGTTGTCTTTTTTGCGCGCGCCGCCTTATCCCGCCGCGCGGTCGTGTCCTTCGATCAGATACGGGTGGTCGAAAAAATGCTCTTGCAGGTTGGGGCCCGCGCCGATCCGGTCGACCACCGCAAACAGCCCCGGCGCGGCCAGCGGCGCCAGCACCCCGTGCCAGACGCCGCGGTGATAGTTCACCCCCTGCCCCGGCGCGGTGACAAAGGCGATGGGCTGTCCCGGCGCGCCATCCGCGTCCGGGGCCACAACCACCAGGAACGGCTCCAGGCTCATCGGCAGGAACGCCTGGCTGCCCTCGGGGTGACGTTCCATCATGTCCAGCACCAGCGGCAGCGCGCGCGGCTCTGCCTTGAACAGGCTGATCCCGGCGCGGCCCTCGGCAAACTCCAGCACCGCGCGGTCGTGATAGCGTCCGCACAGCCCCTGGTTGATGATCTTGTCCGCATCGCCACTGACGTCCAGCACATCGCCGAACGGGGCAAAGCCCTGCGCCGTCAGCGGCTGCACCGTGATCCGCGCGCTCATGCGCCCAGCTTTTCGATCAGCCGCAGCTCGGCGATGCGCTCGACCTGGCGGCAGGCCTCGGCGAATTCGGTGTCGCGGTCGCTGTCGAGACGGCGCTGGAACGCCGCCATGATCGACGCCTTGGTGTGGTCACGCACCGCGATGATGAAGGGAAAGCCGAACCGGGCGGTATAGGCGTCGTTCAGCGCGACAAAGGCCGCGCGCTCCGCGTCGGTCAGCAGGTCCAGCCCCGCGCCCGCCTGTTCCGCCGTGCTCTCGGCGGTCAGCCGCTTGGCCTCTGCCAGCTTGCCCGCCAGGTCCGGGTGCGCCGTCAGCACGCCCAGTCGCTGTTCCTCGCTGGCAGAGCGGAACACCCGCGCCAGCGCCGAATGCACCCCCGCCGCCGTGTCATGCGCAGGCCCCAGTTCCAGATCATGCGCTCCTTCGGCGATCCAGGGGCTGTGTTCGAACACACCGCCAAAATCGGCGACAAAACCCGCCTTGTCCATCGTTGAGGGCCGCGCGCGCTGTACCGGCGGATGCGCCTGCGCCCAATGATCGGCGATCTCTTCGCGGGTGGCGAACCAGACACCCTCATGGGCCATCATGTGCGCCAGCGCGCGCTTCAACGCCATCGCCCGCCCCGGCCGGCCCGCGATGCGGCAGTGCAGCCCGATCGACAGCATCGCCGGCGCGCCCGCCGCGCCCTCGGCATAGAGCATGTCGAAACTGTCGCGCAGATAGCTTTCGAACTGGTCGCCATTGGTGAACCCCGCCTGGATCGCAAAGCGCATGTCGTTGCAGTCCATCGTATAGGGCACGATCAGCTGGTCCTTGCCCCCCGCGCGGGTCCAATAGGGCAGATCATCGGCGTAGCTGTCCGAAATATAGGCAAAATCGCCCGCTTCTGCCGCCAGATCGACCGTATTCATCGAACAGCGCCCGGTGTACCAGCCGCGCGGGGCCGCCCCAGTCACCTCTGTGTGCAGGCGGATCGCCGCGTGGATCTGCGCGCGCTCCTCCTCGGCGGACATGTCCTTGTGTTCGACCCATTTCAGCCCGTGGCTGGCAATCTCCCAGCCCGCGCCCTGCATCGCCCGCACCTGTTCCGGCCCCCGCGCCAGTGCTGTGGCCACGCCGAACACCGTGACCGGCAGGTCGCCCAGCAGCCGGTGCAGCCGCCAGAACCCGGCCCGCGCGCCGTAGTCATACAGCGATTCCATGTTCCAGTGCCGCTGCCCCGGCCAGGGCTGCGCGCCGGTGATCTCCGACAGGAACGCCTCGGACGCGGCATCGCCATGCAGGATGTTGTTTTCGCCGCCTTCCTCGTAGTTCAGAACGATCTGAACCGCGATCCGGGCGCCCCCCGGCCAGCGCGCCGCCGGTGCGCGGGCGCCATAGCCGGTCATGTCTCGTGGGTAACGTGTCACAGGTGTATCCTTTTTCTCAAAACCATGAATAAACCAGAAAATCCCCGCCGTTTTTCAAGAAAAACAAAAAGGACCATTCGGGCAGAGCGGCTTTGTCTCAGGCGGGGCAGTTGGCCTAAGAGTGCACAGACCCTCAGGAGACGCACATCATGACCGGCTATCTGACCACCCATGTTCTTGACACCGCGCGCGGCTGCCCGGCGCAGGGCCTGCGCATCGAGCTGCTGCGCATCGACGGCGACACCCGCACCCTGCTCAAGACGCTGGTCACCAACGCCGATGGCCGCACCGATGAGCAGATCCTGCCCGCCGATCAGTTCAAGACCGGCACCTATGAGCTGATCTTCCACGCCGGTGCCTATCTCGACGCCTGCGGCACCCCACCCGAAGACCCCCGCTTCCTCGACATCATCCCGATCCGATTTGGCATGTCAGACCCCAGCCACTACCACGTCCCCCTCCTCCTCTCCCCCTTCGGATACGCAACATACAGAGGAAGCTGAACACCCTCACACAGGCCGAGACGTCGCCAGGATCGTCGACGCGATGCGGCGACAACCCATCACCGGGTCACATTAGTTCCCGGCGAACGCTGCATTCGCAGGCACGTTCAGAACCGCATGCCGACGTTCCGCCACAACGCGACGGTTTTCGCCTGACAGTCGTGCGCATTTCGGTTTCCTAGACCGGGCATTCACCCAAAAGGCACCCGCAATGACACCGACGATGGACCGAAGTTTCATCACTGCCGCCGCCCAACTGGGGGCCATTGCCCGCGATGAGCCGCGGGCAGCGGTGGTCGCCCGACTGTGCGATTTGATGCGATGCGCACATGAACAGAGCGCGCGGGTCGTGGTCTTTCCCGAACTGGCACTGACCACCTTCTTTCCGCGTTGGTTCATGGAGGACACTGCCGAGATCGACCCATGGTTTGAAACTGCCATGCCGAACCCGGTGGTGCAGCCATTGTTTGATTTGGGTCGCGACCTGAACATCGCTTTTCACCTCGGTTACGCGGAAAAAACGCCCGGTGGCCGCTATTTCAATACGGCGATTTTTGTCGAAGGCGGACAAGTGACTGGCAAATATCGCAAGATACACTTGCCCGGTCATGCAGACCATCAAGCGTGGCGCCCCTTCCAGCATCTGGAAAAGCGGTATTTCGAAAAGGGCGATCTTGGCTTTCCGGTCTTTGACGGCGCGGGCGGCAAACTGGGCATGTGCATCTGCAATGACCGCCGCTGGCCCGAGACGTGGCGCATGCTGGGCCTTGGCGGGGCGGAGATGGTCATGTTGGGCTATAACACGCCGCTGCATTACCCGCCCGCGCCGGAGCACGATCACTTGCAGTATTTCCACAATGAACTGTCGTTGCAGGCGGGAGCCTATCAGAACGGCATGTGGGTGGTCGCGGCCGCCAAGGCGGGCCGTGAAGAGGGCTGTGACCTGATCGGCGGCAGTTGCATCGTGGCACCCACTGGAGAGATCCTCGCCCGTGCCGCCACCGTATCGGATGAGGTCATCACCGCGCGCGTTGACCTAGACCGTTGCGCCGAAATTCGGCGCAACGTGTTTGATTTTGCCCAGCACCGCCAGCCCGGCGACTACGTTTTGCTGACCCGGACAGAGGGCTAGTGTAGTTCCACCACCGCCTCGACCTCGACCAGGGCGAGTTCCGGCAGGGACGAGACGTTGACGGCGGTGCGTGCGTGGCGACCCGCTTCTCCGTAGAGGTCCATGAACAGCTGTGATGCCCCGTTGACCACCGCAGGCCCCTTGCCGAAATCCGGGGTCGCAGCGACATACCCATTTAGTTTGACCACCTGCGCGACAGAGGACAGCGACCCGGTCACCGCCTTGATATTGTAGAGCAGGTTCAGTGCGCACATCTGCGCCGCAGCATAGCCCTGTTCGATATCCGACGTGGGCGTCATCGGGCCAAAGTACTTTGGCACGCCTTCCCATTCGCAAATATGCCCCGATAGGAACAGCGTCTTGCCGGTAATCTTGCCGTGCAGATACAGCGCCCGTGACGGGGCCGATGGCGGCAGGGACAGGCCCATACCGGCCAGCTTTTCTTCGATAGCGCAGGTCATGCGACGTCCTTCTGCAACGTGATGGCAAGGTGGATTAGCGACAGGTCCGACCCGCGCGGCCCGATCAGCGACAGCCCGTAAGGCGCGCCATCGACCTTGCCCGCAGGAAAGACCACTTGCGGCAGGCCCGCCAGCCCCGCTACGCAAAGCAGCCTTTGCGAGACATGGCGGAAGTCGTCGAAAACCTCGACCGGTGCGTCAAATCGGAACGGCGCGTCATGCACCACCGGCGCAAGGATCACGCCGTCCGCCCCCAACAACGCGTCCACATGCGCGGTGAACGCGGCGCGGGCCGCGCGGGCGGGGGCAATCTCATCCTCGGTCAGCGCCTCGGCGGCGGCGGCGCGCCCGTCGATGCCCCGCACCAACGGCATCCCGGACTGGCGAATGTACGGCACGATATGCTCTTTGGCATCCGCGCCCATAGTGGTCAGAAAGGTCTGATAGACGGTGTCGACCCCCTGCGCGTACAGCCCGACCAACGGCGCGGCGCCCAACTCGGCAAAGCCCGCATCGCAGACCGCGCGCTGCGCCTCGCCCAGTTGATCCATCATCTCGACCGGCCAAAGCAGGCGCGGGATGTCGGGCAAGGGCGCATCATCGCTTTGCAACACCGAATGCGCCCGCAGCAGCGTCTCACCGTCGCGCGCAAACAGCCCACAGGTGTCATAACTGGGGGCAAGCTCCATCACGCCGTCGAGAGGAATCCGACCGTGTGTCGGGCGCAGGCCCCAGATCCCGCAGAAACTGGCCGGCGCGCGCACCGATCCGCCGGTGTCCGACCCGATGGCGATGTCGGCCAAGCCGCCCGCCACCGCCGCCGCAGACCCCGACGAAGACCCGCCAGTGATCCGTCCGGGCGCGGCCGGGTTCTGCACATAACCAAAATGCGCGTTCATCCCGTACATCGACCAAGCCAGCTCATCCGTATGCGTCTTGCCCACAAACGCGGCGCCCGCATCCAGCAGCGCCTGCGCGGCGGGGCAGGTGCTGTCCTTGACCTCGGACATGGCCAAGGCCAACGGGTTGCCATTGCCCGTGCGATAGCCCGCGACGTCGTAGATATCCTTGACCGCCAGACGCAGGCCGCTCAGCGGGCCGTCGCCATTTGGTACCGCGATGGGCGGATAAGGCATGAAACAATGATAGGGGTCTTTGTCGATCAGCATCGGCTCACTCGGCAGCTATGGGTTGGGCGGCACGCAGACAGGCCACGCGGCGGCGGTCGCCGGGGGCCAGCATGGGCGGCAGGTCGGCGCGGCATTCGGGCATCGCCACGGGACAGCGCGGCGCAAAGGGGCAACTGTCGGGCCGCGCCTCTAGCGCGGGCGGCGCGCCGGGGATCGCGGACAACCGTTCGCCGCGCGCGACGTCGTGCAGGTTCGCGGCCAGCAGCCCTTGGGTATAGGGGTGGCGGGCGTCGCGGATGATCTCATGCGTGGTGCCCTCTTCGATGATCTGGCCCGCGTACATCACCGCCACCCGTTCCGAGATCTCGACCGCCACGCCAATGTCATGGGTGACAAAGATCACCCCCATGCCGAATTCCTTTTGCAACTCACGCAGCAACAGCAGGATCTGAATCTGCACCGTCGCATCCAGCGCGGTGGTCGGCTCATCCGCCAGCAACAGGCGCGGGCGGCAGGCCAACGCCAGCGCGATCATCACCCGCTGCCGCATCCCGCCGGACAGTTCGTGCGGGTAGTTGTGCAGGCGCCGGTTGGCGGACGGGATGCGCACTCGGTCCAGCATGTCCAGCGCGGTTGACATGGCGTTGGCCTTGTCCACGCCCTTGTGCCGCATGACGGATTCCGCGATTTGGTGACCGATGGTATACACCGGGTCCAGCGCCAGCGCCGGTTCCTGAAACACCATCGACACCTCACCGCCGCGATAGCGTTGCAATGCGCGGCCCCGCAGCGACATGATGTCGACACCGTTGACATGAATCGACCCGTCGATCTGCGACCGTTTCGGCGGCAAGAGCCCGAGCAGTGTCTTCAGCGTCACGGATTTTCCCGAACCGCTTTCGCCCAACAGTGCCAGCGTTTCACCCTGATCCATCGACAGGGACACGTCATTGATGGCGTGAACCGTGCGCTTGCCTTTGAAGCGCACGTTGAGGTTCTTCATCTCAAGCAGCTTGGTCATTCTGGAACCCCCTGCCCCGCCTTGGGATGGCCGGACTGCGCATCATGCAAATGGCAGGCCACCATGTGATCGCCGTTGCGTGCCAGCCCCGCCAGCTTTGGCACGGCCTCCTTGCAGACCGCACTGGCAAAGCGGCAGCGCGTATGAAACCGACAGCCCGAGGGCGGGTTGATCGGGTTCGGCGGATCACCCGCCAGCGGTGGTTCCTTGGTCCGGTTGTCCGGGTCCATCGACGGCATCGCCGAAAACAACGACCGCGTGTAGGGGTGCGCCTGTTCTTGCCAGATGCTGTCCACCGGCGCGACCTCTACCACTTCGCCCAGATACATCACCAGAATTCGGTCCGAGATATATCGCACTACGTTCAGGTCATGGCTGATGAAGACATAGGTCAGACCGAATTCGGCGCGCAGATCGTTGAGCAGGTTCAGCACCTGCGCCTCGACCGATTTGTCCAACGCGGACACCGCCTCATCCAGCACTACCAGACGCGGTGACATGGCCAGCGCGCGGGCGATGTTCACTCGCTGTCGCTGTCCCCCGGATAGTTCATGCGGATAGCGATGGGCAAAGCGGTCGGGGTCCAGCCCGACCCGGTCCATCATCTTGCGGGCCAGTTCCTCGGGGTTGTCCAACCCCTGCACCTTGGCCCCAAAGGCTACGGAGTCGAGGATCGTCAGGCGCGGGTTCAGCGTGGCATAGCTGTCTTGAAACACCATCTGCACGCCCCGGCGCAGCTCCTTGAGCGACAGGCGTTCTCCCAGCGCATGACCGTCAAAGACAATCTCGCCCTTGTCCTTTTCCACAAGGCCGATCAGCAGCTTGGCGGTGGTGGACTTGCCGCAGCCGGATTCCCCGACGATGCCCAGCGTCTCGCCCTTTTTGACCTCAAAGGACACGCCATCGACGGCCTGCACCTTGGCCTGCGTGCGACCAAGGATGCCGCCGCGAACGGGAAAGTACTTCTGCAAGCCCGTCACGCGGATCAGCGGTTGCGCCGGGCCGCCGGTGTCCGGGGTTGGCTGGTAGGTGTCAGTCACGGACATTCATGGCACTCCTCAGACCGTCGCTCAGCAAGTTCAGGCACAGCGAGGTGACAAAGATCATCACGCCGGGCAGCGCCGACAGCCACGGGTTGACGTAGATAACGGATCGCAGCGTGTTCAGCATCAAACCCCATTCTGGTTCCGGCGGGCGCACCCCGATGCCAAGGAACGACAGACCAGCGGCAAGGATCATGCAAACGCTGGTCAGTGAGGTCGCGTAAACAAAGATCGGGGACAGCACGTTGCCAATCACATGCACCCGGATCACCGTCCAAGCGTTGGCTCCGGTTGCGCGGGCAGCGTCGATGTAATCCAGCTTGCGCACGCCCGATGTCACCGCCTCGGCCACGCGGGTAATTGGCGGGATAAAGACGATGGTCAGCGACACAAGGCTGTTTGTGATCCCTGCCCCCAGCGCGCCGGAAATGGCAATGGCCAGCAGGACGGACGGAAACGCAAAGAACACATCAATCGTTCGCATGATGATGGTGTTGGTCAAACCGCCGACGTAGCCAGCGGTGATCCCCAGAACGGACCCGGCAAAGAAGGCGATGACCACGGGCATCAACCCGATGAACAGCGTCAGCCGCCCACCATAGATCAGCCGGGCCAGCATGTCGCGGCCCTGCTCATCGGTGCCCAGCGGATAGCCGGGTGCGCCGATGGGTTTCAGGCGGGCGATCATCGACCCTTTGTAGGGATCGGCCAGCCCTAGGTAGGGCGCAAAGGCCGCCGACAGGATCAGCGCGGCGACCACTGCAAGGCAGAACATGGTCAAAGGGTCACGGACCAGCCGGTGACCAACGCCGGACCAGTAGCCTTTTGATTTTTCGACCTTCTCAGGGGTGGGGAGCGTGGTGGAGTCAGCCATGGCCATGCGTCACGTCCTCTGGATACGGGGGTCGATGGCGGCCTGCACCACATCGACAATCAGGTTCATCGCCACAAAGAACAGCGCAAGGATCAGGATTGTCCCCTGCAACAACGGCAAGTCGCGCTGGAAGATGGCGTTCGACAGCAAAAAGCCAGAGCCGGGCCAGTTGAACACCGTCTCGATCAGGATCGAGCCACCCAGCAGATAGCCCAGTTGCAGCCCCATGACCGACAGCGCGGTGGCGGCTGCATTGCGCGCGACGTGGCGCAATACGTCGGCGCGGCTCATGCCCTTGGCATATAGCGCATCAACGAAATCCTGGGACAGGATGTCCCCGGCCAGTGCACGCACCGTGCGTGACACGATACCGATGGGGACCACTGCCAAAGTCACCGCAGGCAGGACAAGGTGGCGAATATGCGCCCAGTCCCAGGCCCAGCTTTGCGACCCGCCCGGCCCCGCACCCATGGATGGCAGCCAGCTAAGATTGACGGAAAAGATGATGACCAGAACGATGCCCAGCCAGTAGTTCGGCACCGACACGCCCGTGATCGACAGCGCGGTCACCGCGCGGTCGATCCATGTGTCGCGGAAATAGCCAGCAAGGAAGCCTAGGAAAATGCCGATGGGAAAGGCGATCACAGCCGCCGACACCGCCAGAAGCAGCGAGTTTTTCACCGCACCAAACACTTCGGCGGCAACCGGGCGTCCAGTGGCGATGGATTTGCCCATGTCGCCCTGGACCAGATTGCCGATCCAGATGGCGTATTGAATGGGCAGCGGTTTATCGAGGCCATAGGCGGCGCGCATGGCGGCCTGTTCTTCGGCGGTGGCGTCAATCGCCATGATTGCGGTCAACGGATCGCCGGGGGCGATCTGGACCAGCAGAAAGCAGATCACCGACACGCCAAAGGCGACAGGCAGGACCAGCAGAATACGTCGGATGAGATAGCTGAGCACGGGGGTGGCTTTCTATGTCCAAAGGCCCCCGCCACATAGCGCGGCGGGGGCTGCGAGCCTTAGTCGGCCATCGAGATTGAAGAGAAGTTCTGGTACCAGTTCTGCGCCTGAACAAAGCCTTCGACCTTGGGGCTCAGCGCGCGGGGCGCCACGTCATGGGTCACAAAGAGGAACAGCGCGTCGTTGACGTATTTCTCATGCGTCGCTTGCAGAACGGCGGTCTGTGCTTCGGGATCAAAGGTGGTTTTGATCTCTTCGAACAGCGCCTGCATTTCCGGGTCGATGTAGTGACCCCAGTTGGTGCCGTTGGGTGCGATCAGACCTTCGTCAAGGTGACGGATCAGGCCGGTGAACGGATCCTGGATGAAGTAGGTAAAGTTGATAGACTGCGCGCCATCCACTGCCTCATCCGCCGCACCTGCACGCCACAGGTTGATCATCTGGTTCCATTCCACGACCATGAAGTCCACGTCGATCCAGACCTCGGCAAGGCTCTGCTGGACGTATTCGTTCATCGGCAGCGGCAGCATCTGACCAGAACCCGAGGGAGAGATCAGCGCCTTGACCGTCAGGCGGTTGTCAGGGCCATAACCGGCCTCTGTCATCAGCGCCTTGGCCGCTTCCAGATCATAGGATGGGTCAAACGTCGGTGCGCCGAACCACTGCGACGATGGCGGCAGAAACCCTTTGGCCGGGACCATCAGGCCGCCTAGCAGCGGCATCATGCTTTCGCGGTCGATCGCCATGTTGGCGGCCTTGCGCACGCGGATGTCATTCCAGGGTGAGCCTTCCAGGCGCGACAGGTGCCATGTCCAGTTGTGCGGATAGGCGTTGGACGAAATGACAAAGCCGTTGCCAGTCATCGCCGGGATGGTGTCGGGCGCAGGTGCCTCGATCCAGTCGACCTGACCGGACAGCAGTGCAGCGGCGCGGGCGTTGGGTTCCGGCAGCGGGATCAGGACCATCTTGTCCAGCTTGGGGATGCGGGTTTCGTCCCAATAATCCGCGTTCGGCACCAGTTCGGCGCGCTCACGCGGGACAAAAGCTTCCAGCTTCCAAGGGCCGGTGCCAGAGGGCGCCATCGCGACCTTTTCCCAGTCCTTGTCCATCGCCTCCCAGTTGGCCTTGGAGGACATCAAAATCCACGCAAGCTGATAGGGCAGCGTCGCGTCAGGAACCGTGGTTGTGATGGTCAGCGTCAGATCATCGACGGCCTCATAGGACGCGACGGCGGGAATTCGGCTTTTGCCTTGGGCCGACTGGCGCGGGTCATATTGCTCGGCTTCGCTGTCCAGCAGTTTGTCGAGGTTCCAGACGACCACTTCGGCTGTCAGCGGCGATCCGTCGTGAAAGGTCACGTCTTCACGCAGGGCAAATGTCCATGTCAGCTCGTCTTCGCCCACCGACCATTCTGTCGCCAGGCCGGGGATCAGGACCGACGGTTTGTCAGCGCTGGTCAGATCCCATTCGATCAGTGAATCGTAGACTGTATAGCCCATGAAACGCATGCCTTCGCCGCCCTGATCGGTCTGGCCGGTCGTCAGCGGAATGTCGGCTGCGGTCATGCCGACACGCAGCACGCCTTGGGCGTTGGCGAATGTGGCACAGGACAGCGTGATCGCTGTCGCAATGGCCACCGCGCCTTTTAGAAATCTAGGCATTGATACCCCCTTAGGTTGCCAAGTCATTGTTTTACCTTCATATTATCGGTCAATCTGACGTTTATCCTGTTTCGAAGAACTGTGGCGGGGGCCTTGCCTTGCAGCCAGCGGGAACGTTATTTTGCCGAAGATGTTTTTCTGCACTGCAGCGAAATGCCTAATTTTTGACCTGTCGGTCAGCAGTTGACGCCTCTTTCTGCGGCGGATGAATGGCGTGATTGGGTCAGAGGCAGTCGCGCATTTCGGCACAGGCCGCGCGAATCGGCGAAATCAGCGGCACCGGGCTAATCGCAGACAGCCGTTCTGCCGCTGCGCCAAGGGGGCCACCGCCAATGATGACCACCTCGGCGCCGTCATCGGCAGCGCGCAGGATGGCCCGTGTCAGGGCCGCATCCAACCGCCCGGGATGCGCCATCAAGGCCAGCGGATCGTCCGAGGTCATGTAACAGCCAAGATAGCCGCCTACCGGCGTCATCAGCGCATCGATTGGCCCAGCCAGCCCGGGCGTGGTCGTCGCCACGGCAAAACGCCGCCCCGCCACCGCCCGGGCAGAGGCGGCGCCGATCCCGATCACCGGACAGGCCAGCCGCGCTGACAACGCCGCGCGCCCCGGATCGCCGAAGGCAGAGACGATCACGCCCGCGACCCGGGGCAATTGTGCCTCGGCCACCTGGCGCCCTGCGACCTCCAGCGCCGCCGCATCGACGATCATCTGCGGGCCTTTCGGGGCGGTCCATCCGGTGATCTCTGGCAGGATTTGACGTGCAATGGTCAGCATTGCCTCGGTCGTGGCCGCGTTTGCATTGGGGTTCATCAACAGCACGGTCATGCCCGCTGCTCCGCGTCCAATGTCGCGGCAAGGCCCAATAACAGGGGCTCTGCTCCTGTATCGCCGATCAGTTGCATCCCGATGGGCAAGGCGTTGCCACGGCCTGCTGGAAAGGCCAGCGCCGGCAGGCCGGTCGCGTTGACCCAGCCGGTATAGACCGCGTGGCCCCGTGGCCCCACGTCTTGCCCGTCGATCATCGGTGGATAGGCTTGATCCGCAGGCCAGGGCATCGCAGCCGCCGTCGGCATCAGCACCGCATCATACCCCCAAAGACCGCGCACAGCCTCGCGCAGGGCAAAGATCCGTGTCATGGCCTCATACAGCTCGACCGCATTGGCCTTCGACCCGGCGCGCGCCATCGCGCGGTACTTCTCGGCTGCGTGTTGCAGCAACGCGGGATCATTGCGGCACAGATGCGCCAGACCAACCTCGGCGATGCTTGACCAGACCGCGTTCAGCGGCTCCAGATCCAGCGGTAAAGCGCCTTCAACCACCTCATGGCCCAGCGCACGAAACCGGTTGACCATCCCGGCAAAGCTGTCGCGGATTAGCGGATCACACGGCGCATCCCCCAGCAGCCCAACCGCCAGAATGCGGCAGGCGCCCGGCGCTTTTGCCCCCTGCCCCGTCAGAACCCGGTGAAACAGTTCTAGATCACGGGCGGATCGTGCAATCGGCCCGACGACCTCAAGATCCAACAGCACTTGCGGCAATCCACCCCCGCGTCGCACCACTCCGATCCCCGGTTTCAGCCCCCAAAGCCCGGTGTAGCCCGCTGGTCGCCGGATGGACCCGCCCCCATCGGTCGCCAACCCCGCCACCGCCATGCCAGAGGCCACAGCCGCCACAACTCCGCCGGATGAGCCTCCGGGTGTCAGTGCCGGGTCAAACGGATGCCGGGTCGGACCAAAGGTGATGTTGTCGGTATAGCCATCCACCGCAAATTCCGGCGTGTTGCCCTTGCCAAGGATCACCGCCCCCGCCGCACGCAGCGCCGCCACCGGCACCTCGTCCCGCTCGACCACGCGCTGGGCCAGTTCCGCGTTGCCCCATGCTGCGGGCATCCCTGCGGCGCACAGGTTGTCCTTGATGATCACCGGCACACCGTTCAGTGGCCCCGCCGCGCCACCTGCCCGCAACTTCTGCCTCGCATCGCGCGCCTCGCGCAAGGCCGTGCCCGACAGCGTGCTGTAGGCGTTCAGCCTGCCATTTTCTGCGGCGATCCGGTCCATATGCGCGCGCGTCACCTCGACCGGGTCGATGCGACCATCGGCATAGGCCGCTTGCAGCGCAGTGGCATCCATCTTTGTCACGGGGAGATCGCTCATCGGCGCGCGACCCGCCGCCGCGCGGACATCAGGGCCGGGATCAGCCAGAGCATCGCCGCCAAGATCGGGTCACCGCCGGTCAGACCGGCAGACCCGCCCCTCCGCGCTCTGAAAACCGTCCCGCTCTGTCGTAAAAATGCGCCGTGCATTCGCCCAGTCCTGTCGCGATTACAGAAGCGACAACCTGACGGGCAGGGGCACGCCCTGCAAAATAGGTGCGGCCGCATTCCCGGGCCGGAACCGGAAGACCGGCGCGGTTTGCACGAAATTTCACCGCACGCCACGCCCGTTGCCGCAAGTCAAGGCGGCCTGAAATCCAGGTGTCAGACAAAGGCGAATCCTGACCCGAAGCAATCAACCCGCCGACTCCCTTGGCGGGGCTGTCGCCGGATCTCAGACGGCACGAACAGCCGACCCGCTCAGCGCGGAACCAGCGCCGCCTTGACCTCACCAAAACCCGCAACCTGCGCCTGAACCACGTCGCCCGCCCCAAACCACGGCAGACCGCAGAGCGACCCGGTAATGATGTGCTGGCCCGGCTGAACGCCGCCGCAATGGTCACCCAAATGATCAAGGCACAGTTGCAGGTTGGCCAACGCGGACCCGCCCGGCACTTCGGCCGCACCATCCAGAATCACGCGATCCGCCCCGGTCATCCGCGCCTGTACCGTGCCGAAATCCGACCCATCCCAGCTGTCCAGAACCGGCCCAAGAACCAGACCGTCGTTCAATTGCATGTCGGACATCTTTTGCATCGGGTCCAAAGAGTCACCCGAAAACCGTGTGTCGACCAGTTCCATCACCAGACGCGGACGGAACAGCTCCCCAATCGGTGCATCCGAAAAGGGCTGCATCAGTTCAAATGCGATTTCCAGTTCAACCCCGGCCATGTTCGGCGACGGAATAGCCACGCCGTTGTCAAAGACGCGATGCGCCGAAATCGGTGCCAGAATCGGCGGCCCTTCGGGCCGCGCCGCGACCTTGAAGCCTGCCACAGCCCCCAGTTCGGTTTGAATCGCGGCCTGGATGGCAATTGCCTCTGAATAGGTAGGAATTTCCCCCGGCGGTACAATCTGCTTGCCGGTAGTGCGGGCGGCCTTCAGGGCTTCGGAATAGGTGGCGATCACGTCAAGGCGCATCATGGTCTCCATTGCTGCATGGGCCAAGCCCGCCTGCCAGTTCCTACAGACTACGCGGCAAGAGGTCGAGCCGGGTCAGGCCCGTGCAAAAGGTTCAATCAATATCCGATGGCCTGCGGCGCGCCGATTGCGGCCCATACCAATGTCACGCCAATCGGATTTTTCTGTTTGAGAGATACCAGCACCGCCGGTTTTCTCTAGCGCTTCAACGCCCTACCAAGAGGTAGTGGCGGACCGAGGAGGATTCGAACCCCCGACCCCTTGATTCGTAGTCAAGTACTCTATCCAGCTGAGCTATCGGTCCGTGAGGGCGGGATTTACCTATGGAGTCCTGCCAATGCAAGGGGCAATCACAGGTTTTCTTTGTCACGAGCGGCCACGAGTCCCAAAACGCCCCACTGCCCCCGGCCTCAACTCACGTCGCCCATCGGCAACCGGATTTCGAAACAGGTGCCGGCGTCGTCGCTGTGGGTCAGCCGCAGGCTGCCGCCGTGGCCGCGCACCAGTTCGGCGACGATGGCCAGACCCAGCCCCGACCCGCCCTTGCGCACCCCGCCCTGAAACGCCTGAAACAGATGTTCGCGCGCCTTGGGCGGCAGCCCCGGCCCGGTGTCGGACACGGTGATCACCCAATCCTCATCCTCGGCATGGGCGGCCACGTTGATCTCACCGGGCTGGCCGGTGGCGACAATGGCCTGCCGGGCGTTGCGGATCAGGTTGGACAGCGCGCGGTAGATCTGTTCGGAATCGGCGCGCACCGTCATGCTGGCGGGGATGTCCTCAGACAGGCTGACGTCGTGATCGTTCAGCGCCAGCCGCTCGGCCTCCAGCACCTCGTTGGTCAGTTCCGACAGGTTGAACAGCATCAGGCTGGGAGCCGGTTCCTCTGCCCGACCAAAGGCCAGCGTGTTCTCGCACAGCGAAATCGCGCGGGTGATCGAATTGACCAGCTTGGGCGCCATCCGCTGCACCGCCGGGTCCTCTGACATCTCGATCCGGTCGGTGAACAACTGGGCCGATGTCAGGATATTGCGCAGATCGTGGCTGACCCGGGCCATCGCCCCACCCAATTGCGCCAGCCGGTCTTTCTGCCGCAGCGCTTGGGTCAACTGCGTCTGCAGCAACTGCAACGATTCCTCTGCCTCGCGCAATTCCCGCACGGTGGCCGAGGGCCGGATGATCCGGCGCGCGTCCTCGGGTGCCTCGGCGTATCTCTGGATGTGGCCCACCACCCCCTTGATCGGTTTCACCAGCAGGCGGCGCACCGCAAGAAACAGCAGCATCGCCGTGATGATGGAAATGACCGCCGACAGCAGCAGGATGCGCAGACCGTAATCAATCATGGCCGCGCGCAACGGGGCGCTGTCCATCGTGACCTCGATCAGCTCACCGCCATCTCGCAACGGCGCGCCCATCACACGGATCACCTGCGGGTCGCTCTCCACCAGACAGGCCAGCGCGTCCCGCATCAGCTCCCACGCAGGGGCATCGCGCAAATCGAAAGAATGCGACACCTCGCCCGGGATCGGAGAGGACAGCACCAGCTGCCGGATCTCGTCGCGCCTGAGCACCACGTTGTAGACCCCCGCATTGGCCAGCAGTTCGACCTCCAGCTCCGGCTCGATCATGTCGTCCGCCAGCAGAGCCAGCGACGCGATCTGCGCCCGCTCCAACCGCGCCAGCAGGTAATCCTCGCGGAACCGCGCCACCGACGGCATAAAGATCAGCACTTCGGCCATCATCACGAAGATGACGGTCAGGATCAAAAAGCGGCCGGACAGGGTGTTGAGCATGGGGCGCTATCGCATTCAGGGCAGCCAGCGCTGGACCAGCCTGACCACTTTCTTGACGGTGTCGTTCTCAAACAGCTTCGGAGAGAAATAGGCCCCCGCGACGCGCTTGTTGATCTCTCCAATCGTCGGATAAGGTGAGACCATGTTGGAAACCGCGCTCATCTTCAACCCGTTGGCGATGACAAGCGACCAGAGATTGATCAATTCGCCCGCCTGATGGCCCGCGATGGACACGCCCACCGGCCTGTCCCGGACCACCATGACCTTGATCAGGCCCGTGGTCTTGCGCTCGGCAATGGCGCGGTCGTTGTGGCTGTATTCAAAGCGGACCACCGTCAGCCTGTCACCGTGTTCCTCACGCGCCTGCGCCTCTGTCAGGCCGACCTGTGACAGTTCCGGCTGGGTATAGGTGGCCCAGGGGATATGCGCGGTCTTGGTCTTGGCGGGCAGGCCGAACAGCGCGGAGCGGATGACAATCCCGGCATGATAGCCCGCCACATGGGTAAATTGCAGGCCGCCTGCCGCGTCGCCAATGGCATAGACGCGCCGGTTGCTGGTTTTCAGGCTGTCGTCCACCTTGACGCCTGCCTTGGTCGTCTCGACCCCCGCCGCGTCAAGGTTCAGCTTGTCGAGGTTGGCCTTGCGCCCCACCGCCACCAACAGGTGAGAGCCCTTGAAGACGCGGCCATCCTTGGCCTCGACTTCTATCGCGCCCGCCGCGCCGCGCACCTCTTGCGCCAGCGCCTCTTCGGCGATCTCGATGCCCTCGGCGCGCAACTGGTCCAACACGATCTGCGCCAGTTCGGGGTCGTCCTTGCCCAACGCCTTGGCCCCTTCGATCACTGTCACCTGTGAGCCAAGCCGCCGGTGCGCCTGCGCCATTTCCATGCCGATGGGGCCGCCACCGATAATCAGCAGGTGGTCGGGCCGCTCGCGCAGATCCCACAGCGTTTCATTTGTCAGATAGGGTACAGCGTCCAGACCGGGGATCGGCGGCACCAGAGGCGACGACCCGGTGGCAATCACAATCCGCCGCGCGGTGATGCGATACCCGCCCGCCTCGACCACCCGGTCAGAGGTAAACCGCCCGTAGTCGCGGATCACGCGCACGCCGAACCCCTCAAACCGTTCCTGACTGTCGACAGGTTCAATCTGCGCGATCACATCCGCCACATGGGCCTGTGCAGCAGCGTAATCCACCTGCGGCGCGGCATCCGCGACGCCGTAGACCTCTGCATGGCGCATCGCATGGGCGGTCTTGGCGCTGGCGATCAGCGCCTTGGACGGCACACAGCCATAGTTCAGGCAATCGCCGCCCATCTTGTGACCCTCCAGCAGGATCACGTCGGCACCCATCTGGCTGGCTCCCGCAGCCACGGACAGGCCACCCGATCCGGCACCAAGAATCAGCAGATCACAGGTCAGGTTTTCCATCTCAAAGCCCCTTCTTGCCGCGCAGGGCCTTGATCAGAATCGGCAGGACAGACAGCGCCGCAAGGCCAAGGATCGGGCCGATGATATGCGGCTCGAACAGGATGCTCAGGTCCGGGGTTTCACCGCGTTCGAACACCTCGCCCAGCCCGGCGCCGACAGAGGTATAGACCACCGTGCCCGGTATGATGCCCAGAAAGGTCGAAATGACAAAGCGGTGCAGCGGCACCTCAAGGAAGGCAGGGACCAGATTGGCGATAAAGAACGGCACCGCCGGAACAAGACGGATCAGGAACAGCATCGACCACTGATTCTCGTCGATGCCGTCCTTGATCTTCTTGACCATGCCTTGTGAGGTTTCCAGCCGCTCACCCAGCTTGGCGCCCAGCCCCCAGCGCGCCGCCAGAAAGATGGCGGTCGCGCCTGCCGTCGCGGCGGCGACGTTGAACAGACTGCCGGGGAAGGTGGCAAAGAGAAAGCCGCCGGTCAGGGTGGCGATGGTCGCGCCGGGCAGGGAAAAGGCCACGATGGCCACATAGACCAGCAGAAAGACCGTCAGCGTCGCGATGTAATGCGAATCGCGGAAGGACAGCAGCGCCTCGCGGTTGTCGGACAGCGTCTGAAAGCTCAGGACATCCCCCAGCGCGAAATAGCCCGCGACGGCGGCGGCGGCGATCACCATCAGCGGAAGATGCCGTTTCAGGCCGGGCGGTCGGTCGGTTTGGGTCATGTCACTCATCTGCTCGGGCCTGTTGTTTGGGCGGGGTGGGTGTAACATGCGGCCCCCGTCCGTGACACAACAGGGGTCTCACGGGCGCTTGATCTCTGTCCCGCCAAAGCGTGAGGATTCCGGGGCGGAAAGGCCAGACTGAAACATTTCCCGCCCCGTTGCGCGGGTCGTTTGTTGCAATGCAGGTGGAGGATGCGGGTCTTTTGACGCGGGCGGGTGGCTTGACCGGCGCGGGCAAAGGTGAAGAAAGTGTTAAAACGTCTCTGTAAGCCATTGATTCTGCGTCGGCGACGGTCTGTCCACGCGTGGACAGGTCATTTTCGCCCTGTTTGGCTGACGTGGGCGAAAAAGCATGACTCCCGTTTGACAGCCGCCCCAAGGCCCCCTATAGGCAGGGCTTCGAATTTCCTGTCCCCGAGTCGCTCTGGGGCAATGAACCGGAGTAGCCGCGATGAAACGCACTTTTCAGCCGTCCAACCTCGTCCGCAAGCGTCGCCACGGGTTTCGTGCCCGTATGGCCACCAAAGCAGGTCGCAAGATCCTGAACGCACGCCGCGCCCGCGGCCGCAAGAGCCTGAGCGCCTGAGCCTCACGCCTGACGCAGCGGAGCGGAACGTGACCACCGCAAAAGCCGCCACGGAGCAATCCGAGGCGGCCTTTTTGCCGTTGACCGTTCTCAGCAAGCGCGCCGATTTCCTGCGCGCCGCCCGCGCCCGCCGCGCCCCCTGTGAGGGTTTTCTGCTGCAAGGCCGCCAACGCGCGCCGGGCGAGGCAGAGGGTATCCGCGTCGGCTATACCTGCTCGAAAAAGGTCGGCAACGCCGTCGCCCGCAACCGCGCCAAGCGCCGGCTGCGTGAAATCGCACGCCTGATCCTGCCTGACATGGGTGTCGACGGCTGGGACTACGTCCTGATCGGACGGGCGGAAAAAACCGCATGGCGCGACTTTGCCGCGCTCCAGACCGATCTGCGCCACGCCCTGCGCAAGATCCACGGCCCCCAGTCATGACCCCGCTGGCCCAT
Organism: Antarctobacter heliothermus; assembly: GCF_900188425.1. Lineage (GTDB taxonomy): Bacteria > Pseudomonadota > Alphaproteobacteria > Rhodobacterales > Rhodobacteraceae > Antarctobacter > Antarctobacter heliothermus. Next base: position 20,281 of record NZ_FZON01000006.1, read on the forward strand.
ATCGTCGCGCTGCCGGTCCGCGCCTACCGACTGCTCCTCAGCCCTTGGGTCGGTCACGGCTGCCGCTATCACCCGACTTGTTCGGTCTATGCACTTGAGGCGTTGGAAAAGCACGGCGCCATCAAAGGCAGCTTGCTGGCCGCCCGTCGGATCGCCCGATGCCATCCTTGGGGTGGGTCCGGCATCGACAACGTCCCCGACTGAGCCGGGCCCTCCGGTATTCCCGACCCTGCGCGCTCTAGGTTTTCGGCGGGGAATCATGTATGATCTGCCGCAGGTTCAACACATGACAAAGGAGGCAAACATGATGATCATTCGATCGCTCCCCCTTGTTCGGGTCGCTTGCCTCTGTGGTGACCTGCGCGGGTAAGCGCACTTTGGCCTGATATCTCAGGTCTCTCCAATTTCCTCCTGATTTCGGGGCCGCCCGTCCTTGTCCGAGCATGTCGTCTTGGACCCTGTCGCGCTGCTTCGTTCGATTTGAAAGGCCGGACCCTGTCCGGGCGATAGACATGACACATTTCAAAACGCTCTTCCTCCCCGCAGCGGTCGCCCCGCGCCCTGCTTTCCTGTCCGCGCTGTCGGGTCTGTTCCGCTCCGGCCCCGCACACCACGACCCGCCGACGTCGCCTGCGCTGAGCGATCACCTGCGCCGCGACATCGGGGTCGCCCCGGCGGGTGCTGCAATGCCCTCAACCGGCACCGCAATGCTGAACAGCCTGCGCTGAAGGCGCGGGGCGGGCACGCTCTGCCTGCCCCCCCCGCTACACCCGTTGCCGCCCGTTGCCGCCCGTTGCCATGGCACCGCCTTGCCGCTATGTGCAGCCCATGCTGGACGATGCCGACGACATTCACCCGCTCTTTTACGGAGCGCCCAAATCCACCGAGTTCAAGAAACTCCGCAAGCGGATCGTGCAGAATGTGCGCGAGGCGGTGGAGCAATATGGCATGGTCGAAGAGGGCGCCAGATGGCTGGTCTGCCTGTCCGGCGGCAAGGACAGTTACACCCTGCTTGCCATCCTCCATGAGCTGAAATGGCGCGGTCTGCTGCCGGTCGATCTGCTGGCCTGCAATCTGGATCAGGGGCAGCCGGGCTTTCCCGCGACCGTCCTGCCCGAATTTTTGGAAAAGATGGGTGTCCCGCACCGGATCGAGTATCAGGACACCTATTCCATCGTCGTCGATAAGATCCCGCAGGGCCGCACCTTTTGCGCGCTTTGTTCGCGCCTGCGCCGGGGAAACCTGTACCGGGTCGCCCGCGAAGAGGGCTGTTCGGCGGTGGTGCTGGGCCATCACCGCGACGATATTCTGGAAACTTTTTTCATGAACCTCTTTCATGGCGGACGGCTGGCGACGATGCCGCCGAAACTGGTCAATGAAGAGGGTGATCTGTTTGTTTACCGTCCGCTGGCGCATGTGGCAGAAGCCGATTGTGACCGATTCGCGCGGGCGATGAATTATCCTATCATTCCTTGTGATCTATGCGGGTCGCAGGACGGTTTGCAGCGGCAGCAGGTCAAGCAAATCCTTGACGAGTGGGAGAAAAATTCACCCGGACGGCGGCAGGTCATGTTCCGTTCGCTGATGAATGTCCGCCCGTCTCACATGCTGGACCCCGGCCTTTTCGATTTTGCCGGCCTCATGCGCGACAAAGTTTCGCCCAAATCGTGAAAAACCGGAACCGGCGTTAAGTTTCGAGTTACCGACGTGGCCTAGTGTCCCTGTTATGAAGAGCAAGGATACGGGCATGTTTGCGTCACTTCGCGCGCTTCCAACCAGGCTGCGCACCGCGGTACGGCGCGGTTTTCACGGACCACAGGCGCTGGCCTTTCTGCCGGCAGCCGCGCTTGCGGCCTTTTGGCTGGGGGGCGAACCCTTGTTGCTGGTCGTGGCACTGGGGACTCCGGCGCTATTGCTGTTGTCCGGGTTCAACGTCGGCGCCGGGGCGAACCGTCCCGAGGGCGATCATGCCGATATCGTTGATTCCATCGCCGCCGCACGACTGGTGCAACAGGCGTTGGATCGGGCCCAGGCGGCCAATCTGGCCACGGCCTGCATGGTGATAGAGATAGATGGCCTGGCTGAAATTGCCCGACAGGCGGATGAATCGACCGTCGACAACCTGCGCGAACTGACGCTCGCCCGTTTGCGCAAAACGCTGCGTCGGGACGACGCGGCGGTGCGCTACGGTGAAAACCGCTATCTTGTCCTGCTGGCGCCCTCTCTGCGTCTGGACCTCGAGGCGCTGCTGCAACTCGCCGGACGCCTGCAAAACGCGATCGAGGAACCCACATCCGTTGATGAGACCATGCGCTATCTTTCGGCCTCCATCGGTTTTTGCGGCAGCCTGCGCCTGAAGAACGAGGCCACCGGAAAGCAGTTGCTCGACGCCGCGCAGATTGCCCTGGACGACGCGACGGCCAAGGGGCCGTCCGCAATCCGTGCCTGGTCCGAAAACATGCGCCAGACCCATATCGAACAGAAAACCCTGCGCAATGAGGTGGATCGCGCCCTGTCCAACGGCCAGATCCAGCCATGGTTTCAACCACAGGTGTGCACGTCGACCGGGGCGATCAGCGGGGTCGAGGCGCTGGCGCGCTGGATACACCCCGAACGGGGCATCGTCCCGCCCGCGCAATTCCTGCGCGTGCTCGAAGATGCGGGTCGGATGGAATACCTCAGCGAGGTCATCCTCCAGCACTCGCTGACTGCTTTGCGCAGCTGGGATCAGGCCGGGCTGGATATCCCGCGTGTCAGCGTCAACTTTTCCGATCCTGAATTGCGCGACCCCCGGTTGGTCGAACGCATCCAGTGGGAACTGGATCGGTTTGGGCTGACTGCCGAACGGCTGGGGATCGAGGTGCTGGAAACCGTGATCGCCGGTGCGCCAGAGGGCATTGTGGCCCGCAACATCGTCGAATTGGGGCGGATCGGCTGCCACATCGATCTGGATGATTTCGGCACCGGCCATGCCTCGATCACCTCGCTGCGCCGGTTCAAGGTCCATCGGCTGAAGATCGACCGCAGCTTTGTCACCCGTGTCGATCGCGATGAAGAACAGCACCGGATGCTGGCTGCCGTTCTTGGCATGGCTGACCGGCTGGGACTGGAAACCATCGCAGAAGGTGTCGAAAGCGTTGGCGAACACGCGCTGTTGTCACAATTGGGCTGCGACCATGTTCAGGGGTTTGGCATCGCCCGCCCGATGCCGGCGGACAACCTGATCGACTGGGCAAAAGACCACGTCATCCGCATTGCCGAGGCTCAGAAACTTGGGCGCGGCACCGGCTGACAACGCGCCCCGCGAATGATGCCAGTTCCAGCACCTTGTGCGTCCAGCCGCGCCCGTCCCGCGCAACCACCGCATTTTGGTCGGCGCACCTGTGCCACACCGCCCCTGAAAGGGGGATTCCGCTTGACCTTTGCAGCGCGGACCGTTTGAACCCAGCGGTGACTTTCAACGGATAGGTGGCCGCCCTCATGGACGATCAGAACAAGAACCTGCTTCTCGCGACCGCGCTCAGCATGGTTGTGATCCTTGTATGGTTCCTGCTGTTTCCGCCGCCGGATCCGGTCGAGGATCCCAACGCGCCCGTCGCAACGGAAACCGACACGCCGCTGTCGCCCGACGGCGTCGCCACGGCTCCGCGCGCGGCACCGCCCGTCGCAGGCGGCGTGCCGGCCGGTCAGGATCCCGCATCGGCCAGTGCTGACACGACAGAGGCGCCGCGCTTGCCGCTCGACACCGCACGCCTCGAAGGGTCGATTTCGCTGACCGGGGGGCGCATCGACGACCTGCGGCTCAAGGACTACCGGGACGAACTGGGCCCCGACTCGCCCATCGTCCAGATGCTGGACCCGGTCGGCAGCACCAACCCCTACTACGCTCTTTTCGGCTGGGCGCCCGGCAACGGACTGGCCTTTGAGGATGTTCCCGGCGCCAACACGGCCTGGACCGTCGAATCGGGCAAGACCCTTGGCATCGACGCGCCCGTGACCCTGCGCTGGGACAGCCCGGCGGGTCTGGTGTTCCGGCGGACAATCTCTGTCGATGAGGACTTTATGTTCTCGGTCACCCAGTCGGTGGAAAATTCCGGCGGTGCGACGGTGTCTCTTGCCCCCTACGGCATGCTGGCCCGCCACGGCGAACCCGAGGATCTCAAGAACTTCTTCGTCCTGTTCGAAGGCGCGTTGCAGATGTCCGACGGCATCCTTGAACAGACCAAGTACAAGAAAATGCCCGACCTCGATGTCGTTCCCGCCGAGGGCACACAGGCGATCGTGCAGCGCGTCCAGGAAACCGGCTGGATCGGCTTTACCGACCACTACTGGATGGCCACGTTGATCCCCGACGTAGGAACACCGTTCAAGTCGGTGGTGAAATACGACGCCCGCCGCGACATCTACCAGACCGAGGCGGTGTTGCCGACGGTTCAACTGGCACCCGGGGAGACCCGTGAGGTCAGCTCCAAACTGTTTGCCGGTGCAAAGGAATGGGAAACGATCCGCGCCTACCAGAAGGCCGGCATCGACCGGTTCCTCGACTCGATCGACTGGGGCTGGTTCTTTTTCCTGACCAAGCCGATCTTTGCCGTCCTGCACTGGCTGAATGCCCAGATCGGCAACATGGGTGTCGCAATTATCGCGCTGACACTGCTGCTCAAGGCGATCCTCTTTCCGCTGGCGTATAAATCCTACGCCTCGATGGCAAAGATGAAGGAACTCCAGCCGGAGATGGAAAAGATCAAGGAGCGCGCCGACGGCGACCGTGAAAAGCTCCAGAAAGAGATGATGGGTCTCTACAAGAAGGAAAAGGTGAACCCGGCTGCGGGCTGTTTGCCGATCCTGTTGCAGATCCCGATCTTTTTCAGCCTTTACAAGGTGATCTTTGTCACGCTGGAACTGCGGCATGCGAACTTCTTTGGTCCGTTCAACGACCTGTCCGCGCCTGACCCGACCTCGATCTACAACTTCTTCGGTCTGCTGCCCTGGGCCTCGCCCGATCCGCAGTCGATCCTTGCGCTGGTCTTTATCGGTATCCTGCCGCTGATGCTGGGCGTTTCGATGTGGCTTCAGCAAAAACTGAACCCGGCGCCTGCCGACCCGACGCAGCAGATGATCTTTGCCTGGATGCCATGGGTGTTCATGTTCATGCTGGGCGGTTTTGCCAGCGGCCTGGTTGTGTACTGGATCACCAACAACGTGATCACCTTTACGCAGCAGTACCTGATCATGCGCAGCCACGGGTATTCCCCTGACATCATGGGCAACATCAAGGCCAGCGTGAAAAAGAAAGACAAGGAGCAGGGAAAGAAATGACCCGGCAGTTGACTGCGATCTGGCGCTTTCCGATCAAGAGCCACGGTCGGGAAGAGCTGGACGCGGTCACCTTGGCCGCTGGTCAGACCCTGCCCTGGGACCGCCACTGGGCCGTGGCGCATGAACAGTCGCAAGTGGACGGCGCTGAATGGGTGCCCTGCCAGCATTTCTCGCGCGGGTCCAAGGCGCCCGCGCTTGCCGCGATCTCTGCGCGTCTCGATGAGGACAGCGCAACAGTCACGCTGTCCCATCCTGACCGTGACGACCTGGCGTTTCAGCCCGATACCGAAGGCGACAGGCTGATTGACTGGGGTCAGGGCCTTGTCCCCGACAACCGGGCACAATCGGCGCGCGTGGTCCGGGGGCAGCAGCGCGGCTTTACCGACAGCGATTTCCCGTCAATCACGCTGTGCAATCTGTCGTCCCACCGCGCTGTGGAACAGCGGGTGGGTCAAGCGCTGTCGATCCATCGCTGGCGCGGTAACCTGTGGTTCGACGGCGGCGCGCCATGGGAAGAATTCGACTGGATCGACCGTGAGATCCGCATTGGCGAGGCCGTCCTTATCCCGCGTGAGCGCACGGATCGGTGCCTTGCGACCCATAACAATCCGGACACCGGCACGCGGGATACCGACGTGCTAAGCGCGCTCGACAGCTGGGACCACCGCGACTTTTCCGTCCGGGCAGAGGTCCTGCGCGGCGGTCGGATCGCCACCGGCGACAGTGTAGAGGTACTCTGATGCAACTGCCCTTTCCTCTCGCCGAAGAGCCCGATGATGAAACCCGCGAGGCCGTGCGAAAACTGTTCGTCGGCGACGTCGATTTTCTAAAAGGCGTCGTTGCCATGGACGGCCTGCCCCCGGATGATCGGGCCGAGGTCTGCTTTGCCGGGCGCTCCAACGTCGGCAAGTCCAGCCTGATCAACGCACTCACCGGGCGCAAGGGTCTGGCGCGCGCGTCCAACACGCCGGGGCGGACGCAGGAAATCAACTATTTCATGCTGGGCACCGAACGGTTCCTTGTCGATCTGCCCGGGTATGGCTTTGCCAATGCGCCGGTTGCGGTGGTCGCCAAATGGCAGGCGCTGCTGAAATCCTATCTCGCGGGCCGCGTCAGCCTGCGCCGCGCCTTTGTGCTGGTCGATTTCCGTCACGGGATCAAACCCGTCGACGATGAGATCATGACCCTGCTGGACCGCTCTGCCGTCACCTTTCAGGTGGTCCTGACCAAGGCGGACAAGGTCAAGGCCGCGGAACAGGACGCCATCCTGGCCCAGGTGCGCGAACGGCTGTCGAAACATCCCGCCGCCTACCCGGAAATCGTGGTCACCAGCAGTGAAAAAGGTGAGGGGATCGCCAGCCTGCGCGCCATCATCGCCGGTCTCACCTGACACGCACGATCAGACGGCAAAACCACCTGTCCCTCTGGTCTTTGGGGCGGCAAGCGGGCATTCTGGTCCCCGGCCGCCCTGTGAGAGACCTCAGATGAGACAGCAAAACATGAACAGAGACTGGATCGCCACTGCCCGGACCCTCTCCGAGGCCCTGCCCTACCTGCAACGCTATACCGGCGCGATTGTGGTGGTGAAATTCGGCGGCAACGCCATGGGCGACGACGACGCCATGGCCGCCTTTGCCCGCGACATCGTGCTGATGCGTCAGGTCGGCGTGAACCCTGTGGTGGTGCACGGTGGCGGCCCGATGATAAACGATCTGCTGAAACGGCTGGGCATCGAAAGCCGCTTTGTGCGGGGCAAGCGTGTCACCGACAAGGCCACCGTCGAGGTGGTCGAAATGGTGCTGACCGGCCTCGTCAACAAACGCATCGTTCAGGCCATCATGGACGAAGGCGGCCGCGCCGTCGGCCTGTCCGGCAAGGACGATGATCTGATGGTTTGTGAGCCCGACGATCCCGAGCTGGGCTTTGTCGGTCGCCCGATCGAAATGAACGTACAGGTTCTGCGCGACCTGTTCACCGCCGGGATCATCCCGGTTGTGGCCCCCGTCGGCACCGGCACCGAAGTCACCGAAACCTACAATGTCAACGGCGACACCGCCGCCGGTGCGATCGCGGGCGCGCTCAAGGCGGACCGCCTGCTACTGCTTACCGATGTGCAAGGCGTCAAGGGCACGGACGGCAATGTGCTGACCGCCCTCACCCCCGAAGACGTGCGCCGCCTGACCGCAGAGGGCGTGATTGCGGGGGGCATGATCCCCAAGACGGAAACCGCGCTCAAGGCGATCGACGAAGGCGTGCGCGCCGTGGTCATCATAGACGGACGCGTGCAGAATGCCTGCCTGCTGGAGCTTTTCACCGAACACGGTTCGGGCTCAATGATCCGCTCGGACAACCGCCCGCCGTTGGCGGAATGACCCCGCAGACCCTGCGTGAGGCCGATCTGACGGCGGCCTGCGCGGGCCTGCGGGTGCGCGGCGCGCTTCAACCCGGCGCGGATGATGGCGCGCCCCAAGGCACCGGCACGCTGCTGCTGCTGGGCCCGGATGAACCGGGCTTTTGGCCGCTGTTCTCGTTTAGCCCGGAATACCTCGACGGCAGGCCCGACCCGCTGGACCGCTGGTCAAAACGCATCGTGTCCGCCCTTGCTGGAGATTGGGGCGGCAGCGCCCTTTTCCCCTCGGACGGCCCGCCCTACGCGCCCTTCCTCGGCTGGGCCCTGGCCTCAGGCCGCGCTTGGTCCTCTCCTGTGGGTATGCTTGTGCACGACGCAGCGGGCCTTTTCATCAGCTACCGGGCCGCCATCACCCTGCCTGGGCGGCTGGCTCTGCCCGCCCCTGCCACCAAACCCTGCGACTCCTGTCCTCAGCCTTGTCAGACCGCCTGCCCCGTCGGCGCGCTGACCCCCGGTCAGGCCTACGACGTCGCACGCTGCAAGACTCACATCGCATCAGAGGCGGGACGAACCTGCCGCACCGCGGGCTGCCTAGTGCGCCGCGCCTGCCCAGTGGCCAAGGATTTCTCCCGCCGCCCCGAACAATCCGCCTTTCATATGCACGCCTTCCACGGAGACGCTGCCCCATGAAACAGCTCATCTTGATCCGCCATGCCAAATCGGACTGGGGGTTTGATCGCCCGGACCATGACCGCCCGCTGAACGCGCGCGGTCGTCGCGCGGCGTCGGCAATCGGCGCATGGCTGCACGACAACGGACACCTGCCGGATGAGGTGCTGTGTTCCACATCGGCCCGCACCCGCGAAACGCTGGCCTTGCTTGACACCCAAGTGCCGACCCGGTTCGAGCGTGCGCTGTACCACGCAGCCCCGGACACGCTGTTCGAGGTTCTGAACTCTGCGCATGGCATCAGCGTCATGCTGCTCGCCCACAACCCCGGCATTGCCACGATGGCCGCGTCACTGCTGACGACCCCGCCAGAGCACCCACGCTTTGACGCCTATCCCACCGGCGCCACGTTGGTGGTCCACTTCGACATCGACACCTGGAAAGACCTGCGCACCGGAACCGGCACAGCCCACGCCTTTATCGTCCCGCGTGACCTGACGGACTGACACGCGCCCCGATTTCTTCTGTCCAGAAATATCCCGTGGGGTCGCGCAGCGGCGGGGGCAGCGCCCCCTCCCCGGCCTGACCCAAGCTCAGACGTCAGCGGAACGGCGGGCTGTAAAGCAGACCGCCATTGGTCCATTGCAGGTTCAGGCCGCGCGACAGGCCAATCGGTGTCGTCTCACCAATGTTGCGGGCAAAGATCTCACCATAGTTGCCACCGGCCCGGATCGCCCGGACGGCCCATTCTGCGTCCAGCCCCAGCAACTCGCCCATTCGGCCCTCGGTGCCCAGCAGCCGTGCGATTTCCGGGTTGTTGGTGCTCTCGCGCATCTCGTCGATATTGACCGACGTCACGCCCAGTTCTTCTGCCGTGATCAGCGCGTTGAGTACCCAGCGCACCACATCGGCCCAGTCGTCATCGCCTTGGCGGACCACGGGACCCAGGGGCTCTTTCGAGATCACATCGCCCAGCAACAGATGATCGCCTGGCGCCTTGAAGGCCGCCCGGATCGCCGCAAGGGATGAGGCGTCCGCGGTGAACACCTCACATTCGCCTTCAAGATAGAAGGTCTGCGCCTGGGCCAGGTTTTCGACCTCGATGCGTTCATAGGTGATGTTGTTGCGGGCGAAATACTCATCAAGGTTCATCGCCGTCTTGGTGTCTGGCTGCATGCAGATCCGCTTGCCGCTCAACTCTGTCGCGGAAGAGACCCCCATCGTCTTGGGCACCATGAACCGCTGGCCATCGTAATAATTGATCCCCGCGAAATCCAGTTTCAGCCCGACATCGGTCGCAAAGCTCCATGTCGTGTTGCGCACCAGAACGTCCAGTTCCCCGGACAGCAGCAAGGTAAAGCGCGTGGCATTTGTGGTCTCGACAAAACTCACCGCCGTGGGATCACCCAGAACCGCCGCTGCAAGCGCGCGGCACAGATCGACATCAAAGCCGGTCCATTCGTTCCGCGAATCCAGCGAGGCGAAGCCGATCAGCCCCGCATTGACGCCGCAGCTCAACTTTTCGCGCTGCTGCACATCCTCCAGCGTGCCGGCAGAGGCCGCACCAGCGGCACAGGCCAGCAAGGTCGCCGCGCAAAGTAGTACCCTCAGCATGCCGTTCCATTTCCTCGGATTTCGCGTCCCACCAACCGGCACACCGAACCGGGCACACCACAACAGAGGGGCTGATGTTCTACTGCCCCTCGCGTCGGGTCAATTTGGGCGGATTCCCGCCCAAAGGTCAAGCAAGGATGCCAATCAGACGTGCGTGGGGGCAAACGGCGCGACACTGCCTAACCCTCCGACATCGAGTGAAAAACCGCCGCGTGTTGAAACTCACCGCTTTTTCTTTGGGCAAGTGCCGCAGCGTCTTCATCGACGCCCCATTGCTCTTCCTGCCAGGTCTCGTCGATCCGCGACAGCGCCCAGGCCGCTGCGGGATCGCGTTCACCCCGGATCACCGCCAGCGCCAGCACCAATGACCCGGACATGGAGACGAGGTCATGAAAGGCCGCCAGCGCAAAGGCGGACTGGCCATGGACCTGCGCCGTCAGGCGGGCCAGCGCGCCGGGGTCTTGTGGGCGATGCATCACACCGACAACCGGCATTAGCCGTGCGCCATAGGCCGCCTCTGCCCAGTCCAGCAGGGGATCCCATCCCGCCTTCTGCCGGTCCACCAAACTCGCCGGACTACCAGCGCGGTAACACAACAAATCGCTGTCGCCGTAGGCGGCCAACATATCGGCCACGGCCGCATGCTGCGGCGCGACCTTGTCCAGCGCGGAATTCGCCATTCGGGTAAAGGGCATGGTGGCCGGGTTCACACGGTCCTGCTGTGCTTCCCATTCGGCGGCGATCTCGCGCGCTAGCGCCTCTGTCGGCACCACCAGCGGCGTCTTGGCGGGCGTCTTGACGCCGCGCCCGTCCAGCGTGACCGCATAGCCGAGATCGGCCTGCGCCACCTCGGCATTTTGCCAGAACCGCTTGGGGGCCCATTCGCTCATGACATCTCTCCCAGGATGTTCCCGATGGCACGCTCCAGCGCGGCGGCGTCATCGACGACATGCTGCGCATCTACCAGCGCCTCACGCGGGTGATAACCCCAAGTCACGCCGATCCGGGCGATCCCGGCGGCGCGCGCCATTTCCATGTCATAGCTGGTGTCACCGATCATCATCGCATGTTCCGCCTCAACCCCGGCCTCTTCGATCGCGGTATACAGCATGGCGGGATGCGGTTTCGACGGGTTGCCGTCGGCGCATTGCCGGGTGACGAAAAGCTGTGTCAGGCCTTGGCTTTCCAACAGCGCCGTCAACCCGCGCCGCGATTTGCCCGTTGCGATCCCCAGCAACACGTCGTCACGCGCCGACAGCCTGTCCAGCAGCGCCGGAATTCCGGGATACAGCGGTGACGCCTCTGGCCCGCCGGTCATGCGAAGACCGGCGTAGGCGTCCTTGTACCCCTCGACCAGCCGCGTGCGTTGCACCGCACCCAGATCGGGGGCCAGCACGGAAAATGCCTGTGGCAGGGACAGGCCGACGATGGACAGGATGGCCTCACGCGATGGGCGTTCCATCCCCTCCGAGGCATAGGCCGCGCTCATCGCACCCAGAATATCGCCCTGGCTGTCGACCAGCGTGCCGTCGACGTCAAAGATCACCAGCCGCAGGGTCATTGCAGTTCCTCGAACGGGTCATCCGCGGCAAAACTCTCTTCCCAGCCCAGCGTGTCCCAGCTGTGCGCCATGTGCGTGGGCAGCGGGGCGGTCACGGTCAGCGGCTTGCCGGTAAAGGGGTGTTTGAAGCTCATCGAGCGCGCGTGCAGGTGCAGCTTGCGCGAGATGTCCCCGCCCAGTTGCGCGCCCCAGCCATCGCCAAGGTTTTCCTGACCAGAGCCACCGTATTTGCCATCCCCGATGATCGGGTGCCCAATCTCTGCCATATGCGCGCGCAACTGGTGCGTGCGCCCGGTCAGAGGCTCCAGCGCGACCCATGAGGCGCGACTGGCGACCCGGTAGAGCGTGGCATACAGCGTATGCGCCCGCTTGGCGCCCTCGGTCGAATTCATGTCGCGCGGGTGGACGCAGAGCATCTTTTCGCCCTCGCCGTGGTGGCCGTGGCCCGGCGCCTTGACCAGACCATAGCGGATCTCTCCCAGATAGGGCACCGGCACACCGGCGACGAGCGCCCAGTAGATCTTGCGCGTCAGCTTGTGCCGGATCGCGTCGGTCAGCGCCTTGGCCGCCTCACGGGTGCGGGCCAGAACCAGAACGCCAGAGGTATCCTTGTCCAGCCGGTGCACAAGACGCGGCTTTTCGTCAAAGCCGAACTTCAGCGCCTCTGACAGGCCGTCGACATGGCGGGTCTGCTTGCTGCCGCCCTGCGTCGCCAGACCGGGCGGCTTGTTGATCACGATCAGGTGGTCGTCGCGGTAGATCACGCAGGACTGGATCAGCTCTGCATCCTGATCGGACACCCGGGGCTTGACCGGGGCGCTTTCGACCTCGCCCGGTTCGGGCAGCGGCGGGATGCGCACCTGCTGGCCGACCTCGACCCGGGTCGAGGCCTTGGCCCGCGCGCCATCCACCCGCACCTCACCCTTGCGGCACATCTTTTCGATGCGGCCCTGGGCGACATGCGGGAAATGACGCTTGAACCAGCGGTCAAGGCGCTGATCGCCGTCCCCCGGCCCCACAGTGACAGTTTGTACCCGGCTCATGTGGTGACACTCCGCGCTAGCGCCAGCCCGGCAAACAGGGCGGCAATGGACAGGACAACAGAGGCCGCGACATAGCCCGCAGCCACCCCGACCTGCCCGCGTTCATACAGCGTGACCGCGTCCAGCGAAAACGCCGAAAACGTGGTGAAGCCGCCCAGCAGGCCGGTCATCAGGAGCGGCGCAAAACGGTTGGCGGAAAGATGCAGCAGCGCCACGACGAGCACCCCCATGAGGAAAGAACCAAGGATATTCACCGTCAACGTGCCCCAGGGAAACCCCTTGCCCAGCAGGCGCGCAGCCGCGATCCCGGTCAGGTAACGGGCGGATGCGCCGAGGGCGCCGCCAAGGGCGACTTGCAGAATGGGTGCCATGCGCGCGGACATGGCGGTGTGGCGTGCGGAAGTCAAGCGGCGTACCGGTTTGCGGGCCTGCGGGACCTGACGTTCCATGCTATACCCGACATGCGCACACGCCGCAAAAGCCACACGAGGGAACAAGCCGTGTTGCATCATGTCACCATGGGAGAGGGCCTGCCCCTGCTGATCCTGCATGGCACCCCGTTGGATCATCGCTACATGGTCGAGGCGATCGAGCCTGTCTTTGACGGGCTGGACGGGTGGGAGCGGATCTATCCGGATATGCCGGGCTACGGGCAAAGCCCTGCACGCGATGACATCCGCAGTCAGGATGACTTGTTGGCCGCAGTGCTGGCATTCGTCGACGAGCGGCTGCCCGGAGCGCGCTTTGGTGTCGTCGGATTGTCGCGCGGCAGCTATATCGCCCGCGGCATGGTGCATCTGCGGCCACAGAGGATCGCCGGCGCGGCCCTGCTCTTGCCGGGCGGCAACCCCTCGGCAGACCCTTCCCGCCTGCCCCGGCATCAGGTGATAGAGCCGGACCCCTCGATGGAAGCCGAACTTGCCCCGGAAGATGTCTGGCGGTTCGAGAATTTCATGGTGGTACAGCGGCGCGACATCCTTGAAAGAGCCCGCCGCACCGTCGGCCCCGCCCGCGCGCTATGGGATGAGGCGCAGGAGCGCCGGGTCATGGCCAACTTCGATTTCGGGTTTCACCAGCGCGGCGAAGCGACGGTCTTTGACGGGCCGAGCCTGATTGTCGCGGGGCGTCAGGACAGCCTGTCAGGCTACCGCGATGCCATGGACCTGACAGAGCAGTTTCCCCGCGCCACGCTGGCCGTACTGGATGCCGCGGGCCATGGCTTGGCTTTTGAGCGGCCCGCGCTGTTGCAGGCCCTGATGCGGGACTGGCTGGCGCGATTGAGACATGGATGGCCGGGGCCCGCGTGACGAAGGGAATGGGGGCGCTGCCCCCAGACCCCCGGGGGTATTTTCGCAGAAAAGAAGCCGGGGCGTCAGTCTTCAGCTCTTTGGCTGCGCAGGCGGGCGAAATAGTCGACGCGCTTGCGCAGGTCACGTTCAAAGCCGCGTTCGACCGGGTCGTAGAAGGTGGCGCGGTCCATGTCGTCAGGAAAATAGTTCTGGCCGGAAAAGCCGTCCTTGGCGTCGTGGTCATAGGCATAGCCCTTGCCGTAGCCCTGATCCTTCATCAGGCCGGTGGGGGCGTTCAGGATGTGCTTGGGGGGCATCAGGCTGCCGGTTTCTTTGGCGGCGCGGCGCGCTGCCTTGTAGGCGGTATAGGCGGCGTTGGATTTCGGGGCGAGCGCGATGTAGACCAGCGCCTGTGCGATGGCCAGTTCCCCTTCGGGAGAACCGAGGCGTTCATAGGTTTCCCAACTTTGCAGGCAGACCGCCTGTGCCTGTGGATCGGCCAGGGCGATGTCCTCAACTGCCATGCGGGTGATGCGGCGGGCAAGGTATCGCGGGTCTTCGCCCGCCTCCAGCATCCGCGCGTACCAGTAGAGCGCGGCATCGGGATCGGAGCCGCGCACCGATTTGTGCAGCGCCGAGATCAGGTTGTAATGCCCGTCGCCGGATTTGTCATAGACGGCGGCGCGTTTCATCAACCGGGTTTTCAGGCCGTTGACGTCGAGGGGCGCGTCCAGCCGCCACGAGGTGACCTGTTCGACAAGGTTCAGCAGCGCCCGGCCGTCCCCGTCAGCCATATCCAGCAGCGCCGCACGCGCGCCCGGTTCCAGCGGCAGCGTGCGGTCCAGCGCAGCCTCGGCCCGCGCCACCAGCGCCTCAAGATCTTCGGACCCCAGCCGTTCCAGCACCAGCACTTGCGCGCGGCTGAGCAAGGCGGCGTTCAGTTCGAACGAGGGGTTTTCGGTGGTCGCCCCCACCAGCAGGATTGTCCCGTCCTCCATATGGGGCAGAAAGCTGTCCTGTTGCGCCTTGTTGAAGCGGTGGATTTCATCGACGAAGAGCAGCGTGCCTTGTCCGGTGCGGCGGCGCTGTTTGGCCGCCTCAAAGACCTTGCGCAGTTCCGGCACGCCGGAAAAGATCGCGCTGATCTGGACAAAAAACAGATCGGTGGCATCGGCCAGCAGCCGCGCGATGGTGGTCTTGCCGACCCCCGGAGGACCCCAGAAGACAATCGACCCTAAAGTGCCCGCGGCCAGCATGACGCCCAGCGGCGCCTCTGGCCCCAGCACCTGACGCTGGCCAATCACCTCGGCCAGCGTCTTTGGGCGCAGTCGGTCCGCGAGCGGGCGCGGCGCGGTGTCAGCCCGTGCCTGTGCCTCGGCTTCGGCGCCCGGTGTATCGAAGAGATCGGCCAACCGCTCAGGCCCGGAACCGCAGAAGAAGGCGGCGATTGCCGCGCAGCACCTCAATCTGTATCCGCCCGCCACCGCCGCGCAGCATCTGGTCGACATCGCGCGGCGCGTCGATTCGGCGTCCGTTGATGCCCAGCACCCGGTCACCGGTCAGCAGGCCGACCTGGCTGCCGTAGGGACCGGGATCCAGCACCACCACGCCGTCAGCGTCATGCGGCAGACCCAGTTCCGCGATCACTGCCGGGTTTGTCCGTGCCAGCCGAAGGCCGGGCAGCATGCTCAACTCTCCCAGATCGACAGTGTCGCGCGGCGGCGACTCGGGCGGGGCGATCATGTCGACCAGTGCGATCTTTTCCTGACCCTGCCGGATATAGATGACCTCTGCCGCGCGACCGATGCCGCGTACCGACATGCGGAACAGCATTTCGGCCGGTGTGTTCACCGGCGCGCGATCAACCCGCACCACCACGTCACCCACCCGCAGTCCGGCCGCGTCAAAAGGGCTGCCGGGGCGCAGTTCGGCGATCACCACCCCGCCTGGCACCGTGAGGCCCAGGCTGTCGGACAGTTCGGCGTTCACCGGCTGACCAACCATACCCGCCCAGGGCCGTTGAAACCGGCGGTGGCCGTCCTGCGCCTGTTCGACGAACTGCGCGACCAACGCGGAAGGAATGGCAAAGCCGATGCCGTTGGACCCGCCAGAGCGCGTCAGGATTGAGGTGTTCACCCCGATCAGCCGCCCCGCCACGTCGATCAGCGCCCCGCCCGAGTTGCCCGGATTGATCGGCGCATCGGTCTGGATGAAATAGCCGCGCGCATTGCCGGTGGCCGTGCCCGACCGCGCCAGACCCGACACAATCCCCGAGGACACGGT
The DNA here is from genome assembly GCF_900188425.1 of Antarctobacter heliothermus. Classification (GTDB taxonomy): domain Bacteria; phylum Pseudomonadota; class Alphaproteobacteria; order Rhodobacterales; family Rhodobacteraceae; genus Antarctobacter; species Antarctobacter heliothermus. The sequence continues at coordinate 36,409 of NZ_FZON01000006.1, forward strand.
CTGACCCACCCCAAAGGGGTTGCCGATGGCCAGCACCAGTTCGCCTACCTCAACCGTGTCACTGTCGCGCAGCGTCAGGTGCGGCATGTCGCTGGCCCCGGCCAGCCGCATGATGGCAAGGTCGGATTCCTCATCCGCCAGCAGTATCTCGGCGTCGTATTCACGCCGGTCGTTCAGGACGACGTGAATGTCGGTCGCCTGCCCGACGACGTGATAGTTTGTCACCACGATCCCATCCGCCGACAGGATCACTCCCGACCCCAGCGAGTTCTGCACCCTCGGGCGCGACTGAAACTCGCGGAAGAGATTGCCAAAGACCGGGTCGTCGGCAAACGGGCTGCGCGCGTCGACGATCCGACGGGCGTAAATGTTGACCACGCCGGGCGCTGCCTGTTTCACCAGCGGCGCGAAACTGAGTGAAATCTCTGCCGGGCTTTGCGGGACGCGCGGTTCCTCGGCACCCGCAGGCAGGGCCAGCAAAAGGAAACAAACAAATGCTCTGAACATCAAATCTCTCCGACTTGCTCCGGACTCCTAGGATATGTCCCCCACCCCGCCGCGATGCAAGCCGCACGACACGCCGGGACAATTGCAACCCTCGCGCATTTGCGCCATGACGGTTCCATGACGCCCCGTATCAAACCCGAGACAAGCGCGCTTTCCGTCCATCTATTCACGGCGACCGGCGCGGTTTTTGCCATGCTGGCAATGCTGGCTGCGGTGCGGGAAGAATGGTCGCTGATGTTCCTGTGGCTGGTGGTGGCGTTCGCGGTGGACGGTGTCGATGGGCCGTTGGCGCGAAAATTTGACGTCAAGACCCATGCGCCCCGGTTTGACGGGGTGCTATTGGATCTGATCATCGATTATCTCACCTACGTTTTCATACCCGCCTTTGCCCTGTTTCAATCCGGCCTGTTGCCGGGGTGGACCGGGTGGTTTGCCATCATCCTCATCACCTTTTCCAGCGCGATGTATTTCGCCGACAACCGGATGAAGACAGCGGACAATTCGTTTCAGGGATTTCCCGGCTGCTGGAACATGCTGGTGTTGGTGCTGTTTGCCATCGAACCCGGATTCTGGGTGATCCTGGTGCTGGTCACCCTGTTGGCGGTGGCGATGTTCCTGCCGTTGAAGTTCATTCACCCGGTGCGCACCGATCGCTGGCGCGCCGTGTCGCTGCCGGTGGCGCTGGCCTGGACGATCTTTGCCGGATGGGCGGCCTGGGTGGACTTTCACCCGGCCAGCTGGGCGCATTGGGGGCTGTTGGTGACTTCGGTCTACCTGTTGTTCGCCGGCATCGCGCAACAGGTCATTCCGGCGCGCGCCTGACGCGCGGACGCAGACGGCCTATTCCTTGGGCATTGTGAGCACGTCACGGACAAGGGCGATGTCACGATCCTTTTACTGTCGGCGAAAAAATGTTTGGGTGGGAAGACATACGGGCTCTGCACCGAAGGCTCCCGCACCGGCGGCCAGGCAGGGCGCGTTTAAGGAGCCGCCACATGCACCTTCGCCTGGGATGCCAGATTTCCTTTGAGGTTGCGGCCCCGACGCCGATGATCTTTTTGCTGAACGTCCATTATTCCCGGGCCAGCGATCTGGAACGGCCCGACCTGCTCCGGACCGATCCTGCCGTCCCGACAGAGGCATACCGCGACGGTTTCGGCAATTGGGCCACGCGGCTTGTCGCGCCGCCCGGGCCGATGACCGTCTCGACCGAAGGCGCGCTGTTCGACGCCGGATTGTCCGACCCGGTCAACCTGGATGCCCCCCAGACTCCGGTCGAATACCTGCCCAGCGGGGAGCTCAGCTTTCTACTGCCCAGCCGCTACTGCGAAAGCGACGTGCTGTCGGATTTCGCGTGGGATCGGTTTGGCCAGACCCCGCTGGGCTGGGCGCGGGTGCAGGCGGTCTGCGACTTTGTGCATAATCATATCCGGTTTGGCTATGAACACTCGCGGCCCACACGCACCGCCGTCGAGGCCCTCAACGAGGGGGTCGGCGTCTGCCGGGATTTCACCCATCTGGCGGTTGCGCTGTGCCGGGCGCTGAACATCCCGACGCGGTATTGCACCGGCTATGTCAGCGACATCGGTCAGAGCACGCCGATCCGGCCAATGGATTTCGCAGCCTGGATGGAGGTCTACCTGGGCGGCCAGTGGTGGACCTTTGACCCGCGCAACAACGACACACGATTTGGCCGGGTGTTGATCGCACGCGGCTGCGATGCGGCAGATGTGCCCATGGTCCACAGTTTCGGACGGCACGAACTGACCGGGTTCGAGGTCTGGATCGACAGGGTCGACGCATAAGGCGGGGTTTCCCCCGCCCCCCATTCAGGCAAACTCTCGGACAAGACCGTCAGACAAAGCGGTTAACCCAGTTTTCCAACCGCTCTTGCCGACCAGAGCGCGGCTCGGGGTTGATGCCCTCGGCCAGCACGCGGGCCTGAATGGCCCCCAGATCGCTGTCCAGCATCGCCTGCGCCCCGGGCGCGTCCCAGCCCGCATACCTGTCGGTCAGCGCCGTTTCCAGCCCGCCGTCCTCCAGCATGGCCGCCGCCGCCTTGAGGCCCCGCGCGCAGACATCCATCCCGCCCACATGGGCCGCAATCAGATCCTCGGCGTCCAGCGACTGGCGCCGCAGCTTGGCGTCGAAATTGGTGCCCCCGGTGGTGAACCCACCCATCTTCAGCACATGATAATAGGCCAGCGCCACCTCGGGTACGTTGTTGGGAAACTGGTCGGTGTCCCAGCCGGACTGGTAATCGTTTCGATTCATGTCGATCGACCCCAGCATTCCCTCGGAGGCCGCCAGCGCCAATTCGTGTTCGAACGAATGCCCCGCAAGGATCGCGTGCCCCTGTTCGAGGTTCAGCTTGATCTCACCTTCCAGGCCGTACTTGCGCAGGAAGCCGATACAGGTCGCCACGTCATAGTCATACTGGTGTTTTGACGGCTCCTGCGGTTTCGGCTCCAGCAGGATCGCGCCGTCAAAACCGATCTTGTGCTTGTAGTCGACCACCATCGACAAAAAGCGCGCCATGTTGTCGGCCTCGCGCCCGAGATCGGTGTTTAGCAGCGTTTCATAGCCCTCACGCCCGCCCCAAAGGACGTAGTTCTGCCCGCCAAGTTTCTGCGTGGCGTCGATGCAGCCCTTTACCGTGGCCGCGGCGAAGGCAAAAACCTCCGGGTCCGGGTTTGTCGCCGCCCCGGACATCCAGCGCCGGTGCGAAAACAGGTTCGCCGTGCCCCAAAGCAGCCGCGTCTTCGACGCCTCCTGCTTGGTCCCGATATAGTCGGTGATCTCTTCCAGCGTCGAAAGGTTGTCGGCATAGTTGCCCTGTTCGGGCCGAATATCGGCGTCGTGCCAGCAATAGAACGGCTGGCCCAGCAGATCGAACATCTCGAACGCCACATCTGCCTTTTGCTTGGCGCGTCCCATGTCGTCCTGCGGGTGCCAGGGCCGGACAAAGGTCTGCCCGCCAAAGGGATCTCCGCCCTCCCAGGCAAACGAATGCCACCACGCTACGGCAAAGCGCAGGTGATCTTCCATCCGCTTGCCCATGACCACTTCGTCCGGATTGTAGTGGTGATAGGCCAGCGGGGTGTCGCTGTCCGGTCCCTCATAGCGGATCGGCGCGATGCCGTCGAAAAATCCCGTGCTCATGTCAGCCCCCTCATTGCTGGATAAATCTGATGCCACGACGCATAGGCCGCGTCATAGGCCGCCGTCAGCGCCGCATTTGGCGCGATGGTTTCTCGGATTGGTGGCGGCGCCATGACCTCATCGACACTGCCCGCGCCTGTGCCGACCATGGCCAGCCGGGCCGCGCCCAGCGCCGCGCCAAAGTCACCCTTTTCGGGCAGCGCCAAAGGCACGTTCAGCACCGTTGCCAGCAATTCGACCCAATAGCGCGACTGCGCCCCGCCGCCGATGGCCAGCATCTGGTCCAGCCGCGCGCCCGACGCCTTCAGCGCCTCGGCGCAGTCGCGCAGGGCAAAGGCAACGCCCTCCATCACCGCGCGCGTCATGTCGCGCCGCGTCGTGCCGACATCTATGTTCAGGAACCCGCCCCGGATGTCGCTATCATTGTGCGGCGTGCGTTCGCCGGACAGATAGGGCAGGAACCGCAGGTCTCCCGGACCGTCCAGTGCATCGCCCACCTCTTGCGACAACTCGGCCGGTGTGGCCCCCGTGACCCGCGACAGCCAGTTCAGACTGTCGGTCGCGGCCAGAATGACGCCCATCTGATACCACTGCCCCGGCACCGCGTGGCAGAACGTGTGGACCGCACTTTCGGGCAAGGGCGCATAGCCGTCCCTCCCGGCCAGAACCACGCCAGAGGTGCCCAAAGAGACAAAGCCCGTGCCCTCGCGCATCGCTCCCACGCCGCAGGCAGACGCCGCGTTGTCCCCCGCCCCGCCGACCACGATCACGTCGCCGGGCATGCCCCAGCGCGCCGCCAGATCGGACCGCAACGTGCCGCCCGCCTCGCATCCCTCGACAAGGCGCGGCATCTGGTCGGCGGACATTCCCGACATCTCCAGCAGGCGCGCCGACCAGTCGCGCGCGCCCACATCCAGCCAGACAGTGCCGGCGCTGTCGGACATGTCGGCAAACCGCGCCCCCGTGAGGTGAAAGTTCATGTAGGCCGCCGGCAACAGGACAGAGGCGACACGGGCAAACACCTCCGGCTCATGCCGGGCCACCCATAGCAATTTCGGGGCCGTGAAGCCGGGAAAGACAATATTGCCAGACAGCGACCGCACCCCGTCCGTGGCGTCTAGCTCTGCGGCCTCAACCGCGCTGCGGGTGTCGTTCCACAGGATACAGGGTCGCAGCACCGCACCGCTGTCATCCAGCAAGGTCGCGCCGTGCATATGGCCGGACACGCCGATGCCACGCACCTGTGCAATGGCCTGCGGATGCGCGGCGGCCAATTCAACCAGTGCGGCATCTACCGCCGCCACCCAATCCGCCGGATCTTGCTCGGACCAGCCGGGATGCGGGTGAACCGGCGCATAGGCCCGCTGTGCGCTGCCCAGCGGCACGCCCGCGCCATCGATCAGCAGGGCGCGCAGCCCCGAGGTCCCCAGATCCAGACCGACAAACATAACCATCCCTCCATTGCTGACGTTCACGAGAACCAACATGAGGGCAGAGTGTCAAATCGCCGGCACGAAAAAACCCGCAACCTTGCATCGTTGCAAGCGTCACGGGCCGCTTTCAGATTTCTGAGAGTTTTCCATCACCGCTGGCCAAAGGCGCAACGGCCAAGGGACGGCGGGCGGGGCGTCGTTCCGGCCAAAGGCCGGGACCAGCGTCGTCCGTCGAACCGGACGCAAAATCAAAGTCCGTCGACCCGGACGCAATAAACAATGTCCGTCGACCCGGGCGCAGTCTTCCGCCCGATGCCCCGGACAATCAGGCCTCAGCCCTTGTCCAGCGCGTCCAGCCGCGCCTTCAACGCCTCGTTCTCTTCGCGCGCCTTCTGCGCCATGGCGCGCACCGCGTCGAACTCTTCGCGGGTCACAAAATCGCGATCCGCCAGCCAGCGGTCCACCAACGACTTCATCGCGGTCTCTGCCTCGTCCTTGGCCCCCTGCGCCACGCCCATGGCGTTGGTCATCAGCTGGCTCAGATCCTCGAAAACCTTGTTACGCGTTTGCATGGGTCACTCCGCCGTTGCATTCCGTTCATATATGGTCCCCCAAGGCGCAACCCTCAAGGTTGACTTTGCCGCCACACAAGAGGCAACAGGACGCATGCAGGCAGTGATCCCTTTCCCCGACCTCTCATCCGAGGTCTTTTCAATCGCGCTCTTCGGCTTTGAATTTGCGCTACGCTGGTACGCGCTGGCCTATATCGCGGGCATCCTGATCGGCTGGCGGCTGGCCGTCTGGACGGTCAAGCGCGCCCATCTGTGGGCCAATGACACCCCGCCCATGACCCCGCGCCAGATCGAGGATCTGCTGACATGGGTCATCCTTGGAATCATCCTTGGCGGGCGACTGGGTTTCGTTTTCTTCTACATGCCCGGCTATTACGTGGCCAACCCGCTAGAAATCCCGATGATCTGGCAGGGCGGCATGGCCTTTCACGGCGGGCTGCTGGGCGTGGTCTTTGCGGTCTGGATCTTCTGCGCGCGCAACAAGGTGCCGCAGGCCTCTGCTGCGGACATGCTGGCGCTGGCCACACCCGTGGGCCTGCTGCTGGGCCGTATCGCCAATTTCATCAATGCCGAGCTTTGGGGCCGCCCCTCGGACCTGCCTTGGGCGGTGATCTTTCCCGGCCAAATGGCGCAGGATTGCGGCCAACCGCTGGGAGAGCTTTGCGCCCGCCACCCCTCGCAACTCTACGAGGCGACGCTGGAGGGGCTTTTGCTGCTGATCATCCTGCTGGTGATGGTGCATCGCGGATGGCTGAAACGCCCCGGCGCGGTCGCGGGGACATTTTTCATGGGCTACGGCATCGGTCGGTTCATCGTCGAGTTTTTCCGCCAGCCCGACGCACAATTCCAGGCGGTCGGCAACCCGCTGGGCCTTGCCCTTCATGTGAACGGCTATGGCCTGACCATGGGCCAGTTGCTGACCCTGCCGATGATCGCAGGCGGCGCGCTGGCGATCCGGTTCGCCCTGCGGCGCGCCCGCAACGCCCCCGCCGGGGCCGACCAGACAACGTGACCACGCCGCTCGCCGATATCCTCGCCCGCCAGATTGCAACCACCGGGCCGATGACGCTGGCCGACTACATGGCGGCCTGCCTGATGCACCCGCAGCACGGCTATTACAGCACCCGTGACCCGCTGGGCGCAGGGGGCGATTTCACCACCGCGCCCGAAATCAGCCAGATGTTCGGTGAAGTGCTGGGCCTGTCGCTGGCGCAAAGCTGGCTGGATCAGGGCGCGCCCACGCCTTTTATACTGGCGGAACTGGGACCGGGGCGCGGCACGCTGATGGCCGACATCCTGCGCGCCACCGCCCGCGTCCCCGGCTTTCACGCCGCCGCCCGCCTGCATCTGGTCGAAACCTCGCCCAGCCTGCGCGCCGAACAGGCCAAACGCCTGCCACAGGCCACTTGGCACGACGCGGTCCAGACCCTGCCCGACGGCCCGCTGTACCTTGTCGCCAACGAATTTTTCGACGCCCTGCCGGTCCGCCAGTTCCAACGCGACGGTGAGGACTGGCGCGAGCGCGTGGTCGGCCTGCACGACGATCACCTCGTGCTGGGTCTTGCCGCCCCGGCACCGCAACCCGGTCTGATCCACCGGCAGGACGACACCAAAGACGGCGACCTTGTCGAAACCTGCGCCCCCGGTCAGGCCATCGCCGCCGTCCTTGGCGCGCGCATCGCGACACAGGGCGGCATCGCCCTGCTGATTGACTATGGCGACTGGCGATCCCTCGGCGATACAATACAGGCGCTCAAGGGCCACGCGCCCGTCGATCCCTTTGCGCTGCCGGGCGAATCGGACCTGACCACCCATGTGGATTTTGAGGCACTCGCCCGCGCCGCCACCCCCGGTGCACACACGCTACTGACCCCGCAGGGCGTCTTTCTGGAACGCCTCGGCATCACCCAGCGGGCGCAGGCACTGGCCAAATCGCTCAGCGGCGCGGCGCTCGACAGCCACATTGCCGCACATCGCCGGTTGACGCACCCGGACGAAATGGGATCACTGTTCAAGACACTCGCCCTGCTGCCGCAGGGTGCCCCGCCACCCCCCGGACTGGAGCTGCGCCCCACGCCATGACGCTCGAGATCATCACCTCGAACAGCCTCGCACCGTTCCGCCACGGGTTCTTTACCCGCAAGGGCGGCGCGTCGTCGGGCATCTTTGCCGGGCTGAACTGCGGCACGGGATCGACCGACCAGAGCGAAATCGTCGCGATCAACCGCGCCCGCGTGGCCGACGCGGTCGAGGTCGTGCCAGACCAGCTGGCAACCGTCCACCAGGTGCATTCCGCTGACGCCATCACCGTGGATGGCCCGCTGCCCGATCCGCGCCCCAAGGCGGACGCGCTGGTCAGCGCGACGCCAGGTGTGGCGCTGGGAGTGCTGACCGCCGATTGCCAGCCGGTGCTGTTTGCCGATCCCGACGCAGGCGTTGTCGGCGCAGCCCATGCGGGATGGCGCGGCGCGCGCGACGGGGTGCTGGAGGCGACGATTGACGCGATGGTGACCCTTGGCGCCACCCGCGACGGCATCCGCGCCGTCATCGGCCCCACGATCAGCCAACGCGCCTATGAGGTCGGCCCCGAGTTCTTTGAGGATTTCGTCGCCGAAGATCCCGCCAACACGCGCTTTTTCGCGGGCGGATCAGACGACCGGATGATGTTCGACCTGCCCGCCTACGGGCTGCACCGCCTGCGTGAGGCCGGGGTAGAGGCGGAATGGACACGCCACTGCACCTATTCCGACCCGGATTTGTTCTACTCCTACCGCCGCGCCACTCACGCGCGTGAGGCGGATTATGGCCGGCTGATCTCTGTCATTCGGCTCTAGCGACCGCGTCAGCCTGCCCTTGGGAAACAATCCGCCTTTCCACACGGCATTGTCCCAATACTGCCGCAATTCGCTGCGATTTGTATGGACAGCCCGTCGGTTAAGGTAAGAGGAGCCCCCATGAAACCGCAACGCCGCTTTGTCGCATCCATCATCGCCACCGCCAAATCGGGCGCACCCTGCCTGCCGTTTGAACGCGGCGCACCGCGCGCGCAGATGATCGCCCGCCGCACGGATGCCGCACAATCCCAGCCGAAAACCGCAAAACGCGCCTGAGGCGCGGCACCGCCGCCCTTCACTCCCCGGCCACTCCCCCCGCCACTCCCCGGCGAGGCGCTGCACCAGCGCCTTGCCCCACGACACGAACGACACCAAAGTCCAAAGCCAGAGATTCGCCACAACTTGCCGGTGAATGTGGCGGAATCGTCCCTGCGTGCCCGACAATCCCGCACAGGCTGCCGCATTGTCACGCGAAACCATGCCCCCCTTGCGCCAATTTTGACAACATCTGCCAATTGCGGCCAGATTGGCACCAGTCAGATGCGTTGTTTCAATCGTCCGTCTGTCGTTGTTGGTGGGGGCCAACACGGATGTGACCCTTTGCCGGGGTGTTCACATGACACGTCTCCACCGTGGCCTCTCGGGAATTGCCCCGATGGCCGATACTGCTCTCTCTTCTCCCGTCCTGCCGGACAGGGAGATCTCTCCGGACGGGCGACCTCGTCGCGCAGGCTCTCTCATGCGCAAATACGAGGTCGCCGCCCTGCTCCCTGATCTCACGGTCTCTTTCACGCAACACGTCGCCCCCGCGTCCTCCCTGTTCGAGGAATGCGCCACCGCCCTGGCGCGCGGCACGCTGATCGAAACAGTGCGCGGCGCCGTCGCGATCGAGGACATCGTCCCCGGTGACTACATCGAAACCGCGCGCGGCGCCGTGCCGGTCACCTGGATCGGCTCGACCACCTATGTGCCGGGCCATGACCAGTCGGCCACGACGCTGACCCATATGACGCGGATCACCAGCGACGCCTTCGGCATGGGACATCCGCCGATGGACCTGCTGCTGGGCCCCGCCGCCCGCATGGTGGTACGCCATCCACGGCTGGAGGATCTTCTGGGCAAGGATTGCGTGCTGGCACCAGTGCGCGACTATATCGACGGCGACCGCTATTTGCAGGTGACGCCGATGGGGACCGTGCAACTGTTCCACCTGATGGTGCAGCGCCACACCACCATCCGCATCGGCGGCGTGGAATTGGAAACCTATCACCCCGGAAACACCGCCGGTCAGGCACTGGGCCAGAACATGCGCGCCCTGTTTCTCAGCATGTTCCCCAACATCACCGATCTCGACGACTTCGGACAGGTCGACATGACCCGCACCGCGCGCGAGGTGGTCGACCGGCTCGTCACTGTCTGAGAGGTCAACGCCGATGTTTCTTCTGGCCGCAAATATCCCGGGGAGCGCGAGGGGCTGGCCCCTCGCTCCTGCGCGTCACGCGGAGCGGCTCAACCGTTCCTCCAGCACCTCAAAGGGCACGCCGGGATCGTCCTTGGCATTGCGGATCACCAACGAGGTCTTGACGCTGGCCACATTGGGTGCGGTCAGCAGATCGCCCGTCAGAAAGCTCTGGAACGTGGACAAGTCCGGGGCCACGCATTTCAGGATGAAATCCACCTCGCCGTTCAGCATGTGACACTCGCGCACCAGTGGCCAGGCGCGGCACCGTTCTTCAAAGGCCGACAGGTCCACCTCCGCCTGGCTTTGCAGACCGACCATGACAAACACCTGTACCTCGAACCCCAACGACCGGCTGTCGACATCGGCGTGGTAGCCACGGATATAGCCCTGCTCCTCCAGCACCCGGACGCGGCGCAGGCAGGGCGGGGCCGAAATGCCCACGCGTCGGGCCAGTTCGACATTGGTCATCCGACCATCCGCTTGCAGTTCTGCCAGAATCTTGCGATCGATCGGATCAAGCCGGTGACCTGCCATCGTCTCCCCCCATCATATTCGCGATTGTTATAGCAGCCCACCAGTCTTGCGCAATAATATTTCAACAAAGCGCAAGATTCTTTTGCGTCCACGCCCGATCCTGCGGCACGGCGCGCGCCCTCTTTTTTCATCGCCCCGACGCGGCTATATGACGACGGCACCGCCGCTTAGGAGAACTTTCATGTCCCAGACACGCCATACCAAGGTCCTTATCATCGGCTCCGGCCCGGCCGGCTACACCGCCGGCGTCTACGCCAGCCGCGCGATGCTGGACCCGATCCTGGTGCAGGGTCTGGAACCGGGCGGCCAGCTGACCACCACCACAGAGGTCGAAAACTGGCCCGGCGACACAGAGGTGCAGGGCCCCGACCTGATGGTCCGCATGGAGGCGCACGCCCGCGCCATGGGGACAGAGATCATCGGCGACATCATCTCGAAGATCGATTTTGACCAACGCCCCTTTGTCGCCAGCAGCGACAGCGGCACCACCTACACGGCGGATGCGATTATCCTTGCCACTGGCGCGCGCGCCAAGTGGCTCGGCCTGCCCTCTGAGGAGGCGTTCAAGGGCTTTGGCGTCTCGGCCTGCGCCACCTGTGACGGCTTTTTCTATCGCGGCAAGGAAATCGTCGTGATCGGCGGCGGCAACACGGCGGTCGAAGAGGCGCTGTTCCTGACCAACTTTGCCTCCAAGGTCACGTTGATCCACCGCCGCGACGAATTGCGCGCCGAAAAGATCCTGATCAACCGCCTGATGAAGAACCCCAAGATCGAACCGCTGTGGTTCCACCAACTTGATGAGGTTGTCGGCGATGACATGCCCAAAGGCGTGACCGGCGTGCGCGTCAAACACGTCAAGACCGGCGAGATCACACAAATCCCCTGCGCCGGTGTCTTTGTTGCCATCGGCCACGCGCCCGCCAACGAGTTGGTCAAGGACGTGCTGGAAACCCACATGGGCGGCTATGTCGTGACCAAACCCGACAGCACCGCCACCTCGATCCCCGGTGTGTTTGCCGCTGGCGACCTGACCGACCACAAGTACCGTCAGGCGGTCACTTCGGCAGGCATGGGCTGCATGGCCGCGCTAGAGGCAGAGCGCTGGCTGGCCGAACAGGGCGAAGCCGCGGAACCCGCCCCTGATGCGGCGAACGAACCCGAAAGCGCCTAAAGCCCCGAACCCTGACCGCAATAAAGCCCGACACCCCAAGTGCCGGGCTTTTTTCATGGGATCGCAACCGGACCTCCCCCGCCCTCCAGCAATGCGCCCGCTGCATCACGGCATTTCGGCAACAATGCTCTCATGCACCAGTTTTGGGGTTTCTGCATTTGCGAAACCGTGTATTGCGTTCAGCATTGAACACACTTTGAGTCGCCTGACATGCCCGCCGCCACACTGCCCTCCAACCTGCCGGAAGAAGACCAGCTCTTTCGCCTCCTGCGTCAGCTTGACCGCGCGCCAGAGGCCTCGCAGCGGGTGACGGCAGGGGCATTGGGCATCTCGCTGGGGCGGCTCAACACCTACCTGCGCGTCGCCTCGGACGCAGGTCTCGTCAAGATCACCGAACGGTCCGGCCCCGACCGGCGTCAACGCTTTGCCTATGCGCTGACCCCCTATGGCAACGATGAAAAGACCCGGCTGGCCGACACCTTCCTCGCCCGCAAATTCGCCGAATACGATGCGCTTCATGCCGAATTGACCGGCACCGCAAGCGGTCTGATCCCCTTGAAGTACAGGAGCAAACTTATGCAAAACAATCTCGCCCCCATTCAGGAGCTGTATGTCTCGTATGACAGCGCGCAAAAGCTCAAGGTCGAAGCAGCTGACCTGACCAGCCACGACTTGACCCCGCGCCAGATCTGCGATCTGGAACTGCTGATGAATGGCGGCTTCAACCCGCTCAAGGGCTTCCTGTCCGAAGAGGATTACAACGGCGTCGTGGAAAACATGCGCCTGGCCGACGGCACGCTGTGGCCGATGCCGATCACCCTTGACGTCAATCAGGCCTTTGCCGACACCGTCGAAATCGGTCAGGACATTGCCCTGCGTGACCAAGAGGGCGTGATCCTGGGCACCATGACCGTCACCGACAAATATGTGCCGAACAAATCGCGTGAGGCCGAAAAGGTCTTTGGCGCCGACGATCTGGCCCACCCGGCGGTCAACTACCTGCACCACACCGCAGGCGAAGTGTACCTCGGCGGCCCGGTGACCGGCATCCAGCAGCCCGTCCACTATGATTTCCGCGCCCGCCGCGACACCCCCAACGAGTTGCGCGCCTATTTCCGCAAGCTGGGCTGGCGCAAGGTCGTCGCCTTCCAAACCCGCAACCCGCTGCACCGCGCGCATCAGGAACTGACCTTCCGCGCCGCGAAAGAGGCACAGGCCAACCTGCTGATCCACCCCGTTGTCGGCATGACCAAACCGGGCGATGTCGATCACTTTACCCGCGTGCGCTGCTACGAGGCGGTGCTGGACAAATACCCGGCCTCGACCACAACCATGTCGCTGCTGCCGCTGGCGATGCGCATGGCGGGCCCGCGTGAGGCGGTCTGGCACGGCCTGATCCGCAAGAACCACGGCTGCACCCACATCATCGTTGGCCGCGACCACGCAGGCCCCGGCAAGAACTCTGCCGGTGAGGATTTCTATGGCCCCTACGATGCACAGGACCTCTTCCGCACCCATCAGGAAGAAATGGGCATCGAAATGGTCGACTTCAAACACATGGTCTATGTGCAGGAACGCGCACAGTACGAACCCGCCGATGAGATCGCCGACAAGGACGATGTCACGATCCTGAACATCTCGGGCACCGAACTGCGCCGCCGTCTGGCCGAAGGTCTGGAAATCCCCGAGTGGTTCTCCTTTCCCGAGGTGGTCACCGAACTGCGCAAGACCAAGCCGCCGCGCTCCAACCAAGGCTTTACCGTCTTCTTCACCGGCCTGTCCGGCTCGGGCAAGTCGACAATCGCCAACGCCCTGATGGTCAAGCTGATGGAAATGGGCGGTCGCCCGGTCACGCTGCTGGACGGGGACGTGGTGCGCAAACACCTGTCGTCGGAACTGGGGTTCTCGAAAGAGCACCGCGACCTGAACATCAAGCGGATCGGCTATGTCGCCTCCGAGATCACCAAGAACGGCGGCATCGCGATCTGCGCGCCCATCGCGCCCTACACCGCGACCCGCCGCGCCGTGCGCGAGATGATCGAACAGTACGGCGCCTTTACCGAGGTCCACGTCGCCACCTCGCTGGAGGAATGTGAACGCCGTGACCGCAAGGGCCTGTACAAGCTGGCGCGCGAAGGCAAGATCAAGGAATTCACCGGCATCTCTGACCCGTATGAGGCGCCCGTGAACGCAGAACTGATCGTCGAGACAGAGAATGTCGACGTCGACAACTGCGCTCATCAGGTGATCCTGAAGCTGGAGTCGATGGGCTTGATCGCCGCGCAATAAGCGAACCATCACGATAAACGAAAGGCCGGGCGCTCTGCCCGGCCTTTTTTCGTGCGCGACAGTACCCGGCCCTTGACCACTTGTGCAGGCGGTTGATTCGCAACGGGCTACAGCCCCCGGTCTCGACTCAATCGCCTGGCGGCGCTACGCTTGGCGCCATACCCGTTTCCGTCAGCCCGCAATCGGTCTGGCGGTCAATCGCGACATGAGAGTCCGGGGGGTCACATTGCACAAACTCTGCCTCGTCCTTTTGTTTTTCGGACTTGCCACCCCGGTCCTGGCCGAGCGCGAAGTGCATGTTATTGCCGTTGGCCGGGGCCACCAGACTGCCGATTACTATGCCCTGCCAGAGGCGCGCGTGCGGGTGGATCGTCCGGGTCAGGACGTCAGCCTTGTGTTGCTCGACGATGGCATCTTGCACTGGAAGATCGAAACAACAGCCGGGACCATCATCAGCGAAATTGTCCGAAGCGGCCCATCCCCGAAAGACAGCAAGGTGTCCCTGTCCGGGATTCCCATGATCGGGGTGCAGGTCACGGGCCTGCCACTGGTTTTCCGCCCCTCGGGGCGCAAGTTTCGCGGGCTGATCGGCGCTGTGACGGACAGGTTCGGAACAGACCGCATCAGCAGCTTTCAGGCCGCGCACAAGGCAAACCAGACCTCGCTACGGGTTGATCGCGTCGACACGACTACTGCCGGTCTTGCGCGGGACTACCTGTCGCAATTCTCGCGGGCCTACGACGATCTTTCGCCAGACATCCGCGACTGGATCGAAACAGGCGGCGGCGACAGGCCGTTTGCCGTGGCTTTCGATGCGGGCGGGGTCATCCTGACGGGACCAACCGGCGACCGGCGATTTCCGGTGACACCGGATGTCCCCGGGATACTTTTGCCGGTTACGGGCGTATATGATCCCGCCACACAGATGATCTACTGCATCACGATCGGTGCCGAAGGCTTCCTGTACTCCGTCGATGTGCGGACTGGACACTGGGCCGTTGTGACCAGTCTGGACGAATATGACGCGGCGGGGCTGCTCTATGATGCGGACAATCGCCAACTGGTTCTGACCGGCGCGTTTTCCCGACCGGGCGACATCAGGCTTTTCGGATTGGACGGCGGCCGCTCTTCGGTCTTTATTCCGACCACGGGGTTTCCCGGACTGACCGACCTGTTCGACTATGGCAACGAACACGGGCCGCCACTGACTCCGCTCGTTTTCAGTGACGGCTGGCTGCTGCTCGAAGCGCGTGCAGGCAATGACAGCGCGGACCCGGCCAACGCGCAGCATCGTCTCTACGCAGTGCAAATCGCAACCGGCGAGGTCCGTTTGCTGCGCTTTGGCCCCCGCTGAGAGCGCCGCCCGCGCTTACCCGCGTACCCGCGCGCCGTGGCCCGGCCGGGTCGGCCCGAACGATTTGGCGCGCAGCACATCCGACCCGTAAGGCGCCTCCGCGCGGGCGAATTTCACCAGCTTGGTCAAATCGTGGCGCATGTCCTCGAACAGGTCTTCGAAGTCATCCAGCCGCATGTCGTACACCGCTTCGAACGCGGCATCCCAATCGTCCTCTTCGCCCACCGCGCGCCAGAAGGCGACCATGTGATCCTCGCCAAAGCGCAACGCCAGCAGCGCCACCGCAAGGTTCGAGGCAGAGTATTCCGCATCGCTGCGCACCGATTGCTTCTTGCGAATGAAATCCAGCGGGATCGGGTCCTCGGCATCGCGCGACCGCAGCGACACCAGCATCGGCACCGACACCTCCCGCGTGGGGCCTGCGCGCGACTTGATCTGCGCCAGATAGGCGCTGCCCTCGACCATCCAGGACGGCCCCATGGGGCGACGCCCGTACCCGTCAAAGGGCACCTTGTCATAGCTCATCTCGCGCTGAACATGGTGCATGTATTCATGCAGCATCACATACTGATAGCGCCCCTGCCAGATCTCGTATGAGGTGACGCTGGCCTGATCGCCCGACGGCATGCACAGCGCGATGCGGTTGCGATAGGCGCTGCCCATCACCCGCTCGACCCCGACGCATAGATCCTCTGCCGTCTCTTCCGCCGCCGCGGGCGACAGATCGTCGATCCCCGGCACCGACAGGCGCAACAGGTCTTCCAGATCATCGCGGCCAAAGGCCACGATCAGCACCGGCTTGCTGGCCGTGGCAATGCCGAAATCCTGCGCAAAGGTCTGGCGCGCCTCCTCATATGAGCGTTCGATATAGCCACGGATCTCCGGCGTGATGCTGTCCTTGGTCAGGATCAGCGGTGGCTCTGCCGAGGGCATGACCTCTGCCGCCTGCGGGGAAAACGACCCGATCTCACGGCACCAGCCGACCGCCGCGCGCTCGGAAAACTCCGGCAGCGCGTCAAACACCGCATGGGCCGCGTCGCCCTCCAGCCGCTGCACAAATTCCGCCACCGCGCGGCGCGTCTGCACCCCGGTGACGCCATCCGCCTCGCCCGGGTCCAGGCCCAGCCGCGCCAATTGCTGCTGCACGCAGGTCACATGGGTGTCAGAGGCCTGCGCGGCCCCCGCAGTCGCCCCCAGACACAGGGTCAGCGCTGAAATCAATCGTGTGATCGTCATGGGTTTGGTCCCCCGATGCAATATGGCACCAAACCTAAGAACAGATCCCGAATCGGGCAAGTCAGGGGAATCGTACCCTGCACCGTCCTTCACTGCTCCAGTTCCGCTTCCGTCAACGGGCGGTGCGCAAGGATCTGATCGCCGTTCATATCCCGGTCCGCCAGGAACTCGCGCTGCGCCATCTTGTCGTCGCGCAGCGTGACATACAGCGCCTCGAACGCCTCGACCGTCATGCCATAGACCTGCTCAAAGGCGGTGAACCAATTGTCGGTCTCTCCCACGACACGCCAATACCGGAACAGCGTCTCTTCGCCATACCGCTCCACCAGCATCGCCACACCATAGGCCGACACGTCATAGGCCGCCGCCTCGCGCACCTCGCCCGCCAGCCGGATCTGGCGCAGGGTCAGATCCGACCCCGCCGCCAGCGTGCGCATCGCGTGCAATCCGGGCACAAACCGCCCGTATCTCTCCTCCATAAAGGCCTGCTCGATCACCTGCGCCGACCCCTCGACCATCCAGGCAGGGCCCATGCGCGGCCGCACACTGTCCGGGTCGTTGACCCAGCGCGGCACCTTGTCGAAACTCAACTCGCGCTGAACATTGTGGACCACCTCATGCGTCATCGTGACCGACAGCACCATCCGGTACAACTCGCCCAGCGCCGGGGTCCGCAACGCCAGCGTGGTGCCGCAAAACGACAACCCATCGCGTGAGGCGCTGGCCCCCAAACCAAACTCGGTCTCACAATCGCGCCGCCCCCGCGCCCGCACATCGGCCCAGGCCTGCAACTCCATCGTGCCCGCCTCTTGCACCAACCGCTGCCAGGCGTCGGCATTGGTGGCGACGATGATCTTGACCTGACTGGCGACCTGCACGCCATAGCGGCGATACAGAAACGCTTCCGCCTCCAGAAAGGCGGTCATGACATGGTCGGCAATCTCGGGATGCACATCCGGCCCGACAAAAATCTGCGGCGGCGTGGCCGAGGGCATCAGCGGCGCCGCAACTGGCGCGCTCAACCCGATCTCGCGGCACCAGCCAACGGAACTGCGGGCGTCAAACCCCGGCAAGGCGTCAAAAACCCCGCGCCGCGCCACGTCCAACGAATCCACATAGGCACGCAAGGCCGCGCGGGTGCGCGGCCCGCTCACCCCGTCCACCGGCCCCGGTTCCTGGCCCAGCGCCACCAACTGCCCCTGCACACAGGCCACATGCACGTCACGCGCCTCGGCCCGCAACGCGGGCAGCAACAGGCACAGAACCGCCAATGCGGCCGCTCCCCATCGTGGCATCCCGGACTCCAATCTGCTGACTGCAATCCACCCAGTGACGCCCAGCGGCGTGCAATCTGTCAAGACCGCGCCACGCACCCCGCCACGGGCCCGGACCCAAACCCTTGGGGCATCGGGATTCTTGGCAGGATGAAATTGCGCGGAACATTTGAAGACGGCAGCACGGATCACATCCAGCGCCCGCTTGCCACCTCAGCGGCCTGCGATGATTCCGCCCCCCATGGCCACCGCCCCGGTTTCTTCTGGCCAAAAATATCCCGGGGGGAGACGACCGCAGGGAGACGGGGGGCAGGCCCCCCTACACCCTCAGTGAACCGTCACCGGCGCCAGATCGTTCTGCCGCGCCAGCACAAAGGCCAAAGAGCGGTCCTTGACCAGCGCCAGCCGCTCACCATCGGCGCGGTGCACCGCATACAGCGTATCCTGCCCGGCCACTTGCTCGCGCAGTTCATCCGGCAGATCGGCGGTTTTCACCGGGCGCACATAAACGGTCTTGCCTGCGACCAGCTTGTCAAAATCATACTTGGCATGCATAGAACTCACCCTTTTCTTATGCTGATCGTTTGCACCACGGTCTCTGGCCGCGTCATCGTCAGATCGACGTGCAGCAGCCCGTTTTCCATGACCGCCTCGCCCACCTCGACGCCCTCGGCCAGCACGAAAGAGCGCTGGAACTGGCGCGCGGCGATTCCGCGATGCAGGAAAATCCGTTCGGACCCGTCATCGACCTGGCGACCGCGAATGACCAGTTGCCGGTCCTCCACGGTGATCGACAGATCGTCTTCGCAAAATCCGGCCACGGCCAGGGTGATGCGATACGAATGGTCCGAGGTCTGCTCGATATTGAACGGAGGATAGCCCTCGCTGGTCTTCGCCGTGCGTTCCAGCAGGCGCTCCAGCTGTTCAAAGCCAAGCATGTGGGGATAGGATCCCAGGGTCAGTTTGCTCATCGACACGTCCTTTGCACAAGCGACCGTCACGCCCGGCCCCACGATAGGCAGCCGCGCCCCTGAAATATGGGCACCCGGCCCAAAACGCGCAAGGGGCTTTGCGCAAAGCATTCGAACAGCTATCGTGTGGGTCGGACGACCGACAGGGGAATTGGCACATGAACGCGCCCACCGATATCTCGATGAAAAACGACGACGTCCTGCGGGTCGAGCTTGAGGTGTTCCGCCGCGAGCACCGTGATCTCGACGACGCCATCCGCGCACTGCAACAGACCGGCACCGCCGACCAGCTGACCCTGCAACGGCTGAAAAAGAAAAAGCTCAAGCTCAAGGACAAGATCGCCATCATCGAGGACCGGCTGTTGCCGGACATCATCGCCTGAACGCCCCGGATCGCTCACCCCGGGCCGACCCCATTGCACCCCCCTCCGCATCCCGTATAACGCAATCTTCCCAACGCGGAGGCACAGATGGACAGCCCCAAGGTCGGCATCATCATGGGCAGTCAGTCGGACTGGCCCACAATGGTCGAGGCCGCCGATGTTCTCGACGAACTCGGCGTCGCCTATGAAACACGCATCGTCTCGGCCCACCGCACCCCGGACAGGCTCTGGGACTACGGCAAGACCGCCGTCGACCGCGGCCTTCAGGTGATCATCGCAGGCGCTGGCGGTGCCGCGCACCTGCCCGGCATGATGGCGTCCAAGACCCGTGTGCCGGTGGTCGGCGTCCCGGTCCAGACCCGCGCCCTCAGCGGCGTCGACAGCCTCTACTCCATCCTCCAGATGCCGCGCGGCTACCCGGTCGCCACCATGGCCATCGGCGCAGCAGGCGCCAAAAACGCAGGCCTCATGGCCGCCGGTATCCTCGCCCTGCAGGATTCCGCGCTGGCCTCCCGCCTTGACCAGTGGCGCGCAGACCTCTCGGCCTCCATCGCCGAGGAACCAACCCGCGACTGACCTTGTCCCAAACGCAGGTACACCCATGACCGCCCCCCTCCCCCCCGGCAGCACCATCGGAATCCTTGGCGGCGGTCAGCTTGGCCGCATGCTCTCGGTCGCCGCCAGCCGCCTCGGCTTCAAGACCTGCATCTTCGAGCCGGGCGCCGATTGCCCCGCCTCCCACGTCGCCAACCACCACCTCCAGGCCGGTTACGACGACACCAAGGCGCTGGAACACTTCGCAAATTCCGTCGACACCATCACCTATGAGTTCGAAAACATCCCGACGACAGCACTCGACATCCTCGAAACCCTCCGCCCCATCCACCCGGGCCGCGAGGCGTTGCGCATCAGCCAGGACCGCCTGACCGAAAAGACCTTCCTGCAAGACATCGGCCTGCACATCGCCCCCTTCGCCGCCGTGACCGACGCCGACAGCCTGACCCGCGCCATCGCCACCATCGGCACCCCCTCGATCCTGAAAACCCGCCGCTTCGGCTATGACGGCAAGGGGCAAAGCCGCCTGACCTCCCCCGCCGACGCCGAAAAAGCCCTCGCCGATCTCCAAGGCGCCCCGGCCGTGCTCGAAGGGTTCATAGACTTCACCGCCGAAATCTCGGTCATCGCCGCGCGCAGCCATGATGGCCGCGTCGCCGCCTTCGACCCAGGCCAGAACGTCCATCAGGACGGCATCCTGCGCACCACGACGGTGCCCGCGCCGCTGCCCAACAGCACCCTCACCGACGCGGTGCTGACCGCAGGCCGCATCCTGAACGCGCTCGACTATGTCGGCGTCCTCGGCGTGGAATTCTTCGTCACCCCCGGCGGGCTGCTCATCAACGAAATCGCCCCCCGCGTGCACAATTCTGGCCACTGGACGCAAAACGGCTGCATGATCGACCAGTTCGAACAACACATCCGCGCCGTCGCGGGCTGGCCGCTGGGCGATGGCAGCCGCCACAGCGCCATCCGCATGGAAAACCTGATCGGCGATGACATGGACCGCGTCTCCTCCCTCGCCGCCGACCCCACCTGCGCCCTGCACCTCTATGGCAAGGCAGACACCAAACCGGGACGCAAGATGGGCCACGCCAACTTCCTCACCCCGCAGACCTGACCCCCGCAGATCTGCCCCCACGCTTCTTCTGGCCAGAAATATCCCGGGTGGAGTTTGAGGAGGGCAGCGCCCTCCTCAAGGCCTGCGTGGCCCGAACGCAAACCACCCTGCGCGCACAGCGCCCCGCTAAGCGATAAACCGCGCCGCCACAGGGCCGCTCATATACGCCACCTGCCCGCCCGCAATCACCGCCGCGATGCGCCGCGTCTCGCGCTCCATCACCACCACGTCGGCCCGCAACCCAGGCTCCAGCCGCCCGCGATCCGTCAGGCCCAGCACCCGCGCCGGTCCCTCGGACACCAGTGCCCAGGCCGCCGCCTCCTCCATCAGGCCCAGCTCTACACAGCGCCACGCCGCCCGCGCGGGGGACGGATAGTGATAGTCCGATGCCAGCGCATCGCACAGCCCCGCGCCGATCAACTCCAAGGCCGACACATTGCCCGCATGGCTCGCCCCGCGCACCACATTGGGCGCGCCCAGAACCACCGGCTCGCCCGCATCCCGCGCCGCCTGCGCCGCCTCCAGTGTCTCGGGGAACTCCGACACGCACACCCCGCGCCGCCGCCAGTCTGCGCGGCCCTCGGCGGTCTGGTCGTCATGGCTGCCCATGCGCACATCCCGCGCCGCCAGCCGGGCGCACAGCGCGTCCAGCGCCTCCGGCACCTCGGCCCGTGCGTCGTACAGCCGTTGCATCAGCGCCAGATGCGTCTGAGGGCTGCGCCCCGATTTCAGCGCCTGCCCGGTCAGGCGCGGCGGCGTGCGCCCCTCGGACAGCCGCTTGTGCGGCAGGTGGTCGTTGAACACCACATACCCGATGCCCCAACGGTCCAGCGCCGCCTCCGCATCGGCAAAACTCTCGGGAAAATGGGTCTCCAGCCGCATCTGCACCCGCAGATCCACCGGCACACTCGGGGCCACCGCATCAACGGCGGCAAAGACCTCCTGCGCAAACTCCGGCCCGCGCATCCCGCCTTCCCATGACCAGAACTGCGCCAGCACAGCGGTTGTGATGCCGCAGGCCCCCAGTTCGGCGGCCACGGCCACCATGCCGGAATCCCGTTCCCGCAATGCGCCCCGGCGCGGGGCCATGTGGCGTTCAAACCCGTCGCCATGCACGTCCACGATCCCCGGCAACAGGTCATAGCCTGACAGATCAACGGTGCGCCCCACCGGCCCATCCGCAATCACACCGCCCGCCAACGACAGCGGCGCGGCGTCCCAGCCACCGGGTCGCATTACCCGCGCGCCGCGCAGATCCAGGTCAATCGGCATCGCAGTCTCCCAACAGACACGACAGCAATTCCTCGTCCAGCAGAACGCGCCAATCGACGTCGCTGTCGAAATGCCCCGTCTCAAGGAAAAGCACCACCTGCACCATCGCTTCCGGCGCCTGCATCATGAAGGTATGCGTGACCGGCAAGACGATGTGATCGCGCATCCCCAGCACCCGGGTCGACTCGACGGACACCTTGCCGTCATCCTGTCCCGGCAACATCGAACTGGTCACAAGGTTCAGCGTCCGCGACCCGGCAATCACCCCCAGCGGAAAATCCACCGCCGGCAGCCGCGCGGCCAGGCTTTCCGGCCCGGTGCCCAGCTGCAGCCCCGCAGGCCCGTTGTACCACTCGAAGATCTCCCAGCCGCCCATCACGTCGACCAGCTCGCTGCCGCCATTGGGCGGCCCCATCATCACCACCCGGCCCAGCCGCTCTGGCCGGTGATCCTGCAACCAGTAGCGCAGCAGGATACCCCCCATGGAATGGGTGACAAAATGCACCCTCTGCGTACCGCATTGCGCCACCGCCTGCGGCAACGTTTCATTGGCCAACCGCTCAACACGGTCGGACGTGGACGCATAGCCCGGCGTGATCACCCGGTGTCCCCGCGCCTCCAGAACCAGCCCCAGAACCGCCATCGAATATTCGGTCCGCGCCAGCCCGTGCAGCAGGATCACACAGTCCCCGGCACGCGCCGCAACCGGGAACAAGGTCAGGAGTGAAAGCAAAAACCATTTCATGCCGCTGGCATAGCGCCGGTCCAGCCCCTAGAAAAGGACCAAAGGAGCGTCCAATGCCCAGCCCCCGCATCGCCACCCGTGCCGTGATCCTGCATGAGGACCGGCTGCTGCTGGTCAATGCGTGGCGCGATGTGCAATCCGATCTGTGGTGCGCCCCCGGTGGCGGCGCCGAACGCCACGCCAGCCTGCCGGACAACCTGATCCGCGAAGTGTATGAGGAAACCGGCCTGACCATCGCCGTCGGTGCGCCCTGCCTGATCAACGAATTTCACGACCCCAAGGGCCGCTTTCACCAGGTCGAGGTGTTCTTTCGCGCCACGATCACCGCCGGGGCGCTGTCGGACCTCTGGAAAGACCCCGAAGGCATCGTCCACACCCGCTGTTTCTTCACCCGGGCGGAGGTCGCCAAACTGCGCCTGAAACCTTCCAGCCTGCCCGACGTGGCCTGGGGAACCGGACTTGTCTACGACCCGCTGGAACCGATCCTGCGCTAGGCCGCAGCAGGTCAAAGACCTAACAAAAGGTAAAACCGCCTCTGTAACCCCTTGATCTATAACACGCGCACTCCTGTCCACGCGTGGACACCCTATCTCCGCAGCACCGACAGCGCGACCCCGCCCAGCACGACCATGGACGCCACCATAAAATCCGCCGTCACCGCCTCACCCAGAAAAATCATGCCCCCCGCCATCGCAATGACCGGCACGGTCAGCTGCGCCACCGCCGCGATACTGCCCGTCACCTGAGGCAACACATGATACCACAGCGCATAGCCCAGCCCCGAGGTCACCGCGCCAGAAATCACCGCCAGAACGATGCCCGACACCTCCGGCGCCACCGCCTCCGGACTGACCGGCAAGGCCAGCCCCAGCAGGAACCCGATCGGCGCGGCCAGCACAAAATTCGCCCCCGTCGCCAACAGCGGATCGTCGGCACGCCGCCCGGCCAGCGAATAAATTCCCCAACCCACCCCCGCCAGAACCATCGCCGCGCCATGCACCAGACTCAACTCCAGCCCCCCACCCGGCCAAAGCAACCAGATCAGCCCGCCAAAGGCCATCGCCGCCCCCATCCAACGCAACAGCGGCGGACGCTCGCCCCCGATCAGGCTGCCACCAAACATCGTCACCTGCACGGTCCCGAACAGGATCAACGCCCCCAGCCCCGCATCCAACGCGACATAGGCCACCGAAAACCCGTAGATATACAGAACCAGCCCCAAGACTCCGGCCACCCGACCCGGACCGCCCAGCACCACCCGCCCGCGCAGCAGCAAGCCCAGCAAAACCAATACCACCGCCCCGGACCACAGCCGGATGCTCCCAAAGCTCACCGCATCAATCCCGCCCGCCGCCAGCGCGGCCCGGTTCAGCACGGAATTGGCGGCAAAGGCCACCATGGTCAGCGCGATCAAGATAGGGAGACGCATCGGCACTCTCTGGCTAAGTCACAAATCTCAGGGCCGGACGACAAACCGCGTCCGCAACGCATCATCAACCCCAGACGCGCTTGCCGTCTACATGACGTAAAAAACGCTACGCGAAAACCCGCAGCCGACACCCTCGGCAAAGCGCATTTCTTTCGGCACCCCGCCCGCACTCGGGGACTCCCCCGTGTTTCTTCTGTCCGAAAATATCCCGGGGGAGGCGCCACAGGCGACGGGGGTCATGCTGCAAGCATGCCTTCGGCATGACGCCCCCTCAGGCCACCAGGCTCTCGGCGCGCTTGAGATCGACCGAAACCAACTGGCTGACACCCTGCTCCTGCATCGTCACGCCAAACAAGCGGTCCATCCGCGCCATCGTCACCGCGTGGTGGGTGATGATCAGAAACCGCGTGTCGGTCCGGCGGCACATCTCGTCCAGCATGTCGCAGAAACGGGTCACGTTGGCATCGTCCAGCGGCGCATCCACCTCGTCCAGCACGCAGATCGGTGCGGGATTGGCCATGAACACCGCAAAGATCAGAGCCAGACAGGTCAGCGTCTGCTCCCCCCCCGACATCAGCGACAGGGTTGACAGCTTCTTGCCCGGCGGCTGGCACATGATCTCAAGACCCGCCTCCAGCGGATCATCGCTTTCGACCATCATCAGGCTGGCCTCGCCACCGCCAAAGAGATGGGTGAACAGCATCGAAAAGTTGCTGTTCACTTGCTCGAACGCCGTCAGCAGCCGCTCGCGCCCCTCACGGTTCAGGCTGGCAATGCCCGAGCGCAGCGTCTTGACCGCTTCCTCAAGGTCCGATTTCTCCGACACAAGTGTGTCGTGCTCGTCCTGAACCTCTTTGGCATCTTCCTCAGCGCGCAGGTTCACCGCACCCAGCGCATCGCGCTGGCGTTTCAGGCGGGACACCTCGGCCTCGACCTTGTCAGAGGCGGGCATCTCGTCCGGATCGGTGTCCAACTGGGTCAGCAACGCAGCCGGGGTCAGGTCCATTTCGTCCGAAATCCGCCCCGCCGCCGTCACCACTGTTTCGTGCGCGGCCTCGGCACGGGCCTCGGCGCGGGCGCGGGCCTCACGCGCCTCACCCGCGTGCCGTTCGGCGTCCCGCTCGGCGGCAATGGCCTCGCGCAGCGCACCCTCGGCAACTGACAGCGCATCACTTGCCTCTGCCTTGCGCGCCTCGGCGGCCTCCATCGCGTCGGTCAGGTCGCCGCGCTGATCCTCCAGCGCGCCGGGAACATCCTCGGCCTCGGCCAGTTCCGCCTCGCTGTCGGCCTTGCGTTCGGCCAGTTCGGTGGCGCGTTTCTCGGCAGTCTCAAGCCGGTGCCGCCAGCCGGACAGATCCTTGGTCACCTGCTGTGAGCGCCCCTTGCGGGCGTCGCCATCACGCCGCAATTCATCATGGGCCGACCGTTTGGCCATCATGGTCATGCGCGCCGCCTCGACCGTCATCTTGACGTCTTCGGCCTGCGCGCGCGCCTCTTCGAGATCGTCCAGCGTGTCGACCGCGCGCTGCGCCTCTGCCAGTTGGCCGCGTGCGGCACCGGCCTCATCCTCGTAGCGTTTGACCGACAGCGCCGCGCTTTCAACCTTGCCCTCGGACATGTCGCGTTCGGCCTCTGCACGGCTGAGCGCGCGGGCCGCATCGGCCACCGCCTGATCCGCTGTCCTGCGGGCCAGACGCGCGGTCTTGTCCGCCTCTGTCAGATCCCGCAACTGCGCAACCAGCGACTCGTGCGCCGCCAGCGTGCCGTCCAGCCGGGCCGAGGCCTCTGCCATCTCCTGCTTGAGCCCCTCCAGCCGGTTCAGCTGTTCCAGCCGCAGCGCCGCGGTCGAGGGCTGATCCTCGGCCCAGGCCCGGTAACCGTCCCAGCGCCACAAATCGCCCTCCAGCGTGACCAGCCGCTGCCCCGGTTTCAACAAGGCTTGCAGGCGCGGGCCGTCGTCGGCGTCAACCAGACCGATCTGGCTGAGGCGGCGCGACAGCACGTCGGGAACCGACACATGCCCCGCCAGCGGGCTGGCCCCCTCGGGCAAGGGCTGCGTGTCGTCATAGGCGGCCAGCACAACCCAGCCGGTCGGTCCGTCGCCCTCGACCTCGGGCGCGCGCAGGTCATCCGCCAATGCGGCCCCCAGCGCCTTTTCGTACCCCTGTTCCACCTGAAGCCGGTCAAGGATCTGCCCGCCCTCGGCGGTATCGCGGTCCAGCAACCGGGCCAGCGCCGTCACCTCGGCCCTCAGGGCGTTCATCTGGCCCTCGGCCTCGGACCTCTCACCACGGGCTTCGGCCTCACGCGCCTGCGTTTCGGTGCGGGCTGTTTCGGCCTCGGTCAGGGCGTCCTCGGCCTCTTCCGCCGCGGCGTGGGCCTCTTCCAGTCGGTCCTGCGCCAGTTCTGCCGCCTCGCGCGACAGCGCCTGAGACTCGCGCGCGGTGTCAACCATGGCGCGGGCGCGCACCGCGTCGGCCTCATTGCGGTCAAGCGTCTTGCGGCAATCCGCAAGAAAGCGCTGCGCTGACTGGTGCCGCGCCGCCAGCCGCGCCACATCCTCTGTCTGTTGTTCAAGGTCGGCTTCGCGTGCCTGCAAGATGCTGGATGCCTCTCCCGCTGCCTCATGTGCCTCTGCCAGCCGCTCATCATGCCCTTCAGAGGCTTTTTGCAGCTCGCGTGCTTCCCACTCCAGCCGCTCGATCGTCTCTCCGGCGTCGCGGTTCAACCCGGCCTCGCGGTCCATGTCGCGCACCAGTTGGGCGATACGGCTCTGCAAGGTCTCGATCCGGGCAAACGCCTGCTTTTCCTGATCGGTCAGGGTGTCACGCTGCACGATCAGTCGTTGCAGCACAGCGGCGGCGATGGCCTCTTCCTCGCGCAGCGGCGGCAAAGCGTCCTCATAGGTGCTGCGCGTCTTTTCCGCTGATCGGGCCGCAGTCTCGGCCTGCGCGGCCTTTGTCACCGTCTCGCGCAGCGCGGCATCCGCCACGGCGCGCGCCTCATCCGCCTCGCGCCAGCGGCGGTACAGCAGCATCCCTTCGGCCTGCCGCAGTTCCGTGCCGATGGCGCGGTAGCGCGCCGCCTGCCGCGCCTGTTTGGCCAGTTGCGACAGTTGCCCCGCCAGTTGTTCGACCACGTCATCGACGCGCAGCAGGTTGGTTTCGGTGCTTTTAAGTTTCAGCTCTGCCTCATGGCGGCGCTGGTACAGCCCGCCGATCCCGGCGGCATCCTCAAGGATCTTGCGGCGGTTCTTGGGCTTGGCGTTGATCAGTTCCGAGATCTGCCCCTGCCGCACCAGCGCAGGAGAGTGCGCGCCCGTGGCCGCATCGGCGAACAACATCTGAATGTCGCGCGCGCGGGTGTCCTTGGCGTTGACCTTGTAGGCAGAGCCCACGTCGCGGGTGATCCGGCGCACGATTTCCAGGTGGTCGCTGTCGTTGAACCCCGCAGGCGCCAGCCGGTCAGCGTTGTCGATGTGCAGGCTGACCTCAGCAAAGTTGCGGGCTGGGCGTGAGGACGCCCCGGCAAAGATCACATCCTCCATCCCGCCGCCGCGCATCGCCTTGGCCCGGGTTTCGCCCATGACCCAGCGCAGCGCCTCAAGCAGGTTTGATTTGCCGCAGCCGTTTGGCCCCACCACCCCGGTGAGGCCGGGATTGATGATCAGATCCGTGGGATCCACAAAGCTTTTGAAGCCAGTCAGTCTGATTTTGGAAAAGCGCAAGGTGCCGGTCCGATTCCGTCGTGGACCTTCAGGGTGCTCTGTCGAGGTGGCGTGAGTCAAGAAAGGCGTGGCTCATGTGGCGGGCTTCTGCCAGTTCTCCACAAGATATTGGGTCGCTACCGTCCTGTTCGGCAGGTGAGGGCCCCGGCATGAATGCCAGCCCTCTGGTTGTGGTCTTCAATGTCGCAATAGATCGTTCTGGGCCGTCGCATCCTTTTTGGCGCGGGCCCGCCATCGCAAGACAGGCCGATCCACATCATCGCCGGGTCGCCCTCGACCCAGTCGGCGCGGCATCCGCTTTGTATTTGCGCGGCGATCCCGGCCTTGCGGGCGACATCCTCAAACCGGGGCAGCCATTCGGGAGATGTGCGCGTTGCCTCGACCAGATTCCCCCGGAAGCGCAGGGCAAAGCGTGATCCGTCGACGTCTTGCACGTGTTTCTCTGCCGCATAAAAACCTGGCCCCGCCGCATCACATGCAGCGAGGCCAAGCAGGAGGAGAACACATGGTAACCAACGCATAACCCGAGCCTGCCGCAAACTGGTTACTCGGAGGTTAAAAACAATGCGTTCAAACAAAGTTATAGAAGGTTTTTCTTTACATTCCCATTCCTGAATGTTTATAACATTCCATCTTTAGAATGTTTTCGAATGGCACAGGAGGCTCCCATGGCCCAACCAGCACAAAGACCCGCCGACACCTACTCGCCACTCTATTTTCTCGGCTCCCTTGGCGCCGGCGGCATTGTCGTCACCTTTTTCATGTTTCTGATGTTCTGGGTTCCGCACCCGACTCAGCCCGTTCCCGTGTTCGAGGACATCTTGGCCGCATGGTCAGGCGGCGCTCTTCCCAAGCAGGTGGCCATCGCGGTTGCCATGTCAGGGATCGCATTCTTTGCCATTCTCAATATCAAGGCGCTGATCTGGAACCTGCAATCTTACAGCGTGTTCCGGAAAACCACCGCCTACCCTGCCCTGCGCAACTCCAACGCGGAATCGACCCTGCTGGCGATGCCGCTGGCGCTGGCCATGACGGTCAACGTAGGGTTTATCCTTGGGCTGGTCTTTGTCCCGCAACTCTGGGCCGTGGTCGAATACCTGTTTCCCCTTGCGATGGTCGCCTTTGCCCTGATCGCCGTCATGGCCTTTCGCCTCATCGGTGACTTTCTGGGCCGCGTGTTGTCCAAAGGGGGCCTGTTCGACGTCACCGCGCATAACTCCTTTGCGCAACTCACCCCTGCCTTTGCCGTGTCGATGGTAGCCGTCGGCTTTGCCGCTCCGGTCGCGATGAGCACCAACCCCACCACCGTAGGTGTCGCCATGGTTCTGTCGACCCTGCTTGGCACCATCGCCATCGTCTACACTGTTGTTGCGGCGATCACCGCGTTCGGGTCGATGTTGCAACACGGCACCGCTCGTGAGGCCGGCCCGACCCTGATGATCATCGTCCCCATCGTCACAGTTCTGGGGATCATGTTCCTGCGGCAAGAGCACGGGCTGCACACCACCTACGACTCGCACGCCAATGCGGGAGAGACGATGGTCTTTCTGGCCCGCCTGATCGCCATCCAGCTGGCCTTTCTGGGTCTTGGTGCGGTCGTTCTGAGGGCACAGGGCTATTTCAGTGACTTCGTCGTGGGCACCAAGACGTCGCCCGGATCCTACGCGCTGGTCTGTCCCTTTGTGGCGCTGTCCGTGATGCTGCAATTCTTCATCAACAAGGGGCTGGTCGCCGCCGATGTGATTGCGAAATACGACGTTGCCTATTGGGGTCTGACCGGACTTGCCATCGCGTCGCAGGTTGTCGCCATCGCGTTGGTGCTGCGTCTGAACCGCCAGCACTTTGGCCACACAACCGCAAACGCCATTCCGGCCGAGTAACGTCCCTTCCGTTGCCAGGCCGATCCTTGGGCCGGACCTGTTGGTCCGGCTCCTTTTTTGTGGTCCTGTCAGAAATTGACCTCAACGCCGGGCAGTTTCAGCGATTTGATCAAGTCGCGCACCTCTTGTCGCGCCGCGATGTTCGACAGGCTGAGACTGCGCACACCGATGTCGCGCAGATCCAGAAGTGTCAGGCCACGCGGAAACAGCTCACGGAACACCACGCGTTCGGAGAATCCCGGCCCGACGCGAAAGCCGATGCGCTTGGCCAGTGTGGCAACCGCCTTTTCCATCTTGGCCTTGTTGATCATCTGTTGCGCCCCGACCCTATTGCGCAGAACAATCCAGTCCATCGGGGACAGCCCCGCCTGCGCGCGCAACTGGCGCGCCGACCAGACCATCTCGGCGTAGACGGACGGACCAAGGATCTTTTCCCCGTCGCCCTCGATCCGCGCCAACAGGTCGAAATCGACAAAACTGTCATTCAGGGGCGTGATCAGCGTATCGGCCAGCGAATGCGCGACCTGCGCCAGCCGGGTGTAGGAGCCGGGGCAGTCTATGATGATGAAATCAGACTTTTCTTCCAACTCGGCCACCGCGCGGTTCAGCCGGTTGTCGGCGGACTGCTCTCCGGCCGCGACCGCAGCCGGGTCGGCATCGGGCAGCTGCATGTAGCCCGGTAACGGCAAGTCGCGCTCTTCTTTTTTCAACCACGCGCGGCGGTTGGACAAATAGCGGCCAAGGCTCTGCTGTCGCAGGTCGAGGTCCAGCGTCCAGACCCGGTGATCCATCCGCGCCAACGCGGTGGCGACGTGCATCGCGATGGTCGACTTGCCCGCGCCGCCCTTTTCGTTACCGACAACGATGATATGTGCCACGCCTGTGCCTCTTGTCCATTGCGCCACGGCTGTCCCGTGGTCAGTTGTTTTCTGCTTTAGGGCCCTTGCAAAGGCCCGGAACGCGCAAGGCCCGGCGCAGTGGCCGGGCCTCGCCTTGATTCCTGAGACCTGCCGTCAGTGCAGTTTGGCGCCCACGTCGGCAATAGCGTCGTCGATCAGCTTGCCAGCGCTGTCTGCGGTCATCTGCTCAGCCACAACGCTGCGCGCGGCGGCAATGGCCAGGGACGCGGCGCGGTCGCGCACCTCCCGGATGGCCGCTGCTTCGGCAGAGGCGATCTGGCTTTCGGCGGCAGCAAGGCGGCGGGTGATCGACTGGGCGATCTCTGCCTTGGCCTGCTCGGCGGCCAGTTCGGATTCCTGCTTGGCGTGCGCGATGATGCGATCCGCCTGCGCCTGCGCCTCACGTTGCTTGCGCTCATAGCTGGCCAGCAAGGTCTGGGCCTCTTCGCGCAACTGGCGTGCTTCGTCCAGTTCGTCCTGAATACCCTCAGCCCGCTTGTCCAGCAGACCGGCAAGCATACCCGGCACCTTGAAATAGATCAGCACCGCGATAAAGAGGATAAAGCCAAGCAGCACCACGAAGTCCGTGTTGCCCAGCGAAAAGAACGGACCAGAGGCCGCCGCCGCAGGTGTGGCCGACAGGGCGGCCAGAACGGGAAGGATGAGTTTCTTCATGGCCTTACCCTTTCAGCTGCGCGTCGACCGCGCTTGCGATCTTGGCGTCGTCAGCGACACCACCCAGCGCGGCCACGATGGCCCCGGCGGTATCCTTTGCCACGGTCTCGACATGGGCCATGGCGCTTTCGCGGATCTCGGCGATTGCCTTCTCCGACTCGACGGCCTTGGCTGCGATTTCCGCGTCGGCCTTGGCGATTGCATCGCCCAGATCGGCCTTGATGTCGTCACGCGCCTTTTGCGCAATGGTCTGGGCCTCGGCCCGAGCATCGGCAAGCGCCTTGTCATAAGCGGCTTCGGCGTCTTGTGCCTTGCGCTTGAGATCTTCGGCGGCGGCGATGTCGTTTGTGATGGTCCCCTGACGTTCCGCCAGAACCGCGGCGATGCGCGGCAGGGCGATACGGGCCAGCACAAAGTAGATCACGATCAACGTGATCACCAGCCAGAAGACCTGGTTTCCGATCCAATCGCCGCAGAGCTGCGGCATCCCGACGGCGCTGCCGCCGGCGTCAACGCATGCGCTGACAGGCTCGGACCCGTGAGTTTCGGTCGCCATGTTGTCCTCCGTCGGAACTTGTCTCTACATCGGGCGGTCAGGGTTGCCTGACCGCCCGCGCGTAAGGATCGTTAAGTTCCGTGGTTTAGACGGCGAACATCAACAGCAGCGAAACGAGGAAGGCAAAGATGCCCAGCGCTTCTGCGAATGCGATGCCGATGAAGAGAGTAGCAGTCTGGCCAGCGGCGGCCGAGGGGTTGCGCAGGGCGCCAGACAGGAAGTTGCCTGCAACGTTACCCACCCCGATAGCGGCTGCGCCGGAACCGATTGCTGCCAGGCCTGCGCCGATGTGTGCGAGATCGCCTTCCATTGAGATTCTCCTTACGATTGGAAGTTGAGTATTCGGGTTGTTCAGTCGGTAGGCCGGGCTTCAGCCCGGCAACCGTATCAGTGATGCGGGTGCAGTGCGTCCTTGAGGTACACACAGGTCAGGATCGTGAAGACATAGGCCTGGATAAAGGCCACCAGGATCTCCAGCCCGTACATGGCGGTGATCGCGAGGATCGAGAACGGCGAGATCAAGCCGATGGCTGCAAACCCGGCGAAAACCTTGATCACCGCGTGTCCGGCCATGACGTTACCGGCAAGACGAATGGAGTGGCTGACCGGGCGCACAAAGTACGAGATCAGCTCGATCAGGGCCAGAACAGGGCGCAGCGCCAGCGGCGCACTTGCCACCCAGAACAAGCTCAGGAACCCGGCACCGTTCTTGACAAAACCCAGGATGGTCACGGTCAGGAACACCGCCATCGCCAGCACCACGGTCACGGCAAAATGCGAGGTGGTGGTAAAGCTCATCGGCAACAGGCCAAGGAAGTTGGCGAAGACGATGAACAGGAACAGGGTCATGATGTAGGGGAAATACTTCAGCCCGTCCTTGCCCGCGACATCCTCGACCATCTTGTAGACAAAGCCGTAGGCGAGTTCAGCCACCGACTGCGACCGCGACGGCACGATGGCGCGCTTGGACGTGCCCAATACCATCAGCAGCACAACCGCCACGATGGACAGGAACAACCACAGCGTCACGTTGGTGATGGTGAACATGCCCACCGTGCTGGCGTCGCCGAACAGCGGCTTGACGATGAACTGGTCCATCGGGTGGAACACCAGGGCGCCGCTTTCCGCGGCATGATCTGCACCGTGCGTCTCAGTCGCCATGTTTTTTCCCCTCATCCGCTCCGGTGGCCCGGGCGCTGTCTTCATCGCCCTCGCCGGGGCTTTTGCCTGCGCCCCCGCCGGGGCCTGTCCCGGACGCGCCGGGGCTCATACTCGCCTGCACCTCTTTTGCCGTGCGCAGCATCACCTTGATGCCCGCGGCGACGCCCAGAAGCGCGAACACCACCATCAGGAACGGCTTGGTGCCCAAGAGGACGTCGAGGCCGAAACCGATCCCGAAACCGATCCCCAGACCGGCCACCATTTCCGTCACCATGCGCCAGGCGATATTAGCCTGACTGTAGTGCTCTTCCTGATGGGCTTTGTCGACTTTCCGGCCCGCCTTGTAGGCGGTCAGCTTGGCGTCCAGGTCGTCCAGCTTACGCTTGGGATCTTGGTCGCTCACGTCGTCGTTGGCTCCACTCAGGTTCGCCTTGGTGCTATGTTGCGGCGCGTCTTGAGTCAACATGCGTGAACGACCGGGGAAACCACCTCTATGCCATTGCTATAAAACGCAAAAAACAAACGCCCCCGCCCGACTGCCATTCCGCCGCAGGCGCCGACAGCGCCCGAGACGCTGCAAATGCACATTCAACTTTGCGGTTGAGTTTTCTTTCCACCCCGCCCACACCACTGCAAACCGCTACAGGAGACACCCATGCGCCCCATCCTTTGCCTGAGTTTCTGCCTGGCCCTGCTTGCGGCCCCGCTGGCTGCCGAAGAGATCCAGATCACCCGGCCCGACGTTCTGCTACAGGGGACATACCTGACGCCCCAGTCTGCGGAGGCTGTTGCCCTGATCCTGCCCGGATCGGGGCCGACGGATCGGCACGGCAATTCTGCGCAGGGGCTGTCGACCGATGCCTACCGCCTGCTCGCCAAGGCGCTGGAGCCGCAGGGCATCGCCACCATCCGCGCCGACAAGCGCGGCATCGGGCAAAGCACCGGCGATGCCAATGCCGTGACGCTTGCGCTGTATGCACAGGACGCGGCCCCTTGGATCGACCTTGCCAAGGAGCGCAGCGGCTTGGCCTGCATCTGGCTGATCGGCCATTCCGAAGGCGGGCTGGTCGCATTGGAGCTGGCGCAAGTCCGCGATGACATCTGCGGCCTGATCCTGCTGGCCGCACCGGGCCGCCCGGTCAGTCAGATCCTGCTGGAACAACTGCGCGGTGTGCCCGCATTGGCGCCTCATCAACAGGCGCTGGAAAAAGCGATGGTCTCACTGATTGCCGGAACACCCGTCCCGCCCGACGCCCTGCCCGGCCCGCTGATCAACGTCTTTGCGCCGCTGGTTCAGCCCTTTCTGATGGATCTCTTTGCCGTCGCTCCTGCGGAGCAGGCCCGCGACATCGACCTGCCCGTGCTGGTCGTACAAGGCACCGCCGACCTTCAAATCACCGAAGGTGATGCCCGCGCCCTTGCCGACGCCTTTCCACTTGGGACGCTTTATTTGGTCGACCGCATGACGCACACACTCAAGAGCACCAAGGACGACACCCGGCAGGCCAATCTTGTCACCTATTCCGACCCGGCGCTGCCGCTGGCCCCCGGGTTGGCAGAAAAGATCGGCGCATTCATCCTTGGCCAGCGATGAACGATCCGCTGGACACCGTCTTTGCCGCGCTTGCGGACCCCACCCGCCGCCGCATCCTTGCAATGCTGCTGGAGGATGACATGGCCGTGACGGACGTGGCCCACCCGTTCGAGATGTCGCTTGCCGCGATTTCCAAACATCTGACCGTGCTCACAAACGCCCACCTGATCAGCCAGGAAAAGCGCGGCCGGGTAAAGTGGTGCAAGCTGGAACCGGACGCCCTGCGCGCGGCCTCTGTCTGGATGCAGGGCTTTGGCCAGTTTGAACCGGTGAACCTTGACGCCTTTGAACGGTTTCTGGAACAGGAACTGCCCACTCTGGTCGAGCCACCAGAGCAACCACCAGAGGCCTGATCACGCCAGCCCGCCGACCGCCAAGGCATCCAGCAGCCGCGCCCGCTCTGCTGCCACCGGATAGGGAAACATCCGCGCCGCATGGGCCAGCGAATATTTCGGCGCAAACTCCCGGATCTTTGCCACCTCCGCCGTGGCCTCCGCCGCCAACCCCTGCTCCACCAGCGCCCGCACCAGTTGCACCCGCGCCGGAATGAACCTGTCGACCCGCGCCAGCACGGACCGGAAATGCGCCACCGCCGCGACGTGATCCCGCACCAGCACCCGCGCGTGGCCTTTTGCAAACTCCCAACTGGGCGGATGGAAACTGTCCAGCGCAAAGGCGCGTTCCAACAGCGCCTCTGCCTGTTCCGGGCGCGCCAGCCGGTTCAGCGTCTCGCCATAGGCAAGGCACACCTCGGCATTGGCCGGGTCCAGCCGCAGCGCCTCTTCAAGGCTGGCAATGCAGTCGTCCACCCGCCCCAGATAGCCCAGCACCCAGCCCAGCCGCGCATGGCCCAGACTGTCCTGCGCATCAAGCGCGATGGCCGCGCGCGCCAGCGCCTCGGCCCGCGCCAGTGTCGGATCGGCCCCCGGCATTCCGAAAACATGCAAGGTACACCGGCAATAGGCTTGCTGCGCCAAGGCGGCTGCAAATTCGGGGTCCAGCCGCGCCGCCGCTTCGAAATGCGCCAGCGCCTCGGCAAAGGCCTGCGGGGCGTAGCGAAAATAGGCATAGCGCCCCTGCAAGTAACGGTCATAGGCGCCCGCGTGCCGGGTTCCGGCCCGGCGCGGTTCGGGCGCGGCCCCCGGTGCCAGAACCTCTGCCACGCGCAGGCCGATGCGGTCCTGCGCCGCCAGCAGGGTCTCGGCCGTCACGTCAAAACGTTCCGCCCAGACCTGCCGGTCGCCGCCCGCGTCCAGAATGGCAACGGTGATCCGCATCGTGGCCCCCATCCGGCGCAGGCTGCCCTCGACCAGATGGCTCACCGGCAGCGTCTCTGGCGGGGGTTTCCCGCCCAGCGCGCGGCTGGTGTTATAGGACAGCACCGTCAGTGACGGATGTCGTGACAGATCGGTGATCAGGTCCTCGGTCAGCCCGTCCACCAGATAGGCATCCTCTGCTGCGCTCTCCGGACAGCGGAACGGGCGTACCAGAACGGCGGGTATGGCGGTCTCTGGCGCCGTGTCGCGGGTCAGTTCCGCGACAAAGCGAAAGCCGCGGGAATGCACCGTCCGGATAATCTGCCGTTCGGAATCGTCCAGCACGGCGCGCAGGGCCTTGACCGCCGCAGAGATCGCCCAGTCGCTGACCGCGCGTCCCTGCCACAGGTCCTGCTCCAGATCGGCGCGCGTCACCACCCGGTCGCGGTTCTCGATCAGCACCCGCAACAGCCGCAGGCTTTGCGGTTCCGCCTTGACCGGCACACCGTCCCGGCACAGTTCGAACCGCGCCGCGTCAAAGACGAAGCCCGCAAAGCGCCAGACCGGCGGTTTGTTGGTGGTGGCCGCCATCTCCTCTCGAAATCCTCCAGAAAACCCCCGGGCCTCCCCTTGTCCCAGTCAAGCACCCCGGCGGCGCGAAGGATAGCCTGCAAGGGCCAACATCACAAAAAGGGAGACCCACAATGAACCCGCTCAGACCCCTCGCCGTCGCCACGTTCCTGATCCTGACCGCCGGAGCCGCCATGGCCGACCGCATCAACATCGCCAGCGCCCATGACGTCGACCGGTCCGCCGCGCGCCTGACCAGCGCGGTTCAGGCCGCCGGGGCGCGGGTCTTTGCCACGGTCGATTTCCGGCAGGGGGCCGCGTCGCAGGGCGAGGATCTGCGCCCGACCACGCTGGTGATCTTCGGCAGCCCAAAGATCGGCTCCGCCGCGCTTCAGACCGGCCAGACGATGGCGCTGTATCTGCCGCTGCGGGTGCTGTTCTTCGAGGACGCTCAGGGGCAGACATGGGCGCTTTACGATGATCCGGCAGGGATTGCACCCTCTCACGGGCTGGCCGCCGACGATCCCGCCGTCACGCGGATGCAGGCCGCGCTTGACCGTTTTGTCACCATCGCCACGGGCGACTGACGCCCCGCCGCACCGGGCGGGACCGGGCCGATCCAGACAGGCGCGGGCCTCCCCGTCCGCGCCCCGTCCTGTCGGCCCATTTCCTAACAGATCGTAAAACCGTCCCTGTAAGCCTTTGATTTATAACAGCCGCAAACCTGTCCACGCGTGGACACCCCGTCAGACCGCACCGCTTTTCAGGTCTTCGACAGCACCACGGGCTTTTCCTCATCCTTCAGCAGCAAGAGCAGCGAAAGCGCCGTCAACGCCACCCCCGGCAGGATCATCGCCGTCGGCACGCCCCGGCCCAGCGCCAGCTCCCACAGGATCACACAGCTTGGCACGATATAGGTGTAGGCCATGACCTTGGCCGATGGCAGGCGCAGCGCCGCATAGCGCAGGATCAGAAAGGTCACGCCGGTTGCCGCCAAAGAGACGTAAAGGATGGTCCACCAGACAATTGCCGGCAACGCCGCCCAGTCCATCGCGATCAGCGCAGGCCCCGCCCAGATACACAGGATCACCGACCCCGCCGTCAGGATTCCCGCGTTAAAGGCCACGCCCGATTCCCCCCGGCTGAGCCGCCGCAACATCGGGGCATATAGCGCGTGCGCCACACAGCCCCAGAAATAGATCGCCTCACCGCGTCCGACCTCAAACCGCGACAGCGCGGCAAGGTCGGCGTCAAAAATCACCCAAAGTGCACCAACGCCCCCCACAACAATCGCCAGCGCCATGCGCGGGGTCGTGATCTGGCGCACCACGAAATAGCCGAAAACCGCCGTCAGCGCCGGGTTCAGGGTAAAGACCGCCGCCATGCTGACGGGCTCTGCCGTCTTCAAACCCTCGAACATGGTCACGAAATAGACGGCAAACAGTCCCGCCAAAACGAAATACCGCCACGGTGCGGCAAACACCGCCCGGTCCACCTTGCCCGTGGCCACCGCCACCGCCCAGAGCACCGTCCCGGCAATGACAAAGCGGATCGCGTTCAGGGCAGCCGGGTCGATATGCGGCGCGGCCAGCGCGCCCAACGAAAAAGACCCCGACACCAGCATGGCAAAGCCCAGCATCGCAAGGTGCCCGCGTCCCGCCTCTGTCATCGCGCCGACGCCTCGCCACAGAACTCCTTGAGGTGGCTCAGGAACGCCTGCACCTTGGCGGTGCGGTGCAGATCCACATGCGTCACCAGCCAAAGCGGCGCGGTCCACTCTTCGCGCGGGGGCATGATCTGCACCAGATCCGGGTGCAAGGACGCCTCGCGCGTGCCCAGAAACCCGATACCTGCCCCGTCAATCACCGCCGTCTCGCTGACGCGCGAGTCGGTGGTGCGGAACACGATCCGGTCATAAGGCACCCTGGCCGTCAGCCAGCGCTGAAACGGCGCGCGGCTGTCGGGATCGTCATGGCCGACGAAAAAATGATCCTTCATCGCCGCTTCGTCCTCGGGTATGCCGTGCGCCTCGACGTAGTCGCGGTGCGCATACATCGCGATATCCTGCCGAGAAAAGGCCTGCACCACGTTGTCGGGCTCCTGCGGGGCGGGCCCCGCGCGCAATGCCACATGGGCCTCGCCGTATTCCAGACGGAACACCCGGTCATCGGTCAGAAACCGCACGACCACATCCGGATAACGCGCGCGAAACGTCCTCAACGCCGGCACCATGAGCGGCGCAAAAGAGATGAGTGAGGTCACCAGAAGCTCTCCGGCAACTTCATTGCCGCGCCCCCTGATCCGCCCTTCGAGCTGCTGCAACTGGTCGTCCGTGGTCTGCGCCACCCGCATCAGGTCGGTGCCTGCCTCGGTCGCGGTATAG
Source organism: Antarctobacter heliothermus (assembly GCF_900188425.1). Taxonomy (GTDB): domain Bacteria; phylum Pseudomonadota; class Alphaproteobacteria; order Rhodobacterales; family Rhodobacteraceae; genus Antarctobacter; species Antarctobacter heliothermus. The sequence continues at coordinate 75,413 of NZ_FZON01000006.1, forward strand.
CCGCGCGCATGTCGCTGGAACAGTTTGACGCCCATTCGGCCCTCCAGCGCGTCAATATGGCGGATCACCGTTGCATGGTGCACCCCCAGCACTTCGGCCGCGCCGCTGACGGTCCCCAGCCGCGCCACCTGAAAGGCCGTGCGGATCTCATCCCAATTGTCCATGTGACATTCCCTTAAATCCGCTGCGCGAATGCGCACACCACCTGCGCTTTGTCCGCAATTGCGTTCATATTTGCAATGGTCAATTGATCACCGTGAAAGACATCTTCCCCGAAAGGATCCGATCCATGACCCAAACCGTCCTGCGTATAGACGCCTCTGCCCGCACCGAAGGCTCAGTCACCCGTCAACTGGCGGACACCGTGATCTCACGCCTTGACCCGGCGCAGGTTGTCAGCCGCGACCTGACCACCAGCGTCCCACAGATCGACAGCACCTGGCTGGCGGCAAACTTTACCGCCGCTGACGAGCGCACAGCAGAACAGCAGGACGCGCTTGCCCTGTCTGACGTCCTGATCGACGAGGTTCGCGCCGCCGACACCATCGTGATTGCCACGCCGATCTACAACTTCGGCGCACCTTCCAGCCTCAAGGCCTGGTTCGACATGATCGCCCGGGCGGGCATCACGTTCAGATATACCGAAACCGGCCCCGTCGGCCTGCTGGACGGCAATCGCGTGATCCTTGTCATCGCCTCGGGTGGCACAGAGGTGGACGGCCCCATCGACTTTGCCACCCCCTGGCTGCGGCATGTCCTGGGCTTTGTCGGCATCACCGACGTACAGGTCGTGCGGTCGGATCGTCTGATGGTCGATGCCGAGGCGTCCAAAGCACGCGCCGACGCGGATCTTCGGAATTTGGCCGCCTGACCGCATCAGGTCTGCGCGCCATCTGGACATCGCGCAGACCGCCCCCTAGTGCGGCCCAAACGACGGGCCAACACGACAGACAGCCGGTCCGGGAAAACGCCGCGTCCGCCCGATCAGCTCGACGCAAAGCCCCTGGTGGCCTGCCCCAACAGCCCCCGAACCTCAATGTCCACGGGGTCAAGATCCAAAAAGCGCAATGCGGATTCGGGATCGCGGAACACGTCCACCGGATACGGTAATTTTGCCTGAACCGCATCGCGGTAAAGCTTGCAAATGCCGTAGTTCACTTTTCCGGGGGCAAAAATCGAGGACCGCGCGCGCGGGTCACGCGCCTCATGGTACGGCCTTAATCGGTTTGCCAATCGCGCCGTTTCGGCAAAGAAGCCGTCAGGAAAGGTGCAGTCCATGACATCCAGCAACGTGTGTTGCCCACCATCGAACAACGGATCAGACCGATACCGAAGCAGCGTCTCGACGTTCTGATCCACAGTGATATCGCCCCGGAACAGGACCAGCACAATATTCAACTGAGGCAGGACGCGATATGTGGCGGGCATGGTGTAAGATGATCCCTGTGAAATACATCGAATTACTGGCGTCTCTGACACGGTTTTGACTGCATCGGCAACTGCGGCATGTGGCCATGTTCTTGTGCCGCAACACTAGCCGCGACATGACTAACAGACCCTTACCCTCCGCAGACTTGACTCGGCGCGTGCCATCCTCTAATCGACCTGGAACCCCGGAAGCCGCCTTTGTCTTCCGGTCCCATGGGCTATGCCCGGGATCGCCCTCCGTCAGCGCGTTGCGCCCACGGGGGCGCACCCGCTTGAAAAGAGCCCGCCGGGGCGCTTGTGCATTGTCCATCCGCGATTGAGTCACCGGCCGCACGTCCCTACCTTGCAGGGGCACAGATAGAAGAGAAGGAGGGCCAGCCCTCATGTTCGAAAATCTCTCGGAACGCCTTGGCGGCGTCTTTGACCGGCTGACCAAACAGGGCGCCCTCTCTGAGGATGACGTCCGCACCGCCCTGCGTGAGGTGCGTGTGGCGCTGCTTGAGGCGGACGTGTCGCTGCCCGTGGCGCGCAACTTCATCAAGGCGGTCGAGAAAAAGGCCACCGGCGCTGCCGTTACCAAATCCGTCACGCCGGGCCAGCAGGTCGTCAAGATCGTCCATGACGAGCTGATCGCCGTACTGGCTGGCGACGAAGGTGCCGACCCCGGCAAGCTGCGCATCGACAACCCGCCCGCGCCGATCCTGATGGTCGGCCTGCAGGGGGGCGGCAAGACAACCACCACCGCCAAACTGGCCAAACGGTTGAAAGAGCGCGACGGCAAAAAGGTCCTGATGGCCTCGCTGGACGTCAATCGCCCCGCCGCCATGGAACAGCTGCAAATCCTCGGCACCCAGATCGGCGTCGACACCCTGCCCATCGTCAAGGGTGAGGACCCCATTGCCATCGCCAAACGCGCCAAGACGCAGGCAGGCATGGGCGGCTACGATGTCTACATGTTGGACACCGCCGGGCGCCTCTCCATCGACGAAGAACTGATGGCCCAGGTCGCGGCGGTGCGCGATGTCGCCAACCCGCGCGAAACCCTGCTGGTGGTCGATGGCCTGACCGGTCAGGACGCCGTCCATACGGCGGAGAATTTCGATACCCGCATCGGCATCACCGGCGTCGTGCTGACCCGGATGGACGGCGACGGGAGAGGCGGTGCCGCCCTGTCGATGCGCGCTATCACCGGCAAGCCGATCAAATACGTCGGCCTTGGCGAAAAGATGGACGCGCTTGAGACGTTCGAGCCAGAGCGTGTCGCCGGCCGTATCCTTGGCATGGGCGACATCGTGGCCCTTGTGGAAAAGGCGCAACAGACGCTGGAGGCCGAACAGGCCGAGCGCATGATGAAGCGTTTCCAGAAGGGTCAGTTCAACATGAACGACCTCAAGACCCAACTGGAACAGATGATCAAGATGGGCGGCATGGAGGGCATGATGTCCATGATGCCCGGCATGGGAAAAATGGCCAAGCAGATGGACGGCGCCGGCATCGACGACAGGATGCTCCGGCAACAGATCGCCCTGATCCAGTCGATGACCAAAAAGGAACGCGCCAATCCGCAGATCCTTCAGGCCAGCCGCAAGAAACGCATTGCCAAAGGCTCTGGCATGGATGTGTCCGACCTCAACAAACTGCTGAAAATGCAGCGCCAGATGTCCGACATGATGAAAAAGATGGGCAAGGGCGGCATGCTGAAACAGGCCATGAAGGGCATGTTCGGCGGCAAAGGAGGCATGCCCGCCGGCATGGACCCGTCCCAGATGGACCCAAAGGCGCTGGAGGCGGCCGCCAAACAGATGGGCGCCAAGGGCGGCATTCCCGGCCTGCCCGGCATGGGTGGCGGCGCCCTGCCCCCCGGCCTCTCCGGTTTTGGCAAGAAAAAGTAACAGGAAAGGACCCGACCCTGCGCTTCTTCTTTGCGGCAAATACCCCCGCCGGAGGCATCCGCCCCCACCAATAGCGCCAAGGCCCGACACGACACCATGCCCGCCCCGACCCTGCATACCCCGCGCCTGACGCTGCGCCCGCATGTCCTTGGTGACATGGATCCGTTCTGGGACTTTCACCAGAGCGATCAGGCGGGCTATGTCGGACGTCCGAAAACCCGGACGCATCAGTGGTACGGTCTGGCCTCCGAGGTCGGCAGCTGGGATCTGATGGGCCATGGCGGATGGGGCGTCGATCTGCACGATGGCCGTTTCATCGGACAGGTCGCCATCACGCAGCCACCGCATTTCCCCGAACGCGAAATCGGCTGGATCTTCTTCAACGGCTATGAAGGCAAGGGCTATGCCACCGAGGCCGCAACCGCTGCGTTGCTCTGGGCATGGTCCGATCTGGGGGCCGACACGTTGGTCAGCTACATCCACCCGGACAACGCGCGCTCTATCGCCCTGGCGACCCGGCTGGGTGCGCAACATGATCCCGACGCGCCCTTGCCCACAGGCGAAACTACCGGGGAAACACTGGTCTACCGGCACAGCCCCGACACTGACGGCAACCCGGAGGCGTACGCATGAGCCTGACCAATGCCCCCCGCATCGAAACCGACCGGCTGATCCTGCGCGGCCCTGAAAAGGCCGACGCCGAAGCGGTCATTGCCTTCCTGCGCGATCCGCTGCGGTCTGAGGGCTTTGGCCACATCCCGCTGCGTGGCGACGCGTGGCGCTGGTTCACCATGAACGTCGGCCACTGGCACTGGCACGGGTACGGCTATTTCGTGATCGAACTGAAAGACACAGGCGAGGCCGCCGGGATCTGTGGTATCTGGAATCCCGAAACCTGGCCCGAACCGGAACTGGGCTGGGTTGTCTTTGACGCGTTTGAGGGCAAGGGCATCGCGCGTGAGGCCGCCGAGCGCGCCCGCGCTTGGGCCTACGACGATCTGGGCATGACCACGCTGACCTCCAACATCGTGCCCGGCAACAGCCGCTCCGCCGCATTGGCCCAGCGCCTTGGCGCAACCTATGAACGGACCTACCACAACGAAAACATGGGTGAGGACGAACTCTGGCGCCATCCGGGACCGGAGGCGCTGGCATGATCCCGCAAATCACCCTGACCACTGCCCGTCTGACCCTGCGCACCCCGCTTGAAGAGGATTTCGCGCCAGTCGCCGCCTTCATGGCCTCGCCGCGCGCGCGCTTTGTCGGTGGTCCGGTCGAGGATGAGTTTGCCCAATGGCGTGGCTTTCTGTCCGGCTTTGGGCACTGGGCCTTGCGTGGCTACGGGTTCTTCATGGTCCTGCACGACGGGCAAAAGGTTGGCCGCGTCGGTGTGGTCAATCATGTCATGTGGGACGAGCCGGAACTGGGCTGGCACATCTTCGACGGGTTCGAAGGCAACGGCTACGCGACAGAGGCCGCTGCCTGCGTGCGCGACTGGGCCGCAACCGACCGCGGTCTTGGCCCCCTCATCTCGTACATTCACCCTGAAAATGACGCCTCGCGCCGTGTCGCAGAACGGCTTGGCGCCAGTTATGAACGCGACCAGACCCTGTTGGACCACCCCGCACAGGTCTGGCGCCACACCGGGGGGCCGTCATGACCGCGCCCTGCGAACGTCACACTCCCGGTCCCGGTGCCCGCGCCGCCGCCCGTCTGGGGGGCCGCCTGCCGGTGCTGGACACGCGGCGGCTGCAATTGCGCGGGCCGCGCATCTATGATTTCGACGCCTATGCCGGTGTCCTGTGCTCTGACCGCGCCATCCATATGGGTGGCCCAGTCACCCGTGACGCGGCCTGGGCGGAATTCACCAATTACACCGCCTGCTGGCTGCTGCACGGCTTTGGCCTCTGGACCATCGACGCCAGCACCACGCCGTCTGCCGGGTTTGCGCTGCTGGGGTTCGAATATGAGGATCCGGAACCGGAAATGGGCATCTTCCTCACCGCAGAAGTCGAGGGACAAGGCTATGCCTTCGAGGCACTCGAAGCGGTCCGCACCCATGCGTTTGAGGTTCTGGGCTGGGACAGCGTCGTCTCCTACGTCGCGCCCGAAAACGCCCGCTGCATTGCGCTGATGACCCGTCTTGGCGCTCGCCGCGATGCCGTGGCAGAGGCAGAGCTGACCGACCAGACCCATGTTTATCGCCACATCAAAGAGGCCGCCTGATGGGTCACCGCGACATTCCCGTACTGGAAACCAAACGGTTGGTGCTGCGCAGCCCCCAGCCAGAGGACTATCCCGACTTCAAGGCAACCTTTGCCTCGTATCGCTCGCGCTTCATGGGCGGTCCGCTCAATGCCTATGAGACCTGGATGCTCTATGCCGCCGAGATCGGGCATTGGGAAATCCGCGGCTTCGGCATGTGGATGGTCCACCTGCGTGAAACCGGCGATACCGTGGGCATGGCCGGCGGCTGGTTTCCGGCCAAATGGCCGGAGCGTGAAATCGCCTGGATCATCTGGCCGGATCAGGCGGGGAAAGGCTATGCGCTGGAGGCAACCGACCGGGTGCGGCGGCACCTTTACCGGGATCGCGGTTGGACCACCGCGGTCAGCTATATCGACCCCAAGAACCTCGATTCCATCCGACTGGCCGAACGGCTTGGCTGCACCAAGGACAATGACGCTCCGACAATTGACGGCAGCGACGCGGTCTACCGCCATCCCTCGCTGGATGACTTGTCTGGACAGGTGGGCCATGGCGTCGACATGGAAATCGCCCACTACCAGGACCCGCTGTTCAAACCGAAAGGTTGGGCCATTGACTGATACCGTCACCCACGCCGCCGCTGTCGCCATCGACCTGCGCCTCCCGTGCGCATCGGATGTGCATGCGTTGCGCATGGCCTGTGCATCGCCCAAATCGACCCAAAGGATTGCCCGATGACTGACCCCGTTTCCCTTGCCGCCGATCTGCTCAAGGAACACCGCGAGTCCATTGACCGTCTCGACGCGATCCTCGTTTTCACGCTCGCAGAGCGGTTCAAGCACACGCAGGCCGTGGGCGTCCTAAAGGCGCAGCACGACCTTCCCCCATCCGACCCCGCTCGCGAAGACAAACAGATCGCGCGGCTCCAGGATCTGGCACTCCAGGCCGATCTCGACCCGGAATTTGCCAAGAAATTCCTGAATTTCGTCATTCAGGAAGTCATCCAACACCACAAGCAACACAAATCCTGACGGGCCTCCCGTCGACCAAGCCATCCAAAGGAGAATACAAATGGCAGTTAAAATTCGTCTCGCCCGTGGCGGCTCGAAAAAGCGCCCCTTCTACCGGATCGTGGCAGCGGACAGCCGCATGCCCCGTGACGGCCGCTTTATCGAAAAACTCGGCACCTATAACCCGCTGCTCGCCAAGGACAGCGAAGACCGCGTCAAGATGGACATCGAGCGTATCCAGTACTGGCTGAGCCAGGGCGCCCAAGTGACCGATCGCGTGTCGCGCTTCCTTGAAGCGGCCGAGATCATTGAGAAAAAAGAGCGCAGCAACCTCAAAAAAGGCACCCCGGGCAAGAAAGCCCAGGACCGCGCCGAAGAGAAAGCCGCCAAAGCCGCTGCAGCAGCCGAAGCAGCAGCAGAGCCCGCCGCGGACTAATCGGGGCGTGCAGGTGTTCCGGCACAGGCACCCCCTGGTTCCGGGGCCTTTCCACTGGAAAGACCCCGCGCCGTTCTGGTGCCGCGCCGGACGCCGGTGGACGGGTTGGCGGGCGGGCGATGTGCGACAGCACGAGTCCCGTCCCGCCAACCCGGCGACGTCATGTTCCGCCTGATCCGCCTCATCATCCTTCTGGCCGTGGCGTTCGTCACGGGATTTCTGTATTCCGAGATAACGTGGCATGACCGCTGCGAAATCCGGGGAGGCGAGGCACGCGGTGGCGTCTGTTTCGACATATGACAATGACTGACACGATTTGCGTCGGCGCAATTGCGGGCGCATTTGGCGTCCATGGCGAAGTGCGGCTCAAGAGCTTCACCGCCGATCCCTATGCCGTCGGCGACTATGCTCCGCTGACAACCGAAGACGGTTCTCGCAGCTTTGAGATCCAGATCCTGCGCGAGATCAAGAACGGCTTCGCCGCCGAAGTCTCCGGCGTCACCACCAAGGAACAGGCCGACGCCCTGCGCGGCATCCGTCTTTTTGCGCCGCGTGACCGGCTGCCCAACCTGCCGGATGACGAATACTATCATGCCGATCTGATCGGCCTTTCGGTTTTCGATACCGGCGGCGCACCGCTGGGCAAGGTGCACGCGGTCCACAATCACGGCGCGACGGACCTTCTGGAGCTTCAGGTGCCCGGTGTGTCCCGCACCGTCCTGTTGCCCTTTACCATGGCCGCCGTCCCCACGGTCGATCTGACGGCTGGACGCATCGTCGCCGATCCACCCGAAGGGCTGTTCGACGAGGTACAGGCCCCCGACTAACCCTAGACCTGTATCTCCCGAAAACTTCACAACCCTGAATATTGCCACGAATCTGTCTGGATCTTGCCATCTGGACAGATCCACTTTCCGGACGCCCCCGCGACTTGAGCAGGTGAGGAAACAGACCCAGTAAATCCCACTCACTGTTCGCAAAATTGCAGCCAACCCCGTCAACTTTGCAGTCTCCAGACCACTTTGCGGCCATAATTTTTGTCTAATTTTAGCCGCAATCGAATTGGTTTGAGAGGGTTTCCATGGACGTTCTGGTTTATCGCCTGGTCCTTGCGGCAGTGGCGCTTGGCCCCGCTGCCGTCTTGGCTGCGGTGCCGACCTCGACGGCCTTCCTGCCCTTGGGAATCGTCATCGGAGGTGCGGGCGGCCTGTTTGCGCTGGTGTCCTCCTTTCGCAGGGAAAAACCGCGCCGCCGTGGTCCCGCGCTCTTGCGTCGCGCCGCTTTGCGCCGCCCTGGATCAGATCTGCCCACGCTCGACAACCAAAGGCTGGCCATCGCCAATGCGCTTGGCGCGGCGGTCGATTTGCGCGCCGAACCCGACGCGCCTCCAACCCGGGACACCGCCGTGGGCCGCATCCTGTCGCGTATCCTGGACAGTTGGAACGTAACCGACATCGCGGCGCTTCCGCGCGACCTGACGCTTGCCCTGACCCTGCTGAAGCAATGCCTGAACGCGCCACCGGGCGAAGCGGGCCGTATTGCACAGATGTTCCAGCGGCCCGACGTTGTGCTGGGACTGCGCCAGGAAATCGACACGATCGCGAAGGCACGCGCGACCTACGATCAGGCGCTTGCCGCCTTTCTGGCAACGCAAGAGATTCAGGCGACTGGCACCGCTCCCCGCACCCTGACCCAAGCCCTGCGTGCGATGAGCGCCCCCGACATCGATCTGTGGCACCACATCGTGACACAACATGACCCAACGGACCCCGCCCAAAGGGATGCCGCCCTTTGGTGCGCAGCCCAGCCCGAGTGTGATCACGCGAGTGTCGCCGTCTACCTGTCGCGCCTTGCCGATGGGGCGCAGCTCCAGAACGTGTACATCGACGCGGACAGCACGTTTCTCGATCAGGTGCGCGGCATCTTTGCCAACTGCAACGCAGGTATCTATCGGCACCGGGGTCTGGTCTATGTTCCCCCTGCGGACGCCACCATACGGCTAAAGGCCGAACTGGACGCGCTTGCCAGTCTCAGCGACAAAGCCCGCTGGCCGGACCCTCAGTGTGTCTTTACGGTGCTGGAGGGGCGCAAACCGCACCCGCGCCCGGCATGGGATTTGTCCAGCGGCCGTCTTGTTGCGGCCCCAAATCGTTCGGATTATCTCTGACAGCGGGTCGCTTGCCCCGCGCCCATGCCTCGCGGTAACAGGGCAGGGAACAGCAGGACACCCCATGTCAGACAAGACTCCCCCCAGCCGGTCACATGGCCGCAAGGCCATCCGCCCCACGCTGCAGCCACGCGACCTGATGGAACAGGACCCGGAACTGGCGCGCGCCTTTCGCGCCCAGATCATCACGCTGTTCCCAGAGGCGTTTCCCGGCACGCTGGGCCTGTCGCTGACCGGCAAGGCGCTGAAGGAAGGCAAGTGGCAGTTGAACACCGTGCCGCTGCGGACCTTTGGTGAGGGCAAGCACAGGAACGTCGATGACACGCCCGCAGGCGGTGGCGCAGGCATGGTGCTGCGCCCCGATGTCATGGCCGCCGCAATTGCAACCGCGCGGGCCAGCCAGCACGCCGGTGCGCCGCTGATCTACCTGTCGCCGCGCGGCCGCCCGTTCACGCAGGACATGGCCCGCGATCTGGCCACGCGCCCCGGTGTCACGATGATCTGTGGCCGGTTCGAAGGGCTGGACCAGCGCGTGATCGACCAATTCGACATCGCCGAGGTGTCCATCGGCGACTACGTCCTGACCGGCGGCGAACTGGCGGCGCAGGTGATGCTGGACGCGGTGGTCCGCCTGTTGCCCGGTGTCCTTGGCAACGCCGACTCGACCGAAGAGGAAAGCTTTTCCGACGGCCTGCTGGAACATCCGCAATACACCCGCCCCGCCGAATGGCAGGGCCGCCCGATCCCGCCGGTATTGTTGTCCGGTAACCACGGCGCTGTCGCCGACTGGCGCCGCGCGCAAAGCGAAGCGCTGACAAAGGCCCGCCGCCCCGATCTCTGGCAGGCGTTCAAGGACCGCAAAGACTGACCCTGCATTTCCGATGTGAAGGATTTTCCAGAATGGCTATTCTCAGAAGACTGCTGTGCGCGCTGATGGTTCTGCTGCCGGTCACGACCGCCGCAATGGACGCCGAAAAACGCCCCGATCTTGTGCCGCGCCTGATGCAGTTGCAGTCGATCTATTCAAAAAACTGGGGGCCAGAGCGGTTCAACGAGGGCATTCGTGACGCGACGGTCTTTCACCTGTCCGGGCGGATCAATCCGGGTGACACCGACCGCATCCGCGAGGTGCTGCAATCCACCTGGGGCAAGCTGATCGTGATCGACAGCCCCGGCGGCAGCTTTGTCGAGGGCATCGCCCTCGGTCAGTATCTCAAGGGCATTCTGGAAAGCCAGGACCCGGACATCTACGGCATCTTTGTCCTGCGCGACGGGCCGTGCCTGTCCGCCTGCGCGCTGGCCGTGGCGCTGGCGACCTCTACGCGCGACATTGCCTATGGGGACGATGCGCGCTTTGTCGAACACGGTGCCGAGCTTGGCTTTCACATGGGCCTCTTGCCAGAGGCGCAGGCCACGCAGGCCGTCGAAGCGCGGCAGATGATGAATGTCACCTACGACATCGTACAGGCCTACGCCTCGTTGATCATGGGCGGCGTCGCCCCGCCGATCCTGTTGTCCGAAGCGTTGGAACACCGGGAAGCCAACAGCTTTTTCTACCTGCGTGGCGGCATCCGCACCCATGCCATGCGCCTGACCCCGGTTGGCCCACCGATCCTGTCGCGCCCGATTCACAAATCAGCGCTGATGATGGACACCGTGGCCGCCCTGTGCCGCACCGCCTTTGTCGCCGCGCCTGATGTCCGACGATCCTTTGTCGACTATGAATTCGGCTATATCGAAGGCATCAACCCGGACCCGGTCACAACCAATCTCGAGGACATGACCAACCTGCTGGGCAGCCGCCGCATCGCGGGCAGCCTGAACGGGGCCGCACATTGCGTGGTGGAGCTGTTCGACAACGGCACCATCGGCCTCGACATGATCGCAGGGCCGCCGCCCTGCCAAGCCGACGGTCGGCAGTTTTGTGCTGTCCCCGTCGACAGGTTCCAGCCGCGCTCTGCGCCGGTGGCGCTGTTGGCGGACACATATGGCTGCCATTCCGGCAGCCCGTCGACGAGGGGACAGTTCTGGTCCGGCGATCTGAACGGTGCGTCCGACTACGTCACCGATGTCGACCCGACACAAACCGCCGTCCGAGGCGTCAACATGCGCGCGCAGCCCTCGCTGAACGCCGCCGTTGCCGGTCAACTACGCGCCGAGCAACAGGTCGAGGTCAGCGACTGCCGCATCGTCGACGACGTTCAGGGCGTCTGGATGCAGGTGCGCGCGGGCGGACAGACGGGCTGGGTCAGCGCGCGTTTCTTGTCGCCGTATAGGTGGTCCGACTTGCGCCCGCTGATCGACGGCCCGGCCCCTGGGCGTTAAACCTCGGCGCAGCGGCGGGCGCTCCCTTGTCGGCTGGCCCGCCGCGCAGGCGCAGGCACCTGCGCGCCCCAGCGCGCTTTACAGCCGGGCAGGCCCCGTGCAACGTTTGTCCACCTCGAACGGAGCAAACGCGGTATGAAAAAGATCCTTTCCCTTTGCCTTGCTACCCTGATCGTCGGTTCCCCCGCGCTTGCGTGGGATCGGAGCAAGCAGGGCAACTATGTGACATGGACCTTTCAGGGGGATGAAATCGTTTCTTATTCGGTGACAGAGCCATCTTACAACGAAGATCCCGCCGTCCTGAATGTCTCGCTGTGGAGTTCACATTCCGGGTCCGTTGTTGTGTTGATCGAGGCCGATCTCGGTGTTGGGAATTGCCTCAGCACGCTCTCCCATGCGGCGGGGAACGCCAGCATCGGCGTAACCCTTGTGGCCAACCTGAACGCCACCACGCTGAACGGCGTCACGCTGGATCAGTGTTCGACTTACTAGAGGGCCTGCCGCCTTGCCAACGGCCGCCGAGCAGCGGGCGGGTTGGCCCGTTGCGAGGGGCCTTGGGCCCGAGGCAAAGGATACAGGCAAAGACAGTTGATCCGCGCCTGCTTTGCCCTTGATTTGCGGCGCGCGCGCATCTACACACGCGCATCTTTCGGTGCCGGGGCGACTCGGCGCCGATTGAGTTTGTGGGACCGTTCACGGGACCGCCGCAGAACAAACAAAAGCTGGCACATCTCTTTCCCCGGTTGGGGACAAAGCACTTGCCAGACATCTCCGCGGGAAAACCGCGACGCATATAGGAGAAGGTCAGATGAACCTGATCGCACAGCTTGAGGCGGAGCAAATCGCCTCGCTCGGGAAGACAATTCCCGATTTCAAACCCGGCGACACCGTTCGCGTGGGTTACAAAGTGACCGAAGGCACCCGCACCCGGGTCCAGATGTACGAAGGCGTCTGCATCAGCCGCAAGCACGGCAAGGGCATCGCCGGGTCGTTCACGGTCCGCAAGATTTCCTTTGGCGAAGGCGTGGAACGTGTGTTCCCGCTGTTCTCGACCAACATCGAAAGCATTGAAGTCGTCCGTCGTGGCCGCGTCCGCCGCGCCAAGATGTACTACCTGCGCGCGCGCCGTGGCAAATCGGCCCGGATCGCAGAGGACACAACCTACAAGGCGCTCAAGACCAAGAACGCCGGCGCAGACGCGTAAGGAACCCGTGACATGAAAAAGAACCTGCACCCCGAATACCACGTCATCAACGTCAAGATGACCGACGGGACCGAATATCAGACGCGTTCGACCTGGGGCAAAGAGGGCGACACGCTTGTTCTCGACATCGACCCCACGGTTCACCCCGCGTGGACCGGCGGCACCGGCCGCATCCTTGACCAGGGTGGCCGCGTTTCGAAGTTCAAGAAAAAGTACGAAGGCCTGGGTTTCTGATCCAACGCTTTTCGGTTTTAGAACGCCGCCCCTCGGGGCGGCGTTTTTTGTTTCACGCGCCGACTCTGGGCCGATTCAGCGACAACGCGCACCCGGCGCGTTCAGCATCCCGAACAGCGCGGCGTCAGTGACCTCGGGGCTGGTCATCACGCCCCGGTTGCCCTTGCTGAAGGCGCGCAGGGCGCGGCGGCTTTTCGGCCCCCACTTTCCGTCGGCCGTGTCGTTCAGACAGCCCCGCGCCACCAGTTCCGCCTGAAAACTGTAGTGCCGGACCATGTCCCGCAACGCGCCTGCCTCTTTCAGGATATGCGTGCCGGGACAGGACGTGGCAGCGTGGTGCTTGTGCGGCTGGATCTGCGCTGTCGGCACCCGGTAGGCGCGCTGCGCCTCTGACATCACCCGAACATAGGCCAGACGCCCCGCCGGTGTCAGCGCCTCGTGGTTGAAATCGCCCAGTGCCATGACCGCGAAATGCCCGTCGAAGTCGGCCAACTTTCGCGATCCGATCTCTGTCGACCGGGTCGAGGGTTTCAGCGACACGGGCCGCCCCTTGGCAATATTGCCCGCCTTGTCGACCGCGTAGTGATAGGCAAACATGCCCAACCCCGCGTCCCCGGCGTGATAGGCGTGTATATTGCGGACCCGCTGGTCGATGGTCTGCCTGTCGCGTGCCGCACTCGCTCGGCGGAACAGATCCGCATCTGTCCCGGCAAAGCCTTCGTGGTGAAAGGTGATATGGGTGATCCGGTTCTGCGCAAACCCGCGCAGAGCGGACTGATCCACGCCCTTCAACGGCACGATGATCTCTCCGGGAACGGTGAGCGGCGCGGGTTCTGCCCCTGCCGAAACCGTCCCGGCCAGCACCGAGAGAAAAGCAAGAACAAGGCGCATGAGGTCACTCCTGAAAGCCTGTACAAGGCGACCCTAACACGGCGTCGGTCCATTCCCCCAACCCGTTTGCCGTCCGGCCAGCGCCATTTCCCCGCCTCCCTCTGGACAGCCCCTTCGCCCCCTGCCAGATTTGATCAAAATCTACAGCGGAGTCGCGCCATGAAGGACGAGAACTTTCTCAAGGAAAACAATGCCCGTCAGCTATGGCACCCGATGGGCCATCCCGGCGATGCGCAGGCCAACCCGCCCAAGATCATCAAGGGCGCGGCAGGCAGCACCATCACCGACATCGACGGCCACAGCGCGGTGGACGCGGTGGGCGGGCTGTGGTGCGTCAACCTTGGCTATTCCAACGACAAGGTAAAGCAGGCCATCGCCGACCAGCTGTTTGAACTGCCGTATTACTCGGCCTTTGCAGGCACCTCAAACCCGCCCGCGATCGAGGCGGCCTATAAGGTGCAGGAGTTCTTTGCCCCCGACGGGATCGAGCGGGTGTTTTTCACCTCTGGCGGGTCGGATTCGGTTGAAACCTGCCTGCGGCTGTCGCGGCAGTACCACCGGCTGCGGGGCGAACCGACGCGCACCAAGTTTCTCAGCCTGAAAAAAGGCTACCACGGCACCCATTTCGGCGGCGCATCGGTGAACGGCAACAATCGCTTTCGCATCGGCTATGAGCCGCTCTTGCCCGGCTGTTTCCACATGCCCGCGCCCTATACCTATCGCAACCCGTTCAATGAGACCGACCCGGCGGCGCTGGCGCAACTGATCGCGCAGGCGATGGAGGATGAAATCCAGTTTCAGGGCGCTAACACCATCGCCGCCTTTATCATGGAGCCAATCCAGGGCGCAGGCGGCGTGATCGTGCCCGACGCGACCTTCATGCCGCTGATGCGCGAGATCTGTGACCGGCACGGCATCCTGTTGATCTCGGACGAGGTCATCACCGGCTTTGGCCGCACCGGCGACTGGTCAGGCGCGCGGCACTGGGGCGTCAAACCGGACATGATGTGCACCGCCAAGGGCATCACGTCGGGGTATTTTCCGGTTGGGGCCGCGCTGATCTCCGGCAAGGTTGCGGAGGTGTTCGAGACGTCAGGCGCAGAGGGAGCCATCTATCACGGCTACACCTATTCGGCGCATCCAGTGGGCGCAGCGGCGGTCATCGCCTGCCTTGAGGAAACTCTGCGGCTAGACACAAAAACCAACGCCGCCGCGCGCGGCACGCAACTGCACGAAGGCGTTTTGAAGCTGGCTGAGAAACACGCAATCATCGGCGATGTGCGCGGCGGACACGGGCTGATGACGGGCATCGAGATTGTCAGCGACCAGACCGCCAAGACCCCAATGGACAACGACACCATGAAACGCATCCACCAGACCGCCTATGAGGCGGGCGCGATGGTCCGCCTTGGCGCGCACAACGTCCTGATGTCGCCACCGCTGACCATCACCGCTGAAGAGATCAACACCATCCTGAGCGCGCTCGACAAAGGGTTCGCGGCGGCCTGATC
This sequence comes from Antarctobacter heliothermus, assembly GCF_900188425.1. GTDB lineage: Bacteria > Pseudomonadota > Alphaproteobacteria > Rhodobacterales > Rhodobacteraceae > Antarctobacter > Antarctobacter heliothermus. The sequence goes on from NZ_FZON01000006.1 coordinate 90,719, forward strand.
GCGCGTGAGGTTCCGGGACAGGCCCGGAGCCTCACAATCCGTTCAGACGCAACCACCCTCCCTTTTCAAGCCGCGCCTGAACGCGCCGCCTGTAGCGCCGAGGGTCGAGCGGCTTTTTCGCCGCGTGTCGGGTCCGATTGCAAAAAAGGCAGGCGGCAACGATGTTGTCGTCGACATCTCCGCCTCCCTCTGATCGGGCCGTCAAATGCTCTGCGGTACACTGGAATTTTTGGGTCAGACCCCGAGTCACGCCGTGTTCGCGCTGAAAGGCGTCCGCGTCATGCTCCCACATGAGTTGACCGCAATAGTAACACCGCCCTTTCTGGGCCGCCCACTTCTGCTTTCGCAGTTTTTTGATCTTTTTCGTCATCCAAACGCATCTTTGTTTTGGGTTTCAGTCCAAAACGGATGCGCACCGGACAAATCCCGGCCCCGGATAGGAGGCAAACGCCCGCGCAGGAAAATGGTCGAGTTGAACTCTTTCCACCGCCCCGCATTTCCACGGCTTGCCCAGACACTGCCGGCCCGGACCGTCGCGACACTTATCGCCGCGACCGCGCCCTGCATAAATGAGGGCACCACCTGATAGAGATTTAACAGAATCCGTATCGCGCTGGCAAGGCGTCCGCCGGACAACAAAAGGGGCCGCCATGTAGCGGCCCCTTTCCGTTTCTCTCCACACTATATCAGTGCGTAAATTTCTTGATCTCACCCGACTTCAGCCGCGACAGATAGCTGTCCACCTCGCGCTTGACGATCGGCATCAGGAAGTACAGGCCAAAGACGTTCACAACCGCCATGGCAAAGATCGCCGCGTCGGAGAAGTCGATCACCGGGCCAAGGCTGGCCGAGGCGCCAATAATGACAAAGATGCAGAAGATGACCTTGAACGTGATCTCCTTGGCCTTGCCTTCGCCAAACAGGTAGGTCCAGGCCTTCAACCCGTAGTAGGACCAGCTGATCATGGTCGAAAAGGCAAAGAGGATCACGGCAATCGCCAGAATTGTCGGGAACCAGCTGAAGGCGCTGCCAAAGGCCGCTGCCGTCAGGCCAACGCCCGATGTGTCGCCTACCGTCTTGATCGCCGTACCAGCCTCATTCAGCAGGTAGACACCTGTTGCCTCATCAATCACCAGTTGCTGGGTGATGATGATGACCAGCGCCGTCATGGTGCAGATCACAACCGTGTCGATGAAGGGCTCCAGCAGGGAGACAAAGCCTTCGGTGATCGGCTCTTTGGTCCGCACAGCAGAGTGCGCGATGGCCGCCGAACCGACGCCCGCCTCATTCGAAAAGGCCGCCCGCTTGAACCCCTGGATCAGCGCGCCGACCATGCCGCCCGCAACGCCCAGCCCGGTGAACGCCCCGGCAAAGATCTGGCCAAAGGCCCAGCCGATCATGTTGGCGTTCATGATCAGGATGATCAGCGCCGACCCGACATAGATGGCCGCCATGAAGGGCACGACCTTTTCGGTCACAGAGGCAATCGACTTCAACCCGCCGACGATCACGACAAAGACGACAATCGCAAAGATCACGCCGGTGATATAGCCGGGAAACTCGCCCAGCACGCCGGTGAGCGCCTGATGTGCCTGATTGGCCTGGAACATGTTGCCGCCACCAAAGGCACCGAGGATACAGAAGATCGAGAACATTACCGCAAGGATCTTGCCCCCCGGCAGGCCGCGTTCTGCAAAGCCTTTGGTCAGGTAATACATCGGACCACCCGATACGGTGCCGTCCGGGTATTCATTGCGGTATTTCACGCCCAGCGTACATTCGGTGAATTTCGACGCCATGCCCATCAGACCGGCAAGGATCATCCAGAACGTCGCGCCCGGACCGCCGATACCGACAGCCACCGCGACCCCGGCAATATTGCCCAGACCCACGGTGCCCGATAGCGCGGTTGCCAGCGCCTGAAAGTGGCTGACCTCACCGGCATCGTCCGGGTCGGAATAATCGCCTTTGACCAGCGCAATGGAATGCCCGAAACCGCGAAACTGGATAAACCCGAAGTAAACGGTAAATACCGTCGCCGCGACCACCAGCCAGGCCACGATCCACGGGAAACTGGTTCCCGGAAACGGGCTGAAGATAAAGTTCACGAACCAGCCGGTTGACCCGGCAAAGATGTCGTTGATCTTTTGGTCGATAGAGGTTTCCTGCGCGGCCACTGCGCTGGCCATCAGGGTTGGAGCCAAGGCGGCAAACGCCAGGCGGGATGCAAATCTTGTCATGTGTCTGTCCTGTTCTGGTCGGCGCTCAAGGGACGATGGTGCAGGGCACGGGGGCCGTCTGGACCAAGGATCCGGCGACGGATCCGAACACCCGGCTGCCGAACGGTGAGTGGCCGTTGCGTCCAATGAACAATTGCGCAGCGTTTTGCTTTTTCGCGACATCGCACAGCGTATCGGCGATGTGACCATAGCGCAGGACCGTCTCGACCGGCACACCACGGCCTTCGACCGCCGCCTTGGCAGGGGCAATCAGCGACTTTTCGGCGCGGTCCAGTTCTTCGGTCCGGCGCTTGTGGCGCTCTTCGATTTCCGTCGGCGTCAGAAAGGAATAGGGAGACCATTCCAGCACATGCGCGATCACCACCGTCGCCCCCTGCGCCGCCGCGCGTTCCAAAGCGAAATCCAGCGCGCGTTGCGCCGCCTCGCTGCCGTCAAATCCGACGACAAACCTGTCCGTCATTCTTGTTTTTCCTTCTTCCCTGTTCCGCCTTTCGGCTGCGAGAAGGCTAACAGCAGCGCCGCGGGCAATTTCACCGAATTGCCCCGGCTGACCGTCCGGTTTGCCCGGATTTTTGCTGTTGATGTAATATTTTCGTCAAATTTGCGCAGATGCGCCTTTTTTCGCGCATCGCGCGGTCGCCCTGCGACCCTCTGGCCCATCACGCATTCAATGTATCGAATGTATATCTTTGGCAATCCTGATTCCCGCCTGCCGGAGGAGCGCCCCATGGAATTCCGCAAGATCACCGAAGATATCACCGTTTCGCCCCAGATCACCGCTGAGCACCTGCAAGAGATCGCCGATGCCGGGTATCGGTCGATCATCTGCAACCGTCCCGACGGCGAAGGCGCTGACCAGCCGACCTTTGATGAAATCGCCGATGCGGCGCGGGCCAGGGGGCTAGAAGCGCGCTATCTGCCCATCGTCGGCGGCAAGGTCGAGGATGCGGATGCCGCCAACTTTGGCAAACTGATGCGGGATCTGCCCGGCCCGGTCTTTGCCTACTGCCGCAGCGGCACGCGGTCCGCCACGCTCTGGTCGCTGAGCCAGGCCAGCACGCAGTCCCCCAGCACCATCCTCGCCGCGACCAAGGGCGCGGGCTATGACATGGCGGGTGTCGTGCGGCGCATCGTCAACGGTGGCAAGACACCCACCGATGAGGGCGACGCAAAATTCGACGTGGTCATCGTGGGCGGGGGCGCGGCGGGCATCGCGGTGGCCGCTAGCCTCAAGTCCCGCAAGGCATCGCTGGACATTGCCATTCTGGACCCGGCAGATGTGCACTACTACCAACCCGGCTGGACGATGGTCGGCGGCGGCATCTTTGAGGCGTCCACAACCGCGCGCACCATGGCCAGCCTGATCCCCAAGGGTGTGCATTGGATCAAATCCGCAGTCGCGGCGTTCGAGCCGCAGAACAATGCCGTCATCCTGGATGGCTGCCGGGTGGTGAAATACGACCGGCTGATCGTCTGTCCGGGGCTCAAGCTGGACTGGCACGGGGTCGAGGGGCTGGTAGACACGCTGGGCAAGTACGGCGTCACCTCCAACTATCGCTACGACCTCGCGCCCTACACTTGGGAACTGGTCAGCAAGATGCGTGAGGGCCGGGCTCTGTTCACCCAGCCGCCAATGCCGATCAAATGCGCGGGCGCGCCGCAAAAGGCGATGTACCTGTCTGGCGATCACTGGTTCCGCACCGGGCGGCTGAAAAACATGGACATCCAGTTCATGAATGCGGGCGGCGTGTTGTTCGGGGTCAAGGATTATGTCCCCGCGCTGATGGACTACGTCAAGAAATACGACGCCACGCTGAACTTCTTTCACACGTTGATCGCGGTGGACGGCTCGGCGAAAAAGGCCACCTTCAAGGTGGCCAAACCAGACACGGACCCGAGCGAAGTCACCGTCGATTTCGACATGATGCACGTCTGCCCGCCGCAGATTGCACCGGATTTCATCCGGGTTTCTCCCTTGGCCGATGCCGCCGGGTGGGTCGATGTCGATCAGGCGACCCTGCGTCACAAGACCTATGACAATATCTGGTCGCTGGGCGACGTCACCAATGCGCCCAACGCCAAGACCGCCGCCGCCGCGCGGATGCAGGCCCCCGTGGTGGCCGAAAACGTGGTGGCCGACACCCGTGGTCTTAGCCCGCATGCGGTCTATAACGGCTACGGATCGTGTCCTCTGACCGTAGAGAAAGGCAAGATCGTGCTGGCAGAGTTCGGCTATGGTGGCGCGCTGCTGCCGTCTTTCCCGACATGGCTGCTGGACGGCACCAAACCCACCCGCGCCGCTTGGCTGCTCAAGGAACAGATCCTGCCGCCGGTCTACTGGAAGGCCATGTTGCGCGGTAAGGAGTGGATGGCCAAACCCGAAAGCGTCAGCGCCCGCTGATCTGTTGAGGGGCCGGCCCAAAGATGGCGTCCGGCCCTTTCAAATTCTACTTTGTGAATGTATATGAGGTTCAAACGCGACTCGGGGGCCACCCCCGACCCGGACCCAGGAAACGCCATGCCCCGCATTTCGGCCCAGACCTTTACCCAGTACCTGCCCATCCTGACATGGGGCAAAGAGTACAACCGCGACACCGCCTCATCCGACATTCTGGCCGCCGTGATCGTGACGATCATGCTGATCCCGCAGTCGCTGGCCTATGCGTTGCTTGCGGGGTTGCCCGCCGAAATGGGGCTCTATGCGTCGATCCTGCCGCTGGTCGCTTATGCGATCTTCGGCACCAGCCGCGCGCTGGCCGTTGGCCCCGTCGCCGTCGTGTCGCTGATGACCGCCGCCGCTATCGGCAACCTTGGCCTGTCGGACCCCGCGCAAATTGCGCTGGCCGCCGGCACGCTGGCCTTTATCTCAGGGGTCATTCTACTGGTGCTGGGGGTGCTGCGGCTGGGCTTTCTGGCGAACTTTCTGTCGCATCCCGTCATTGCCGGATTCATCACCGCCTCTGGCGTGCTGATCGCGGCCTCACAGCTTAAACATATCTTCGGCATCGAGGCGCATGGCCACACGTTGATCATGGTCATCGGCTCACTGGTCGAGAACCTGTCGCAGACCAGTCTCATCACCCTCGTGATCGGCACCAGTGCCACCGCTTTCCTGTTCTGGGTCCGTAAGGGGCTGAAACCGCGCCTGCTGGCCCTTGGCCTGAAACCGCGCCTGGCGGATGTTCTGGCCAAGGCCGGGCCAGTGGGGGCCGTGGCGGTCACCACGCTGGTCACATGGCTGTTCGGCCTGCAAAACGCAGGCGTCAAGATTGTCGGAGAGGTGCCCACCGGCCTGCCGCCGTTGACCATGCCGTCACTGTCGCCGGACTTGTGGAACCAGTTGTTCCTGTCCGCCGTGCTGATCTCGATCATCGGTTTTGTCGAATCCGTCTCCGTCGCGCAGACGCTGGCCGCCAAGAAACGCCAGCGCATCCAGCCGGATCAGGAACTGATCGGCCTTGGCGCGTCGAACGTCGCCGCCGCCGTGTCAGGCGGCTATCCGGTCACCGGCGGCTTTGCCCGGTCGGTGGTGAACTTTGACGCAGGCGCAGAGACACCCGCGGCGGGCGCCTTTACCGCCATCGGCATCGGCATCGCCGCCTTGCTGCTGACGCCGCTGCTGTTCTTCCTCCCCAAGGCCACGCTGGCCGCCACGATCATCGTCGCGGTGCTGGGTCTTGTCGATTTCTCCATCCTGAAAAAAGCCTGGGGCTATTCCAAGGTCGACTTCGCCGCCGTCTTTGCCACCATCGCGCTAACCCTTGGGTTTGGCGTGGAAATCGGGGTGTCTTCGGGGGTTCTGATCTCCATCGGGTTGCACCTGTACCAGACATCGCGCCCCCATGTGGCCGAGGTCGGGCTGGTGCCCGGCACCCATCATTTCCGCAATATCAAGCGCCACAAGGTCGAGACCCATCCGCACCTTGTCACCCTGCGCGTCGACGAAAGCCTGTATTTCGCCAATGCGCGGTTTCTTGAGGATTATGTGCTGGGCCGTGTCGCCGGTGATGCGCCGATAAAACATGTGGTGCTGATGTTCCCCGCTGTAAACGAGGTCGACATGAGCGCGCTGGAAACGCTGGAGGAACTGAACCGCCGCCTGTCGGAAATGGGCATCCAGATGCACCTGTCAGAGGTCAAAGGCCCGGTGATGGACCGCCTGCAACGGTCGCATTTCCTGGATGATCTGACGGGGCAGGTGTTCCTGTCGCAGTACGATGCCTGGCAGGCGCTGGAACAGCCGCCCGCGCCCGATCCCTCAGAGACGGACGCGGCCTGACGGCTCCAGCGCAAAGATCTCATCCGCCTCGAAAACGGCAATGGACATCGGGCGGCCATACCCGGCCCCGGTGTCCAGATTCAGGCGGTTTGGTTTCAACTCGGGGGCTTTGACCGGCGTATGGCCATGCACGACCAATGCGCCGTGGTCCCGCGTGTCTTTGAGGAACTCTTGCCGGATCCACAGCAGGTCTTCTTCGTCCTGCTCCGCCAGCGGCACGCCCGGCCGCACCCCCGCATGGACAAAGAACTTGCCCATCTCGCGGTGCGACAGTTGCAGGCCCTGCATGAATTCCAGATGCCCCTCGGGTAGCGCCGCCCGAAACTCGGCCGCCAGTTCCTTTTGCCGGATACGCTCAGGCACATCGACACCGTAGGACTGCGCCGTCTCTAGCCCGCCGATGTTTTCGTGGAACCAGTGATAGCCCACCAGCAGGTGGGAATCCTGCCGGGGTTCGGGTGGGGCGACAAACCATTCGAACAGCCGGTCGTGATTGCCCTTGAGACAGATCCAATTGCGGCCCTCGGCCAATCCTTGGCGAAGGCGTTCGATCACCCCGCGCGACTCTGGCCCCCGGTCAACATAATCGCCCAGAAAGACGATGCGCGCGTTGGGACCGCCGTCCCGCGCGATGCGGTCCAGAGCGTCTTCCAGCATGGCCAGTTGGCCGTGAATGTCGCCGATGGCGTAGAGTGTGTCGGTCATGAACGCCGGTTAGCATGATCGCCCCCGCACGACCAGACCGCGCCGTTGTCCGCCGCAGCCGCAGCCACTTTTTCGGGCGAAAGACTCGGTCATGCTGGATCGTGCGCAGGACGGCGCATAGGCTGCGGCATCACACCGACATGGAGACCATCATGCCCGCCCCCACCCTGCCCCTCACAGGATCCTGCCGCTGTGGCCGCGTCCACATCCGCATCACCGCGCCGCCGCTGATGACCGCTGCGTGTCACTGCCGGGGCTGTCAAAAGATGTCGTCCAGCGCCTTTTCCCTGACCGCCATGGTCCCGACCGGCGCACTGGAGGTCACGCAGGGAGAGCCGGTTGTCTGCGGCACCCACGGACCGGATCAGGACCACATGGCCTGCCCCTATTGCATGACGTGGATGTTCACCCGCGTCACCGGCTTTGATGGCTTTGTGAACGTGCGCCCGACGATGTTTGACGACATGGCGTGGTTTGCGCCCTTCATCGAAACGATGACCAGCGCAAAACTGCCCTGGGTCCACGTCCCGGCTCAGCACAGCTATGACGCATGGCCGCCGATGGACCAGTTCGAAACCCTGATGGCGGACTACGCAGCACGGGGCTGACCGCAGGGCAAAGAAAAACCCTCTCCCGCCGAGCGGGAGAGGGCTGCAGCGATCCGGCGACGGATCGCAAATGTCAGACCACGTCGAATTGCAGCGGTTTGATCTGCTTGAACAGGCCGGTTTCGGCCAGTTGCGCGCGGGCCTCGGCCGGGACCGGCTCATCGACGTACAGCAGCGCAATCGCCTCACCGCCCGCATCCTTACGACCGAGGGTAAAATTGGCGATGTTCACGCCGTTGCGGCCCATCGTGTGACCCAGCGCGCCGATGATCCCCGGCTCATCGTTGTTGGTGGTATACAGCATGTGCGCGCCGACCTCGGCATCGATGTTGATGCCCTTGATCTGGATGAAGCGCGGCTTGCCGTCGCTGAACACCGTGCCCGCAATCGACCGCTCGCGCTTGTCCGTGACAACCGTCACCTTGATGTAGCCCTCAAACGCGCCCGACTGGGCCTGATTGGTGGTCGAGATCTTGATGCCGCGCTCTTTGGCGATGATCGGCGCGGACACCATGTTCACGTCAGAGCTCATCGGTTTCATGATCCCGGCGATGGCGGCGCAGTTCAGCGCCTGCAGGTTCATGGTTGCGGCCTCACCATCGTACAGGATGTTGATCGCCTTGATCGGCTCATCGGTCATCTGGCCGATAAAGGCGCCCAGATGTTCGGACAGCTTGATCCACGGGCCCATGACCTTGGCCTCTTCGGCGGTCACGGACGGCATGTTGAGCGCGTTTTGCACAGCGCCGGTCATCAGGTAGTCGGACATCTGCTCGGCCACTTGCAGCGCCACGTTTTCCTGCGCCTCAGAAGTCGACGCGCCCAGATGCGGGGTGCAGACCACGTTCGGCAGACCGAACAGCGGGTTTTCCTTGGCCGGTTCCTCGGCAAAGACGTCAAAGGCGGCCCCGGCGACATGGCCCGACTTGATCAGTTCTGCCAAAGCGGCCTCATCGACCAGACCGCCACGGGCGCAGTTGATGATCCGCACGCCCTTCTTGGTCTTCTCAAGGTTTTCCTTGGACAGGATGTTGCGGGTCTGGTCGGTCAGCGGCACATGCAGGGTGATGAAATCGGCGCGCTTGAGCAGTTCATCCAGATCATCGACCTTGTCGACCTGCATCTGCTTGGCCTTTTCCTCACTCAGGAAGGGGTCATAGGCCACGACCTTCATTTTCAGACCGCGTGCACGGTCACAAACGATGCCGCCGATGTTGCCCGCGCCAATCACGCCCAGCGTCTTGCCGGTCAGTTCCACGCCCATGAACTTGGACTTTTCCCATTTGCCCGCATGGGTGGAGGCACTGGCCTCGGGGATCTGCCGCGCCACGGCAAACATCATCGCGATGGCGTGTTCGGCGGTGGTGATCATGTTGCCGAACGGCGTGTTCATCACGATCACGCCTTTCTTGGACGCGGCTTCCTTGTCGACGTTGTCGGTGCCGATACCCGCGCGGCCCACAACCTTGAGCCTGGTGGCGTGCTCAAGGATCGTCGGCGTCACCTTGGTGGCAGAGCGGATGGCAAGGCCATCATACTGGCCAATGATCTCTGCCAGCTTGTCCTTGTCCTTGCCCACGTCGGGCAGGAAATCCACGTCAATGCCACGATCACGAAAGATCTGGACGGCGGCGTCAGAGAGTTTGTCAGAGATGAGAACTTTGGGTGCGGTCATTGTGATACATGCCCCGGACTTGATCCGGGGCCTCCTGAAAGGGAAGATTGGGAAAGAGGCCCCGGGTCGGGCCCGGGGCGCATCGTTTCAGGCCGCCTGTGACAGCGCCTCGATCTCGGCGTGGAACGCGTACTCCAGCCAGGGCAGCATCGCCTCGACGTCAGCGGTTTCCACCGTACCACCGCACCAGATCCGCAAACCGGCCGGCGCGTCACGATAGGCGCCCACGTCCAGCGCCACGCCTTCAGCCTCCAGCCGCTTGGCCACAGCCTTGGCAAAGACCGGGCCGTCGGTGATGCGCGCATCTGTGAACTTGAGGCAGACCGAAGTGTTCGACCGTGTCGCCGCATCGACAGCAAGGTTGTCGATCCAGTCGCGCGCGTCGCAGAAGTCCCAGATCGCCTGCGCATTGGCATCGGCCCGCGCGATCAGCCCCTTGAGGCCGCCGACGGAGCGCGCCCAGTCCAGTGCAACAAGGTAATCCTCGACCGCCAGCATCGACGGCGTGTTGATCGTCTCACCGACAAAGATGCCCTCGATCAGCTTGCCGCCTTTGGTCAGGCGGAAAATCTTGGGCAGCGGCCATGCGGGGGTGTAGCTTTCCAGCCGCTCGACGGCACGCGGGCTCAGGATCAGCATCCCGTGCGCCGCTTCACCGCCAAGCACTTTCTGCCAAGAGAAGGTGGTCACATCTAGCTTGTTCCACGGCAGGTCCATCGCGAAGGCGGCAGAGGTCGCATCGCAAATGGTCAGGCCTTCGCGGTCCGCCGGGATCGCGTCGCCCGAGGGCATCCGCACGCCAGAGGTGGTGCCGTTCCATGTGAAGACAACGTCGGTGTTGTAATCCAGCGCCGCCATATCGACGATCTCGCCGTATTCGGCGGTCTTCACTTCGGCGTCGATCTTCAACTGCTTGACCACATCCGTGACCCAGCCCGCGCCAAAGCTTTCCCAAGCGACCATCGTCGCCTTGCGTGCGCCCAGCAGCGACCACATCGCCATCTCGACGGCACCGGTGTCCGAAGCGGGCACAATCCCGATCCGGTAGTCGGCGGGGATGTTCAGCAGGGCGCGCGTCTCTTCGATCGCGGCTTTCAGCTTGTCCTTGCCGATCTTCGCACGGTGCGAGCGGCCCAGCGCGGCATCCGCCAGCTTATCGAGCGTGAATGTGGGGATCTTGGCGCAGGGGCCAGAGGAAAAACGCGGGTTTGCCGGCCGCGTTGCCGGTGCAGTCATTGTCATATCTGCTAACCTTCCAGATAGATGCCCCTCGTTGGGGAGGGGTGTCCCACGAAGGCGTCTACGCCACGACACGGGTCGCGACAAGACAGATTCATGTCGGGTTCCGCGACCATTGTGTCGGATTTCATCCCCTGCCTCCCGCGCCCGACGCGCATCGGAAACAAACCGCCCGTCCCGGCGCGCCATCAGCGAATCCCTTATCGAACGCGCCGCGTGTGTTAGGCTGTGGTCCTATGCCTTTTCCGGAGGTCTTCATGACACGCATTTTTCTGGCTCTATTGTTCTCATCCCTTGCGGCCTCGGCCCAGGCCTTTTGCGGCTTTTACGTCGCCAAGGCAGACGGATCGCTGTTCAACGAAAGCTCAAAGGTCGTCTTTGTGCGCGACGGCGACAGGTCCGCAATCACCATGTCCTCGGACTACCGGGGCGCGCCAAAGGACTTTGCCCTGATCGTGCCCACGCCCCGCGTGCTGCTGCGCGACCAGATCCGCACCGTCGAGGCGGAGACCGTCCAGCATCTGGACGACTACACCGCGCCGCGCCTTGTCGAATATCATGACCGCGACCCTTGCGCGCCGATCCCGCTGCCGATGATCTCCATGACCGCCGTCGTGAATGAGGCCGCGCCGCCGCTGGCCGTGCGCGCGCGGTCGCTGGGTGTCACAATTGAGGCGGAATATGCCGTGGGCACCTATGACATCCTGATCCTCGGGGCAGAGCAATCCGACGGGCTGGTCACCTTTCTGACCGGAGAGGGCTACAACATGCCCGAGGGCGGCGAAGAGACGCTTCAGCAGTACATCGACGGCGGGATGAAGTTCTTTGTCGCCGGCGTGAACCTTGAACGCCACGCCGAGGCCGACACCAAGGAACTGCCGCCGTTGCAGATCGAATTCACCTCCAAGGATTTCATGCTGCCGATCCAGCTGGGCAAGCTGAACGCCGACGGGCCACAGGATGCGCTGTTCTTCATGCTGTCGCGCACGGGGCGCGTGGTGCCGACAAACTATGTCCCGGTGCAACTGCCCAGCAACATGGACGTGCCGCTGTTTGTCGAAGAAGAGTTCGGTGATTTCTACCGCGCGCTCTTTGCGCAGGCCGCACCGGATGAGGGCGGGATCGTGGTGGAATACGCCTGGGACATGGCCTGGTGTGACCCCTGCGCCGCCGATCCGCTGACCAATGCGCAACTGGCTGAACTGGGGGTCGACTGGCTGCCCGAAGAGACCGGGACCGGACCGCTGTCCGGGCAAAACGTCTATGTCACGCGGCTGCACGCCCGCTATGAAGGCGACCAGATGGCCGAAGACGTCTTTTTTCGCGCCACCGAAGACCGGCAGAACTTTCAGGGACGTTACGTGATGAACCACCCCTACACCGGGGAAACGACCTGCGAGGCGGGCAAGGACTATGTTTTGCGCACCCGCGCCCGCGTTCAGGATGAGGCGCGCGCGCTGGCCCGTTTGACCGGCTGGGACGAGGCCGAGATGCTGGAAAAAGCCCGCGCCTCGGTCCCGTCAGAGTTTCGCTGAGCCAAAAGTCCGGCGCCCCGGATCGCGGGGCGCCGACACCTTACTCCTTGGGCCGGTTGTCGACGATCCGCACCGCCTTGCCCTGACTGCGCTCAACCCCACCGGGTGAGGTGACATCGACCTTGACCGATACACCGACCACCTGCTTGACCCGCGCCGACAGATCGCGGCCCGCCTGATCACCCAGTTCAACGGTGTCGGGCAGCGTCTCGACCTTGACCCGCATCTCGTCCTTGTGGCCAACCCGGTTCAGTTCCAGCTGGAAATGCGGCGCCAGTTCACGCACCTTCATCAACTGTTCTTCGATCTGGGTCGGGAAGACGTTGACGCCGCGCAGGATGATCATGTCATCCGACCGGCCCGTCACCTTTTCCATCCGCCGCATCGTCCGCGCCGTCCCCGGCAACAGCCGCGTCAGATCCCGCGTGCGGTAACGGATCACCGGGAACGCCTCTTTGGTGAGCGAGGTAAAGACTAGTTCGCCCAACTCACCATCCGGCAGGACCTCTCCGGTCTCGGGGTGGATGATCTCTGGATAGAAATGATCCTCCCAGACGTGCAAACCGTCCTTGGTCTCGACGCATTCGCTGGCAACACCCGGTCCCATGACCTCTGACAGGCCGTAGATATCGACCGCGTGCATATCAAAGGCGTCCTCGATCTCCAGCCGCATGGCGTTGGTCCAGGGCTCCGCGCCAAAGATCCCCACCTTGAGCGGCGATTTGCGCGGGTCCAGCCCCTGTGCTGCATATTCATCAATGATCGACAACGAATAGGACGGCGTGACGGTGATCCCGGTGGCGCCGAAATCCTCGATCAGACGCACCTGCCTTTGTGTCATGCCGCCAGAAATCGGCACCGTCGCAAGGCCCAGCTTGTCCGCGCCCAGATGGATGCCCATCCCGCCGGTGAACAGCCCGTAGCCGTAGGCGTTGTGCAACACGTCCCCCGGTTTCAGGCCCGCCGCGCGCAGCGACCGCGCGACAACCGTACCCCAATTGTCCAGATCACCGGCGGTATAACCCACAACCGTCGGCTGCCCGGTGGTCCCGGAGGAGGCGTGGATGCGCCGCACCTGATCGCGCGGAACGGCGAACATGCCAAACGGATAGGTCGCCCGCAGGTCGTTTTTCACCGTAAAGGGAAACTTCGCCAGATCCTCAAGCGAATTCAGATCATCCGGATGCACGCCCGCCGCGTCAAAGCTGTTGCGGTAATGCGCGACATTTTCATAAGCGTGGCGCAACGACCATTTCAGGCGATCCAGCTGCAAGGCCGAAATTTCATCGCGCGACGCGATCTCGATCGCGTCAAGGCTGTCCTTGGTCGGGGTCAGGTCTTCCATCGGGTCTCCTCCGGGATGGGATCGGCGGGCGCCTCAGGCGCCGTCTTGCGCGGTCAATTCGTCTTCGGGAAACAGGTGGCCTTTCACGGTGCGCGACAGGCCCCGCATCAGCGCCACCTTGCGACCGTCGCCACCGGTCACAGTCACGTCATAAACACCGGATCGCCCGCTCAGCGCCTGCTCCTGCGCCGTTGCGGTCAGCCGCTCACCGGGCTGGCCGGGGGCCAGAAAGGTGATCTGGTTTTCCTGCGCGACGGTCAGGCGGTTGTAGCTGTTGCAGGCAAAGGCAAAGGCGCTATCGGCCAGGGTAAAGATGAAACCGCCATGACAGATCTTGTGCCCGTTCAGGTGATGCGGCTGCACCTCCATCGACAGGACGGCACGGCCCGGCGCGATCTCATCAATGCGCATACCCATCTGCTGACTGGCGGCGTCCTCGGCCCACATGGCCTCTGCCGCGCGTGTGGCGCGTTGTTGCGGTGTCATCGTGCCCCTCCCTCGATGGCGCGACACTGCCTAAAACCGACCGCGCGGTCAAGTAAATTGAGCCCCCTCCCCTAGCCCCTTGATTTATGGACCGAACAGCGCAACTCTGGGGGTATGAACAGCCTGACACCCTTCCCCGGACAGGGGCCCGCACCACAGGTGGTTGCCTTTCAGCGGGCAGAGCTCAACGTTATCCTTTCCCTGTACGGGCGCATGGTCGCCGCCGGGGAATGGCGCGACTACGGCATTTCCTCACTGCGCGAGGTGGCGGTGTTTTCCGTCTTCCGGCGTACGGCGGAAAACCCGCTGTACCGGATCGAAAAACGCCCCAAACTGCGCAGCAAACAGGGCGAGTATGCGGTTTTCGGAATGGAGGGTCAGGTGCTGAAACGCGGGCACGACCTGCGTGCCGTGTTGCGAGTGCTGGAACGCAAACTGATCCGCGCGGTCAAGTGAGAGACGATTTTTCGACGAAAAATCGCCCCACCCGTCAGCGGTTCGCCGGAGACAGCATCGCGCACAGCATCTCGAACATGATCGACACTCCGAGGAAGGCTGTGTTGCCGCTCTTGTCAAAGGGCGGCGAGACCTCGACCAGATCCGCACCGACGATGTTCAAACCATTGAGTTCGCGGCAAACCTGCAGCGCCTGATAGCTGGTCGGCCCGCCCACCTCTGGCGTGCCGGTGCCGGGGGCAAAGGTCGGATCGACGAAATCAATGTCATAGCTGACATAGGTTGGCGCAGCGCCCACGATGGCGCGTGCCTCTTGCATGACATCCGTGATCCCGCGCTCAAAGAACTCTTCGATGCTCACGATGCGGATGCCATTGGCGGCGGCAAAGTCACGATCCTCGGTGTCGTACATCGTGCCGCGAATGCCGATCTGAATCACCCGTTTCGGGTCCAGCAGCCCCTCTTCGACCGCGCGGCGGAAGGGCGTGCCGTGGGTGTACATGGTGCCGCCGAAATAGCTGTGGAACAGGTCCGTGTGACTGTCAAAATGGATCATGCCCAGCGGTCCGTCCTTGGCCAACGCCCGCAACACCGGGAGCGAGGTCAGGTGATCGCCGCCCGCGGTCAGCGGCCGGATGCCCGCCGCGACGACCTGCGCGTAAAACGCGGTGATCCTCGCCATACTGTCCTGAATATCCGCCGGATTCGGCCCGACATCGCCCAGATCGGCGCAATTGACCGTCTCGAACGGACGCATCCCGCTGGCTGCATGTTGCGCGCGGATCATGGTCGAGGCATCGCGCATCTGGCGCGGGCCATGTCGCGGTCCGGGGCGATTGGTGGTGCCACTGTCCCAGGGCACGCCGATCAGGCCGATCTGCACATCGGCAAACCGGGGGTGATCCGCCGGAACATGGGGCAGGCGCATAAAGGTTGGCACACCGGCAAAACGCGGCAGGTCGAAGCCGGAAACGGGATGGAAAAACGGATCAGACAAGGTGTGCTCCTGATGGTTCGGGACAGCGAGGGGCCAGCCCCTCGCGCTCCCCGGGATATTTTCAGCCAGAAGAAGACAGGCGCGCGTGGCGGATGACAAGTCCGTCGCCCTGCGATTCGATGCGGGCCACGGCCTGAGTGATGGGTTCATAGGCAACCGCCATGGCGTGCGCGTTGGCGTGCAAGATTGTATCCGGGTCCGCGACCCAGGCCACATGGCCTTTCCAGAACATCAGGTCGCCGCGTTCCGGGGGCGTGCCGGGCGGCAGCGCCGTGCCCAGCGCCTCTTGCATGTCGCTGTCCCGTGGACAGGTTTGACCGCAGCTGTACAGCGCGATTTGCACCAGCCCGGAACAATCAATGCCAAAGCTGCTGTCGCCGCCCCACAGATACGGCGCGCCGACCAGTCGTTCCGCCACGGCAACCGGATCGCTGTCCAGCGTGTCGATGGGGACAAGATGCTGTCCGGGGACATAAAGATCCTGTGGTGTCGCGCCGCGCGACCAGGCCACCCGCGCCCAGCCGTCCACCTCTTTGAGAACTGTCAGCCGCGTGCCCAGCGACAGCGGTGTGATCTGCCCCATTGCCTTGAGGCCCGGCGTGGTTTTGCCATAGCTGTGCGAGGCGGTGATCCGATGCGTTTGCGCATCGGTCAGTGTGTTGGTCAGATCGCCTGCGTTCATCCAGCCGCAATAGCCGTCCTTTTCGGCGAAACCGAAGGCCAGGCCGCCCTGCACGTCCAGCACACGAAACACCTCTCCGTACATCAGTTGCCGGTCTCGACCGCCGCCTGGCGCGGACAGGATATCGGCGACGGGGCGGGCAATCCTGTGCAACTCCCCGTCGACATAGCTTTCTGCTTCGACCTCTCCGCGCAGCGACACATGAGCGACCCGGCCATTTGAGGGCGTCAGGCGGCGATCTCTCATAGCCCCAACACCTGCGGCAGGGCCCCCAGAATGGCGCGCGGACCCTGCATCAACCCGCCTTTGGAGCGGCCCGGTTCCGGTTTGGGTTGCCAGGAATAGATGTCAAAATGCACATAACGCGCCGCCTGCCCGGTGAACCGGCGCAAGAACAGCGCCGCGGTGATCGACCCGGCGAACCCGCCGGCGGGCGCGTTGTCCAGATCGGCAATCCCCGGTTCGATCATTGGCTCATAGGGATCATGGAACGGCATCCGCCAGACTGGATCGGCAGCGCCGGGGGCCGCCTGCGACAGGGCAGCGGCGAAATCCTCGGCATCGGTATAAAACGGCGCAAGGTCCGGGCCAACCGCCACCCGCGCCGCGCCTGTCAGGGTCGCCATCGAGATCATCAGATCGGGCTTTTCCTCATCGGCATAGGCCAGCGCATCGGCCAGCACCAGCCGCCCCTCGGCGTCGGTGTTGTTGATTTCAACCGTCAGCCCCTTGCGCGAGGTCAGGATATCGCCGGGGCGGAAACTGTTGCCCGCAACGCTGTTTTCCACCGCCGGGATCAGCAGCCGCAGCCGTACCGGCAGGCCAAGTGTCATGATCGCCTGTGCAAGGCCCAGCGTGTTGGCCGCACCGCCCATGTCCTTTTTCATGATCCCCATGGAGGCACCCGGTTTCAGGTTCAGCCCGCCGGTGTCGAAACAGACCCCCTTGCCGACCAGCGTCAGCATCGGCCCCGTGTCGCCCCAACGCAGGTCGATCAACCTTGGTGCCTGGTCTGCGGCGCGGCCCACCGCGTGGATCATGGGAAAGTTCCGGTCCAGCAGGTCGTCGCCAGTGATCACCTCGATCGACGCGCCATGCGTCTTGGCCAGATCGCGCGCCGCCGCCTCTAGCGCCGCAGGCCCCATGTCAGAGGCAGGCGTGTTCACCAGATCACGGGTCAATCCCTCGGCCGCGGCCAGAACCTCGATCCGGGCGGCATCGACGCCGTCGGGGGCGATCAGCGCCTTTGTCGCCGGGCTGTCCGAAACGTAGCGGGTGAAGCGATAGCCCGCCAAAAGCCAGCCCAGCGCCTCTGTCGCGGCGGCGTCGGACGGCAGGCCCGACGCGATGCGATATGTGCCAGGTGCCAATCCCGGCAGCGCCCCGGCCAGCGCAAATCGTTGCCGTGCGCGCTGGGCCGCCGTCCCGTAGCCCACCAGCGCCGCCTCGGGTGTGCCATCCGTCCCCGGCACCATCAGCGCCGTGTTCAGCGCCCCGGCAAAGCCGCTGGCCGTGACCCAGGCGCGCACCCGCGCGACCTGCCCCTCTAGCCAGGTGTCCAGAGAGCCGGGTTCGATCAGGTGCAACGGAAAGGCGGGCGCGTCGGGCGCGGCAAAACGGTCGGGCATGAAGGCTCCATAAAACAGGGTCCCCTTACCGTATTGCCTGCACGCCGCGCCGCAAGCGGATTTCACCGCACAAGCGGACCCGCCCTAGACCGTGAACTCATTGACGTCCCACAGCGCCGTGAGCGACCGTTCCCCGATACGAGCGAGACGGGCCAGTGTCGCCGCCTCGGCCACCGCGTCGCCCATTTCGATACAGGCCGCCACGTCATGCGCCACCATGCTGAGCGAACACAGACCGATCTGATCCGCAATCGCCGCCAGCGCGCGCAACCCCTTGTGCATGTCCTCGCGCGGACCGGACAGCGCCTGTTCCTGCAATTGGCACATCCGTTGTGCCAATTCTTCCATCGCGCGGCACACCACACCCTCTGCCGCGCTCCGACCCAGATCGGTACACAACGTCTCTATTTGCGCAGTGTCCATCGCCGGCCGTTCCGCCGGTGCCAGATACGTTACCTGTTTCACGTCTTACCCCATTCATGTGCTCCCACGCGGGGGCAACATGACCGAAACCGGGTTCCCAAAAGGTTATCCCGGATCGGCGTTTTCGCTCGAATTTCCTCTGTATTCGTCGTACTTGGGACAATCAGAACCGACGACCGGAGACCTAGATGGAATTCGCCCGCCCCCTGCCCGGCTTTCTCGTGCAACGCTACCACGGCTGGAAAGCGACAACTCACGCCGAAAACAGCGCGTGGTATCGACGCCTTGCCACCGAGGGGCAGCGCCCGCGCGCCATGGTGATTTCGTGCTGCGATTCCCGCGTGCATGTCACCTCGATCTTCGGCGCAGATCAGGGAGAGTTCTTTATTCACCGCAACATCGCCAACCTTGTGCCGGTCTACGAACCCGACGGCCAGCACCACGGCACCTCGGCGGCGGTGGAATATGCCGTCATGGCGCTCAAGGTGGCGCATCTGATCGTGCTGGGGCATTCCAACTGTGGCGGCGTTCAGGGCTGTCTGGACATGTGTGAGGGCCGCGCCCCCGAACTGGAGGAAACCGCCTCTTTTGTCGGCCGCTGGATGGACATCCTGCGACCGGGTTATGAGACCGTCAAGGGCCACGCCGACATGCCGCATGCACTGGAAAGAGAGGCGGTGTCAGTCTCGCTGCGCAACCTCATGACCTTTCCCTTTGTGCGTGAGGCGGTGGAATCCGGTCAGCTCAGCCTGCATGGTCTGTGGGTCGATATCGGTGAGGGCGGGTTGCACACGCTGGACGGCAAGACCGGGGCGTTTGTGGCGATCTAGACCGCTCTTCCGGGATGCTCGAAACCCACATCGGGAAGCCACTTTTTCCGCCCGGACCCTTGATAACTGAACAAGTGTTCATAAAATAGAGATCCAGCCACCCCAACCTTTTCACCGAGGGCTGCCATGCTGGATCTTGCCGCCGACAACCTGCTGTCGCCAATCGTGTTGTCCTTTGTGTTGGGGCTGTTCGCGGCGCTGGCTCGATCCGACCTGTCCGTGCCAGAGGCGGTCGCCAAAGGCATATCGCTCTACCTGCTGTTTGCGATCGGGTTCAAGGGCGGCGCCGGGGTCGCCGCGCATGGGCTGGACCCGCGTCTGGCCGCGACGATCCTTGCCGGGCTTGTGCTGTCCTTTGCCCTACCCTTTGCCGCCTTCGGATTGCTGCGCGTGCTGTCGGGCATGTCACGCATCGATGCCGCCGCCGTGGCGGGGCACTACGGGTCAATCTCCATCGTCACATTTGTCGCGGCAACGACGCTGCTGGCCAACGCCGGGCTGACGGCCGAGGGCTACATGGTCGCCGTCGCCGCCGCGATGGAGGCACCGGCGATCCTGTCGGCGCTATGGCTGCTGTCGCGGGGCGACGGCAACACCAAGATGGACAGCGACCTGTGGCGGGAAATCCTGCTCAACGGGTCCATCGTGCTGCTGCTGGGGGCGTTTGTGATCGGGATGGCGACCGGGCAGGACGGTCTGGACAGCATCGCCGCGTTCATCGTCAGTCCGTTTCAGGGGGTGCTGTGCATCTTCCTGCTGGACATGGGCCTGATTGCCGGGCGCGGGCTGCGCTCTGCCGGGGTACTGGATCGCGGCGCGGTCGCCTTTGGCCTTGTGATGCCACTGGTCGGCGCGCTGGCGGGACTTGGCGCCGGGATGCTGCTGGGCCTGTCGACCGGCGGCGTGATGCTGATGATGACGCTGTCGGCCTCGGCCTCCTACATCGCGGTGCCTGCCGCCATGCGCGTTGCCGTGCCAGAGGCGAATCCGTCGATCTACCTCACCCTGTCTTTGGCAGTGACCTTTCCCTTTAACCTGACCCTTGGCCTGCCGCTGTATCTGGCGGTGGCGCGGATCATGACCGGAGGCTGACCCATGCAGACCCACAAGGCAAAGCGCGTCGAGATCATCATCGAACGGGTGATGGAACGCCGTCTGACAGAGGCGATGACACGCGCCGATGTCACCGGCTGGTCGGTCCTGCCGATGCTTGGCGGATCGGGACGATCCGGCGAATGGAGCCGTGAGGGCCAGATCAGCCGGGGCACCGGGCTGGTGCAGGTGGTCTGCATCATCCGCCCGGAAAAGCTGGATCCGTTGCTGGATCAGGTGTTTTCCGTGGTGGAACGGCAAATCGGAGTGGTCTCGGTCTGTGACTGCGAGATTTTGCGCGCCGAACGGTTCTAGGCCTGTTGCGACAGACGCGCCGAGGCAAGCTCACCCGCCTGCCCCGTGCGGTGCGCCCGCACGCGCGGCCGTCCGATCCGTTCCGCCAGCCGGGCCAGCGGGACGCCCAGATCGCTGCCGGTACACAGGCCCTCGCCGATGTCGTTCAGGATCACCATGTGGCCTCTTCGAAAGGTCAGCTGGAACCCCTTGCGCGCCAGTTGCTCTGACAGGGTCTGCCAGTTCTTGGCCCCTTCAAGGATCGGGGCCAGAAACAATCGCAAAAGCGAAAGCGCCTCACTGTCGAGCGGCCTTGTAAGGCCCTGATTTTTGGGAATATTTGGCCGAGCGGCCTGGGAAAGTGCTGCCTGTAGCATGATCGCATCCTCACCGATCCTTAAACCGTGGCACGCGAATGCGGCAAAACTGCGGCACTGCGGCGTCAAGGACAAGGTTTTCGCGTAAAACGGAAACAGGCTCCTAACCGGGCGTGCGGTCAGCGGCGGGTCCGCGCGCAACGCCGCGCTTGTCCACGCCTGCAACGACAACAGGCCCGCGCCGGGGGGCGCGGGCCTGCATGATGTCGGTTTGGCATCGCGGCCTTGCGGCGCGCGGTCGGGCGATCAGCCCTTTTTCAGCGCCTTCTGGCCCAGCACTTCGGCAATCTGCACCGCGTTCAGCGCCGCACCTTTGCGCAGGTTGTCGCTGACGCACCACAGGTTCAGACCGTTGTCGATGGTGCTGTCCTGACGGATGCGGCTGATAAATGTGGCGAAATCGCCGACGCATTCCTTGGGGGTGACGTAGCCACCGTCCTCACGCTTGTCGATCACCATGACGCCGGGGGCCTCACGCAGGATGTCGCGCGCCTCGTCCTCGTCCAGGAAATCCTCGAACTCGATGTTGATCGCCTCGGCATGACCGACAAAGACCGGCACCCGCACACAGGTGGCCGTGACCTTGATCTTGGGATCGATGATCTTTTTCGTTTCTACCACCATCTTCCACTCTTCCTTGGTGGAACCGTCTTCCATGAAGACGTCGATGTGCGGGATCACGTTAAAGGCGATTTCCTTGGTGAACTTGTTCGGCGGCACGTCCTTGGTCGGGTTGTAGACCGCCTTGGTCTGCTCCCACAGCTCATCCATGCCCTCTTTGCCCGAACCGGACACCGACTGGTAGGTCGAGACGACAACACGCTTGATCCGGGCGCGGTCATGCAGCGGCTTGAGCGCGACAACCATCTGCGCGGTGGAACAGTTGGGGTTCGCGATGATGTTCTTCTTGGTGTAGCCCATGACCGCGTCGGCGTTCACCTCTGGCACGATCAGCGGAACGTCCGGGTCATAGCGATAGAGCGATGAGTTGTCGATCACGACACATCCGGCCGCAGCCGCCTTGGGCGCGAATTCCTTTGTCGGGCCAGAGCCGACGGCAAACAGCGCGATGTCCCAGCCGGTGAAATCGAAGGTGGCCAGATCCTTGGTCTTGAGGGTCTTGTCGCCAAAGCTCACCTCTGTGCCCAGCGATTTGCGCGAGGCGAGTACGGCGATCTCGTCGACGGGGAACGCCCGCTCGGCGAGGATGTTGAGCATTTCGCGGCCCACGTTGCCCGTGGCACCAACGACGACAATACGGTAGCCCATATGGCCCTCCTTAGGGGTTGCGCCGCCGCCCACGCGCGGATCACACGGACAGCGGAATGGCGCGTGTCATATCGCAGGCGCAGCATGGGCGAAAGCCCCCATTCGTTGCACCAGCGCCACTTATGCGGGCAACCGACCCGGATCCCGCTCAAATCCGCCGGATTTTCCGGCATCGACCCCCGGTAAAAATCCGCCTGCACTCGCAACCGCAGAAACAACCTGCTTGCCTGCTTGCGGTTGAGTAACCTAAGACAGAAAGAAGTGGAGTCCTCTCAAGGGACGAAACGAAAGAGGGCTGGCACAAGACCGGCCACGTTTCGATGCCGGGGAACATACTCCGGTTCGTATCGGTAAGGGACACGGCAGCATGTTCTACAATCTCGTGATGGCTCTGTCCCGGACGCAAAAGCAATTGCTTTTCATCCTGATGGATGCGGCTGTCATCCCGCTTGCCATGATCGCCGCTCTTGCCCTGTCGACAACCGGCACCCCGGATCATCCTGCCTTTTCCGACATTCTGCCCATGCTGATCCTGCTGACCGGCGCCGCCGTCGCTGCCGGTTGGTGGCTGGGCCTGACCCGCATCACGCTCAACGCCTATGAAATGCGCGGCGTGATCCGGACCGCAACCTATGCTGCAATCCTCGGTGTGATGGGGCTGGCCCTGAACGCCGCCATGCGAACCGGGCTTCCGCTTGGCTCTTTCGTGATCTTTACCCTGCTCTTGCTGGTCGCGTCCGCCTCTTGGCGGATCGTCCTGCGGCAGGTCACGCTGAACATCTATCGCCACGGCAAGGACCGGATGCGGGTGCTGATCTATGGCGCGGGCCAGACCGGGCAACAGCTTGTCGCGGCGCTGCGCCACGACGATGCAATCCTGCCGGTGGCTTTCATCGACGACAACCCCACCCTGCAAAGCCTGATCGTCTCCGGCCTGCGCGTCCACGCGCCCTCCAGCCTGAAAACACTTGTACTGGAAAAGGACATCGACCGGGTTGTCCTTGCCATGCCGTCGATCAGTCAACCTGCGGTGGCACGCATCGCGCACAAACTGCGCCATATCGGATGTGAGGTCCACGCCCTGCCCTCTTTCGCCGCCATGGTGGGCGACGGGGAAATCCGCAAACAGGTCACGCCGGTGTCGATCCAGGATCTGCTGGGCCGCAGCCGGTTGGAAAGCGAACTGCCCGGTGTCAGCCACGTCTATTCCGGGCGCCGCATCCTTGTGTCCGGCGCGGGCGGGTCCATCGGCTCGGAACTCTGCCGCCAATTGATTGCCTGCAAACCCGATTGCGTCGTGCTGGTCGATCATTCCGAACTGGCACTCTACAACATCGACAAGGAACTGCGCGACATCGGCGACGGGTTGCACATCGTGCCGGTGCTGGGATCGGTTCTGGACGAACGTCTGATGCGCGATGTGCTGGTCGAACACGACATCGACGTGGTGCTGCACGCCGCCGCCTACAAGCACTTGCCGCTGGTCGAAAACAATGTGCTGTCCGGCCTGCGCAACAACGTGCTGGGCACCAAGGTGCTGGCCGATTCCGCCCGCTCTGCCGGGGTTGACCGCTTTATCCTTGTCTCGACCGACAAGGCCGTGCGCCCGACCAACGTCATGGGCGCGTCCAAACGTCTGGCCGAACTGCTGGTGCAGGATCTGGCCGCACGCACCCCCGGCACACGGTTTTCCATGGTGCGGTTCGGCAATGTGCTGGGATCGTCCGGCTCTGTCATCCCGCTGTTTGAGGAACAAATCCTGCGCGGCGGGCCGGTCACGCTGACCGATCCGCAGGTCACGCGCTACTTCATGACCATCTCCGAGGCCGCTCGGCTGGTCCTGCTGGCCGGATCGTTTGCCCGTGGTGGCGATGTCTTTGTGCTCGACATGGGCGCCCCTGTACCGATCCGCAAGCTGGCGCGCCAGATGATCGAGGGCGCAGGCTTTTCGGTCCGCGACCAAGACGACCCCCTCGGCGATATCGAGATCAAGATCACCGGCCTGCGTCCCGGCGAAAAGCTGCACGAAGAGCTGTTGATTTCGTCCGACATGCTGACCACACCGCACACCAAGATCCTGCGCGCGCAAGAGACCTTTTTGTCGGAATTTGAAATGGCCACCGCGATCAAGGATCTGCGGCAAGCCATTGAGACACGCGATGAGGGCGCCGCCCGCGCGGTCATTTCACGCTGGGTCGAACAGGCCGAACTGGACGAGGCCGCGCAGTCAAGCTGAGACGAATTTTCGTCGAAAATTCGCCCCGCCCCGGAATTCAGCGGTCCGGCAGATCGGTCCGCGCAACCGCCGGACCCCAGTTCTCGACCAATTCAACCGCTTCGGCTGCGCTTTCGACGTAGCGGAACAGGTCCAGATCCTCCGGACTGATCGTGCCGGCATCGGCCAGCGCGTCCCAGTTGATGATCCGCTCCCAGAACTCGCGCCCGAACAGCAACAGCGGCACCCGCTGCATCCGCCCGGTCTGGATCAGGGTCAGCGTCTCGAACAGCTCATCCAGCGTGCCGAACCCGCCGGGAAACACGCAGATCGCCCGCGCCCGCATCAGGAAATGCATCTTGCGAATGGCGAAGTAGTGAAAGTTGAACGCAAGGTCCGGTGTCACATAGGGGTTTGGCGCCTGCTCGTGCGGCAGCACGATATTCAGACCAATCGACTGGCCACCCTCATCATGCGCGCCCCGGTTGCCCGCCTCCATCACCCCCGGCCCGCCGCCGGTCACGATCACGAAATCGCGGTTGCCGGTTTCCTTGGACTTGACCGTCATCAGCCGCGCAAATTCCCGCGCCTCATCGTAGAACCGCGACAGATCGGCCAGCGTCTTGGTCCGCGCCGTATCCTTGTCCGCGGGCGCAGGGATGCGCGCGCCGCCAAACAGCACCACGGTCGAGTCGATGCCGTGTTCGTCCATCAGCATCTCGAACTTTTGCAGTTCCAGTTGCAGACGCACCGGGCGCAGTTCATCGCGGTACAGGAATTCATCATCCGCAAAGGCCAGCCGATAGCTGGGGGACAGCGTCTGCGGGGTTTCCGGGATCTGCTTTGCGGTATCGCGGTCCGTATGCGCATTGCGCAGCGGGCTGCGGCGGTCGTCTTTCATTGTGCGGCTCCTTGTTCGCCTTTCCTCAGAACTATAGCGTGCCGCTCCAAAGCGCCAGTTACCGCGAACATATCCAGCCACCAGCAGCGCAGGACAGCCGATGAATTGGAAAGCCGATATCGAAGCAGCCGCCGACAGGATCAACGGCTACACTGTGACCACCCCCGTCATGACCTCGGACGCGCTCTGGGAGCGTCCCGTCGCAATCAAGCTGGAGCAACTGCAACACACCGGCAGTTTCAAGGCGCGCGGCGCGTTCAACACCCTGCGCGCCGTTGACGTACCCACAGGCGGCGTGGTCGCGGCCTCGGGCGGCAATCACGGCGCGGCGGTCGCCTTTGCCGCGCACCGTCTGGGGCACAAGGCGCACATCTTTGTCCCGGAGATCGCAGGCCCGGCCAAGATCGCGCTGATCGAACGCACCGGCGCGGACCTGACCGTGGTCCCCGGCGAATACGCCGACGCGCTGGACATGGCCAAACGCTATGAGGAAGACCACGGCGCGATGCAGGTCCACGCCTATGACGCCCCGCTGACCGTCGCGGGCCAGGGCACCTGCCTGCGCGAATGGGAGACACAGGGGCTGGAGGCCGACACCGTGCTGATCGCCGTCGGCGGCGGCGGGCTGATCGGCGGCTCCCTCGCGTGGATGCAGGGCGCGCGCAGGATCGTCGCGGTGGAACCCGCCTCCTGCAACACGCTGGGGGCTGCTCTGGCGGCAGGCGCGCCGGTGGATGTCAGCGTCTCGGGCGTGGCCGCCAATGCGCTGGGGGCGCGGCGCATCGGTCAGATCTGCTTTGACCTTGCGCGCGAAAACGCGACCCCCGTCATCACAGTGACGGACACGGCCATCACCGACGCCCAGCGCCTGCTGTGGCAGGCCCACCGCCTGCTGGTCGAACCCGCCGGGGCCTGCGCGCTGGCCGCGCTGATCAGCGGCGCCTACATACCCGCCCCCGATGAACGGGTGGCCGTGCTGCTGTGCGGCGGCAATATCGCCCCCGACCCGCTGGGATAAGGCCCCCCGGCGAAGGAGTGGCGCGGGGGTGGGGCGCAGGAGCGGCGAAGGATTGTTCCGCCACGTCAGGACCGCTATAGGGCATCGGAACGTATTCCGAGGGGAGAGGGCACCATGTCCAACGCACAGCTTGAAACCGCAATCGAGGCCGCTTGGGAAAACCGCGCCGACATCACACCCGCCACCACGGGTGAGACCCGCGACGCCATCGAGGACACGCTGAACGCGCTCGACAGTGGCAAGCTGCGCGTCGCCGAACGCGGCGAAGATGGCACATGGCACGTCAACCAGTGGGCGAAAAAGGCCGTGCTGCTGGGCTTTCGCATCAAGGACATGGAACAGCAGGACGGCGGCCCGCAGGGTGCTGGCTGGTGGGACAAGGTCGACAGCAAGTTCAAGGGCTGGGGCGACAACCAGTGGAAGGCCGCCGGGTTCCGCGCCGTCCCCAACTGCATCGTCCGCAAATCTGCCTATATCGCGCCCGGCGTGGTGCTGATGCCGTCCTTTGTGAACCTCGGCGCCCATGTCGATGAGGGCACGATGGTCGACACATGGGCCACCGTCGGCTCCTGCGCGCAGATCGGCAAGAACGTCCACCTGTCCGGTGGCGTCGGCATCGGCGGCGTGCTGGAACCGATGCAGGCCGGCCCCACCATCATCGAGGACAACTGCTTTATCGGCGCCCGCTCCGAAGTCGTGGAGGGCTGCATCGTCCGCGAAGGCTCTGTTCTTGGCATGGGTGTGTTCATCGGCCAGTCGACCAAGATCGTCGACCGCGAAACCGGTGAGGTCATGTACGGTGAAGTGCCGCCCTACTCCGTGGTTGTCGCAGGCTCGATGCCGTCCAAGAACGGCATCAACCTGTATTGCGCGGTGATCGTGAAACGCGTGGATGCGCGCACCCGGTCCAAGACCGGCATCAACGAACTGCTGCGCGACTGACCGCAGCACTCACCCCAGCAGACGGGGGCCCCGCCCCCGTCCACACCCCACACCTGCGGAACGCGCCCCGCCTTGGGTTTCTTCTCTGTCCAAATACCCAGCAACGCAGGCCGCAGGCCGCGCCAGACAGGCGGGCCACATGCCCCAGACAGGACGCCCCCCCCCTGCTCCGGACGGCTCAGCGATCGTCGAACCAAGCATCCACCAGCGCGCCGTATTCTCCAGATTCCCGCAGTTGCAGAATGGCCTGATTGATCGATTCGCGCAGCGGGCTGCCGGTGGGCAGCGCAATGCCGTAATCCTCGGACCGGAACACCCTGTCTAGGACATAGGCGTCGCTCTGGGGTGACCGCGCCAGGTAATACTTCAACAACGGACCGTCAAAGACCAGCGCCTCGACCTCGCCTTCCTCAAAGGCCCGAATCATCTCGGCAAAGCCGGGATAGGCGTTGTGGCGCACCTCGCGCCCGTCCAGAAATAGCGCGGCGGTCGATCCGGCGACGCTGCCAACCCGACGCCGATCCAGATCGTTGATCGAATCTATGCTGCTGGTCAGGGCGGTGACGGTCATGGCGGCGGTGATCCGCGCCACAAAAATCGACACGCCAAACAGGCTGGCCACCACCAACACCACGCCCAGCACACGGCCCAGGGCGGACCGCGGCATCCGCTCTTCAAAGCCGCCGTTGACCACAAGGTTCAGCGCCCACCAAAAGTTCGGGAACAGCGATTCCCGCGCGGGCCGTTCAAAATAGGGCTGGGCGCGCCGCTCAAAGACCCACATCAACATGCCGCCGCCAAACAGCGCGGCAAAGGCCAGCAGGACATAGGCCGCCACCTCCAGCGTAAAGATCTGCTGCCAAAAAGAGTTTTCCGCCCCCCCCGTCACCATGATCTGCACCCCGCTCTCAAAGATCGGCAGGGTAAAATCCATCTCCGCCTCGCGTACGGCGGTGATCGAGATATTGGCAATCGCCCCGTCGACCTCGCCATCGCGGACACGGTCCAGCATCTCGGCAAAGCTGGTGGCGGTTTCAAACTGCACCTCGCGGCCAATCTGCGCCGCGATCCGTTGCATCAGGGCGATGCTGAACCCGTCATGCTCGGGCGCGTTCATCGCAAAGGGCGGACGCTCTACCGTGGAAAAGACCAGCGTCTGCGCGCTGGCATTCAGCGGCATCACGATCAGCCCGATAAAC
Source organism: Antarctobacter heliothermus (assembly GCF_900188425.1). Lineage (GTDB taxonomy): Bacteria > Pseudomonadota > Alphaproteobacteria > Rhodobacterales > Rhodobacteraceae > Antarctobacter > Antarctobacter heliothermus. The sequence continues at coordinate 119,154 of NZ_FZON01000006.1, forward strand.
AGGACAAGGCTGCGGAAGGTGGCTGTCATCATCTCTCCGGACTGCGCGGCCCCTTGGAACCGCCGGGCGCATGTTGCTTGCCACGTCAGGACCGTGGCAAGCAACATTCAATCCGTGCGATAACAAAACAGTTGCCTGACCGCTACCCGCCCCTGTCACCCGCCCCGGGGCACGCTTGACAGGCGGGACGCAAAGGCGCATCGCTCGCGCCGCAACCAAAGGGGGTGCCGTCATGGCCGACAAAAAGCCCAAAGCCGACAAAAAACCACAACAGGTCTACACCCTGCTGGTCGAGGTCGGGCGCAAGAACGGCGATGGCCTGCCCGCCAAATCCACCGGGGCTGCGCTGATGTGTTATGCCTCCGGCGTGGATGAGGCCGAGGCCGTGCGCGAAACCGTGGCGATCCTGAAACAGGCCGACATGGCACCGCTGGACGTCACCGGCTACGGCACCCGCGAAGAACGAGAGGCCCAGGGCCACGAGATCGACGACGAAGAGGCCGAACTGATGGATCGCGCCCGCGCCGAGAACGCCGTGATCGTCGCCCAAGTGACCCCCTTCAACGACTGACGCCCGGCTCTCGGTTCAGGCGGCGCGGCTTTCGGCCAGTGTCACCGCCTCGAACGGGGCCAACACCTTCAGCGCGGTGCCGCCGTGTTCCGGCATCAGCCCCGCAGGCACATCCGCCAGCAGCGTATCGCGCAAAAAGTCGCGACGACGGCGCAACCGCCCGACATACAGGCTTTCGATGCCCGCCCCGGCAGAGACCATCGCCTCATGCCCCGGCAGCAGCACCTGATGCCATGTGACCAGCGGGCCGCTGTCCTCGAACACCGCCGCGCGTCCGTTCACCAACCCGGCGGCAGGCACCAGCACCGCCTCACAGCCGAACAGGTAGGACACGTCGGCCCCGGCCACCACAAGGCACTGGCCGGGGGCGACGATCAGATCCTTGTTCAATCCAAAATAGGGCACTTGCAGGCGGATCGGTCGAAATGTCCCCAACGCCGGCACCGTCCTTGAGACCTGCGCCAGCACCGGCACCACCGCCCCCGCATGGGTCACAACCGTATCGCCACAGCGCAGCTCCGCCACCCGGCGCGGCCCCTGCGGCGTCGCCACCTGCGTATCCCCCGCCAGCGTCGGCACCGGGCCCAGCGGCTCTACCTCATCGGACAGCGCGCAACAGCCCGCGCCCCGCAGCGCCAGCACATCGCCCCCGGTCAGCGGCGGCGGCGCGTCACTCTCCTTGACCGCCAGCACGGTGCCATCCGCCCGTTCCACCGCGAAACGCCCGCGCCGCGCCGGGCTGTCCCATGCAAAACTGATGCGCAACACCTCTTCGCGCTGCGCCACCGGCAACGGCAGCACGCATTGAAACACCTGCGCCCCTTGTGAGATCACCAGCGCCAGCCCCTGCCCCGCCACCATCGTCAGCGACAGGCTGCCGGGCCAGGGCGCCACCCGGTCGATCGACAGCAGCCGTTCGGGCCGCGCGCCGCCCGCCAACCGCGCCTCGACCATCACGGTGCCGCGCGGCAACAGACGGTCCGCGGCCCCCGCCGCCCAGTCCGGATCAACCCAATGCGCGCCCGCCCCCGATACCGCAATCCAGCCCATCTTGCCCCGCACCCCTGACCGTTTGCACAGGCCTAGCACGCCCAATCCCCCTGCGCCATTTGCCAAGCGCCCCAAGGCGCGCTAGCCCTACCCAAACGCCGCCACCCAGGAGCCGCCGATGACCGATCCGGTCGACCTCACCGCCCGCCTTGTGCAATGCCCCTCTGTCACCCCCGAAGAAGGCGGCGCGCTGATCCTGCTGCACGAATTGCTGGATAACGCAGGCTTTACCTGCATCCGCGTCGACCGTGGCGGCATTGCCAACCTGTTTGCCCGCTGGGGCGACAAGGGCCACGCCAAAACCTTTGGCTTCAACGGTCACACCGATGTTGTCCCCATCGGCAACCGCGACGACTGGACCTTTGACCCCTTCGGCGCGGAAATCGACGATGGCTATCTCTACGGGCGCGGCTCGACCGACATGAAATCCGGCGTCGCCGCCTTTGCCGCTGCGGCCATCGACTTTGTCCGCGACACGCCCCCCGACGGCGCCGTGATCCTGACCATCACCGGCGACGAAGAGGGCGACTCCATCGACGGCACCACCGCCCTGCTGGACTGGATGGCCGCCACCGGCGAACAGATGTCCGCCTGTCTGGTGGGAGAGCCGACATGCCCGGACACCATGGGCGAGATGATCAAGATCGGGCGGCGCGGCTCGCTGTCCGCATGGTTCACCGTGACCGGAAAACAGGGCCATTCCGCCTATCCGCACCGCGCGCTGAATCCGATGCCCGCCATGGCCCGCCTGATGGACACGCTCGCCAGTCACACGCTGGATGAGGGCACCGACCACTTTGACCCCTCGACGCTGGCGGTGGTGACCATCGACACCGGCAACCCCGCCACCAACGTGATCCCTGCTTTGACCCGCGCCACCGTCAACATCCGTTTCAACGACACCCACACCGGCGCGGCTCTGTCGGACTGGCTGCGCGCAGAGGCCGCCAAGGTGGACGCCGAATTTGGCACCACCACGGATGTCCAGATCAAGATTTCGGGCGAAAGCTTTCTGACCCCGCCCGGCCCGCTGTCGGATCTGGTCTCGCGCGCCGTCGCACTGGAAACCAACATCACGCCGGACCTGTCGACAACCGGCGGCACCTCTGACGCGCGCTTTGTCAAAGACCACTGCCCGGTGGTGGAATTTGGCCTTGTGGGCAAACGGATGCACGCGGTCGATGAACGGGTCGAGATTGCCCATGTGCATCAGCTCAAGGCAATCTACACCCGCATCCTGCAGGACTATTTCGCGTGATCCGCATTGAACAGACCGCCGACCTTGCCACCTGCCACGCGCTGCGACGCGCCGTGTTCATCGACGAACAGGGCATCCCGGAGGCAGAGGAATGGGATGATCTGGACGCGACCTCCGCCCACCTGCTGGCCTACGTCGATGACACCCCGCTTGGCACCGCCCGCCTGCGGCAGGTCGGCGAGGAAGGCCGCATTGGCCGCGTCTGCGTGCTGGCCCCCGCGCGGGGCACCGGCCTTGGCGCGGCGCTGGTGCGGTTCGGGGTGGATTGGTACCGGCAACAGCCCGGCGTCACCTCTGTCGTGCTGGGCGCGCAATGCCACGCGCTGCCGTTCTATGAAAAGCTGGGCTTTGCCACCTTTGGCCCGGTCTACGACGATGCAGGCATCCCGCATCAGGACATGCGGGCGCCGGTGTGAAACCAACGCTGGTTGTCATGATCAAGGAACCGCGCCCCGGTCGGGTGAAAACCCGGCTGGCGCGGGACATTGGCACCATCGCCGCCAAATGGTGGTTCCACCACCAAAGCGCGCGCCTGCTGCGCCGCCTGCGCGATCCGCGCTGGCATCTGGTGCTGGCCGTCAGCCCGGACAGCACCGCCCTGTCCAGCCGCGTCTGGCCCGCCGACTTGCCGCGCCTCGCCCAAGGCGGCGGCAACTTGGGTGACCGCATGGCCCGCATGATGCGCGCCACCGCCCCCGGCCCGGTCTGCGTCATCGGCGCCGACATCCCCGGCATCACCGGCCCCGCCATCTGGCGCGCTTTCCGTGCTCTGGGGCCCGCCGACGCAGTCTTTGGCCCGGCAGAGGATGGCGGTTACTGGCTGGTCGGCATCCGCAACGCCGCCCAAGTCCCGGCAACGCTGTTCGACGGCGTGCGCTGGTCCACCGAACACGCGCTGGCCGATACCATCGCCTCTATCCCCGGCAGGCGCACGGCACTGGTCGACAGTCTGGTGGATGTGGACACAGTGGCCGACCTGCGCCGGGCCGATCTGTTGCAACCGCGCGCCGCGGATCACTAGGATAAAGACATGGCAAGAGTTTCGATGTCCTTTGGCGCGCGCAGCCTGATCTACCTCTTCGCCTTCTTTCCCCTGTTCTATCTGGCCTACAAATTCCACATCCCGGATTTTGGCGGCAAGGACTATGCCCACTACCATGCGATGTACCTGCACCCGCTTGATTTCAGCGTGGCAGACGCCCCGTGGGTCTTGCGCCAAATTCAGGCGGTGATCGTGAACCTTCTGTATGAAGCAGGCTTTGACTACGACACGGACATCGCCTTTTCCGCCACGGGATATGAACGTGGCGTTTTCTTTTCCGCCCTTCCGGTCAACTACCTGTCCGTCACCCTGACCGCGGCTTTGCCGCCCTCCTCAGCCTGAGCGCCCATATTGCGCTACGCCTGTCGCTCGCCAGCGACCCGTACGCCATCACCTGTCCCCGACTGCCCTGATCGACACGCTGGCGGGCTTTTCTCTGGGCGACCGGGACTTCATCTTTCAGGTCTTTCTGACGCAGAACCTTGCCATTGTCGTGCTGCTTGTGGCGGTGATGTTCGTGGTCGCCACCCGCAGGGCACCGCACGTCGAACGCTGGCTGACGCGCGACCTCTGCGTGACATTTGGTGTGATCCTGTTTGTCGGCATTGCCGCAGCGGTAGGCAACAACATTGGCCGCTTGCTGATCTTCTGCTCTCCGGTTCTGGCGATGATCCTTGCCGCTATCGCGCGCGACTGGGCCTCTGTCCTGGCCTCGCAAAACCGCCCCACCCCGCCCGCACCCGGGCCGGGCGACTAGCGGAACGCCGCGATCCTGTGCAGGCCGGAAAACCTGAACTCCCTAACAAATGATGAAAACACCTCTGTAACCCGTTGATTTCGCTATGCCCCAATCCTGTCCACGCGTGGACAGGTCTTTTTGGGCCGCTGCGGAATCGACATGACGCCGTCATGCGCCCGTGCTACCTCATCATCATGAGCAAGCTGCCCACAAAGGCAGAGGTCCTTGACTGGATCTCCGCCAACCCGACCCTCACCTCGAAACGTGACATCGCCAAGGCCTTTGGCATCAAGGGGGCTGACCGGATCGATCTCAAGCGCATCCTGAGAGAGCTTGAAGACGAGGGCCACCTTGAAAAGCGCAAGAAAACCTACCGCGATCCCGACCGCCTGCCGCCCGTCAGCGTGCTGCAGGTCAAGGCCCCGGACGCCAACGGCGATCTTTTTGCGCAGCCGCTGGAATGGCACGGCGAAGGGGTGGAACCCACGGTCCTGCTGATCCCCCGCGCCAGTGATCCCGCGCTGGGAGAGGGCGACCGCATCCTCGCCCGCCTTCAGGTGGTGCATGAGGCCGACCACAACTATGAGGCCCGTCTGATCCGCCGCATCGGTGCCAGCCCGCGCCGCGTGGTCGGCATCTTCCGCAAGACCGCCGAGGGCGGGCGGATCATGCCCATCGACAAAGGCTCGGACAAGGAATGGATGGTCGACACCGAAGCAACCGGCGGCGCCCAGGAAGGGGAGCTGGTCGAGGCGGAACAGGCCGGCCCCCCGCGCGGCCGCCTTGGTCTGCCGCGCGCACGCATCGTCGAACGTCTGGGCGACCCGACCGCCCCGCGCGCCGTGTCGCTGATCGCGATCCATCAGCACGGCATCCCCGACGACTTCCCGCCAGAGGTGCTGGCAGAGGCCGACAGCATGAAACCTGCGGGCCTGTCCAGACGCACCGACCTGCGGGACATGCCGCTAATCACCATCGACCCGATCGACGCCCGCGACCGCGACGACGCGATCTTTGCCGAACCGGACGACGATCCGCAAAACGAAGGCGGCCATGTGCTGTGGGTCGCCATCGCCGATGTGGCCCACTACGTCACTCCCGGCTCAGCGCTGGACCGCGAGGCAAAGTCGCGCGGAAACTCGTCCTACTTTCCTGACCGGGTTGTCCCGATGCTGCCCGACCGCCTGTCCGGCGATCTGTGCTCATTGCACGAAGGCGTGCCGCGCGCCTGTATCGCCGTTCGGATGCGGATCGACGCGCAGGGCAACAAGCTGGGCCAGCGGTTCTATCGCGGGCTGATGCGCTCACCTGCGTCGCTGAACTATGCCGAGGTGCAGGCGGCCATCGACGGCACCCCAAACGACAAGACCGGCCCGCTGCTGGCGCCGGTGCTGAAGCCCCTCTATGCCGCGTATGACGCGCTCAAATCCGCCCGTGAGCGGCGCCAGCCGCTGGACTTGGACCTGCCGGAACGCAAGATCAAACTGGACGAGGACGGCAAGGTCACTTCGGTCGATTTCGCCGACCGGCTGGATGCGCACAAGCTGATCGAGGAATTCATGGTGCTGGCCAATGTCGCCGCCGCCGAAACCCTGATCGCCAAGGACACGCCGCTGCTGTTCCGCGTCCATGAGGAACCACCGCAGGAAAAGTTGGAGTCGCTGCGGGACACCGCAGAATCCGCCGGGCTGACGCTGGCCAAGGGACAGGTGCTGAAAACTCACCACCTGAACCAGTTGCTGCATCAGGCCGCCAAGACCGGCGAGGCGGAATTGATCAATCTGGCCACGCTGCGATCGATGACCCAAGCCTACTACAGCCCAAAGAATTTTGGCCATTTTGGCCTCGCGCTGCAGAACTACGGGCATTTCACCTCGCCGATCCGACGTTACTCGGACCTGATCGTGCACCGCGCGTTAGTCACGGCGCACAAATGGGGTGATGACGGCCTCAGCGTGCAGGACATCGAACGGCTGGAGACCACGGCGCAGCATATCAGCGACACGGAACGCCGGTCGATGATGGCCGAACGCGACACTACCGACCGCTATCTGGCCGCCTTTCTGTCAGAACGGCTGGGGGCGGAGTTCACGGGCCGTGTCTCTGGCATCGCCAAGTTTGGCCTCTTCGTCAAACTGGATGAAACCGGGGCAGACGGGCTGGTGCCGATCAGCACGCTCGGGAATGAGTATTTCCATTTTGACCGCGACGCCGGCACCCTGATGGGGGGCAGTACGGGGCGGATCATCGGTCTGGGGATGCGCGCGCGGGTCAAACTGGTCGAGGCTGCCCCCGTGACCGGCGGCATTGCCTTTGAGCTGCTGGAACTTGACGACGACGAATACCAGAGCGTGCAAGGGGGGCGTCAGGCGCGCGGACGCGGGCGTGGGCGCGGCAAGCCGGGGACATCGCCCCGTCGCAAGCTGGCCAAGGCCAAGGCCAAGGACGCCAAGACAAAGCGCAAGGTATCGCGGAAGCGCCGGGAAACGTAAGGTGACATGCGCGTGGGGCGCGGCGGCAGGAAATCGCGCCCGGCGCCGGTTGCATCTTCGCAAGGGCGCCGGCCCGCGTTAAACTGCTGTAAAATAAAAGAGCAGCAGGATCGTACCCATGATGTGTCGCGCGTTTTCCGGGCTGATCGCCCTGCTGTTGACGGCCCCCGTGGTTTCGGCAGAGGCGGTCGATACGTCGTTGCGCCCCGTTGCCCGAGGGGAAGCGCGCCAGACGCCCGCCGCCGTTCCGCCAGAGGAAGAGGTGGTCGCCCGCGCCGCGACCCTGACAGACAGCGCATTTGCGCCCGCGCTGTCGCTGCGCCCGACGCTGCGCCCTGCCGCGCTACAGGCCGAGGCGGCGCTGTCCGCGCGGATCACCGGCACGCAGGCCGGTTTTGCCGCTTGGGTGCAAGAGTTTCGCCCGCGCGCCCTGGATCAGGGCGTGCGCGCGGAAACCTTTTATCGCGCGTTCAAGGATGTGGCGTTCGACCGCAAGGTTGTGGAACGGGACCGCAACCAATCGGAATTCACCAAGACGATCTGGGTTTACCTCGACAGCGCCGCCTCGGACGCCCGCGTGCGCAACGGCAAGGCGGCGCTGCGCAAGTACAGCAAGCTGCTGCAGCGGATCGAGGCGGACTACGGCGTTCAGAAAGAGGTCGTCGTGGCGATCTGGGGGTTGGAATCCGCTTATGGCACCTTTCGCGGATCGACCCCGGTGATCCAGAGCATGGCGAGCCTGGCCTATGACGCGCGGCGCGGGGAATTCTTTGAGGAACAGTTGGTCGACGCGCTGAAGATCCTGCAACAGGGCGACACCACGCCGGACAGGCTGCAAGGATCCTGGGCCGGAGCCATGGGCCATACGCAGTTCATGCCGGGGTCGTTTCAGCGGCTTGCCGTCGATCACGACGGCGACGGGCGGCGCAATATCTGGGATGACGATCCCGCCGACGCGCTGGCGTCCACCGCGAATTACCTGAAATCGAACGGCTGGAAGACAGGCGTGCCCTGGGGGGTCGAAGTGACGCTGCCCAAGGGGTTCGATTATCTGGAGGCAAAGCGCGAGATCACCCGCCTGCCCTCGGCCTGGGCGCGCAAGGGCGTGGTGGGCGTGGACGGTGAGCCGGTCAAGGATTTCGGTCCCGCCTCTGTGCTGCTGCCCGCAGGCCATCAGGGGGCGGCGTTCCTGATCTTTGACAATTTCGAGGTGATCGAGACCTACAACACCGCCGACGCGTATGTGATCGGGGTGGGCCATCTGGCGGACCGGATTGCGGGCGGTGCCCCGATCAAGGGAAACTGGCCACGCGACGACCGGGCGCTGACCTTCAAGGAGCGGATCGAGTTGCAGAAGCGCCTGACCGCAGCGGGCTTTGACACCGAAGGGATCGACGCCAAGATCGGGCCGCTGACGGTGGAGGCGGTGCGCAATTTCCAGCGATCCAAGGGCCTGGTGCCGGATGGCTATGCCTCACCAGCGATCCTGAAACGGTTGCGGTAGGTCTGAAAGCGGTTTCGCCGTGCCTGCGGCCCGACGATCCGGCGGGGGGCTCTGCCCCCCGGACCCCCCGGGATATTTTTGGACAGAAGAAGCCGGGAGTGGGGTTTGGTTTAAAAGCCGCGTTCCTTGCAGGGGCCGCCGACCAGGCATTTGTGCAAGCGGTCGAGGTCTTCGCGGCGCGGATTGATATACAGCCAGTTGCCGCAGGGATCGGCCTGCAGAACCCGCTTGCCGTTTTCGTGTTTGATGAAGGCAAGGTAGCGTGCGCCGCTTTTGGGGGCCGCGCACCACGGTCCAAAGCACAGCACCCGCAGCGTCACATTCGCCTGAAACACAGTGTTGTATCCGCTGGGGTCTAGCGCGTGGCCGACCATTGTGGCGCGCAGGTCGGTTTGCGGCGGCACAGCTTCCTGCCGGTCCCAGTCGACCTTGGGCACCCGGTTTTCGTCGAAGTCGAGCCGTCCAACCGCGATTCCCCAGCGGGCGTCAGCCGTGTCTGCCGCCTTGAAGTCCCGCACCGGGTCCGCGGGCAGGCAGGACAGCGACAGTGCCGGGGTTGCCAGAAGCGACAGCACACATGCCAGCCAGCGCATCACAAGTGGCTCCGGAATGCGTTTATAACCTGTTCGTAGACCATGCGTTTGAAGGGCACGATCTGGGAGACCACCTCATCCGCCGACATCCAGCACCATTCGGAGAACTCCTGATGGTCGTCCGCGTCCAGCCGCACCTGATCGTCCGTTCCGTGGAACCGCAGCAGGAACCATTTCTGTTCCTGCCCCTTGTAGCGGCCTTTCCAGATCCGGGGCACGATGTCGTGCGGCAGATCGTAAGAGATCCAGCCGTCGGTTTCGGCCTCGACTGTAACAAGGTCGCGGGGCACGCCGGTTTCTTCTTCAAGCTCACGCAGGGCAGCCTCTTGCGCGTCTTCGCCCTTGTCGATCCCGCCCTGTGGCATCTGCCAGGCGGGGATTTCGCTGTCGATCCGCTGGCCGACAAAGGCGTGGCCCTGGGCATTGATCAGCATGACACCGACGTTGCGGCGATACGGCAGGGCGGCAATTTGTTCGGGAGTCATGCAGGGTCTCATGGGGTTGGGGTACCCGAACGCTAACGCAGGGGAGCGTGTTTTGAAAGCCGGGCGCGGTCAAAGAAAAACCGGCGACCCTTTGGGGGCCGCCGGTTTGAAAAAGTTACAGGCGCCGCATCAGTCCCGGGGGGCCAATGCCGACAGGCCCTTGAGGATGTCGATGGCGTAGGCCAGCTGATAGTCCTCTTCGCGCAGTTTTGCGGCGGCCTCTGCCTTGGCGCGGTCTGCCTTGATCTGTTCGATCTCTTCCGGCGTCAGCGAGTCGTTGTCGAGGCTGCCGCGCAGGTCCGCCTCTGTGCGGCGGAAGGGGTTTGCGGGCTCTTCTTCTTCCACGGCGTTGGGATCGCGGCGCGGCTGTTCGACCACGATGTCGGGCGACACGCCCAGCGCCTGAATCGATCGACCCGACGGTGTGTAGTACCGCGAGGTCGTCAGGCGCATCGCACCATTGCCACGCAGCGGCATGACCGTCTGGACGGAGCCTTTGCCAAACGATTTGGTGCCCACGACGATAGCGCGGCGGTGATCCTGCAAGGCACCGGCGACAATCTCTGAGGCTGAGGCAGAGCCGCCGTTGATCAGCACGACCAGCGGTTTGCCTTCGGCAAGATCGCCGGGCTGGGCATTGTAGCGGTCGCCATCGGCAGGATCGCGGCCACGGGTCGACACGATCTCACCTTTGTCGAGGAAGGCATCGGACACCATGATCGCCTGGTTCAGCAAGCCACCCGGGTTGTTGCGCAGATCGACGACAAAGCCGTTGATCTTGTCGATGCCGCCCGCTTCTTCGACCTGCTTGGCCAGACCGTCCGCAAGGTTGGCAAAAGTCTGGTCGTTGAAGGTGGTGACACGCAGCACCACGGTCTCACCCTCTGTGCGGGTCCGCACGGCGGTCAGCTTGATGGTGTCGCGGATGATCGAGACGTCAAAGGGTTCCTCGACGCCTTCGCGCACCACAGTGATCACGATCTCCGAGCCGACCGGCCCGCGCATCATGTCCACCGCTTCGTCCAGTGTCAGGCCCAGCACGCTTTCGCCGTCGACATGGGTGATGAAATCCCCCGCCTCCATGCCCGCCGCGTCCGCCGGCGTGCCGTCCATCGGCGAGACCACTTTGACAAAGCCGTCTTCCTGCGTGACCTCGATGCCCAGACCGCCAAATTCGCCCCGCGTCTGCACGCGCATGTCGGCGGCGTCATCGGGGGCAAGGTACCCCGAGTGCGGATCGAGCGAGGTCAGCATCCCATTGATGGCCGCCTCGATCAGGTCCTTTTCGTCGACTTCCTCGACGTATTGCGCGCGAATACGCTCAAAGATGTCGCCGAACAGGTCAAGCTGCTCATACACGCTTTGGGGGCGCGCACCTTCTTGCGCCAGCAGCGGTCCCACCAATTGGGTGGTCGCCACGACGGACGCCAGCGTGCCGCCCACCGCGGCCATCACGAATTTCCTCATACCTCAATCATCCCTTGTCGGTTGTGAACCACCGCAGTGGATCTTCGGGCACGTCGCCCTCTCTGACCTCTATATAGAGCGTTTCGGACCGGCCTGCGCCAGCCCCCTCACCTGAAGGTGACATATTATTGCCTGCCGCGCCGCCCATTAGGCCGACTGGAGACCCGGCGGGCACGACCAGCCCGGCTTCGCCAAACGCGGTGTCCAGTCCCGCCAGAACAAACATCAGGTCGGCCTGCGGTTCAAGGATCACGACCAGGCCGTAGTCCAGCAGCGGCCCGGCATAGCGGATCGTTGCCGCCGTGGGGGATGTGACCAGCGCGCCGGGACGTGTGGCCACAACGATGCCGGGGCGCGACACGCCTGCGGCGTCTCGATCACCGGCCTCATGCAGGACCACCCCGCGCACTGGCAGTGGCAGCGCGCCTTTGCGGTCCGCGATGGGCGGCAGCGGCGGCGTGCTGTCGTCCTCGGAAATCTCTGCCAGACCAGAGGCAAAGCCCTGCAACGTCTCGGTGGCCGAGATCAGGATGGCGGTGCGGATCGGATCCTCGGTAAAGCGGCGTGGCAGGTCCGTGCGTTCGGCGATGGCCTGGCTCAGCGCGGTACGGGCGGACTGCACGCCACTCAGCCCCGTTTGCAGCGTATCCGCCGCGTTCTGCTGCAACGTGCGCAACGCCGTGACCTCTTCGAGATCCGCGCGCAGGGCAGAGGCCCTGTCGGCCAGTCCCGGCGTCACGGCAGCCACCAACATGCCCGACCGCGCCGCCCCCAGCGGCCCCTGCGGATGGACAAGCGTGCGCGTAGCGGCCCGGTCGCCGACCGCCATGAGCGCGCCGAGCAGGCGTGCCACCTCTGCCTCTTGTCCAGCCAGCTTGCGGCTGAGTTCGGTTTCGCGGATCGTTGCGGCGCGCAGCCCCTCACGCATGGCGGCCAACCCGTCCTCATAGGCACGCACTGTGTCAGTCAGCGCCGCCACCCGGTCCTGCGCCTCTTCGGCCGTGCCCAGCAGGACAGACGCAGCCTCTAGCGCCTCGGCGGCCGCCCGTGCCGGGTCACCCGCGTCCTGCGCGGCCACCTGTGCGGCCCAAAGGCCAAGGATCAGCGCAAGACGTTTCACTTGATCAGGCTCACCCCGGTCATTTCCTCGGGCTGCGGCAGTTCCATCAGTTGCAACAGCGTCGGCGCAACATCTGCCAGCCGTCCGTCATTCAACTGCGCGCCCTCTGGCCCGCCGAACAGGATCACCGGCACGAGGTTGGTGGTGTGCGCCGTATGCGGCCCGCCGGTTTCCGGATCCACCATGGTTTCGCAGTTGCCGTGATCGGCAATCACCAGCAGCGCGCCGCCGGTTTCCTCCAGCTTGGCGACCACCCGCCCAAGGCCCGCGTCCACTGCCTCACAGGCTTTCATCGCGGCTTGCAAATCGCCAGTGTGGCCAACCATATCCGGGTTGGCAAAGTTCACGACGATCAGGTCGTAACCGTGGTCGATCGCTTCTAGGAATTTCTCTGTCACCTCGCCCGCCGACATCTCTGGCTGCAGGTCATAAGTCGCCACCTTGGGCGACTTCGGCATAAAGCGGTCCTCGTGTGGTTCCGGGGTTTCCTTGCCGCCATTCAGAAAGAAAGTGACGTGCGGATATTTCTCTGTCTCCGCCAGCCGGAACTGCGTCTTGCCCTGTTTCGCCACCCATTCGCCCAGCGTGTTGACGATGGTCTGCTTGGGATAGGCCGTGGTCATGTATTCGGCGTGCGCCTTGGAGTAATCCACCATGCCCAACAGGGCCGACAGGGGTTTGCGCGTCCGTGTGAAGCCGTCGAACTGTGGGTCGCCAATAGCCGACAGGATTTCCCGCGCGCGGTCGGCGCGGAAGTTGAGGAAGAACACCCCATCGCCCTCGGCGAGGCCGGTGTAGCCGTTGACGATGAAAGGCAGGATGAACTCATCCGCCTTGTCGTCGGCGTAGCTTGCCTTGATCCCGGTAAGGGCGTCGGGCTGCGCAGGGGCGTCGCCCTCGACCATGGCGCGATACGCCTTTTCGACGCGGTCCCAGCGGGTGTCGCGGTCCATCGCATAGTAGCGCCCGGTGACGCTGACGATCTTGGCCCCCTTGGGCAGGGCAGCCTGAAACGCGGCGATCTGATCCTTGGCCGATGTGGGCGGCACGTCGCGGCCGTCGGTGATGACGTGGATGGCGACGGGCAGCCCCTGATCGGTCAGGGACTTGGCGGCAGCGAGGATGTGATCGGTGTGGGCGTGGACGCCGCCATCCGAGGTCAGCCCCATCAGATGCGCCGTGCCACCCGCGTTCTTGACCCTCTCCGCAAAGCTGAGGATCTGCGCGTTGTCAAAAAAAGAGCCGTCCTCAATGGCAAGGTCGATCTGTCCCAGATCCATGGCGACGACCCGACCCGCGCCGATATTGGTGTGACCGACCTCCGAGTTGCCCATCTGCCCGGTGGGCAGGCCCACGTCAGGGCCGTGAGTTATGAGGGTGGCATGGGGGCAACTGGCGGATAGGCGGTCCATCGTCGGGGTCTTGGCCAGCTTGGGGGCGTTGTTTTCCGCGTCTTCGCGCAGGCCCCAGCCGTCGAGAATGGTGAGGATGACGGGTTTCATGGGATGTGCCCTCCGGGAATGCTGTTGGGGTCGGTTTAACAGCGCCGCGATCAGATGTGGAGAGGGATAACATCCGGCCTGTCCCGGGGGTCCGGTTGGGCTTGCCCGAGGCGGGTGCAGAGCCCCGTCTGACGGGGCATCAAATCCGACGATGTATGCGACGATGGTGTTTTCGGCCTGTCGGTGGGATTGTCAGCGGCGGTCCAGATCACGTCAGGCTGGACGATCTTTGGCGAGGTTTCGACAATAGAGGCTTCTGGCATTTGCCGCTGCTGCCTATCGCCACCATGACGTCTGATGCCAACCCGGCTCGCGGTCCTTGGGATATGGGCTGTGGCGCCGTGCTTTTGTCGACATTGCGTCACGTTGCGCCCGTCGGACGGGTGCCCGTTCACGGTCCCCCACAGTCTTTTCGGACGGGCAAGTCTGGACAGCCGTGACCGGCTGCCCGGGTGACGTTCAGTGCGGTCGCAGGTTTTGTGCCGATTCCTTGATCGCAAGATACTGACCAGAGGGCCGGAACCGCCACAGATAGTCTGGGAGAACCGCGCTTGCAGCGTTTGGCGCGATGCCCAGATCGGCAAACCCCATGGTGTCCCCCGTCACCACATTGTCATGGCGCAGGGTACGGACCTGATCGGCGGTAATCTGTGCCGGAATCAGCCCCAGTGACAGGCTTTGCACCAGGTCCGACACCGAGCCAATGACCGAAGCGGCAAAGAAAGGAATGTTCACGACCAGACGGCGGCGTCGAATCACGGTCAGCATCATCTGCATAAGGTCGCTGAATGTCATGACATCCGGGCCGCCCAGTTCGTAGACACCCGGCTGCGCCATTCCCAGCACGCCTTTGACAGCGGCCTGCGCCACGTCATCCACATAAACCGGCTGGAATCTTGTTTCGGCCCCGACAACCGGCAGGATCGGCCCAAAGCGGGTCATGCCTGCGAAGCGGTTAAAGAACTGGTCCTCTGGCCCGAAAATCACTGACGGACGCAGAATCACCGCCTGCGGGAAGTTTTTCAGAACCCCCTCTTCGCCCAAGCCCTTGCTCTTGGCATAAAGGCTTTCGCCTTCCTGATCCGCGCCGATGGCCGAAATGTACACCAACTGTGCCACGCCTTCGTCCGAGGCAAGGCGGGCGATTCGTTCTGCCCCCTCATGCTGAACAGCGTCGAAATTGTTCTTGCCACCCTTGTCGAAGGTGCCAACACAGTTCACGACCGCATCCGCGCCCTGCATCACGCGGCGGACACTGTCATCGTCGCGAATGTTGCAGAACACCGGCTCTACCTGGCCGACAACGCCGCAGGGGCGCACAAAGATCGCCTCATTGGGACGACGGACGGCGACGCGCACGCGCCAGCCCTCCTTGGCCATGCGGCGGGCGATATAACGCCCGACGAATCCCGAGCCGCCAAATATGGTGACGAGTTTGGACATGGGACGCTCTCCTGTAGCCAAGTATGCGACGCAGGAATACCGGGCCAACGCCGCCCCGGCAAGGCGCCCGTTTGCCGCGCAGAAATTCTTTCAAAAACCGCGTTGACACCCCACGCAGGCAAGCGTAAACGCCCTCCTCACGCACCTGTGCCCAGGTGGCGGAATGGTAGACGCGCTGGCTTCAGGTGCCAGTGGCCGCAAGGCCGTGGAGGTTCGAGTCCTCTCCTGGGCACCACTTACCCCTCACATAGCTGCTCATAACTGCCCTGAAAGCCTAGGTTTTCTTGGGGGTTGCGGCTATCATCCTGCTCATAGCTGAACATGCTACCCCACCCAATACCCCTCCACTTTGGGGTACGGTTCTGGGGTATCAGGCAGGAATGATGGAAGTGATACCCCAGTGGCGCTCACTGACCTCAAGATTAAGAAGGCCAAGACGGGGCAGAAGCCGTACAAGCTCTATGATTCCTTGGGCCTGTTTGTCCTGGTGAACCCGAATGGTTCCAAGCTCTGGCGGCAGAAGTACACGTTTCGTGGCAAGGAGCGGCTGTTGGCGCATGGGGCCTATCCCGACGTGTCGCTGCGCGCAGCCCGGCAGAAACGTGATGCCATCCGAGTACAGCTGGCGGAGGGTACTGACCCGACCGTGCAGAAGCGTCTGGATGAGATCGAAGCCGAGACGAAGGCTCGCACCACCTTCCTGCTCGTCGCAGAAGAATACTTGCAGCAGGCCGAGGATCGTGAGCTCGCCGAGATCACACTCAAGAAGAAGCGGTGGCACATCCATACGCTCGCCGAAGCGTTGCATGACCGACCAATTGCGGACATCTCGTCAGCCGAGATCCTGCACCTTTTGAAAAAGGTCGAACACAGCGGGCGGCGTGAGACCGCAAAGAAACTGCGCGGTACCCTTTCTGGCATCTTTCGCCTGGCCATCGTCACGCTGCGGGCCGAGAACGATCCAACCTACGCGGTGAAGGAAGCCTTGCTGCCGGTCAAAGTGACCAACCGGGCCGCTATCATCGACGAGGCTGCCTTCGGCCAGTTCCTGCGTGATCTTGATGAATACACCGGCGCTGGAGTGATCAAGGACGCACTCATGTTCCAGATCCTCACCATGACCCGCCCGGGAGAAGTACGGGGCGCCAGGAAGCAAGAAATCGACCGAGACAAACAAACGTGGACGATACCGTCTGAACGCACCAAGATGCGGCGTGAGCACGTCGTACCGCTCTCAGCTCCAGCAATGGCCATTGTGGAGCGGAACTGGCCCATGATCGACGGCGTAGAGCTGTTGTTCCCGTCGATCCATTCCAACCGGAAGTGGTTGTCTGAGAATGCATTCAACTCCATGCTGCGCCGGATGGGATACACGAAAGAGGAAGTGACCGCCCATGGCTTCCGCGCCACCGCCAGCACCATCCTCAACAACCGGGGCTACGATCCCGACGTGATAGAAGCTGCTCTGGCCCACCAGGACAAAAACGCCATCCGGCGGACGTACAACCGGGCGACGTACTGGGAGCAGCGGGTTGAGTTTATGCGGGATTGGGCGGATCTTGTTGGTGGGTTTCGAGGGCTTTGTTGCGCAAAGGCTGGTTGAGGGATTCATCTCGTGAATCCAGCGTGGTAGCTGTCCTGCATGAGCAGACCGATCCCGCCGAGCTACAAGACCAAGAACTGGCCGGCCTACAACGAAGCGCTGAAGCAGCGCGGCTCCCTGACGATCTGGTTCGACCCGGACATGGTCTGGGTGCCACCGCCGACCGGCAAGCGAGGCCGGCAGCCGCTCTATAGCGACGCCGCGATCCAGGCATGCCTGACGATGAAAGTCCTTTTCGGCATGGCGCTCCGGCAGACGACCGGGTTCGTTGAAAGCCTACTGAGCCTGGTCGGCCTCGACTGGGCGGTGCCCGACTTCAGCACACTAAGCCG
>NZ_FZON01000133.1 GCF_900188425.1 Antarctobacter heliothermus
TGTAGCTCGGCGGGATCGGTCTGCTCATGCAGGACAGCTACCACGCTGGATTCACGAGATGAATCCCTCAACCAGCCTTTGCGCAACAAAGCCGCAACAGCGCGGGTTCATCTACACACATGTTGACGCTATCGTGCTCTTGACGCCTAGAAACGAACTTCTCGACAAAGTTCGAGTCCAGAAAAGGTTCGATGGCGCGATTCACGGTGTAACTCCCAACGGTAACGCATGGCCAATCAATATCTAATAGCCGCAGAGAAGGCCATACGCGCAAAAAACGACGCCCTCACTCCCCGTGAGATCCTTGCTGTGGCACAGTCACTAGGCTTCACGCCCGGCAGGCCAAAGGTCAAGACGCGGCACAAAACCATGGCTGCCCGATTGAGTATGGACGTTCTAGAAAGAGGGAATAAATCACTCTTCTTCAGAACCGGGCCGAATACGTTCTTTCTGAGAGAACTAAACGACGGGCGCTATGAGGAGTACAAAGCGCCTCGAAGAAAAAAAACTCTTCACGACGAAAAAATATTGGCAGTTTCTCAGTCATATCTGGATGATGTTGGTGTAAGAGGAGTGGTCTACTCACCTGAAGATCTTCTGAAAAACGCATCGGACAGCGGCGCAGTTAGCTATTTGGTGAGAAGGTTGGCAGAAACACGATATGACGTAAAGCAAGTAATTGCCTACGCCCTCATCTATAGGGATAGTCATTTGCTTTCCTATACGCGAGGAAAGTTTAATTCTGCAACGGATGAACTGGTCGGCCAAAGAAGCATAGGATTTGGCGGGCACGTATCAAAAGAAGATATAAGCCTTTTTGATGAAGGAGAGTTCGGAATATTTGAAGCTGCACGCCGCGAGATCACCGAAGAGTTAGTTTTCCAAAAATATGACATAGACAGAATTTACCGCTCAGACAGTATTAAATATGTTTGTGCCATAAATACATACGACACGGATGACGCAAAGAAGCACATTGCGGTCGTAGTGCTTCACAAATGCCATCCAAACTTCCAGACTGAAAAAAATGAGATGTCAATCAATGCTCTCAAGTGGCTGAGCGTCAGTGATCCGCTGAATGACATCGACTGCTTTGAACCTTGGTCAAAACTAATACTGGAGGAGGTGTTCTCTGGAAATATTGCTCTGGATTTCAATGAGGAGTAATTTTTTGTGACAAAGCCAATTTTCCTGCATGCTGTCAATGCAGAACTACATCTCGCCCTCGGTAAACCTGTCGATCAAATCCAATTGTTAAGCTCAATCCGTGCATTTTCTTTAGTATCCAGCTCGAGAATGTTCTGTAATATATCTCAAATTCACGAAGTCTTCTTCGACAATCCTGAGGCGCTGTCTGAACTGAGATCTCTATATGAGTGCGATAGATTTGTTGCACATTCAGACTATGGGCAATTTGAGGAGTTTCGCGAAAGCAGAGCAAACCATTTCAGGCACACGTTAGCTCAACACCCGGGGTTCAAATCTGCACCGCTTCAGGAATTAAGAGATCTTCCTTTAGGGAGCATGGGCCAATCCATGTCCATGACCTCGTTCATTGAAAATCGACTTGAGGACATAGTTGAAGAGCGCTCTCTAGAATCTGGCCTAATCACACCGACAGCACGCGACACGGAAATCCTCAGGAGAAATGCAGATTGGGTGGAAAAGACTTTAAGGATGCGCGATCAAAAAGCACTGACGTTCGAGACCTTTGATAGGGTAGCGGGCCATGCCTACGACGCAAGAGACGAGGGAGTCCTTCGGAGAGCGCTTACTGAGGCTTATGTTACAGGTTATATGCGCGACTATGACGCTGACTGCATATGGGGATACGTCGGATTGGAGCACGTGGAGCGCTTCCCGCTCCTATCGAGCTTGAGCTTGCGTTTAGCTCTCGAGGTGGCTTTGTTGCGCAAAGGCTGGTTGAGGGATTCATCTCGTGAATCCAGCGTGGTAGCTGTCCTGCATGAGCAGACCGATCCCGCCGAGCTACA
>NZ_FZON01000030.1 GCF_900188425.1 Antarctobacter heliothermus
CTCGAGCCTGGACAAATCTGCCAAGGGTATTTCGGTTGCCACTACATCACCTGCACAGAGGACTCTTCCAATGACCACGCTTATCGCACGCAATACCATTCTTTCTGCGGCCCTTGCTGTCGTGCTGGCGTCGCCGGCGCGGCTCGTCGCTCAGCAGATCACTGTGACCGCCGCGCCTGAGGTCTCGGCCCTCATGGCGGCCTGCACCCCGACCACGGCGCAGGGCGCCGCAATCCGGGATGGCTTGGTTGCGCGGGGCTGGGCAGAGGTGCCGGAGGATAAGCGCCGCGCCGCTCTGGCCGCGTTCAGCGCAGCGCACATGTGGTCGTTCCTGCCCAACTATCTTTCTGCTGACCGGGTTGCCAACTTCGAACCGCTAACGGATGCGGTGGAGAGTGCCGCTAATGGCGCTGATGCCGCGTTCCTAGCATCTGGCGACCAATACGCGCTGATCCTCTGGAACGGGGATAACCTGTCGTGCATCTGGGCCGGGCAGCAATCCGATAGTATCGACACGCTCGCGGTGCAGCTTGGCGGCTTTCCGCATAGCGACAGGGTGACCACCCGCGCGATTGACCAGCGTCTTGAAGAACAGGGGCGCAGCTGGACTCGTCGGATGTCTGTTGGTCGGACACCGGTCCCCGATCTTCCGCCGTCCGTTGCGGAAACCGGGCTCACAGATGCAGCGCGGCTTGATCGGTCTCCTCTTTGAGGGTCGTTATCATGGGAAATGACAAGGCATAGACCAAAGATTGTGGTCATGCTCGCGCGTCTTCAGATTTTCTGCGGCCCGTCCACCGGGGCGAAGTTCAGGGTTTTGTGAAAGGAGCAGGTGCTCTGCCAGAATGGCGGAGAACTGCAGGGGCTGGTCGAAGGCGAGCGAGATGCCGGAGGTTTCAAGATCGTAAAAGGCGAAAAGCATTGGCGGAGCTTAACCGTCGCCGTGCAGTAAATGCGTCATCCTGGAAAGAGCGGGCCCTGCCATTGGGCATGTGCTCGGGTCCGGCGTCAGCAGGGAGGCGCATTTACTGCACGGCCATCGGCCTGAGCATCTCGTCGGTGTCCAAGTCCGCTGCGCCAGAGCGGTGTCTTAAAGACATGGCAGACACGCTTGCCGGAGCTGTCCTCGCGGGTCTCGACCAGAAGTCCCGCCCATTCCAGGGGCAGAAGAACGCAACAGGAGAACGCGGACATCTCGCGCCAGCCGGCCGTGTGCCAATCCTTCGGCTCACCGTAGAAAGCTTCGAACAAGGCGGCCTCGGTCGTGCCGTGGTCGGCCTCGACATTGATGACGTTCATCCAGACATCCCACTTGCCGAAGGGGCGATCATCGAAGCGCGCATAGGAGGCGTGATCGATGCGCAGGACGAAGTGTGGGATCAGTTCGGCGAACAGCCGGCCCGGGGCCTGCGCCAGCTCGGCGCCCCGCTTGGTCAACCGGAACTCGCCCTTGAAGTGCCGCCCCAGGCGAAGGGAGATCAGCAGGTAGTGTAACACCTCGAGCGGCGGGAACTCGTATTCGTTGATGACCTTGTTGTAGCGGAACATCTCTTCCGCGCTTTTTCCCGGCCAGCCGAAGCGCTCGACCGCCCGATGGACGAAGACCCGCTTGAACGCCTTGGTCTTGGTCAGGCCAATCGAGCCGTGCTCCTGCACGTTCTGCAGCGTCAGGAGCGCTGCGCGCAGCAGGGGCGAATGCGCGAGATCGGGATGGTCATCAAGGAGCGGGCGGAATTCGATCATGTCCACTTCATGCCACAGGCAGAACGGGGATGCCAAGTGGACCGAGGGGAGGCCTCGCCATGATCTCGGGCAGTCTCGCTCAACATCAGCGAATGTCACCGACTGTCACTGAGCGCGGGTGATTGTCGGCGGTTGTGGCTGGCGGGGGGGGGCGACTCTGCAAACGTTGACATGGCGTTGACACGTTTTGCGAACGCAAAAACCCGACTGATTAAGTCAGGTTCTAACTATTTGGTATATTTAGTTTTTTTGGTTGCGGGGGTCAGATTTGAACTGACGACCTTCAGGTTATGAGCCTGACGAGCTACCGGGCTGCTCCACCCCGCGACAGTAGGCGTGTCCTATATCGCCGTGCGGAGGACTGCAAGGGTAAGTGAGGCCGAAAAGAAAAAGTTTTTCGACGTTTTGACGCCCTGACCTGTTCCCCGTGGAGTCCGCGCCATGAAGTTGCTCTGTTCTGGATTTGGTCCCTATTTCACCGTTGGTGATCCTCACACGGGGTGAGCCCGTCGATGGCGCGGTCAGACCAACGCTGGACGTGAAAGCCTGTCCGTTTCGCGGGGCGACACGCCTGACGTCTTCAAGCCTTGCGCTTCATCAATCCGCGGGCCGGATCATAGCCCCATAAGGCAAGCAGCCCAAAGATGGCGGTCGCCCCGACGACCCAAAAAAGCGCGATCCAGTTGAATTGCAGGTACAGCAGAAAGCGGATCAGCTCTACCACATGGGTGAATGGGTTGAGGGCGCAGATGCCGTACAAAAGCTCTGAACTTTCGGCCATTTTCCACAGCGGGTAGAGGGCCGAGGACAGAAAGAACATCGGGAAGATGACAAAGTTCATGACACCGGCGAAATTCTCCAACTGGCGAACAAAGCTGGACAACACAAGGCCAAGCGCGCCCAGCATGATGCCACCCAGAAACAGGCCGGGCAGGGCGGCGACATAGCCCCAAATCGGCATGGTGATATCGAACAGCGCCGCGATGGCGAGAAAGGCATAGACCTGTAGCACGGAAATCGCGCTGGACCCCAGCAGACGGCACAACAACAGCCACCAACGCGGCAGGGGGCTGGTCAGCAGCAACCGCATCGACCCCATTTCGCGGTCATAGACCAACGAGAGAGAGCTTTGCATGCCATTGAACAGCAGGATCATCGCGCAGAGGCCGGGAACAATGTAGGTCTCATAGGTTATGTAGGTCTGATAGGGCGGGATGATCGACAGGCCCAGCGCAGCGCGGAATCCGGCGGCAAAGATCAGCAGCCAGACCAGGGGGCGCACCAGCGCCGACAAAAAGCGTTCGCGCTGATGGATAAAGCGCAGGAATTCGCGCCCGACTATGGCGCGCAGGGCGATCAGCCAACCCGTCATACCGGGGTTCCTGTCTGGCTCAGGAACCAGTCCGACAGGGCCTGATCACCGCGCACCTGACCCGCCGGGCCGTGGGTCAGGATCTGCCCCCGGTGCAGCACCAGCAGGTCATCTGTATCGCGCACTTCATCGGTCAGGTGAGTGGTCCAGAGCACACACATCCCCTGCGCGGCCAGGTCATGCACATGGGCGACAATCCCGGCGCGAGAGGACGCATCCAGCCCGACGGTGGGTTCGTCCAGCAGCAGCACCTGCGGCTCATGCAGCAGGGAGCGCGCCAGTTCGGTGCGCCGCCGGTGGCCGCCATTCAACGCGCGGACTTTTTCATGCGCACGCTCGGCCATGTCCAGCCGCTCCAGAACCGTGTCGATTCGCGCGTTCAACCCTTTGCGTGGCAAGCGGTGCAGTGCGGCGAAATAGGAGAGGTTCTGGCGCACGCTGAGGTCCAGATCCAGCGTTGGCTGTTGAAACACCACCCCCAGTTTCGCAAGCGCCTGACTGGGTGCCTGGCGCAGGTCATGCCCGGCAATGCGGATCGTGCCGGTGGGTGAGACAAGCAACCGGGTCAGGAGTGACACCAGCGTCGACTTGCCCGCGCCATTGGGGCCAAGCAAAGCGCAAAAGCGGCCCTTTTGCAGGTCAAATGACACGTCAGCCAATGCCTGTTTCGGGCCATAGGCAAAGCTGAGGTTCTGGACAGAGAGGCCCTCAGTCATGGCTGACCTGCGGCTGACAAGACGCCGTCACAAAACATCATGTTCAGCGTCCTCATCTAGCAACGTGGCCGGTTTTCCCGACAAAACCAGCGTGCGGTCGGCCAGACGGTCCGCCTCTGCCCGGGCGTGGGTCACAAACAGGGTGGCGGGCTTTGCCTCGGCAATCAACGCCTCTGTGAGGGTCAGCATCTGTTCGGCCATCTCCGGGTCCAGCGACACGAACGGTTCGTCCATCACCAGAAACTCCGGCGCTCCGGCAAAGGCACGCGCCAGCGCCAACCGACGTTGCTGCCCAAGAGACAACTGCCCCGGAAAGGCATCGTCGCGGCCCGCCAGGCCAACCCGCGCCAGCGCGGCACGCGCCGCCTCTGCCCCCAACGTCGGCCGCACGATCAGCAGATTGTCGAGCGCGCTACGCCACGGCAGCAAGGTCGGTTCCTGAAAGACAATCGCCATATTGTCGGGGCGCGTCACGGTGCCCTCAAACCGGGTGTCGATCCCGGCCAAGATCCGCAGGACGGTGGATTTGCCAATACCGGACGGCCCCAGCAGCGCAACGGTTTCCCCCGGCCGGATGTCAAAGCGGACCGGCCCCAGAACCTGCTGATCGCCAAAGAATTTCGCTGTGATGTCGGCCCGGATCACGCGGCCCTCCACCGCCGGATGCGGCGTTCCCAAGGTTGCAGTACCAGCCATTCCACCGCCAGCATCACCGCGATGAAGGATAGCGCGTAGACCAGCACCATCGCGACATCAAACAATTGAAAATACAAGTGAATCTGAAAGCCAACGCCGTTTGAGCGGCCAAGGAATTCGACCACCAGAACGATTTTCCAGATCACCGCCACGCCGGACCGCGCGGCGGCGGTGATGAACGGCGCCAGTTGCGGCAGCGTGACATGGCGCATGCGCGCCAGCCACGACATCCGGTAGACCCGCGCCATGGCGTCCAGATCCGGATCAAGGGCGCGCGCGCCTTCTCGGATAACGGTGGCGACATTGGGGATCTTGTTCAGCGTCACCGCCAGAATGGCCGCCGTCTCATTCAGGCCGATCCACAGGTAACACAGCACGATCAGCACGAGCGCGGGCAGGTTCAGAAAGATCACCAGCCAAGGGTCCAACCAGCGGTTCAGCGCCTCTGACCGGCCCATGGCAAGACCCAGCGCGATACCAATGAACATCGCCAGCGCAAAAGCCCAGATCACTCGCAGCAACGTGGCGCCAAGGTGGAAGGGCAATTCGCCTGACCCGATCTCCCGCGTTGCCGGGCCGATCAGGGCCCATGGCTGCGGCAGGACCGTCGGGTCCGCCGTCAGTGTCGCGCTGAGGATCCACAGCAGAAACAGCCCGATGATCGACAGGA
Source organism: Antarctobacter heliothermus (assembly GCF_900188425.1). Classification (GTDB taxonomy): domain Bacteria; phylum Pseudomonadota; class Alphaproteobacteria; order Rhodobacterales; family Rhodobacteraceae; genus Antarctobacter; species Antarctobacter heliothermus. The sequence continues at coordinate 5,198 of NZ_FZON01000030.1, forward strand.
TTGGCGTGACCGCGTGCATGTCTTTCATCGGGCGACCTGCTTCAGTTCAGGTCGGCGAACAGGCCATCAGGCACGGTGGTCGCCTTGCCGACCAGATCAGCCCCGCCAAGGTCATTCATCAACGCCAGCATCTTGTTCGCGCCGTCGATGTCAACCGGGCCGCGCGCGGGCGTGCCGGCCAGCCAGTCGGATTTAAGTTGATCGAACTGCGCGTCTGTCTTGGCATTCATGATCGGGCGGATCGTCTCCCATGCGGCATCGTCGCTGGCCAGCAGATCCTTGGCGTCACGGCTGGCGTCATACAGGGCCTGCGCCAGACCGGGGTTCTCTGCCAGAAAGCTTTCCTTCATGTAGTAGCCCAGCAGCGGCGTGTCGGTGTTCAATCCCAGCGCCTTACCCGCCGTCTCGACCGAGATCACCTCTTCCATACCCGCCACTTTCATCTTGGCAAGGAAATGCCAAAAGTTGATCGCCCCTTGCAGATCGCCGCCGAGGCCGGATTTGAAGATCAGCGGCGGCGCGCCAAAGACCTGTTCGGTGTCAGCCTTCAGGTCCATGCCGTATTCCTGTTGCGCATAGGCGCGCAGGATCAGCCAGGATTTGTCCAGCGGCCCACCGGCAATGCCGATCTTGCCGCCTGCCAGATCCTTGAGCGAGGCCACGCCGCTGCCTTTCGGCGCGACCAGGCCGCCAACCGCCTTGGAGTAGGGCACAAAGACATAGTCCTTGCCAGCAGCCCGCTGCCGCGCAACCCAAATCCAGTCGGCAACGGCCACGTCCGCCTCACCGCCCTCAACCGCGACGCGCGTGGCGCCATTGTCGGCATAGGGCGCGATGTCCAGAGTAAACCCACGCGCCTCATCAAAGCCCTGCTCGACGATGGTTGCCAGTTCCCAGTTCACGGTGCCGATCTTCAGCACGGCGGCACGAATGACCGGCAAATCCTGGGCAAAGGCGGGGGCGGCAACGATCATCGCCAGAAGGGCGCAGGCGCCCCGGCGTGTGATGGATCGGATCATGTGATGTCTCCCGGTTGGCTACTTGGACCTTGCAGTCCGCTTTGGTGCATTGTGGGCATTGTCGCGCCGCTGACCATTGGCCTTTGGTCGCGGCCCTGCGTGTCATTCGGCGCGACGGCCGACCTCATTCAGGTCTGCATCCAGTTCAATGTCGAACTGATGGCCGCCCTCGCAGATGACGTCGTCCAGCTCATACCCGCCGTCTTCCGTCTTGATGTCGTCGGGGTCCATCTGGCATTTCATTTCGGCCAGCATGGCGGTGATCTTGTCCACGGTGTCCTGCGGGATCTCGTGACTGCCGGCAAAGGACGGGGCGGCAATGACAACGGCGAAGGCGACGGCAAGGGTGCGGGTCATGTTCAATGGTTCCGGTCGGGGTTATTGAATGCTGATGCGGATCTGCTGGGTTTCGCCGGTTGACCCGGGAATACGCAGGATATGAGTACCGGGCTTGATGGCGATAAAGGACAACTCCGCCACGCCTTCCGCGTCAAATTCGATCGAGTCGATGGCCATCGGGCGGATTTCGATCTTGTTTATGACGATCTCATTCATCCAGATTGCGCGAAAGAACTCTGACCCGGTGATGGCCAGTTCGGCAGAACCATCAGCGGTGATGAACATTTTATAGTAGGCCCCGGATTGCAGGGTGACATCCTCGCCCAATGGTTGGCCAGAGGCGAGGGTCAGCTGGATCGGCTCTCCCCGGTTGCAAGAGGCCAGCAGCCCGGCAAAGCCAAGATCATCGCACAGCGGCGCAGCCAAGGCCGGAGCAGAAAGGCCGCAGGCAAAGGCGGCGGCAGTCAGAAATCTCATCAGGGTCTCCTTCAATTCAGGGTCTCGGCCATGCCCCGGCGCTGCTGGCCGACTTGCGCCGTTTTGATCGCCTTGTCGCGGGCGACATCGGCAATGGTGGTGTCATCGGAAGCGCCGTGAGTGGCTGGCAGGTCTTGGCTGTCAGCCATCTCAACTATCAGCCTGCTACCGTCCGTCAAAAGCTGATCCAGCGCCTCCGCGAGCTGATCGGTCCCGGCAAGGCGACGATCCTGAGGATCAGAGCCATCGCGGAAACTTGGCAAAAAGCGCGGATGATCGGTACGCGGAACCTCTGTCTTGACATCCAATGCCAGAGCCGGGCCATCCATGCCGAGGAACAGCATCACGGCCATAAGCAGAGCGATCATCCGTTGCACATTGCCCCCTCCCTTGCCCGGTTTGTCGTCCCGGGTGCGTTCTTGATATCCCAATCAAACCGGGGGCGTTTCGCAACCGGGACCTTTGGCTGGGTTGTGTGAATGACGAGCCCTGCCTGCGCCGAGCTTTGCGACTCAGTTTGCAGGAAACACCCCGCACGCGGTATTGGTGATGCTTGTCTGGCGCTGTCCCTTTCCGGACAGGCACTGGCCCACAGGCCTCCATCGACAGCGTTCAGGACATGAGCAGGCAACCGGCGGCCTTTGACGATGGCCAATCAGTTCGCACCCTCGCAAACCTTGATCTGACCGGGGAGTGTCTCAGTTTGAAAATCAGAGTGCGTTGACATAATCTTGTCCGCCCATTCGTTGGCCAACGCCTTGGTCAGCTGCCCGATCCCGCCCTTGACGCGCGCAAACCTGACAGCGGTCCCCTGCCCCGCACGCCATCTACCACAGCGGCTGGCCCGTGCGTTGGCCGGGCAGATCCCACAGGGCGATATCCACCGCCGAGATTGGAAAAGACGCGTACCCCCGCGCGCGACGCAATGCACATGGATTGCATCGCCTCAAACAGCGCCTCAACGTCGTGTGCCGCCTGACCGGTCAGAAAGGGCGCAAGGTCGTGTCCGACGGCGTGCGCGGCCCTTGCCACGGCGCGGCGGGTCAGCGATCGCGCAATCGTGTCAGCCCTTTAGAAAGGCATTCCGATCGACCAGAAACTTGTCGGACAATGGCAGGCTCGCCGCGCCCAGCGCGCGCGCATCCCGCCCAATGCTGCCTTGGCGCAAGTCCGGCACCTCTATGCCCGGCACCTTGATCTCGTTCAGACGGCGGGCGGTTCGGGCGACCAGGGCCGCACGGACCGGGTCCGGCAGCCAGCCGTCGATCACCACGCTTTGAAAGTCGATCAGGCAGGACGCGGACAGGATCGCATAGGCCAACCCATCGGCGGCACGGGACATCCACGCATCCAGAACACCGTCAGGCAAGTCCCATTGGGTCGGATTGTCCCAGATCATGCCGCTGTCGCCGCCCGCATCGGTCACCAGACGTTCCAGAGTGTATATGGACGCCACATCGACCAACTGGCTGACCTTGGTTCCCTTGATCCCGATCGGGATCGACGCCACGGCCGCGGCGTTGCCGCTGTGGCCGGTGAACACCGTGTTGTCGATGACCAACCCGCCGCCGACAAAGAAGCCGACAAAGAAATAGAGGAAGTCGCGGGGTTTGCTCTGATCGCCAAAGACCAACTCCGCACCGCAGGCCGCAGAGCCATCATTGCGCAGGTAGACCGGAAAAGCCCAGTTTTCGGCAAGTTCGTCTGCGATCTTGCGGTCGCGCCATGCCTCCATCTCTGTGGTGGGCAGGCCAAGCGGCTTGGCCCAGTCCCACAGCCTGAACGGAATGGAGATGCCCAACCCGGCGACACGGTCGCGATGCTCTGGTGAAAGCTGGCCAAGCAACTGCGCAATTGCGCCGTTTGCAAACGTCACCGCGCCATCGGGGGTGGGATAGCGATGGGGCAGGTGCACGCGGCCTTCGACGTGTCCGTGGAAATCGGTCAACAACAGGTCCAGCGACCGACGCCCGACCTTGAGCCCCAGAAAAAACGCCCCCTCGCGCGCAAGGCTCATCGGCACCGACGGCTGGCCGACCTTGCCGCGCACTGGCTCTCCCTTTTGCAGCAAGCCCTCTTTTTCAAGCGCGCGCATGATCACCGACACGGTCTGCGCCGACAGGCCAGTCAGACGGGCAATTTCGGCCTTGGGGAGCGGCCCGAATTGCCGAACCAGCGACAGGACCAGCCGTTCGTTATGGGCCCGAACACCGCTTTGATTGGACCCGCGCACGCTGTCTGACGGCAGGCTCGCCGGATCGTCTTCTTTCCGGGTGCTGTCCATGTTGTTCCTTCTGGAGGCACTGAGCATTTCGCGTCCTCTCTTGTCAGATTTCCCCTTTCGGCGCCGCCTGTCAATAATAAATAACGCGGATTGATTTATATTGACTTTGACCGCTCGAATCTGTTCTCTAGATGACGAAGGGTCGGCGTAAATCGCGGCTCTTGGGTCTGATAATACTGCCGCGTTGGACCCCGCGGATTTTGGGAGGATACCATGAAAAAGCTTTTGACTGGCACGGCCATTGCCCTGACTGCCGCCGCACTGGCAACCGGCGCAAGCGCCGCAAGCCATTCGATCAGCGCGTGCCTGATCACCAAGACCGACACCAACCCGTTTTTCGTCAAGATGAAAGAAGGCGCGACCGCCAAGGCCGAAGAGTTGGGAATCGAGCTGAAGTCCTTTGCCGGCAAGATCGACGGCGACCATGAAACCCAGGTTCAGGCTATTGAGACCTGCATCGCGGATGGCGCCAAAGGCATTCTGCTGACCGCCTCCGACACATCGTCCATCGTTCCGGCCGTGCAGCAGGCGCGCGACGCGGGCATCCTTGTCATCGCGCTCGACACGCCGCTGGAGCCGATCGATTCCGCCGACGCGACCTTTGCCACCGACAACTTTCTGGCCGGTGAACTGATCGGCAAGTGGGCCGCCGGCAAGCTGGGCGATGCCGCCGCCGACGCCAAGATCGGCATGCTGGATCTGGCCGTGTCGCAGCCGTCGGTTGGCGTTTTGCGCGATCAGGGGTTCCTGACCGGGTTTGGCATCGACGTCATGGATGTCACCAAGTGGGGCGATGAAACCGACCCGCGCATCGTTGGCAACGACGTGACGCAGGGCAACGAAGAGGGCGGCCGCCGCGCGATGGAAAACCTGCTGGCGCAGGATCCCTTCATCAACGTGGTGTACACCATCAACGAACCCGCAGCCGCCGGGGCCTATGAGGCGCTGAAATCCATCGGGCGTGAAAACGACGTTCTGATCGTCTCGGTCGACGGCGGTTGTCCCGGTGTCATGAACGTGGCCGACGGCGTGATCGGCGCGACCTCGCAGCAGTATCCGCTGCTGATGGCGTCGCTGGGCATCGAGGCGATCAAGAAATGGGCCGACGAGGGCGTCAAGCCAGAGCCGACCGAAGGCAAGAACTTCTTCGACACGGGTGTGTCGCTGGTCACCGATCAGCCTGTCGACGGCGTCGACTCGATCACTGTGCAAGAGGGCATGGATCGCTGCTGGGGTTGATCCCGAGCTTCTGAACTACAGCGAAGGGGCGGCAGCCGCCCCTTCGTCATGGACGCGTTGCCGCCTTGTCGCCTAGGCTGGTCTGAAACGCGCATCAGAACGCACCCACAAACTTGATCTGGGAGGATCCCACATGACCGAGTCTGCCTCGAAGGGGTCGGACTACGAATCGTCGTTGTCCGCAGCCACCAATCAGGTTGCCGAGTTCGAAAAGCCCCAAGGTTTCGTTCACAAGGTGCAAAACGCCCTGCACACGAACCCCGCCCTTGTCCCGCTCATCGTCCTTGTAATGTCCATCGTGGTCTTTGGCCTGCTGCTGGGGTCCAAGTTCTTTTCGCCATTTGCCCTGACGCTGATCCTGCAACAGGTTCAGATCGTTGGCATCGTGGCAGCCGCGCAATCGCTGGTAATCCTGACCGCGGGCATCGACCTGTCCGTGGGCGCGATCATGGTCATGAGCTCAGTCGTCATGGGCCAGTTCACCTTTCGCTATGGCATCCCGCCGTTCATCTCTGTGATGTGCGGCCTGGCCGTGGGCACCGGCATCGGCGCGATCAACGGCCTGCTGGTGACGCGGATGAAACTGCCGCCCTTCATCGTGACGCTGGGCATGTGGCAGATCGTTCTGGCGGCCAACTTTCTGTATTCGGCGAACGAGACGATCCGCTCTCAGGACATCGAACAGAACGCCGCGATCCTGCAATTCTTCGGCACCACTCTGCAACTGGGCAGCGCGCGCCTGACCTATGGCATCATCTTCATGCTGCTGCTCTTTGGCGTGCTGACCTATGCGCTGACGCAAACCGCCTGGGGGCGACATGTCTACGCCGTGGGCGATGACAAGGAGGCGGCGGAACTGTCCGGCATGGAGGCGAACAAGGTTCTGGTGTCCGTCTACGCGCTGTCCGGCCTGATCTGCGCCTTTGCCGGATGGGCCTTGATCGGGCGCATCGGGTCGGTCTCTCCGACCTCTGGCCAGTTGGCCAATATCGAATCCATCACCGCCGTGGTGATCGGGGGCATCTCGCTGTTTGGCGGGCGCGGCTCAGTTTTGGGCTCGCTCTTTGGGGCGCTGATCGTTGGTGTGTTCACCTTGGGTCTGCGCCTGATGGGGGCGGACGCGCAATGGACCTACCTGCTGATCGGTGTGCTGATCATCGCGGCGGTCTCTGTCGATCAATGGATCAGGAAGGTTTCGGGATAATGTCTGTGCAACCCATCGTTCAAGGCCGCGGAATCGTGAAGCGTTACGGCCACGTCACCGCCATCGACCATTCGGATTTTGACCTATACCCGGGTGAGGTGCTGGCCGTGATCGGCGACAACGGCGCTGGGAAATCGTCGATCGTCAAGGCGATCTGCGGCGCGGTTCAGGCCGACGAAGGCGAAATCAGGATCGAGGGCAAGCCGGTGCATTTCACCTCACCGCTGCAAGCCCGCGACATGGGGATCGAGATTGTCTATCAGCAACTCGCCCTGTCGCCATCGCTGTCCATTGCCGACAACATGTTCGCCGGGCGCGAGCTGCGCAAACCCGGCTTCATGGGCACGGTTTTTCGTCAACTCGACAAGAAGGCGATGGAAAAGTTCGCCCGGGACAAGCTGACGGAACTGGGCCTGATGACCGTCCAGTCGATCAATCAGGCGGTCGAAACCCTGTCCGGCGGCCAGCGTCAGGGCGTGGCTGTGGCCCGCGCCGCAGCCTTTGCCCGCAAGTTCATCATCATGGATGAACCAACCGCCGCCCTTGGCGTCAAGGAAAGCCGCCGGGTGCTGGAACTGATCCAGGACGTGCGCGCAAAGGGTATTCCGATCATCCTGATCAGCCACAACATGCCGCATGTCTTCGAGGTGGCTGACCGGGTCCACATTCACCGGCTGGGCAAGCGTCACGCGGTGGTCGATCCGGCCAAGATCTCGATGTCGGACGCGGTGGCGATCATGACCGGCGCGATGGAACCGCCGCCGATTGAAGAGCAACAACTTACGCCAAAGGCCGCAGCGTAGCACCCTAATGGCGCTCCGCCGTCGGGCGGCGGGCCGCCATTGACTGGCACACGCTTGCAACAGCAAACGCCCGGGTTACACTAATCGCAAATCAGGTATGGCCTTTGGTACACAACTGCCGTTAGCGATAACAGGCGTGTCACGGTCAGCGGGAGGACCGGTCGATGGCGCGCGTTTCGCGGCCCGAAAGACAGGACAGGACCGACCCTATGAAAGACGAAATTCTCGCGCATCTGCGCTATTCGCTCGGCAAAGATGCCGAACACGCCGCGCTGTATGACTGGCGCATGGCCCTTTCGCTCAGCTTGCGCGACCGGATGGTGGACTCTTGGTATCAAAGCACCAAGGCCAGCTATGTCGGCCGAAAAAAGCGGGTCTACTATCTTTCGATGGAGTTCCTCATCGGTCGCCTGATCGAGGACGTCGCCGCCAATATCGGCCTGACAAACGAAGCGCGCGCCGCCGTGACGGAACTGGGTCAGGACTATGACACACTTGTCCATGACGAACCCGACGCAGCCCTTGGCAACGGTGGCCTTGGTCGCCTTGCCGCCTGTTTCATGGACAGCCTGGCCACGCTAGGCATCCCGGCGATGGGCTATGGCATCCGCTATGAACACGGGTTGTTCGAACAGGACTTTGTCGAAGGCCAGCAGATCGAAAAGCCGGAAACCTGGCTGGCCCAGCGCCACGCCTGGGAATTTGAGCGCCCCGAGGTCAGCTACAAGATCGGCTTTGGCGGTCATGTGCAGCACCACGAAGGCAAGGCCAAATGGCACCCGCATGAAACCGTACTGGCGACGGCGTTTGACACGCCGGTTGTCGGCTGGCAGGGGTGCTGGGGCAACACCTTGCGACTGTGGTCTGCGCGGCCGCAAAAAGAATTCGACCTCGCCAGCTTTAACCGGGGCGACTACCTGGCCGCGAGCCGGTCAGAGGCGCTGGCGCGGACCATTTGTCGTGTGCTGTACCCTGACGACACCACCGAAAGCGGCAAGGAACTGCGCCTCAAGCAAGAGTATTTCTTTACCGCCGCCTCGATTCACGACCTTCTGCGCCGGTTCTTTATCGACCATGACGACATCCGCGCCCTGCCCGATGCCGCCGCGATTCAGCTGAACGACACGCACCCCGCCATTGCGGGACCGGAACTGATCCGCATTCTTGTGGACATTCACGGCCTGAACATGGCGGAGGCGATCGAACTGGCCCGCCGTTGCCTGGGCTACACCAACCACACCCTGCTGCCAGAGGCGCTGGAACGCTGGCCGGAATGGCTGTTGGGCCGTGTGCTGCCCCGCCATCTGGAAATCATCCGCGCCATCGAGGACGGCCAGCAGGCGCAACACCCCGACAGCCCGCGCATCCTTGACCACGGTAACGTCAACATGGGTGAGCTTGCGTTTATCATGGCGCACAAGGTCAACGGCGTATCGGCGCTGCATACCGATCTTGTCAAATCGACCGTGTTTGCCGATCTGCACCGCATCCACCCGACGCGCATCGTGAACCAGACCAATGGCATCACGCCGCGCCGCTGGCTGTATGAATGCAATCCGGCCCTGTCGAACCTCATCACCCGTGAAATCGGCGATGCCTGGCCCGCAGATCTGGACCAGCTCAGCCGCCTTCGGGACCGCAGCGGTGATCAGGGCTTTTTGCAGGAATTCATGGCCGCCAAGCGCGTCAACAAGGAACGCCTGTCGAACTGGGTTCAGGAGCATTGCGGCATCGCCATCGACCCGGACGCCATGTTCGACGTGCAGATCAAGCGCATCCACGAATACAAACGCCAGTTGATGAACATTCTGGAAACCATCGCGTTCTGGAATGAAATCCACGCCAACCCGAACGGCAACTGGACGCCACGGGTCAAGATCTTTGGCGGCAAGGCAGCACCGGGCTATCACGTCGCCAAGCAAATCATCCGCCTGATCAACGACGTCGGCGGTGTTCTCAACAACGACCCGGTGACAAAGGATCTGCTCAAGATCGTCTACCCGCCCAACTACAACGTGACGATGGCCGAAATGCTGATCCCGGCGGCGGACCTGAGCGAACAGATCTCGACCGCAGGCAAAGAGGCGTCGGGCACCGGCAACATGAAGTTTGCCCTGAACGGCGCGCTGACCATCGGCACGCTGGACGGTGCCAACGTCGAAATCCGCGACCATGTGGGGCCGGAAAACTTCTTCCTGTTCGGCCTGACCGCCGCCGAGGTGACAGAGCGGCGCAGCCACCACGGCTATGCCCGCGCCGCCATCGAACAAAGCCCGCGCATGCAAAAGGTTCTGGCCCAGATCGCCGAGGGTCGTTTCTCACCAGAGGAACCCAGCCGCTACCACGATCTGGTCGCCAACCTGTGGGATCACGACCATTTCCTCGTGTCCTGCGATTTCGACACCTATTTCGATACGCAGCGCCGCGCCGACGAAGCCTTTACTCATTCGTCGTCATGGGCTGCAATGGCGTTGAACAACACTGCCGGTGTCGGCTGGTTCTCATCGGACCGAACGATTCGCGGTTACGCGCGCGACATCTGGAATGTCGGTAGCGCCATCGACGGCGAATTGGAGCAGAGCGCATGACAGCCCCCCTGGACCTAACCACCGCACGCCAGATCGTAGAAGGCCGCCACGGCGACCCTTTTTCGGTACTTGGACAGCACACACTGCCGGATGGCACGCAATCGGTGCGTGTCTTTCGCCCGAACGTGGATCTGGTCGAGGTGCTGGCCAGTGGCAGTGACCTGGTCTTGGGGACACTTGCTCCGGTAGACGGCGCTCCGGATCTGTATGAGGGCATCCTGCCGGGCGTCGTCGGGCGCTATGACTATCGCTTGCGGATGTCCAACGCCGACGCGACCTGGGAAGAAGAAGACGCCTACGCATATGGGCCGATCCTGGGCGAGATGGATGAATACCTGTTGGGCGAAGGCACGCACGGCCAGTTGTGGCGCGCGCTTGGGGCGCATCTCACCGCCTTGGGCGGTGCGCCCGGTGTGCACTTTGCCGTCTGGGCGCCCAATGCGTCACGCGTGTCTGTTGTCGGCAGCTTCAACGACTGGGACGGGCGACGCCATGCCATGCGCCGCCGCGGCGACACCGGCATCTGGGAAATCTTTGTCCCCGGCGTGGGCGAAGGCGCCGTCTACAAATTCGAGCTTCTGGATTCCAACAGCCAACTTTTGCCGCTCAAGGCCGACCCGGTCGGCTTTGGCTCCGAGGTGCCGCCGCTCACCGCCTCTGTCGTGCGCGACCTGACCCAATTCGGATGGCAGGACCACGCGTGGATGGCGACTCGCTGGCAGAAACACCGCATCGACCAGCCGATCTCGATCTACGAAGTCCACCTCGAAAGCTGGCGGCGCGTGCCGGAAGATGACAACCGGTCACTGACCTACCGCGAAATGGCCGATCAACTGGTCAGCTACGCCGCTGACATGGGGTTCACCCATATCGAACTGACGCCGGTGTCCGAGCATCCCTTTGGCGGGTCGTGGGGGTATCAGCCGGTGGGCCTGTACGCGCCGACGTCGCGGTTCGGCACGCCGGATGATTTCCGCGCGCTGGTCGAGGCCACCCATGACGCCGGACTGGGCCTGATCATCGACTGGGTGCCCGGCCATTTCCCGACCGACTCGCACGGGTTGGCGCAGTTTGACGGCACCGCCTTGTATGAACACAGCGACCCGAAAGAGGGCTTCCACCCGGACTGGAACACGCTGGTCTACAACTATGGCCGCTCTGAAGTGTCCAATTTCCTGATCGCCAACGCCCGCTACTGGCTGGAAGAATTTCACATCGACGGGCTGCGCGTGGATGCGGTGGCCTCGATGCTGTACCGCGATTATTCCCGCAAGGACGGCGAATGGGTTCCCAACGAACACGGCGGCCGCGAGAACCTTGAGGCCATTTCCTTCCTGCGGCGCATGAACGATCAGGTCTATGGCATGCACCCCGACGTGATGACCCTGGCCGAGGAAAGCACCGCCTTTCCCGGGGTCAGCGCGCCCACGTCCCATGACGGGCTTGGCTTTGGGTTCAAGTGGAACATGGGCTGGATGAACGACACGCTTCGCTACATGAGCGAGGACCCGATCAACCGCAAATACCACCACGACAAGATGACCTTTGGCCTGCACTACGCCTTTTCCGAGAACTTTGTGCTGCCGATCAGCCATGACGAGGTTGTGCATGGCAAGGGATCGTTGTTGGGCCGGATGCAGGGCGACGATTGGCAACGCTTTGCCAACCTGCGCGCCTACTTTGGCTTCATGTTTGGTCATCCGGGCAAGAAGCTGTTGTTCATGGGCTGCGAGTTTGCACAGCCCGAAGAGTGGAACCACAACCAGAGCCTGGATTGGCACCTGCTGGACGACGACCGCCACAAGGGTATGCAAAGCCTCGTGCGGGACCTGAACCGCCTGTATCGTGAGACCCCTGCGCTGTATCAGTTGGACAGCAAGGCCCAGGGCTTTCGCTGGATCGACGGCGGCAATGCGGCAGACTCGATCTTTGCCTGGGTCCGCCTGGGCGAGGAGGGCGAAGCGCCGGTTCTGGTGGTGTCGAATTTCACACCTGTCACCCGGACTGAGTATCGTATCGGCGTGCCTGCCGACGGTCACTGGCAGGAACGCCTGAACACCGACGCGCCGGTCTATGGCGGCAGCGGTCAGGTCAACGGCGGCGGCGTCACCGCCGAGCCGGTGGCCTCACACGGCTGCGACCATTCGATCAAGATAACCGTACCGCCGCTGGCGACGGTGTTCTTTAAACTGACCGGCGAGAATTGACCGGACACCTGATCACGGGGGAGGATCACATGCACAACGACAGGTTCACGCTGGCCCAGCAAACGATGGCCTATGTCCTTGCGGGTGGGCGCGGGTCGCGCCTGAAGGAAATGACCGACATCCGGGCAAAGCCTGCGGTCTATTTCGGGGGCAAGACCCGGATCATCGACTTTGCGCTGTCCAATGCGGTCAACTCCGGCATCCGCCGGATCGGTGTTGCGACCCAGTACAAGGCGCACAGCCTGATCCGCCACCTGCAACGCGGCTGGTCCTTTTTCCGGGCCGAACGCAACGAGGGGCTGGATATCCTGCCTGCGTCACAGCAGCTGGACGAGGAAAACTGGTACAAGGGGACTGCTGACGCGGTCACCCAGAACATTTCGATCATTCGGGGATACGGTCCGAAATACATCCTGATCCTGGCAGGGGACCATATCTACAAGCAGGACTATTCGTTCATGATCGAACAGCATGTGACCTCGGGCGCCAAGGTGACCGTGGGCTGTATCGAGGTGCCGCGCGAAGAGGCCAAGGGCTTTGGCGTGATGGCAGTGGACGACACCGACAAGATCCTGGAGTTCGTCGAAAAACCGGCAGAGCCGCCCACAATGCCCGGCGATCCGACCCGCTCTCTGGCGTCGATGGGCATCTATGTCTTCGAGACCGAATTCTTGTGTGACCTGCTGGAGGCCGACGCCAAGAACCCCGACTCGACCCATGATTTCGGCAAGGACATCATCCCCGGTCTGGTGGCCACTGGCGACGCGGTGGCGCATCCCTTTGGTCGGTCCTGCGTCATGTCCGGGCTGGAAAAGAAACCCTACTGGCGCGATGTCGGCACGCTGGACGCCTATTGGCAGGCGAATATCGACCTGACCGATTTTGAACCGGAACTGGACATCTACGCCACCAACTGGCCGATCTGGACCTACTCCGAGCTGACCGCCCCGGCCAAGTTCATCCACAACGAAGAGGGCCGCCGCGGGCAGGCCGTGTCGTCGATGGTGTCGGGCGGCTGCATCATCTCAGGCTCCACACTGGAACGTTGCCTGATGTTCACTGGGGTCAAGACGCATTCCTATGCGCAACTGGAGGGCGTCGTTGCCCTGCCCTACGCAGAGGTCGGCCGCCACGCCAACATCAAGAACGCCATCATCGACCGCGGGGTCAAGATCCCCGAGGGGCTGATTGTCGGCGAAGATGCCGAACTGGACGCCAAGCGGTTCCGCCGCACCGAAAACGGCATCTGCCTGATCACCAACGAGATGATCCACAAGCTGGAGTTGTGACATGAAGGTGCTGATGGTCACCTCGGAATGCGCGCCCTTCGTCAAGACGGGCGGGCTTGCGGATGTGGCGGGCGCTTTGCCGGGTGCGCTGGCGGCGTTGGGGGTCGAGGTCAAGACCGTCCTGCCCGCCTACCCGGCTCTGTTCCCGTTGCTGGCACAGGGCAAGGAGGTGGCCAGCTTTGGTGATTTGCCCGGTGGCTCTGGCCGGTTGGTCGAGGTCACGGCAGAGGGTGTAACCCTTTTGCTACTGGACGCGCCGCAACTGTTCGACCGTCCCGGCGCGCCTTACACCGGCCCCGATGGCAAGGACTGGCCAGACAATCATATCCGGTTCGCCGCGCTGGCCCAGGCTGCCGCGCGGATCAGCTTTGACGGGTTGTCCGGCTGGGTGCCGGACGTTGTTCATGCGCATGACTGGCAGGCCGGACTGACCCCGGTCTACCTGCGGCAGGACGGTCGCACGCCGCCCGTCTCTATTGTCACGATCCACAACATCGCCTTTCAGGGCCGGTTCGGTCCGCATGTCATGGGCGATCTGCAGTTGAGCAGCGATTGGTTTCATCCCGACGGTCTGGAATACTACGGCGACGTGAGTTTCCTGAAGGCCGCACTGGTCTACGCCGACCGCATCACAACCGTCAGCCCGACCTACGCGCGTGAGATCCTGACGCCGAAATTCGGCATGGGTCTGGACGGCGTGCTCAACAAGCGCGCCAGTGACCTGTCCGGTATCCTGAACGGCATTGATCTGGACGCCTGGAACCCGATGACGGACCCGGCACTGGCCGCCGGGTATGGCGCGAAAACGCTGGGCGCCAAGGCAAAGAACCGGGCCGAGGTGGCAAAACGGCTGGATCTTGACCCAGATCACGATGGCCCGATGTTCTGCGTCGTCAGTCGGCTGACCCTGCAAAAGGGACTGGATGCGCTAGCCGGTGCCCTGTCGGCACTGGTTGAGGGCGGCGGGCAGCTGGCCTTGCTGGGGTCGGGCGATCCGATACTGGAACAGGCCTTTCAGCAGGCCGCCAAACAGTTTCCGGGCCGGGTCGGCGTTCACATCGGCTATGATGAGGCGTTTTCGCATCTGATACAGGCCGGCTCGGACGCCATCCTGATCCCATCGCGCTTTGAACCCTGCGGCCTCACGCAGTTGTACGGATTGCGTTATGGCACGCTGCCGGTGGTTGCGCGGACCGGCGGATTGGCCGATACGGTGATCGACGCCAATCACGCGGCGCTCGCCGCCGAGGTGGCCACCGGGTTCGTCTTTGACGACGTGTCGGTGGCCGGGATCGAAGCCGTCCTTGACCGCGTTTTTGACGCCTACAGGGACCGCGCGCTTTGGCAAAAGATGCAAACCGCAGCGATGCGGCAACCCGTGGGCTGGGAAAACTCGGCCCGCCAATATGTCCAGATGTACGAGACGCTGATCGCATGACTTCGACGGCCCGCGGCCCTCACGGGATCTCCTCCGGCAGACCCACTCCCCTGGGCGCGGTCTTTGACGGCGAAGGCACGAATTTCGCGCTGTTTTCAGACCATGCGCATCAGGTCGACCTGTGCCTGTTTTCGCCCGACGGCAAGACCGAGCTGCAACGCCTGCCCCTGCCCGAACGCAGCGGTGAGGTCTGGCACGGCTATGTCCCCGGCCTGCGGCCCGGCGCCCTGTATGGCTACCGGGTTCATGGCCCATTTGCGCCCGAGCGAGGCCATCGTTTCAACCCTAACAAGCTGTTGCTTGATCCCTATGCGCGGATCCTGCACGGCAAGTTCACCACCAATCCCGAAACCTTTGGCTATGCGGTCGGCACAAGTGACGGGGACCTGTCGTTCAGCACCACTGACAGCGCCCCGCATGTCCCCAAGGCCGTTGTCTGGGACCCTGCCGATTTCCCGCCCGACGCCAAGGGGCTGCGGCGCGGCTGGGACGGCACCCTGATCTATGAGGCCCACGTCAAGGGCAGCACGATCTGCCACCCCGACGTGCCCAAGGATGTGCGCGGCACCTACGAAGGCCTGGCCTCGCAGCCGATGCTGGATCATCTCACGCGCCTTGGCATCACCTCGGTGGAGCTGTTGCCGGTGCAGGCGATCCGGTCTGAGAACGCGCTGACCGCGCGCGGGCTGGTAAACCACTGGGGGTACAACACCGCCGCCTTCTTTGCGCCAGAACCGCGCTACTTTGGGCCAGAGGGCGTCGCCGGATTCCGCAAAATGGTCGAGCGTTTCCATGACGCCGGGATCGAGGTGATCCTTGACGTAGTCTACAACCATTCGGCAGAGGGCGATCATCTGGGGCCGACATTCGGCTTTCGCGGCCTCGACAATGCGTCCTACTACCGGCTGGTCGAGGGGCAGCCGAGGTTTTACGTCAACGACACCGGCACCGGCAACACACTGAACATTCAGCATCCTTTTGTCCTGCGGATGGTCCTGGACAGCCTGCGGTTCTGGGTGGAATGCATGGGCGTGGACGGTTTCCGCTTTGACCTGGCCACCACCATGGGGCGTGAAAAACACGGCTTTGATCGGCATGGCGGGTTCATGGATGCGCTGCGGCAGGACCCGGTGCTGAGCCAGGTCAAACTGATCGCAGAACCTTGGGATCTGGGCCCCGGCGGCTATCGCCTTGGCCAGTTCCCGCCTGAATTTGCCGAATGGAACGACCGTTTTCGCGACACGCTGCGGCGGTTCTGGCGCGGGGATGGTCATGCCGCGCAGGATCTTGGGTCTGCGCTGCTGGGCACCGCCGACCTGTTTGACACCCGGGGGCGGCGTGCCTGGTCCTCTGTCAACTTTGCCGCTGCACATGACGGCTTCACGTTGGCTGACGTCACCTCTTATGCGCTGCGCCACAACCACGCCAACGGCGAGAACAACCGGGACGGCCACCACGCCAACCATTCCGACAATATGGGCGCGGAGGGTGAAACGGATGACGCCGAAATCCTTGCCGCCCGTCAACAGCGCCGCCGCAACATGCTGGCCACCGTATTGCTGTCGCAGGGCACGCCGATGATCCTGGCCGGCGACGAAGGCGGCAACAGTCAGGGCGGCAACAACAATGCCTATTGCCAGGACAATGAGATCAGCTGGCTGGACTGGGACACGATGGACGCGGACCAAATCGCGTTCACGGCGGCCTTGTCTCGTTTTCGTCAGGCCCATGGCGCGCTGCGCCAGTCCCGGTTCCTGCACGGGGTAGAGCGCATGGACAGCCAGCCCGATGTCGAGTGGCGCGCCTTTGACGGCAGCGCGCTGAACTGGCGCGATCCGGGCCTGTCCAGCCTGTGCCTGTTGCTGCGCGGGTGCGCCGAAAGCCCGGCAGGCTGCGCCGATGCCG
Source organism: Antarctobacter heliothermus (assembly GCF_900188425.1). Classification (GTDB taxonomy): domain Bacteria; phylum Pseudomonadota; class Alphaproteobacteria; order Rhodobacterales; family Rhodobacteraceae; genus Antarctobacter; species Antarctobacter heliothermus. The sequence goes on from NZ_FZON01000030.1 coordinate 21,990, forward strand.
AAGAGGTCTTGCTGGCATTTAACCGCGAAGGCACGCCACAGACGCTTGAACTGCCGACGCCGGAGGCGGGCACCTGGCGGCGCGAGATCGACACCTCAACCGCGACGCAGACGCCGATAGAGATCACCGAGGCGACCGTGACGGTCGCCGCGTTCAGTGTCGCGGGCTTTGTCCGCCTTCCGGAGAGCCAGACATGATCGCCCCCGATGACGCCCTGCGCCAATTGGCGCGGGCCTACGGAGTCCACCTTGGATTCCACGATCTTCAGGGGGCAGAGCATGGCGCGTCTCCCGACACGCTGCGGGCCCTTCTGGGCGGCATGGGCGTCGATGCCTCAACTGCGGGTGCTGTGACAGAGGCACTGGCCGAAACCCGTACGCAAGGGAATGAGGCCCATGTGCCCGATGAACTCATCGCCACCGCCGGAACGCGCGTCTCTTTGCCGGTGTCGGCCCCCTGCGACTGGCTGGTGCTGGACGAGACGGGTGCCGAGGTGATGGCCGGGCGCGCCGGCCAAAGCATTGACCTGGAGCCGCTGCCGGTCGGATATTTCACCCTGCACGCCGCCACCCCGGACCGCCGGACCGAATCGCTGGTGCTGTCGGCCCCGCCGCATGCGCCAACCGTGGCGGACGTGACCGGGCGGGCCAAAGGCTGGGGGGTTTGCGGCACGTTGTACGGGCTGCGGTCGGGGCATAACGGCGGCCTTGGCAGCTATGCCGATCTGCCCGCCGCCCTGCGCGCCCTTGCCAAAAGCGGCGCGCAGTTCTTTGGCCTGAACCCGATCCACGCGCTGGGTTGGGCGGCGGACGAGATGATCAGCCCTTATTCGCCCACGCACCGGGGGTTTTTCAGCACGGATCACATTGCGCCACGCGCTGGGCTGGGTCCGACGCCGAAGGGCGATCTGGTCGATTACCCCACCTTTCGCCGCCGTCAGCGCGCCGCGCTGCGCGCCGAATATGCCCGGTTTGACGCCGCCCCCGCGCCCGAGCGCAAGGCGTTTCAGGTGTTTCGCGCACAAGGCGGTCCGGTGCTGGACACCTTTGCGCAGTTCGAGGCGCTGAGCGCGATCCACGGTGAGGATTTTCGCAAGTGGCCCGAGGCCCTGCGCAAACCCGGCGCCGAAGCAGCGCGGGCGGCCTCGGCGGACGTTGGTTTCCACCAGTGGCTGCAATGGCGTGCTGAAAGGCAGATCGACACCGCGCAGGCGGCCGCGTTGGATGCGGGCATGGATTTCGGCCTCTACCTGGATCTGGCAGTGGGCGCACGCCCCGGCGGGGCCGAGGTCTGGATGCACCGCGACACCATCGCCCAAGGAGTCAGCGTCGGCGCACCACCGGATCACCTGAACCCCGAAGGCCAGTCCTGGAACCTGGCCGCCCATGCGCCCGCACGGCTGCGCGCAGCCCAGTACAAACCGCTGCGCGCCATGCTGCGCAAGCTGATGGCCAAGGCGGGCATCCTGCGAGTCGACCACGCATTGGGCCTGTTGCGCAGCTTCTGGATACCCGATGACGGCAGCCCCGGCGGCTATGTCTCCCAGCCGTTTGACAGCCTGCTGGCCGTCATCGCCATCGAGGCGGCGCAGGCGTGCTGTGTCGTGGTCGGTGAGGATCTGGGCCTTGTCCCCGACGGGTTCCGGGAAAAACTGAACGGCGCGGGTCTGCTCAGCTATGCGGTCTGGCAATATGAAACGCCCGGCGACGGACAGCTGTGCCAGCCCCGCGACCTGCGGCCCTTTGCGCTGGCCTGTTTCGGCACCCATGACACGCCGACGATCAAGGGTTTTTGGTACGGGCAGGACATCGCATGGTGGCAGCGTATGGGCTGGCTGTCTGGTGGGGAAACCAGCGCACGGCACGACCTGCGCGCGCGGCAACGCCAGGGTCTGCGCACCATGTGCGCGCTGCCGCCGCTCGCCACACCAAAGAGAATCGCCGAGGCGGTGCAGGCAAAGCTCTGCACCGCGCCGTCCGCGCTGGTGGCACTGCAACTGGACGACCTGCTGGGTGGATTGGAGGCGCAGAACCTGCCCGGCACCGTGGACCAGCACCCCAACTGGCGCCGTCGCAATCCCGTCACCGTCGAACGGCTGTCAGAGGCTTTGCCCCGTGACCGCATTCGCGCTTTCATGCCCGCAGATCGCAGCGGGACCGATCAGAAAGGACCGACCCAATGACGCCCATCACGCGCGCCCTGACGCCCTTTGACGGGCAAAAGCCCGGCACCTCCGGTCTGCGCAAAAAGACCCGTGTTTTCATGCAGGACGGCTATCTTGAGGCCTTTGTGCAGGCGATCTTCAATGCCATCGACGGGGTTGCAGGAAAGACCTTTGTGGTCGGCGGCGATGGTCGGTTTTTCAACGCCGAGGCGATCCAGACCATCCTGCGTATGGCCGCGGCGCAAGGCGCTGCGCGCTGCATCGTCGGTCAGAACGGGCTGTTGTCTACACCTGCCGCGTCGAACCTGATCCGCCAGCGCAAGGCCGATGGCGGGCTGATCCTGTCGGCCAGCCACAACCCGGGCGGCATCGACGCGGATTTCGGTCTGAAATACAACATCTCGAACGGTGGACCCGCGCCCGAGAGCGTGACGGCGGCCATGTTCGAGCAGACCAAGACAGTGTCAGAGTACACCACGCTGGACACCGCGGATCTGGACCTGTCTGCATTGGGCGACGCGGCGCTGGGCGGCATGACGGTCGAGATCGTGGACCCGGTGACGGACTATGCCGCGCTGATGCAGGAACTTTTTGATTTCAAGGCAATCTCCGATCTGATCGCAGGCGGTTTCACCCTGCGATTCGATGCAATGCATGCGGTCACCGGCCCCTACGCCAAGACGATCCTTGAGGGGATGCTGGGCGCGCCAGAAGGTACGGTGATGAACGGTACGCCGTCGGTGGATTTCGGCAAAGGACACCCGGATCCGAACCCGATCTGGGCCAAGCCGCTGGTTGATCTGGTGATGTCCGACGATGGCCCGGATTTTGCCGCCGCCTCTGATGGCGATGGCGACCGCAACATGATTCTGGGCAAGGGCGTCTATGTGACCCCCTCGGACAGTCTTGCCGTGCTGGCGGCGAACGCGCATCTGGCCCCCGGCTACAAACGCGGGCTGGCGGGCGTGGCACGGTCGATGCCGACCAGCCGCGCAGCGGACCGGGTGGCGGAAAAGCTGGGCATCGCCAGTTTTGAGACACCGACCGGGTGGAAGTTCTTTGGAAACTTGCTGGACGCGGGCAAGGCCACGCTCTGCGGTGAGGAAAGCGCCGGAACAGGCAGCGACCATGTACGCGAAAAGGACGGTCTGTGGGCGGTGATCCTGTGGCTCAACATTTTGGCAGAGCGCAAGGTTTCGGTAAAAGAAATCTTGCAGGACCACTGGCAGACCTATGGGCGCGACTACTATTCCCGGCATGACTACGAGGCCGTCGATGCGGCAGCAGCCGAGGCGATGATGGCGGACATGAACGCGCGTCTGGCCGATCTGCCCGGTACCCAGGTGAGCAATCCGTCCAAAACCATCGCTGCCGCTGATCAGTTTTCCTACACCGATCCGGTGGACGGGTCGGTCAGCAACAACCAGGGTCTCCGCCTGCTGTTTGCCGATGACAGCCGCGCGGTGATGCGCCTGTCCGGCACCGGAACCGAGGGTGCAACGGTTCGCGTCTATCTGGAACGCCATGAACCCGCCGATGGCGACCTGAACGTAGAGACTCAGGCAGCTCTCAGTGATCTGGCCACAGCTGTGAACCTGCTGACCGGGCTGCCGGAACGCACCGGGCGGGATGCGCCGGACGTCATGACCTGAAACGCTGAAGGCGGCACGCACAAACCATGTATGGAGGCGTGTTCATGATGGAGCATCGCGAATCTGCTTGCGTCCCCCAACCCGCTCGCATATACGCCGATCAACAGCGGCGCGCTGGGGTCCAGCCTCAGCGCCCATCGTGCTTTCGACAACGGGCCGCTGGCCCGTTTTTTTGTGCCCGAAAGGCAAGAGACCAATGAACGAGCTGATCGCCAAGACCGGCATGGACCGCCGACTGGCCGAGATCGTCCAGCCGGTGATCGAGGACATGGGCTTTGACCTGGTGCGCATCCGCCTGATGGGCGGACAGGTGCCAACGTTGCAGATCATGGCCGAACGCCCAGAGGGCGGAATCGAAGTGGATGAATGCGCCGAGATCTCGACTGCCGTCAGCGCGGTGATGGATGTCGAGGATCCGATCCTTGATACCTACACGCTGGAGGTGTCCAGCCCCGGAATCGACCGTCCGCTGACTCGGCTGAAGGATTTCGACACCTACGAGGGCTATGAGGCCAAGCTGGAAACGTCCGAGATGATCGATGGGCGCAAACGCTTTCGCGGCATTCTGGCCGGGGTCGAGGGCAATGAGGTTCTGGTCAATCTGGACGAGGGCACCGTTGGGCTGGAATTTGACTGGCTGACAGACGCCAAGCTGGTGCTGACCGATGAGCTGATTCGTGAGATGCTGAAGGCGCGCAAATCCGCAGCCGCGCTGGACGAAAAGAAATTCGATGAAATCGAGACCGAGGCCGATGCGTCTCGCGAGGAGGACTAAGACCAATGGCAATCACCTCTGCAAACCAGCTGGAACTGCTGCAAACCGCCGAGGCGGTGGCGCGCGAGAAGATGATCGACCCCGGTCTGGTTGTCGAAGCGATGGAAGAGAGCCTCGCCCGCGCGGCCAAGTCGCGTTACGGCGCCGAAATGGACATCCGTGTCAACATCGACCGCCGCACCGGCAAGGCGACCTTTACCCGCGTGCGCACCGTCGTCGAGGAAGAAGAGCTTGAGAACTATCAGGCCGAACTAACCGTCGAGCAGGCCAAGCAGTATCTGGCCGACCCGCAGATTGGCGATGTCTATTCCGAAGAGGTGCCGCCTGTGGAACTGGGCCGAATCGCGGCGCAGTCGGCCAAGCAGGTGATTCTGCAAAAAGTCCGCGAAGCAGAGCGTGATCGTCAGTTCGAGGAATTTCAGGACCGCGCCGGGACCATCATCAACGGCGTCGTCAAACGCGAGGAATACGGCAACGTCATCGTCGACGTGGGCCGTGGCGAGGCGATTCTGCGCCGCAACGAAAAGATCGGCCGCGAAAGCTATCGTCCCGGCGACCGTATCCGCTGCTACATCAAGGACGTGCGCCGCGAGGCCCGCGGGCCGCAGATCTTCCTGTCGCGCACCGATCCGCAGTTCATGGCCGAACTGTTCAAGATGGAAGTGCCGGAAATCTATGACGGCATCATCGAGATCAAGGCCGTCGCCCGTGACCCGGGTTCGCGCGCCAAGATCGGCGTTGTGTCCTACGACAGCGGCATCGACCCCGTCGGCGCCTGCGTCGGTATGCGCGGCAGCCGTGTGCAGGCCGTGGTGAACGAACTGCAGGGCGAAAAGATCGACATCATCCCGTGGAACGAGGACATGCCGACCTTCCTTGTGAACGCGCTGCAACCGGCCGAAGTGTCCAAGGTTGTTCTGGACGAAGACGCCGAGCGGATCGAGGTTGTCGTCCCCGATGAGCAGCTTTCGCTGGCCATTGGCCGCCGCGGTCAGAACGTGCGCCTGGCGTCGCAGCTGACCGGGCTGGACATCGACATCATGACCGAAGAGGAAGAGTCCAAGCGCCGTCAGGCCGAGTTCGAACTGCGCACCAAGCTGTTCATGGACGCGCTGGACGTCGACGAATTCTTTGCCCAACTGCTGGTTTCCGAAGGCTTTACCAACCTCGAAGAGGTCGCCTATGTCGAGCTTGAAGAACTTCTGGTGATCGACGGCGTCGACGAAGGCACCGCCGAAGAGCTGCAGACCCGTGCCCGCGAAAACCTTGAAGAACTGGCGCGCAAGGCGCTGGAACGCGCCCGTGAACTGGGTGTGGACGACAGCCTTGTGAACTTCGAGGGACTGACTCCGCAGATGCTGGAGGCACTGGCCGAGGACGGCATCAAGACGCTTGAGGATTTCGCCACCTGTGCGGACTGGGAACTGGCCGGCGGCTGGACCACCGAGGGTGGCAAGCGCGTCAAGGACGACGGGTTGCTGGAAAAATTCGAGGTCGATCTGGAAGAAGCGCAAACCATGGTGATGACAGCGCGCGTCCTGCTGGGGTGGGTCGATCCCACCGAGACAGAGCCGGACGACGCGGACGAAGACACCAGCGACGACCTGACCGACAAAGACGAGCAGGAGGCGTGACACCAGCATGACGCGGGGCGGACAGGCCAAAGACCATTCCGACGGACCGGAGCGCAAGTGCATCGCCACTGGCGAAGTTCAGCCCAAGGACGGGCTGATCCGCTTTGTGCTGGGACCGGACGACCGCATGGTGCCGGATCTGGCTGGTAAATTGCCGGGACGGGGCCTATATGTAGCGGCCAACCGCGCGGCGATAGAAAAGGCCGCTGCCAAGGGGCTGTTCAGTCGGGCCATGAAACAGCCCGTGAAAGCACCGGATGGGTTGGCTGATCTGATCGAACAAATGCTGGTGAAGCGGGTTGTGGACCTGATCTCTCTGGCACGAAAATCGGGCGAGGCCGTCTCGGGGTATGAGAAGGTTAAGTCTTGGCTACAGTCCGAAGAAGCCCGGGTTCTGATCCAGGCGGAAGACGGCTCTGGCCGTGGAAAGTCGAAACTGTCGACGCCATACGGTGGCAATTACATCGGGTGGCTGACGGCAGATGAACTGGGCATGGCCTTTGGCCGACAAACTGTGATACACGCCGCGCTTGGCTCTGGTGGTCTTGTGCCGCGTATTGTAGAGGAAGCCCAACGCTTGAAGGGTGTACGCGTCGTGTCAGACGCGGATCGCGGTGGCAGGGGCCACCGGAAAGGATGAAGAAACTTCATGAGCGATAACGACGGTAAAAAGACATTGGGTGTGCGTGGCGGGGCCCGTTCGGGCAGCGTGAAGCAGAGCTTCAGCCACGGACGCACAAAGAACGTCGTGGTGGAGACCAAGCGCAAGCGGGTCGTCGTGCCCAAACCCGGTGCCGGTAGCGGTGCGGGTGGCGGCAAAGGCGGTCAGGTTGGCGGGTCGGGCGGCAAACGCCCGGCGGGCATTTCTGTTGCCGAGATGGAGCGTCGCCTGAAGGCGCTGCAAGCCGCCAAGGCACGCGAATCCGAAGAAGCCGCCAAACGTGAGGCGGACGAAAAAGCCCGCGCCGAAGAGCGTGAGCGGATGCGCGCCGAGAAGGAACTCAAAGAGCGCGAAAAGCGCGAAGCCGAGGAAGCCGCCAAGGCCAAGGCCGAAAATGAGGAACGCGAAAAGCGCGAGGCCGAGGACGCCGCCAAGGCGGCGGCTGTGGCTGCTGCCGCACCCGCGCCCAAGGCCGACGATTCGGCCCGTGCCAAGCCCACAAAGGGCAGCGATGCGCCGCGACGCGCCCCCGAACGCGACGACCAGAACCGCAATCGCGGCCGTGGTCGGGACGACGGTGGCCGCCGCTCTGGCAAGCTGACCCTGAACCAGGCGTTGACTGGCGGCGAAGGCGGTCGGCAGAAATCCATGGCAGCAATGAAGCGCAAGCAGGAGCGCGCCCGGCAAAAGGCCATGGGCGGGGTTCAGCAGCGTGAAAAGGTTGTCCGCGAAGTCCGCCTGCCTGAGGCGATCACGGTGGCCGAACTGGCCAACCGGATGGCCGAGCGTGTCGGCGACGTTGTGAAATCGCTGATGAACGCCGGGATCATGGCGACGCAGAACCAGTCGATTGACGCGGACACCGCGGAACTGGTGATCGAGGAATTCGGCCACCGGGTCACCCGCGTCTCTGATGCGGACGTCGAGGATGTCATCAAAGAGGTCGAGGACAAGCCCGAAGACCTCATCGGTCGCCCGCCCGTGATCACGATCATGGGCCACGTCGACCACGGCAAGACATCGCTGCTGGACGCCATCCGCAACGCCAAGGTGACGGCGGGCGAGGCTGGCGGAATCACGCAGCATATCGGCGCCTATCAGGTGACAACCGACAATGGCGCGGTGCTGTCCTTCCTCGATACGCCGGGTCACGCGGCCTTTACCTCGATGCGCTCTCGTGGTGCTCAGGTGACGGACATCGTTGTGCTGGTGGTTGCGGCGGATGACGCCGTGATGCCGCAGACCATCGAGGCGATCAACCACGCCAAGGCGGCCAAAGTGCCGATGATCGTGGCGATCAACAAGGTCGACAAACCCAGCGCGAACCCCACCAAGGTCCGTACCGATCTATTGCAGCACGAAGTCATCGTCGAAGAACTGTCGGGCGACGTGCAGGATGTCGAAGTGTCCGCTGTCACCGGTCAGGGCCTTGATGCCCTGCTGGAGGCAATTGCATTGCAGGCCGAGATCCTCGAGCTGAAAGCCAACCCCGACCGCGCCGCCGAAGGTGCCGTGATCGAGGCGCAGCTGGACGTGGGTCGCGGTCCCGTGGCGACGGTTCTGGTGCAGAACGGCACGCTGAAGCAGGGCGACATCTTTGTTGTCGGTGAGCAGTTCGGCAAGGTCCGCGCGCTGATCAACGACAAGGGCGAGCGCGTCAAAGAGGCCGGTCCCTCGGTTCCGGTCGAGGTTCTGGGCCTGAACGGCACACCCGAGGCGGGCGACGTGCTGAACGTCGTCTCCACCGAGGCGCAGGCGCGTGAAATCGCCGAATACCGTGCCAACCTGGCCAAGGAAAAGCGCGCAGCGGCTGGTGCAGCAACCACGCTGGACCAGTTGATGCAAAAGGCCAAGGAAGACGAAAACGTCTCCGAGCTGCCGATTGTCGTCAAGGCCGACGTGCAGGGTTCTGCCGAGGCCATCGTTCAGGCGATGGAAAAGATCGGCAACGACGAGGTCCGCGTGCGGGTGATCCACTACGGTGTGGGTGCCATAACGGAAACCGACGTTGGTCTGGCCGAAGCGTCAGGTTGCCCGGTCATCGGCTTCAACGTGCGGGCCAACGCTCCGGCCCGCAACAGTGCCAACCAGAAAGGCGTGGAGATCCGTTACTATTCGGTGATCTACGACCTTGTGGACGATGTGAAAGCGGCGGCCTCGGGCCTGCTGTCGAACGAAATCCGCGAAAACTTTATCGGCTACGCCAAGATCAAGGAAGTCTTCAAGGTGTCGAACGTCGGCAAGGTTGCCGGTTGTCTTGTCACCGAAGGCATCGCGCGCCGCTCTGCCGGTGTGCGCCTGCTGCGCGACGATGTGGTGGTCCACGAAGGTACGCTGAAGACCCTCAAGCGGTTCAAGGACGAAGTGTCCGAGGTCCAGTCCGGTCAGGAATGCGGCATGGCCTTTGAGAACTACGATGATATTCGTCCCGACGACGTCATCGAGATCTTTGAGCGGCAAGAGATTGAGCGCTCGCTCTCCTGATCCAGTCAGGCGATTGCAATTGAAAACGGCCGGTGCATTGCACCGGCCGTTTTGGTTTGGGTTGTTCCGAAAAGGTGTTCACACATCCCCACCCGTTTTCCCATCCGAACAGAGTGATGGCGGCACTAACGACCGTGCCGCGCCGCCCGGGTGAACGCGCTCAGGCAGGTTTGCCCACAAACACGTTGTTGCCCACCCGCACCGAAATGCGTCCATCCGGATAGGTGTTCTCCAGCAGCCCCTGAACGGAAACACAGCTGCCAATCACAATTGTCTTGAGCATTTTACCCCCCAATGTCTCATTGTGACAAAGTCTAGGGACGGACCAGAAACAATTCCACGATTCCCTAACGATAGTTTGCCTAAATTCCAGACAGAGCCGGTGAAAGACCGCAACGGATTTGAGCTTTCGGCAATTTACCCGCCAAACACCCCGAAAACCGGCAAACCGGGCTTGCCTACAGCCAATCGCGCAGGATCGGAATCAGCGGTATATCCGCAGGCGGCATCGGGTAATCGCGCAAGTCTTGCGCTCGGACCCATTTGAGAGCCTGGCCTTCGTTCGATTGCACGATGCCGCCCCATTTGCGACAGGCAAACAGCGGCATCAGCAGGTGGAAATCATCGTAGGCATGTGAGGCAAAGGTCAGTGGCGCCAGGCAACTGGACCAGGTTTCGATCCCCAGTTCCTCATGCAATTCGCGGATCAGCGCGGCCTCTGGGGTTTCGCCCTGTTCGACCTTGCCGCCGGGAAACTCCCAGAGACCGGCCATGCTCTTGCCCTCGGGGCGTTGCGCCAAAAGAACGCGGCCATCCGGGTCTATGAGGGCCACGGCGGAAACAAGGATGATTTTCATAGCAGTGCTCCGGGCAGCGAGAGACGATTTTTCGTCGAAAAATCGTCTCTGCCATGGCCCCTGTCAGGACCGGTAGTCGGCGTTGATCTGGATATAGCCGTGCGTCAGATCGCAGGTCCAGACGGTAGCGTGGCCTTGTCCCAATCCGATGTCGACGATGATCTCGATCTCTGGGCGTTTGAAATAGGCCGCGCCGTCTGCTTCGCGATAGCTTTCCGCGACCCAGCCTTTTTCCGCCACCAAAAGCTCGCCAAAACTGATCGACAGCGCATCGCGGTCGGCGGCAGCGCCCGATTTGCCCACCGCCATGACAATACGGCCCCAATTGGGATCCTCTCCCGCCAGCGCGGTCTTGACCAAAGGTGAATTGGCGATGGACAGCGCATGGATGCGCGCGTCCTGTTCAGACGCCGCATGGTTGACGTGGACGGTCACAAACTTGGTCGCCCCCTCACCGTCGCGGACCACCTGATGCGCAAGGTCCAGCATCACGCCGTACAGCGCCTGCGTGAACTCGGCGTTCCACGCCACATCAACGCCAGAGGCCCCGGTGGCTGCCATCAGCAGCGTGTCCGAGGTCGAGGTGTCGCTGTCGACGGTGATGTTGTTGAAGGTCTTGGCGTTGAGCTCTGACACCATCGCCTGCAATTCGGCCCGCCCGATCTTGGCGTCGGTGAAGATGTAGACCAGCATCGTTGCCATGTCCGGGGCGATCATGCCCGACCCCTTGGCAATCCCGGCGATCTTGACGGGTTTGCCATCCACTTCGATCTGTGCCGTGGCCGCCTTGGGGAAGGTGTCCGTGGTCATGATCGCACGGGCCGCATCGGGCAGCGAGGCCGCGTCAAGTTTGCCTGTCAGTTCTTCGAGTTTGGCGGTGATGCGGTCGTGCGGCAGGCGTTCGCCGATCACCCCAGTGGACGAGGTAAAGACCCGCTCCGCAGGCAGGCCGGTCTGTTCTGCCACGGCCTCGCAGATGGCCGCGACAGAGCCCTCACCGGCACGGCCGGTGAAGGCATTGGAGTTGCCCGAGTTGACAATGATGGCAGCCCCGTCACTGCTGTCCGTTGCGATTTTAGCCTGACAATCCAACACGTTGGCGGACCGCGTGGCGGAGCGGGTAAATACCCCCGCCACCACACTGCCCGGATCGAGCAAGGCCAGCATCACATCCGGGCGGCCCTTGTAGCGGACCCCCGCCTCGGCGATGGCAAACCGTGCGCCCCCGATAACCGGGAGCGCGGGAAATTCAGCGGGGGCAAGCGGGCACCGGGGGGGCATCTGGTCAGTCCGCCAACAGGCCGAGATTGTTGATGACCGACGTGTCGATCTCTTTGTAGTCAAGGCGCGTCACTTCGCCACTCTCGACCAGATCCTTGATGTAGGACTGTACCGCCTCCTGCTTGATCTGCTGTTCAAGCTGGGCACGCACCTCTTCAAGCGGCGGCGCATCGACGGCGCGGGTCTCGTTCAGCTTGATGACATGCCAGCCGAACCGCGTCTGGACCGGCGCAGACAGATCGCCCGGTTCCATCGTGGCAACCGCCTCTTCGAAGGCCGCGACCATGCGCCCCTTGCCGAACCAGCCCAGCAGTCCGCCATTGGGACCGGTCGGTCCGGTCGAATTGGCACGGGCCAGTTCGGCGAAATCGGCACCGCCTTCCAGTTCCACGACCAGTTCCTTGGCCTTTGCCTCGGTCTCGACCAGGATGTGGGACGCATTGTATTCAACGCCCTGCACCGCATCGACATAGCCGGTCTTGTAGGCCTCTGCGATGGCCTCATCGCTGACGGCACCGTCGGCGATGGTCTGCATCGCCTCTGCGGCCATCAGTTCACGCTTTTCATTGTCCAGTGCCAGGGCGACCCGGTCGGTTTCCTCGGCCTTGTCGGACTGCGACAGTGCCTCATACTGGATCAGACGTTCCAGCAGACCTTCCCAGAGTTCCGCCGTCGGCGCGCCCTGGAACCGTTCCGGCAGCGAGGCGCGGGCCATCAGCATGTGGCCAAAGGTGATGTCCGTGCCGTTGACCGTGGCGACCACGGTATCGACAGTGATTTCGGCAGGCGTATCCTGGGCCTGCACCGGAAATGCGACGCACAGCGCTAGCGCTGCGGCGGAGAGTTTCATGAGGGTTTTCGACATCGTTAGTTCCTCTTGATCGGTGCCGCGTCCCTGGGCGGCGTTGACACTGTTCGGCCGTCCCCTTACATGCCCGAAAGGCTCTGCGAGGCCGGTCTTTTCGTTCCGTCATATGGCTCATGTGCGAGGCGGGCAAGCAGATGCCGCACTTGACGCTGGAAACAGGTACATCAGACCATGCTCGGAAAAATAGCGCGTAAGGTATTCGGCTCCCCGAATGACCGTAAGATCAAAGCGGTCCGCCCGCTGGTGGAAAAGATCAACGCGCTGGAGCCGGAGTTCGCAGCCCTGGACGACGCCGGCCTGATCGCCAAGACCCAAGAGTTCCGCGAGCGGATCGAAAAAGGCGAAAGCCTGGACAATCTGCTGCCAGAGGCCTTTGCCAACTGCCGCGAGGGTGCCAGACGCGCCTTGGGCCTGCGCGCCTTTGACGTGCAGCTTATGGGCGGGATCTTTCTGCATCAGGGCAATATCGCCGAGATGAAGACGGGGGAGGGCAAGACACTGGTCGCCACATTCCCGGCCTATCTCAACGCGCTGACCGGCAAGGGCGTGCATATCGTCACGGTCAACGACTACCTCGCCAAACGTGACGCCGAATGGATGAGCAACGTCTATGGCGCGCTTGGCCTGACAACGGGTGTGATCTATCCCCGCCAGCCCGACGACGAAAAGCAGCGGGCCTATGCCTGCGACATCACCTACGCCACCAACAATGAGCTGGGTTTCGACTATCTGCGCGACAACATGAAGTCCGAGCTGAACCAGATTTTCCAGCGCGATCACTTTTTTGCCGTCGTTGATGAGGTCGATTCGATTCTGATTGATGAGGCACGGACGCCGCTGATCATCTCCGGCCCGTCGCAGGACCGGTCGGAACTGTATGTCGCCGTCGACAAGCTGATCCCGGACCTGACCGACGAGCATTACACCGTCGACGAAAAGACCCGGAACGTGACCTTTACCGATGAGGGGAACGAGTTTCTCGAGGAACAACTGCAAGGCCGCGGCCTGCTGGAAGAGGGGCAGAGCCTCTACGATCCCGAAAGCACGACCATCGTCCACCACGTCAACCAGGCGATCCGGGCGCACAAGCTGTTCACGCGGGACAAGGATTACATCGTCCGCGACAACGAGGTCGTGCTGATCGACGAATTTACCGGCCGCATGATGGCCGGTCGCCGCCTGTCCGACGGTCTGCATCAGGCGATCGAGGCCAAGGAAGGCTGTGACATCCAGCCCGAGAACGTGACGCTGGCCAGCGTGACCTTCCAGAACTATTTCCGCCTGTACGACCGCCTGTCCGGCATGACCGGCACCGCCTCTACCGAGGCCGAGGAATTTGGCCAGATCTACGGTCTGGGTGTTGTCGAAGTGCCGACAAACGTGCCGATTTCGCGGATCGACGACGACGACGCCGTCTATCGTACCGGCGCCGAGAAATACGCCGCCATCGTGGCCGAGATCCACAAGTCGCACGAAAAGGGCCAGCCGGTTCTTGTCGGCACCACCTCGATCGACAAATCCGAAATGCTGAGCGCGATGCTCACGCAGGCCGGTCTGAAACACAACGTCCTGAACGCGCGTCAGCACGAGCAAGAGGCGCAGATCATCGCCGACGCGGGCAAGCTGGGCGCGGTGACCATCGCCACCAACATGGCCGGACGCGGCACCGACATCAAACTGGGCGGCAACGTGGAATTCAAGGTGATGGAAGCCATCACCGCCAATCCCGACCGCAACCCAGATGAGATCCGGGCAGAGATCGAAGAACAGCACAAGAGCGACGAACAGGCGGTCAAGGACGCGGGCGGCCTGTTTGTTCTGGCCACCGAACGGCACGAAAGCCGCCGCATCGACAACCAGTTGCGCGGCCGGTCCGGTCGTCAGGGTGACCCGGGGCGCTCATCTTTCTTCCTCTCCCTTGAGGATGACCTGATGCGCATCTTTGGCTCCGAGCGTCTGGAAAAGGTGCTGTCCAGCCTTGGCATGAAAGAGGGCGAGGCCATCGTTCACCCTTGGGTCAACAAATCACTGGAGCGCGCGCAGGCCAAGGTCGAGGGCCGCAACTTTGACATCCGCAAGCAACTGCTGAAATTTGACGATGTGATGAACGACCAGCGCAAGGTGATCTTTAGCCAGCGCCGCGAGATCATGGAATCCGCCGACGTCAGCGAGATCACTACGGACATGCGCCATGAGGTGATCGACGATCTGGTCGACACCTATGCCCCGCCCAAGGCCTACGCCGACCAGTGGGACATGCCGGGGCTGTATGCCGCTGCGATGGAACAGCTGGATCTTGACCTGCCGATCATCGGCTGGGCCGAAGAGGACGGCGTCGATCAGGACGTGCTGCGCGAGCGCCTTGCGGACGCCAGCGACAAGTCGATGGATGAAAAGACCGAGGCGTTTGGCGCCAAGACCATGCGCCAGATCGAAAAACAGGTGCTGTTGCAGGCCATCGACGCCAAATGGCGCGACCACTTGCTGACGCTGGAACACCTGCGGTCAGTGGTGGGCTTCCGTGGCTATGCCCAGCGTGATCCACTGAACGAGTACAAGAACGAGTCCTTCCAGCTGTTCGAGAACATGTTGGACAGCCTGCGCGAGACGGTGACCGAACAGCTCAGCAGAGTGCGCCCGATGTCCGAAGAGGAACAAAAGGCGATGGTCGAGGAAATGCGCCGTCAGCAGGAAGAGATGCAACGCAACCTGCAACAGGCCGCCGCCGCCCCCGCCCCTGCGGGAGAAGCCGTCGCGCCAGAGGGGCAGGCCGCCGAAGGGTTCGACGAAAACGATCCGGAAACCTGGGGAACTCCAGGCCGAAATGATGCCTGCCCCTGCGGATCGGGCAAGAAGTTCAAACATTGCCACGGCCGGTTGAGCTGACCTGAGCACGGTCCACAGCACGCTGAAAAACGCGACGCAAGCCAATTGGCCTGCGTCGCGTTTTGCACGTCGGCGCCCCGGATTGGCCCAAATGACTCCCCCGATGCGCCCCAAGTGCGCCATGTTTTCCATGCAGGTTCCGAAACAAGGTTTTCGCAACAGGAGTCCGTCATGGCCCGGCTAAGCAGCTACATTCTAGGAAGCGCGACACTGTTTTGCGCACTGGGGACCGGCTATGTGATGCAGTACGTTCTTGGCCTGCCGCACTCCAAAACGCCGCCTGCGGAGATCCAGCTTGAGATTTCGTCGATTACGCCGACCTCATCGGCGGTGGTGGTCCCGCTGATCCCGATGGACCAGCCCATGGCCGAACCGTTGCCCGACGCGCCAGTGGTGGTCAAAGCCGCCGTTGAAACCGATTTGCCCGAGGCAGACCTGCCCAAGGCCCCGGCGGACACCGGCTTTGACTGCGGCATCTCCATGACCGCCGACCCAATCGCTGGCGCCATGGTCAATGTCGCCCTGTCCGCCCCATGCAACGCCAGTGAGCGGGTCACCCTGCACCATCAGGGTATGATGTTCTCCGATGTCATGCAGCCTGACGGAACGCTGTCAGTCAGCATTCCGGCGCTTGCGGAACAGGCAATCTTTATCGCCTCCTTCGCCAGCGGCGACGGCGCCATGGCCACAACGAATGTGTCTTCCCTGCCCTTCTACGACCGCGTGGCGGTGCAGTGGAAAGGCGAGGCAGGGCTGCAATTGCACGCCCGCGAGTTTTCTGCCGACTACTTCACCGAAGGCCATATATGGGCCGCAAGTGCCGGCAATCTGACCGCCGCCGCCAAAGGCGAAGGCGGATTCCTGACCCGTCTGGGCCAGATGGACACGCCCGATGCGCTGGTCGTCGAAGTGTACTCATTCCCTTCGGGAACCGCGCAGCGCAGCGGCGAAGTGCTGCTTTCGGTCGAGGCCGAGGTCACGGCCAAGAACTGCGATGCCGCAGTTGAGGCGCAGACGCTGCAAATTCGCGAAGGCGGCCCCCTGCGAACCCATGATCTGACGCTGGAGATGCCGGGATGCGACGCGGTTGGTGACTTTCTTGTGTTGAAAAACCTCGTCGAAGACCTGACTATCGCCGCTAGATAGTAGCGGGTGACGGGGACTTTATGTGGATTGGTCGTGCGGCGGTTTTCGCCGCACTTTTCTTTGCGGTGCAGGCCGGTTCTGCTTTTGCACAGGACATCACGCTGAAATCGCGGGATGGTACGATCTCGCTCAGCGGGACGCTTCTGGGGTTTGACGGCGAATTTTACCGGATCGAAACGCGGTTCGGTGAACTGACGGTCGACGGCTCCGGTGTGTCCTGTACCGGTGTCGGCTGTCCCTCGTTGACCGGCTATGTCGCGCGGGTGACCATCTCTGGGTCGGCCACGCTGGGCCGTGTCCTGATGCCCGCCCTGATAGAGGGGTTTGCCCGGCGCAACGGGCTGGAGGCCCGACGCACAACCGCCCCGGACGGCGACCCGATCTACGCCCTGCAAGAGGCGGGCGGCGGACCGCTGGTGGGGGAGTTCACCTTTCGCGTCAGCAACACCGACAAAGGCTTTGCCGATCTCGCGGCCGACGATGCGGACATTGTCATGGCCCTGCGTGAAATCCGCCCCGAAGAGGTCACAGCCGCCAAGAATGCGGGGCTGGGCGACCTGACACAGCCCAACCGCTCTCGCGTGCTGGCGCTGGATGCCATGGTGCCCATCGTGTCGTCCCACAATCCGGTCGACACGCTGTCCATCGTCCAACTGGCCGAGATCCTGTCTGGCCGCATCGACAACTGGAAGGCGCTCGGTGGCCCGGATGCACCGATCACCGTGCATCTGCGTGACGATGGTTCAGGCATGGTGCAGGGGCTGCAGGACCGGCTGCTGCGCCCGGTCCGACAATCGCTGGCCGCCGGGGCCACGCGCCACGACAGCAACCCCGCTCTGACACGGGCGGTCGCGCATGATCCTTTTGGGTTGGGCATGGCGAACTACTCGGAGATCGGCAATACCAAGCCGCTGGTGCTGACCGGCCCTTGCGGGTTCCGGCTGCGCGCGGCGCGGCGCAGTATCAAGACAGAGGATTACCCGCTGACCGCGCCGATGTTCCTGTATGTCCCGGCCCGGCGCCTGCCGCGACTGGCGCGCGAATTTCTGGCCTATACCCACAGCCCACCCGCTCAGATCGTGATCCGCCGCGCCGGATTTGTTGATCAATCCCCTGAAGAAATCGCCGTGGATCTACAGGGGGACCGGCTGGCCAACGCGGTGGCGGTGGCCGAAGGCCCTGAAGGATTGGCTGCCTTGCAGGGTATGGTCCAGGCGCTGGCCCCCATGCGCCGCCTGACAGTCACGTTCCGGTTCGAGGCAGGTTCTGCCCGGCTTGACGCCCAGTCCCGGTCAAACGTGCTGGCGCTGGCGCGCGCGCTGGAATCAGGTGTCTACGACGGCAGGCGTCTGGTATTTGTCGGCTTTTCCGATGGGGTTGGCCCCGCCTCCGCCAACCTCGACATAGCAGAGCGACGGGCCGAGGCGGTGCGCGAGGCGATTCAGACCGCCGCCGAAACTGCCGATCTGGACCGGATCGACATTGCGGTCGAGGCATTTGGAGAGGCGCTGCCCATGGCCTGCGACGACAGTGCATGGGGCCGGCAGGTCAACCGCCGGGTCGAGGTCTGGGTGCAGTAGGTCGCGACGGCTATAGCAGCCCTTCGGAGCGGAAACTCAGCTCTTGCGATTTTCCGATGACTAGGTGGTCATGCAGGGTGATCCCCAGCGCATCCGCCGCCATCTGGATTTGCGCGGTCATGTCGATATCCGCCTGACTGGGCGTCGGATCACCAGATGGGTGGTTGTGGACAAGGATGATCGCCGAGGCATTCAGTTCCAGAGCGCGTTTGACAACCTCTCGCGGATAGACCGGCACATGATCGACCGTGCCGCGCGCCTGCGGCTCATCCGCGATCAGCACATTCTTGCGGTCCAGAAACAGGATGCGGAATTGTTCGGTATCCCGGTGCGCCATGCTGGTCTGACAGTAGTCCAGCAACGCATCCCAACTGCTGAGCACCTGTTTGCCCAGAACCCGGCTGCGCGCCAGACGGTGCGCTGCGGCCTCAACGATCTTGAGCTCTGTCAGCACAGCGTCGCCGACACCATTGACCTCACGCAGCCGGTGCGGTGGGGCAGACAGCACGCCGTTGAAGTCGCCGAAGGTTTCCAGCAATTGGCGGGCCAGTGGTTTGACATCCCGGCGCGGAATGGCCCTGAACAGCACTAGTTCCAGCATTTCGTAGTCCGGCAACGCATCCGACCCGCCGATCAGGAACCGCTCGCGTAAACGGGCCCGATGATCGCGGATATAAGACGGCAGCTTGGTCGCGCCCGGCACGGGGCGCTCCGCCTCATCCAGATCGAAGAGGGCGGCTTGCGAGTCGGAAAAATGCGGGCCACGAGTCATGGTGACATCGTGGCCCGTCATGGTGAACAGCAGGTTAACAAGCACCGCGCTTTCGTGCGGGCAGCGGCCGACTCGTCAGCCTTTCATCGAATCCCAAAAACTTTTGACCGAGCGGAAAAAGCTGGAGCTTTCCGGGTTGTTGTCTTCGGCCAGCGATTCGAACTCACGCAGCAGTTCTTTCTGCTTGGAGGTCAGGTTCACCGGGGTCTCCACCGCCAGTTCGATGAACATGTCCCCCGTCGCCCCGCCCCTCAGCGCAGGCATGCCCTTGCTGCGCAGGCGCATCTGACGGCCCGACTGGCTGCCCGAGGGGATCTTGACCCGGCTGCGCCCGCCGTCAATTGTCGGCACCTCGATGTCGCCACCCAAGGCCGCCACCGTCATGGAGACCGGCACGCGGCAGTGCAGTTCCGCCCCGTCGCGTTCAAAGATCCCGTGTGGCTCAACCTCGATAAAGATATACAGGTCGCCCGGAGGACCGCCGCGCATCCCGGCCTCGCCCTCACCGGCCAGCCGGATTCGGGTGCCTGTCTCGACCCCTGCCGGAATATTCACCGACAAAGCGCGCTCTTTCTGCACACGGCCTGCACCGCTACAGACATTGCACGGGTTCTTGATGATCTGGCCCAGGCCCGAACAGGTCGGACAGGTCCGCTCTACCGTAAAGAACCCTTGCGTCGCACGCACCTTGCCAAGGCCGGAACAGGTCGGGCAGGTTGTAGGCTCTGCGCCGCCTTCGGCACCCGATCCGTTGCATTCATCACATTGCACCGAGGTCGGCACCTTGATGGTTTTTTGCAGCCCGTTATAGGCATCCTCCAGCGTCACCCGCAGGTTGTACCGCAGGTCTGCCCCACGCGCCGCACGCTGACGGCCGCCCTGACGGCCGCCCTGACGGCCGCCCATGAAGTCGCCGAACAGGTCGTCGAAGACGTCGGAAAAGGCGCTGGCGAAATCGCCGTTGCCGCCCATGCCACCTGCCCCGCCGGGACGCGGGCCGCCGCCCATGCCGCCTTCGAACGCGGCATGGCCAAACCGGTCATAGGCCGCCTTTTTCTCGGCGTCCTTCAGGACCTCATGTGCCTCGTTGGCTTCCTTGAACTGTGCTTCGGCGTCGGGCTTGTCGGCATTGCGATCGGGGTGCAGCTCTTTCGCCTTGGCGCGATAGGCTTTCTTGATCTCTTCCGCCGAGGCGCCGCGCTGGAGACCGAGCACCTCGTAATAATCACGTTTGGACATGGCTGTCCTCCTCATTGCGGAACGTCAAGGGCCGGCCCGGTGTCCGGACCGGCCCCAGATTGGTTCCGAGGGCGATGGCCTCAGGCCCGCTTGTTGTCGTCGAGATCCTCAAAGTCCGCATCGACGATGTCATCGTCACCCGCCGGACCCGAAGACGCATCGGCGCCATGCGGTTCGTCGCTGCCTTCGTCGGCTTGCGCCTTGTAGATCGCTTCACCCAGCTTCATCGCGGTTTCCGTCACGTTCTGGATGCCGCTCTTGAGCTTGTCCGCCGTGATATCGTCCTTTTCAAGGTCATCGCGCAGCGCCGCAAGCGCCAGTTCGATCACCTCTACAGTCGACGGATCGACCTTGTCGCCATGCTCTTCGACCGATTTTTCGGTCGAATGGATAAGGCTTTCGGCCTGGTTTCTGGCCTCGACAAGTTCCTTGCGGGCCTTGTCACCTTCGGCGTTCTCTTCCGCCTCTTTGACCATGCGGTCGATGTCGTCGTCCGAAAGACCACCCGACGCCTGGATCGTGATCTGCTGTTCCTTGCCGGTCGCCTTGTCCTTGGCGCCGACCGACACGATGCCGTTGGCGTCGATGTCAAAGGTCACTTCGATCTGCGGCATGCCGCGCGGCGACGGCGGGATGTCCTCAAGGTTGAACTGGCCCAACATCTTGTTGTCGGCAGCCATCTCACGCTCACCCTGGAAGACGCGGATCGTCACGGCCGACTGGTTGTCCTCGGCGGTCGAAAAGACCTGGGATTTTTTCGTCGGGATCGTCGTGTTCCGGTCGATCAGGCGGGTGAACACGCCACCCAGCGTTTCGATACCCAAGGACAGCGGGGTCACGTCCAGCAGCACGACGTCCTTGACGTCACCCTGCAGAACACCGGCCTGAATGGCGGCCCCCATGGCAACCACTTCGTCCGGGTTCACACCCTTGTGCGGCTCCTTGCCAAAGAATTTGGTCACTTCTTCCATGACCTTCGGCATACGGGTCTGACCACCGACAAGGACAACCTCGTCGATGTCATCCTTGGAGATGCCAGCATCCTTCAGCGCGGCCTGACACGGCTTGATCGAGTTCTTGATCAGGTCGCCGACAAGGCTTTCCAGCTTGGCACGGGTCAGCTTCATGACCATGTGCAGCGGCTGACCGTTGGCACCCATCGAGATGAACGGCTGGTTGATTTCCGTCTGCGTGGCCGAGGACAGTTCGATCTTGGCCTTTTCAGCCGCCTCTTTCAGGCGCTGCAGGGCCATCTTGTCCTTGGTCAGGTCGACCGAATGCTCTTTCTTGAACTCGGCCGCCAGGTAGTTGACGATCCGCATGTCAAAGTCTTCGCCACCCAGAAAGGTGTCGCCGTTGGTCGACTTGACCTCGAACAGACCGTCGTCGATCTCAAGGATGGTCACGTCGAACGTACCGCCGCCAAGGTCATAGACCGCGATGGTGCGCGCCTCTTTCTTGTCGAGGCCGTAGGCCAGCGCAGCCGCCGTCGGCTCGTTGATGATGCGCAGCACCTCAAGACCGGCGATCTTGCCCGCGTCTTTGGTAGCCTGACGCTGGGCGTCGTTGAAGTAGGCCGGAACGGTGATAACCGCCTGCGTCACTTCCTCACCAAGATAGCTCTCGGCGGTTTCTTTCATCTTTTGCAGCGTGAAGGCGGAAACCTGCGACGGCGAGTATTTCTCACCGCGGATTTCAACCCACGCGTCACCGTTACCGCCATCGACGATCTTGTAAGGAACGATGTCCTTGTCTTTGGTGACTTCGCCATCCGTCACGCGGCGTCCGATCAGACGCTTGACCGCAAAGACGGTGTTTTCCGGGTTGGTCACGGCCTGACGCTTGGCTGGCTGACCCACCAGTCGCTCATTCTCTGTGAAGGCGACAATAGAGGGTGTAGTGCGTGCACCTTCTGCGTTTTCGATAACGCGTGCCTGGCTGCCGTCCATGATGGCAACGCAGGAGTTGGTTGTGCCGAGGTCGATCCCGATCACTTTTCCCATGTTTCGATCCCTTTCATTCTCAAGGCGATGTCACGAGGCCGCGGACCCGTTACGGCATCCAGCCCCGTAGGATTGTCGCTGGGCACTCCGCAAAGGGCGTGCCCGGCGTTCGGAGGACATATAAGGAGGGGTCCTTGAGGCTGCAAGCGTCGTGATGGCGGCAATTCTGCGGTTTTCCGTCTCTGGTCGCTTGGCATCTACAGGGCAATCCTTGACAACTGGCTTATGACCGAACCGATCCGGCAAAAGGGCTTTGTCATTCACCCCGGCTTTCTGGACCGCGCAGCGCAAGACGCGCTGGTGGTGCGGCTGCGTGAGGTACTGGACAATGCCCCGCTGTTCACGCCGCGCACACGACGCGGACCAATGTCAGTCCGGATGAGCGCGGCAGGGGCCTATGGCTGGATCAGCGATACACGCGGCTATCGCTATGATGCGCGGCACCCGGACGGGTTGGTCTGGCCACCAATTCCCGATGAGGTGACGGCGATCTGGAACGCGGTGTCGGGCTGCACCCGTGCGCCAGAATGTTGTCTGATCAACTGGTACGATAGCGCCGCCCGCATGGGCCTGCACCGGGATGAGGACGAGGCGGACCTGTCCTGTCCAGTGGTGTCGGTATCGCTGGGCGATGACGCGTTGTTCCGCACGGGCAATGTCGCGCGCGGCGGGCGGACGGAATCGATCTGGTTGAAATCCGGCGACGTGGTGGTGATGGGCGGCGCGGCGCGACTGGCACATCACGGCGTTGATCGCATCCGGTTCGGATCATCGACATTGCTGCCGAACGGCGGTCGCATCAACCTGACACTGCGGGTGGTGACATGAGCGGGCACGCCGCTTCAAAGCGGCGTGGACCCGGCCTGTTTCGCGCTAGTCTGCCAATTCGCAGCAGCCTGACAGCACATAGCCGTCTGTGCCCGTCACGATCACTGTCGCGTCAAAGCCGTATTCATTGTCGGACATGCCATTGTCGCAATACGCCTTGACCACCACGACCGAAAGGTCGCGCGCACCGGCGCCACCTTGCAGCACCCATTTCTCCAACGGGTTGTACGCCCGTTTCATCAGCCCGACGGAAAAGGTGTCGCCGACCTCGTAATTGACCGGCGTCTTGACCGTGGCGCTCTGGCCCGGCCGGATGTCGATGTCCCAGAACGGCTCTGTCCCGCCGCAGATCAGCCGCGGCACATTGCCGATGTCGCCGTCCACGCGCGGCGCAAGATACCGCAGCGACGTCCAGCCCGGCAGCTCGTGAACATTCACCAACCCCCAGTTGCCTTCGACCCGGATCACCTCGACCGCGCGGGAGTCATAGGCCAGTTCCCCGACAATCGGGTGACTGGCACCCGGACCCGCGCGCACGTTCAGGACATCGTTCGACGCCACGCCCACAACATCGTGCAGGCGTGGATAGTCGCTTTGGGCGGCGGCGGCCGTGCCAAGCAGCAGCAGACCGCACAAAAGGCGCATCACCCCAACCGCGCGCATCATTGCATGTCGAGCGAACAGCACCCGGTATAGACCTGCGTGTCATAACCGCCGATCACCGCCGAGCCGGAAAAGCCAAAGACATAATCCGACATGCCGTCGGTACATTGCGTATGGTTGAGGACCAGCGTGACATTCTCCCCCAGCTTGCTGCCCAGCAGGGCGTGCGGCGCGTCGCGGCTGATCGCTGTCGCCAGCTCACCCACCTTGAACGCCTTGTCGTCATCGTCGGGGCGGGTGAATGTCAGGTTTTCTCCGACCACTGTCGCGCTCCAGAACGGTTCGGTGCCGAAACATTTGTACTGGTATCCAGAGGGTAGCTCAGTGCCTTCCTGCCGCTCCATCGAATCAAGCGGAACCCAGCCTGACAGGCCCTCGACGTTGACGCGGCCCCAGCCGTCGTCTTCTTCGACAACCTCGACATGTTTGGCGTCGAACCCCAGCGCGCCGATCACCGTGCCGTTTTCCGTCGGGCGGGTGCGCATGTTCAGCACGTCGCCCTCTTCAATGCCCATGACATGGTAGAGCGCCGGAAATTCCTGTGCCGAGGCCGCCCCGGCGAGACAAATCAGTAGTGCTGCAAATTTATTCATTTCACTCTTCCCTAAGTCCGCCGGAAAACCGCGGGGAAAGCGGGCGCGTCAGCGGCGCGCGCTCCACGAGGCCGAGGCGTGTTTGCGGGTGTAGAACTCACCCATGAGACCAATCATCACCAGAATGATACTCAGATAAAATGCATATTCCCAGTCAGAATTCCGGGGGTTGTAATCGACAAAAGCGTATCCACGCGACTGGTCGATGGTGTGGAACAGGGGATTCCAATCGAACATCGCCAGCATGGAACTGGGCAGCGTATTGGCCACGAACATCTTGCCCGAGGCAATCATGTTGGCGCGCTGGTACACCGTTGAAATGATGCTGACCGGCGTCGGGAACCACGGCTTGACCGCCAGAAAGACCAACCCGATCGCGGCGCCGGAAAACCACGACAGGATGACCATGGCAAGGCAGCCGATGGGGTCGTGAATGTCCTCCATCACAAAGGGATTGAAGGCCACGTCGTAGACGAACAGGATCGCGAACAGCGACAGGATCTGGATATACAGCGTCGAGACCATGGCAGAGATTATGGCAATGGCAGTGTTCATCGGCGCGTGCTGCATCATCGGGCTGGCCGGTCCCTCGGACGCGGACACGGCGCCCAGCGTCTTGGTGTGGGTCATGAACAGGAACACGCCGGTCATGATGTAGACCATGAAGTCGCCGCGCAGGGCGGCGCTGCGCATCCCCAGGATCTGGAACATGAAATAGAACGCCAGAACAAAGATAATCGTCTGCAACATGTTCATGAAGATCGCCATGAAGGCATTGCCATGCGTCTTGCGCACTGAACGGACTGAATTGTGATAGATCAGTTCAAGGATGTAGACGAAGGATTCCAGCCGGGACCGGGGTCGAGTAACCTGAAACATGCTGCCTGCTCCGGATGCGTGCCCGCGACAGGCCGCACACTTGCTGTTCTTGTTGTCCGGCACCATAAGGCGCGCGAGCTTTCAAATCAATAAATCCGCGCAGGCCGCGCGTCTTGGAGCCATGAAATGAATTATTCCGAACTGACCACCGTGATGCGCCGTCTGGCTCTGGAAGCCGGAGAGAAGATCATGGAGATCTACAACTCCGATGATTTTGAGGTCATGGTCAAATCCGACGACAGCCCCGTCACCGTTGCCGATCAGGCCGCCGACGCGCTGATCTCGGACGGTTTGCGCGCCGCATTTCCGGACACCGCGCTGGTCACGGAGGAACAGGCAGACAGCCATGACGTCACCGCCATGACCTTTCTGATTGTCGATCCGCTGGACGGCACCAAGGAATTCATCAAGCGGCGCGGCGATTTCACCGTGAACATCGCGCTGGTCGAGGACGGTGTGCCGACCCGCGGCGTGGTCTATGCCCCCGCCAAGGGCCGCATGTTCTACACCGACAGCGTCGGCAAATCGGTCGAAGAGACCGGCCCCTTTGACCTTGAAACGCGCGGCGAGACAACGCCGATCAAAGTCACCGATCCCGACAACGCGGCGCTGATGGTCGTGGCGTCGAAATCGCACCGTGATCAGGCCACCGTCGACTACATCGCCAAATACGATGTCAAGGACATGACCAGCGCCGGGTCGTCGCTGAAATTCTGCCTTGTCGCCACGGGCGAGGCAGATCTGTATCCGCGTCTCGGCCGCACAATGGAATGGGACACCGCTGCGGGCCACGCCGTGCTGAACGGCGCAGGCGGGCGCGTGGTGCGCTTTGACGATCACACAGCGCTGGCTTACGGCAAGGAAGGCTTCGCCAACCCGTTCTTCATCGCCTACGCTCCAGGTGTGGATCTGAAAGAGGGCTGAGTCCCAACATGACCCTGCCGGTCAGCATCGTCGTCGTCAGCCGGGATAGACCGGCCGCGCTGATGCGCTGCCTGACCGGGGTCGGCCAACTGGACTACGCCCCGTTTGAGATCATCGTCGTCGCCTGTCCCGCAGGCGCCGATGCCACGGCGGCCCGCCCCGACGCCGACCACATCAAGCTGATCCGTTTTGATGACCCCAACATCTCGGCCGCCCGCAATCTGGGGAGTGCTGCTGCATCCGGTAAGATCGTGGCCTTTATCGACGACGACGCGGTGCCGGAACCGCTGTGGCTGCGGCACCTGACCGACCCGTTCGGCGATCCGCAAGTGGCCTGTACCGGCGGCTATGTGATCGGGCGCAACGGCATTTCCTATCAGTGGACATCGCGCAGCGTCGACACGACTGGCACGGCGCACCCGCTGGCCCTGTCCGGTGATGCCCCCGCAACACCCGCCCCACCGCAAGGGCAGGCGATCAAGACCGAAGGCACAAACATGGCGGTGCGCCGCGATGTGCTGTCCACGATTGGCGGGTTCGATCCGGCGTTCCGCTTTTATCTGGATGAAACCGATCTGAACCTGCGGCTGGCCGCTGCGGGCCATCGGACGGCGCTGGTGCCCTTGGCACAAGTCCATCACGGATTTGCCCAAAGCGCCCGACGCGACCGCGACCGCAGCCCGCGCGACCTGACAGAGATCGGCGCCTCGCAAATGGTCTTCTTGCGCAAGCATGGCCCCGAGGCCGACAGGACCGCCGCATGGCGGACCTTTGCGGACGGACAGCGTGCGCGTCTTTTGCGCTTCATGCAAAGCGGCCCGCTGGACCCGCTGGATGTGGCGCGCCTGATGCGCGGTTTGCAGCACGGCGCAAAGGACGGTGCCAGCCGCGCCTTCGGAACGACCCTCGCCCAGCCCGACCTCGACCAGGGGTTTCGTCCCTATCCCGGACGTCCGGACGCCCCGCGTGTGCGCCTTTCCGGCAGACCGTGGCAGGCCGCGCGGTTGCGCGCCAAGGCGGCCAAGGCGGTCCGCGACGGCGCCATCGTCAGCCTGTTCCTGTTTTCACCGACAGCCCGCCGCCATCGCGTCACCTTTACCTCTGAAGGGGTCTGGGAACAATCTGGCGGACTTTTTGGGCAGAGCCATCGCAATGGCCCGGCAATCCGCCTGCAGCACTTTTCTTCTCGCCTCTCATCAGAGATTATGCGAGTGCAGAAACAGCGCGGATAGCGCGGATTTCGCGGGTCAAACACCCGACAAGACGACATATTGGGAACACACTTTTACCTAGGTTTTTTGCCATCCCGTTCGATAAGGCCCCCGCAATAAGCGGCCAAGGGGACCGGACGGCAAGAACAGATGGAGACTGAAATGAAAAAAAAGGTCACCAAGGCGATCTTTCCTGTGGCGGGGCTTGGCACCCGATTTCTTCCGGCCACCAAATCCGTTCCAAAGGAGATCATGACGCTGGTTGATCGCCCGCTGGTGCAATACGCGATTGACGAGGCCCGCGCCGCCGGGATCGAAGAGTTCATCTTTGTCACCTCGCGCGGCAAGGGCGCGCTGGAGGATTATTTCGACGTCGCCCCACAGTTGGAAGAAGAGCTGCGTCGCAAGGGCAAGGATCAACTGCTGGACATCCTGTTGTCGACCAACATGGACAGCGGTGAAATTGCCTACATCCGCCAGCACAAGGCGCTGGGTCTGGGCCATGCCATCTGGTGCGCCCGCCGTCTGGTTGGCGATGAGCCTTTTGCCGTCATGCTGCCCGACGATGTGATTGCCGCCGAAAAACCCTGCCTGCAGCAGATGGTCGAGGCCTATGAGCAGACCGGCGGCTGCATGGTGGCGGCGATGGAGGTTCCGCAAGAGCGTGTCAGCGCCTATGGCGTTCTGGATATCTCCGAGGACATGGGCCGGTTGGTCAAGGTCAAGGGCATGGTCGAAAAGCCGCCCGCCGATCAAGCGCCGTCAAACCTGGCGGTGATCGGCCGCTACATCCTGACCCCCGAGGTGTTCAAGCATCTGGAAAATCCCCAGACTGGTGCCGGGGGCGAGATCCAGTTGACCGACGCGATCGACAAGGAAATCAACGCCAGCGGTGTGTATGGCTACCGCTTCAACGGGCAGCGGTTCGACTGCGGGTCCAAGGCCGGTTTCCTGCAGGCCACCGTTGCCTTTGGTCTGGCGCGCGATGAGCTCAAGGACGATCTGGGCGCTTATCTCGACGAACTCGCGGTTTCTCGCAAGGCGGCGGAATAGGCCAGATGGCGCATGTTCTGGTCACAGGTGGCGCAGGATATATCGGCAGCCACGCGTGCAAGGCGCTCAGGGCGGCGGGCCATACGCCCGTCACCTTTGACAACCTGTCGACAGGCTGGCAGGACGCGGTCAAGTTCGGGCCTTTCGAACAAGGCTCCCTGACAGACCGCGCCCGGCTGGACGAGGTATTCGCCAAGTGGCAACCGACGGCGGTGATGCATTTCGCCGCCCTCAGCCAGGTCGGTGAGGCGATGGCCAAACCGGGGTTGTATTGGCGCAACAATGTCGACGGGTCGCTGACCCTGATCGAGGCCGCCTGCGCTGCCGGGTGTCTCGATTTCGTGTTCTCCTCGACCTGCGCCACTTATGGGGAACATGACAACGTCGTGCTGGACGAAAACACTCCGCAAGAGCCGTTGAACGCCTATGGCGCCTCAAAGCTTGCGGTGGAAAACATCCTGCGCGACTTTGGCGCCGCCTACGGCCTGAAATCGGTGGTGTTTCGCTATTTCAACGTGGCAGGCGCCGATCCCGAAGGCGAGGTCGGGGAACATCACCGCCCCGAAACACACCTGATCCCGGTCATGCTGGAGGCGGTCGATGGCAAACGCCCCGGCCTGACCGTGCATGGCACCGACTACGACACGCCTGACGGCACCTGCATCCGCGATTATGTGCATGTGATGGATCTGGTCGATGCGCATGTGCTGGGCCTGAAGTGGCTACAAGATGGCAAGGGCAGCCGGGTCTTCAACCTTGGCACCGGGCGCGGCTTTTCCGTGCGTGAGGTGATCGACGCGGCGGGCCATGTCACCAACATGGCCGTTCCCTGCACCGATGGTCCGCGCCGCGCAGGCGATGCCACGAAACTCGTCTCCGGCTCGACCCGCGCGGACGAGGAGCTGGGCTGGACGCCGCACCGTTCGACCATGCCGCAGATGATCGCCGATGCGTGGCGCTGGCACAAGAATGGTCACTACGCAGCGTAGTCGCCTTCTGGACCTGACCCGGCTGACCAGCCGGGCGGGCCGTCCCCTGACCGGGGTCGACCGTGTCGAATTTGCCTATCTGACCCATCTGTTGCGACATGGGCCGCTGTGGGGGTTGGTGCGGACCTCTCTGGGCTATGTCCTGCTGGATGCCACGGGCTGCGCCGCGTTCCGGGACCGGATGCTGTCCGGTGACTGGGGACCGGCGGACCGGCTGTCGCGGATCAAACGCGGGCTGGACCCGATGCGCGCGAAGGCGGAATCCGATCTGCGCCGGATCTGCACCGCGCGCTGCCTACCTCTCCGGCTGTCGGCCATGCTGCGCCGCCACCTGCCACGCGGCATCACCTATGTGAACACCGGCCACACCAATCTGACGGACCGCGTGCTGTCAGCATTGCGCGGCATCGATGCGCGCGTGTCGGTCTTTGTGCACGACACCATCCCGCTGGACGTGCCGCAGTACCAGCGCCCCGGCACCGTCGAGAAATTTCGCCATTTCCTGACACGCGTCGCAGGCAGCGCCGATCTGATCATCTGCAACTCACACCAGACCGAGGCCGATCTTAGCCGCCATCTGGCGGGGGGCCGCGTGCCCCCGACGATCTCTGCCCCCCTCGGTCTGGACCTGACACAGCCAACCAGTGCCCCACAGGGTCCGTGGGCCAAACCCTATTTCGTCACCCTTGGAACGATTGAGCCCCGCAAGAACCACGCCCTGCTGCTGGATCTCTGGGCCGACATCCCCGACGCCGATCTGCTGATCTGCGGCAGCCGCGGCTGGGAAAATCACGCTGTCTTTGACCAGCTCGACCGCAAGCCCCCGCGCATTCATGAACTGCCCGGGCTGGACGACGGGCAGGTCGCGGCGCTCTTGAAAGGGTCGGCGGGATTGCTGTTTCCCAGCTTCGCTGAGGGCTATGGCCTGCCCCCGGTCGAGGCCGCAGCCCTGGGCGTGCCCGTTCTGGTGAACGATTTGGCAATATATCGGGAAGTATTGGGTGACATTCCCGTTTACGCAAATGTTTCCGACCGTTATCTTTGGCGCAAAGAAATCAACCGATTGGCAGCGATCCATCGGGCAGGACAGACCGACGCAGAACAGGCCCTGCGTTTCGCACCCCCCACATGGGAGGCGCATTTCAAGACGGTTTTAACCCTGACCTGATAGCTGCGTTTCGCAAAAGCGGCCCTTGGGGCGCGGGACATGAGGCAGACATTTGGGCGCATGGCAGGCATACCGTCTGAGGATGCAGCGGAAACGCTGGCGCATCCGTGCCTTTCGCAAACGGCGCGAATTGCGCCCGGTCGCCAATCGAACCGATCAGATCCGCGCTTCTGACATCCTGCTGTTTTCGACCCAGCGCAATGAGGGCATCCGCCTGCCCTATTTCCTGCGCTACTACCGCGACATGGGCGTCAGCCACTTTTTCTTTGTCGACAATGACAGCACGGACGGCTCGCTCAACTACTTGGCCGAACAGCCGGATGTCTCTGTCTGGACCACGCGCGCCAGCTATAAACGCGCACGGTTTGGGGTCGACTGGCTCAACTGGCTGCTGATGCAGCACGCACATGGCCATTGGGCGCTGACCGTCGACCCGGATGAGCTCTTTTTATACCCGTTTTGCGACACCCGCCCCCTTAGCGCGCTGACCGACTGGCTGGATGCCTCTTCGATCAAATCATTCTCGGCCATGCTGCTGGACATGTACCCCAAGGGCCGGATTGATCAGCACCCCTACCGCACCGGGCAAGACCCGCTGGAGATTGCCAGCTGGTTCGACGCTGGCAATTATTCGATTCAGAAAAACCCGCAATTCGGCAACCTGTGGATTCAGGGCGGACCGCGCGCGCGGGTGTTCTTTGCCGACAAGCCGAAACTGGCCCCGGCGCTGAACAAGATCCCGCTGGTGAAATGGGATCGCCGCTATGCCTATGTGTCCTCCACCCACAACCTGCTGCCGCGCGGTCTGAATCAGGTCTATGACGAATGGGGCGGCGAAAAGGCCAGCGGCCTGCTGCTGCACACCAAATTCCTGTCGACCTTTTCCGAAAAGGCCGAAGAAGAGCTGGACCGCGGCCAGCACTACGGCGCCAGCCGCGAATACATCGCCTATGCCGAGGCGGTCAGGGACAAACCGGACCTGTGGTGCAAATGGTCAGAGAAATACATCAACTGGCGCCAGCTTGAGATCCTCGGCCTGATGTCAAAGGGCAACTGGGCATGAGCGTGGGCGTCATCCTGCTGGTCCACACCGCCTTTGACCGCGCCGAACAGGTGGCCCGGCACTGGGCACAGGGCGGCCGTCCGGTGGTGATCCACGTCGACGCCAAGGTGCCCAAGGACCGCTTTCGGACCTTCCAACAGGCGCTGGCCGATCTGCCCGACGTGTTGTTTTCCAGACGCCACCGTTGTGAATGGGGCACCTGGGGGCTGGTCGCCGCCAGTCAGGACGCGTCCGAACTGATGCTGGAGCGTTTTGCCGACGTGCAGCATGTCTACCTGTCGTCCGGGTCCTGTCTGCCGCTGCGTCCGGTGGATGAACTGCGGGCTTACCTTGCGGACCGCCCGCGCACCGATTTCATCGAAAGCGCGACAACCGCAGATGTGCCCTGGACGGTTGGCGGGCTGGACCATGAACGCTTTACCCTGCAATTCCCGTTTTCCTGGCGCAAACACCGTTATCTCTTTGACAAATTCGTGGACCTGCAACGCGCCACTGGCTATGCGCGCCGCATCCCCGAAGGGTTGACGCCCCACATGGGCAGCCAGTGGTGGTGCCTGACGCGCAAAACCCTCTCCGCCATCCTGAATGACCCCGAACGCCCGCGCCACGACCGCTATTTCCGCCGCGTCTGGATACCGGACGAAAGCTATTTCCAGACCCTTGCGCGGCTCTACTCAACCCAGATCGAAAGCCGGTCACTGACGCTGTCGAAATTCGACTTTCAGGGCAAACCGCACATCTTTTACGACGATCACCTGCAACTTTTGCGGCGGTCGGATTGTTTCGTCGCGCGCAAGATCTGGCCACAGGCCAATCGCCTCTATGAGGCGTTCCTGACCGACCCGAACACAGCCCAGCAACGGCAAGAGCCCAATCCCGGCAAGATCGACCGCATCTTTGCCAAGGCGGTGGACCGCCGGACCCGTGGCCGCCCCGGCCTGTACATGCAAAGCCGGTTCCCGCGCATGGGCTGGGAAAACGGCGTCACGGCCGGGAAATACTCGGTGTTCCAAGGCTTCGCCGAGCTGTTTGTGGGGTTTGAGGACTGGCTGGCCAAATCCACCGGCGCGCAGGTGCACGGCCACCTGTATGCCCCGGACCGGGCTGAATTTGCGGGCGGCGAAACGGTTATCGCCGGGGCTTTGCCCGACAATGCGCTGGCGCGGGACGGCAACCCCAAGGCGTTTCTGACAAACCTGCTGTGGAACACGCGCGGTGAGCGTCAGTGTTTTCAGTACGGGCCTGCGGACAATCCAAAGGTGCTGCGTCACATGACGCTGGACCCGAACGCGCAGATCAGCGTGATATCGGGCGCTTGGGCGGTGCCGCTGTATCAGTCCAATTCCGACTTTGCCGAGATCCGGGCAGAGGCCGCGCGCCTGCAACGGATAGAGGCCAAGATGCTGGACGAGTTGCGCAAACCCGACGTCAAGGCGCGCATCCGGACGTGGACAATGGCCGATTTCATCGAGGCCCCGATGGAACCCTTGCAGACCCTGATCGACGAGATCGGACAAAAGAACGCCCGCCGTCTGGCAGAGGCGCCGCGCCTTGTGGACCTGTCCGGCTTTGGCCAGTTCCTGCAAAACCTCAAGAATCAGGGGATGCACCCCTATCTTATGGGTGATTTCCCGGTGGACCCGATCCCCCGCAACCGCCCCGGCAGCTCCCGAAAACCCTATCTCGTCAGGAAATGATTCCCCATGTCCCAGCGTTTCGACTGTTTCGTGATCTTCGCCGAGATGCGGACAGGCTCGAATTTCCTAGAGGCGAACCTGAACGCCTTTGACGGGATGACCTGCCACGGTGAGGCGTTCAACCCGCATTTCATCGGCTATCCGAACACCGATCATATCCTGGACGTCACGCTGGAAGAGCGTGACCGCAATCCCGCCGCCCTGCTGGATCGTATCCGCACCGGCACACCAGAGGGTCTGGGCGGGTTTCGCTATTTCCACGACCACGATCCGCGTGTTCTGGACCCGCTGCTGGCGGACCCGCGCACCGCCAAGATCGTTCTCACTCGGAACCCGGTCGACAGTTATATCAGTTGGAAGATCGCGCAGGCCACCGGCCAGTGGAAACTGACCAACGTCAAACGGCGCAAGGATGCACAGGCGCGCTTTGACGCCGAAGAGTTCGAAAGCCATCTGGCCGAATTGCAGGCATTTCAGGTGACATTGCTGCGCGCGCTGCAGACCACCGGCCAGACCGCCTTTTACGTCGCCTACGAGGATTTGCAGGACGTCGAGGTCATGAACGGGCTGGCGCAATGGCTGGGCATTTCGGCGCGACTGGACAGCCTGAACACCGCCCTGAAACGGCAAAACCCGCAATCTACCGCGCAAAAGGTTGAAAACTACGCCGAAATGTCGGCCTCGCTGGCGCGGCTCGATCGGTTCAACCTGTCGCGCACGCCGAATTTCGAACCCCGGCGCGGCCCCGTGGTGCCGACCTATATCGCCGCGCGGGACACACCGCTGTTGTATATGCCAATCCGGTCCGGGCCGGAACGCGCAGTCCGGCAATGGCTGGGCGCGCTGGACGGCGTCGGACCGGGCAAGCTGGCCGACAAATTCACCCAAGGCTCGCTGCGCGGTTGGAAACGCGACCGCCCCGGCCACCGCAGCTTTACCGTGATCCGCCATCCTCTGGCGCGCGCGCATGATGCGTTTTGCTCCAAGATCCTGACCACGGAAAAGGGCAGCTTTCCCGGTATTCGCAAGGTGCTGCGCCGGGCGCATAACTTTCCCATCCCCGAGGGAGAGCCGGGACTGAACTATGACGTGACCGCCCACCGCGAGGCGTTCAGCGCCTGGCTGGCCTGGGTCCGGGCAAACCTGAATGGACAGACTGCGTTGCGCGTCGATGGCCATTGGGCCACGCAGGCCCAATGCCTTGAGGGGATGGCAGAGTTTACCTTGCCGGACATGATCGTGCGCGAGGATGAGATGGAGGCTTATCTGCCCGCGCTCGCTCTGCAGGTTGGTCATGAAAACCCGCCCGATCCGGTGGCCGTCGCCAACAGCGCACCGTATTCGCTGGCGGAAATTTACGACAACCAGATCGAGGCACTGGCCCGCGACGCCTATCAGCGCGACTATGTGATGTTCGGTTTCAACGACTGGGCATAAGCTTCACGCGCCCCTTTTCGACAAAACCCGGCCCGTCAAACACACGCACCGGGTCTCCACGCTGGACCTGATGGTGCAGCCAATGCGCCTGTCCGTCCCGCGCGGCCTGTGCCTCTGCCGCGTCAGCATCGGCCAGCGCCTGAAGGCGGGCAAGCGCCAGCCGACGGTTCTGGTGCTGTGAGCGTTCGGCCCGCACAACAACCGCATACGCCCCCCAGCGCGCGGTATCCGTCCGCTGTCGCCGCTCTGACGAGCGGAACCCTCGGCTGATAGTGTCCACCA
>NZ_FZON01000061.1 GCF_900188425.1 Antarctobacter heliothermus
CGTCATACCGCCGCGCAAGAATGCCAAGCCGTGGAAGCCATCGACTGCAGGGGCTATCGCTCGGAACGAGGCGCTGCGCGCTTCGAAATACCTTGGCCGCGCCATCTGGAGAAAATGGAGCGGATACCACCGACGAAGCCGCGCCGAGACGAAGATGCATTGCGTGAAGCTGCTGGGGCAGAGCCTCATGGCGCGCGACTTCGATCGTCAGGTCGCCGAACTTCAGATCCGCGCCGCCGTGCTCAACGGCTACACCGCGCTCGGCATACCCGTCACAGAGCCTGTGGGATAATTGCGTCCGGGGAAAGGGGAACTCCGGACGTTACCGACTTTGCGCAACAAAGCCCCGCCACGGCCAAGAACCGTCACGCAGCATGTCTTCGAAGCTGCGCTGGCAAAGGTCGAGGTGACGCTGAAGGAAAGGGTCCATCGTCTCATTCTATGGATCAGGGGCGGAGATCGGTAGGGCGGTTGAGGTGCACCTGGCGCAACTGAGCGGGTCTGGCACGGATTCGTCATATCGGCGAAAATGTACCTACTTGGGATTTGAAAACGGGGTTTGCCGGACACGAGGCTCGAGGCCGTGTGAGGGCGAACGGGGTTTCACCCCTTCGCTCGCCGACCCTCACTCGCGGGTTCGATCTCGGCACCTCGGCAAACCCCGTTTTCAAAAAATGCGAATGACCCTGAGAGGCAGAGTTTGACTGCAGAACCCCCCCCATACGGAACCCCCAACCCCTATGGGGGTCATGTATGTGGAAACGTAGCTGAACATGCCGGAACATAGTTGACCGAAAGCACCTCATCTCTGACCGTGACTTCACCTGCTCTCGCAGGTGAATCTCGCGCCGCCGGTGGCGGCACTCGCCCTCCACGACCTGTTTCGGTACTCGAACCTCACAATTTGTTTCAGTGGGTGGGGTACGTACCGGGGTAGATCGCAAAACCAAACGGCGGTTAACTGTCTGATTTCAGAGGTTTGCGATGTTTTCGCGAGTCCTCTCCTGGCACCAATAAATCCTCACAATCCACTGTTGAAGCGGCGAAATCTCTTTTTTCTTGGGAACCGATCCACCTTTTTGCCCACCTTGCGGCGTGCGGCGTCAGGCGCGTTTCAACTTTCCGGGACGCGGGGCTCGCGCGAATGGCTCATTCCGAAATTTATCCATCATGAGATCGCCTGACGTTGCAAGTTGAAGTGCAGAAGTTGGCCACAAGCTGCTCGATCGCCTCACCCATCGCTGCCACATTCCGGTAACGGGAAACGACAGCTACCGCTTCAAGGCAAGCTCGGAGACGGCGAAAAAGAAACGAAAGGAGACAGCCGCAATGACGCCATGATGACGCAGGAGACATAACCGCTGGGTGGGTCAGTTCTCAATGACAGTCAACATTAGTGTTCCGCATCTGACGGAGGACTCCAAGCTGGGGTCGGACGTGTCAATGTCGGGGCATGACACGCAATGACATCTGCCTTTACCTGAGCCCCGATGACCGAACCGAACTCCAATCGCTGATCGCCGACCGGAACACCTAGGCCCTACCGCGGCTTTGTTGCGCAAAGGAGAAGAGGGCCACACCTCACCTTTCTCCAGACGCACTTATCCCATGGACTCTGTGACAGGTATGCCGAGCGCGGTGTAGCCGTTCAGCACGGCGGCGCGGATCTTGCGATCGCACTGGCCGTCGAGGGATTCCAGGGCTTTGCGTTCTTGCGTGGCGGTATGACAGCATCGGCGCCTCGGTCTGCGACGGCGTCGTGGCACCTGCGCGTGTCGTAGGCTCTGTCTGCCGTGACCGAGCAGATCTCCACATCAGCGGAGATCTGGTCAAGGAGCTCGGGCAGCATGGGTGCGTCACCAACATTGCTGCCGGTGATCTCGATGGCTCGGATCTCCAGGGTTTGTTCATCGACGCCGATGTGGATCTTGCGCCATAGACGGCGTTTCGTGCCGCCGTGCTTGCGGGCGTTCCACTCGCCTTCACCCTCTGCCTTGATGCCGGTGCTGTCGATCAGCAGGTTCAGCGGCCCGTGCGAGCCCCGGTAGGGAATGGTCACGGCCAGGGTCTTCTGGCGCCTGCTGAGCGTGCTGAAATCCGGCACCGTCCACTCGAGGCCGACCAGCCGCAGAAGGGTTTCGACGAAGCCTGTGGTCTGCCTGAGGGCCATGCCGAACAGCACTTTCATCGTCAGGCAGGTCTGGAAGGCAGCGTCGCTGTAGTCGGGCCGGCGATCGCGCTTTCCAGTGGGCGCGGCCTTCCGCGTCATGGCGGGATCAAACCAGATCGTCAGCGAGCCACGGCGCTTGAGCGCTTCGCTATAGGCCGGCCAGCTCCTGGTCTTATAGGCTGGGGGTATGGGTCTGCTCATGCAGGCCAGCTACCACACTGGTTTCACGACATGAATCCCTCACGGGATTCGTGCAACAGAGCCTATTCGTACGGACAATGCTCCAAGGTCCAGTTCGAATCCTGCTCAAGATTTTTTCAGTTCTGCCATGATCCGAGTCTGGAGTTCTGTTGGAAGGGCATCAATCACGCCAGCCAAGGTCTCAAGATCCTGTCGCGCGGCGTGCAATTGGTCGATGAGCGACACCACGATGCCCAAGCCCGTCTCATCGAGATCTAGAGCCTGAGATAGGTCACACAAAAGCTCCAGCCGCGCGATGTCAATGCGGCGAAAGACATAACCGTCGGCCTCCTGCTCTGGTTTGACCAAGTCGCCCTCAACAAAACGCACGAGTTGGCTTCGAGTCAGCCGAGTTACCGTAGTCACCACGTCATCTTCGGAGTAACGGTCTGTCATTTGCCGGCACCTTTCATCATATTGGCACGCGGGTCGAAGTCATGGGTCATTCGCCATTCCACAAGAAAATCGCGAAGGCTTTCATCCACGTCAGGCGGCGCGACGATCTTCAACTCGACCCGCTGATCGCCCTTCGTCTTGCTGCCCGCACGTGGGACCCCTCGTGCCCGCAGGCGCAAGACCTGGCCCGAGCTTGCCCCAGACGGAATGGTGAGGCCCACGGGACCGTCGATGGTCGGTGTTGTTACCTTGCCGCCGAGAACGGCCTCGTCAATGGTGATCGGAAGAGTCAGGAGAATGTCGTCGCCGTCACGACGGAACACCGGATGGGGCCGCACCAGAACGGTGATGAGCGCATCACCTGCCGGACCGCCACCAATGCCGGGCGCGCCCTTACCGCGCAGTCGCAGCGTCTGTCCGTCTTCGGTACCCTGCGGGATCTTGACCGCAAGGCTCTGGCCATCAGGCATGGTGATGCGAGTCTCGGCGCCTCGTGCAGCATCCAGAAACGGCACCTCGAGCGTATAGCGCATATCTGGGCCGTGGGCCGAAAACCCACGGTCGGCAAAGTCAGCACCGGATGACCGCGTACGATTGCGCAGAATTTCTGCGAAGATGTCAGCTGGATCGGCATCCGTGCCGAACCCGCGACCTTGTTGGTAAGTGTTGTCCGCCGCACCTGCGAAATCACGATAGTACTGCCGCTGAGGGCGTTCTGCACCAAGACCATCGATCTCTCCCGCATCGTATCGTGCGCGGGTCTCGGGATCTTTCAGGATCTCGTAGGCGGCAGAGATCGACTTGAAGCGCGCCTCGGCCCCTGCGTCGTCTGGATGCAGATCGGGGTGGCTTGTCCGCACCAGTTTCCGATACGCCTTCTTTATGTCGTCAGCCGTGACCGCCTTTGTGAGGCCGAGCAATTCGTATGGATCGTTGGACATCCGGGCTCCCTGTTCGACAACCATTGCATGGTGAGGCGGCAAGCCCCCGCAAACGGAATTAACCCGTTCAAAATGCCATGGCGGCGCCTGCTTCGTCGCTGATCTAGGTCAGGGTGGGAAAGGCATGATCCGGTATAATTCAGAAGATGTTGTCTCACCGAGGAATTCTATTCACCAGTGCGCAAAGACCTTTCGATAGGAGCCAGCTTGGAGGCGGCAAAAAACATACAAACACGGGAAGAGGCGAGTTCTCCGCAGCGAGATGAGCCTGTATCCGGACCCCTTGTTCCAGCTCTGCGCCCGGTCGTGCCCAAGCCTGCCACAAAGCGTCGACTCTGGCTTTGGGGGACTGCCGGGCTGCTGGGCATGGCACTCGCTGGCTTCGTCTGGTCCCAGTTCTGGATGGCGCGGCCAACAGCGGTCACGGTGGAAGTCGCGGCCCACGCCCCGGTTACGCGTGTGCTTGCGGTCAACGGCCGGATCGCGGCGGTGCGTTCCGTCGACGTAAGATCCGTTGTGTCTGGCAACCTGGTGGGGCTTCTCGTTGCAGAGGGCGACGTCGTGGAGAAAAACCAGATCCTGGCGCAAGTCGATGCGGCGGCGCAGAATGCCACTGTCCGGCAGGCCATGGCCGCATTGGACGCCGCCCTCGTGGGGCAGCAACAGGCGACCGAAATCTATGAGCGTGCGGTAGCACTGGGTAGCAATATTCCCAGATCGGAACTGGAGGCGAAGGCCCACGCCGTCCAGTCGTCAGCACAGGAGGTCGCCCGCCTCACTGCCTTTTTGGATCAGGCTCAAATCGTTCTGGAGGATTATACGATCCGTGCCCCTGTCGCCGGAACCGTTCTTGAACTGGACGCCGAAGAGGGGCAGATCGTTGGCCCCACCAGCCGCCTGCTAACCCTCGCCGATCTGAGCGAGATACTGGTCGAGGCCGATGTGGACGAGGCCTATGCCACCCAGATCGCCGTAGACCAGCCTGCCGTGCTGCAACTGGCCGGTAACACCGGAACACACCAGGGACATGTCAGCTTCGTGTCAAACCGCGTGGATGAAGCGACCGGTGGGCTTGCCATCGAGATCAGCTTTGATGCGCCGGTTGCGGCACCGGTCGGCCTGACGGTTACTACGAATATCATCGTGGACCAGCGCGATGCGGCGCTGACCGTGCCGCGCACCGCCTTGGTGAATGGTGAAGCGGTTTTCGTAGTTGCGGACGGCGTCGCACAGCTGCGCCCCGTGACGGTCGTGGAATGGCCCGCAGCACGATTAATTGCATCGGCGGGGCTGGAGGGTGGCAACGCCGTAATCGTCGATGCAACAGGCATCTCGGACGGTCAGCCGGTCGTCGTGGACGAGCCCTGATGCTCTACGCGCTCAAGATTGCGACCCGTTACCTCACGGCCAACAAAGCCCAGACCGCCCTCCTGGTTACCGGTGTCGCGGTGGGCGTGTTCATCTTCATCTTTATGTCGGCCCTAATAGGGGGCTTGGCCGAATTCATTCTCTCGCGCACCGTAGGTGACATTTCACACATCACCATAGAAGCGGAAACTGCCGACCCGGCCTTGTTGATCTCACCCGAAGGCCATGTGCTGGTCGTCGCCGAACGGGGCCGCGCGCGAACTGCGACCCTGGCCGAGGCCGCCACGTGGTTGCCGCTGATCGAGGCCGTTCCAGGCGTGCGCGCCGTCTCACCGCAGATCACTGGTGCCGGGTTTCTCACACGTGGGGCGCAGGTTTCTCAGGTTAGCGTGACCGGGGTCGAGCCGGGGCGCGAATCCGCGATTCTTGACCTTGCCGGTTACATGGTTGCGGGCGATGTGCGGGTCGGCTCGGGGCTGATCGTTGTTGGACGTGACTTGGCCGATGATCTTGCGCTGTCGGTCGGTCAGACCCTGCGACTCCAAAGTTCGAATGGCGTCACGTCAACGCTGACCCTCAGCGGCATATTCAAGACCGGCAATGGCGGGATGGACGGCGCACGTGCGTTTGTCAGTCTTTCGACCGCTCGAACATTGTTTTCCATGCCGCAAGGCGTCTCGCGGATCGAAATCAAGCTAGATGATCTAAACGCCGCCGATGCGACCGCCTTGCGGATCCGGGCCTTGACGGGGCTTGATGCTGTGCCATGGACGGACGGGGCCGAACAATTGATGGAGGCGCTGAATGCCCAGGCGCAGACCGGGTATTTCCTCAAGACATTCGCTCTTATCACCATCGTGATCGGAGTCGCCTCAGCGCTTTTGCTCTCCACCTATCGCCGTCGCCCCGAGATCGGGATCATGCGGGCGATGGGGGCAGGACGCCGGTTTGTGATTTTCGTCTTTGTCGCGCAGGGCGCACTGGTCGGGCTGATGGGCGGGATCATGGGCGCGACGCTGGGATATCTCGCCCTGCTGCCCTTTCCCTCGCGTGACGCGTTCCAGCCGGGCACTCTGCCGATGGACATCACACAAGGATCTTACGGTCTGGCCATCACGCTTACCGTGATCGGCGCGATCCTGGCCTCGATCCTACCTGCACGTTCGGCCGCACGGGTCGATCCCGTTACGGCAATCGGCCAATGAGCGCGCTTCTCGAGGTTCGCGACCTGTTCAAAACATACGGCACGGGAGAGGCCGCAACCCGGGTGCTGCGCGGCCTGTCGTTGGGCCTTGAGGCGGGTGATATGGCGGCGCTTCTGGGTCCTTCAGGTTCAGGCAAGAGCACGCTCCTCACAATCCTCGGAACATTGATGAAGCCCACCTCCGGCAGCTACGTGATGCTCGGTCAGGACATGATCGCCGCAGATGACAAAGCGTTGACCGATTTTCGCAATGCCCACATCGGCTTCGTTTTCCAGTTCCACAACCTTCTGCCGGATTTTACTGCTCTGGAGAACGTGATCTTCCCCACCGCCGTGCGTGAAGGGCGCGAGACGCCTGCCGCCCGTGCGCGCGGCCGCGATCTGCTGTCCCGCATGGGGCTGGCCGACCGGATCGATTTCCCCTCAGCCAACCTTTCCGGCGGACAAAAACAACGGGTCGCTGTTGCACGCGCCTTGATGAACAGTCCTGAACTGGTGCTGGCGGATGAGCCGACCGGCAACCTCGACCGCGCCTCGGCTATGCAGGTGATGGACCTGATCGACCAGATCAACCGTGAGGAAGGCACGACTTTCCTGATCTCGACCCATGACGAAAAGATTGCGGCTTTCTGTCGGCGACAGATCGTGGTGGGCGATGGGATTGTTACAGGCTAGACCCGCGCAGCGAGTGCCTACTGCGCGGTATAGCCGCCGTCGATCAGATGGTAACTTCCGGTGATGAAAGAAGCCTGATCCGAGAGCAGGAAACAGGTCAGCGGCGACACCACCGCAGACGCGGCACCGGTCACGGTGGCTGTCTTTTCGTCGAAATCAAATGTCATGATGGCTCTCTTGCAAATGGATAAGTCCGGGAGTGGGCGCACGGGTTGCATTGCTGCGTGCTAACCCATGTCAGGGGGCTCGATCTCAATCCCGCCTGCCCTCGCCTAGGTATCGGGCCAGGACAAATGCTGTCGTGAATGCAATCTGAGAGGCAAAATCGGTTTCGCCGGTAGCAGGTGCCGCCGGTTGCGAGACCGGCGGGTCGATCAGAGTCTTTTTCGTAAAACGATTTCTGGCGAGGACCAGAAGGGCCGCAGCCAAAAGTGTTAATCCGAGGCCGATCAAGAGGGACGCCGAAGCTTGCCCTACCGCACGACTGAGCGTGAGATACGCCCAGGCCGTCAGGAACGCCACTCCTGCGGCTGCGGTCAGTCCCCCGGCCACAGCAAGCAAGGTCGGCAACAGCAATTTACCAGCGTCCTTTCGGACGTCTCGGCCAATGCTGTGCACGATGTCATCGACTATACCCATCACCGCCGCGACAGGGCGCCGACCAAAAAACCCGCGCCCACCGCAAGGCCGATTGTCATAAAGGGGTGCGCTGCAACGGACTCCTCCAGCTGCGCCTCTGCGGAGCGTCCCTTGCTCTCGGCATAGTGCTTCGCTTCGTCAAAGCCTTCCGCGATGTCCGCAGCCATGCGGCTTCCGCGACGTCCCGCGATCCCGCTGACAGTCTCAGCGAGCCGCGACATGTCCTCCCGCAGGGCGGCCAATTGATGGACTACTGCCTCGATATCGGTTTCTGCGGTGGCTTTGGTGCTGGTCTTGCTATCAGGTGACATATTGATTTCCTTTGATTGGCGGGTTTTGGGGTGTCGTGGCGTCTGAGGTGCTGTGCGGGCGTGACCTGAATGCGTAGCACATCAAGTTCGGTCCGAGACCCGGACGACCTCTGCCGCCTGCTCAGTGCCTTCTCCGGAGAAAGCCTCGTCAGAGGCATCGGCCTCGCTTTTTGTCTTTTGAACCAGTTGGTCCTCGTGATGCGGCGGGCCGTAGATCGTGTAGAGCTTGAGCGTCTCATGACCTGTGCAAATCACATTGTGATGCGCGCCAGCAGGGACGACGATGCCGTAGCCAGCCTTGACCTTGTGGGTCACCCCGTCGATCACGACCATTCCCTTTCCCTCTTCGATGCGAAAGAACTGATCCGTGTCGGCGTGTATCTCGCCGCCGATTTCCGTCCCAGGCTTCAGAGACATCAGAACCAATTGCAGCTTTGTCCCTGAATAAAGAACACGCCGGAAGTCGGTGTTTCCTTCGGTCAGTTCCTCGATATTCGCAACATATCCGATCATGGTGCCTCTCCGTTCATTTCATCGTCTGGGTCGAAGACATGCCCCTGTGTGCCGGAGATTAATCTTCACCGCACTGATCGGCGTTAGCAGCATGACGCGTTTCACTTCGCTGCGGTGCGGCTGGCCATAATCCGCCTTTGATCAAAAGTCCTCGCCACGAGCGTCATGAATCGCGCCGCTTCGTTTCATGGCCCAATGACGCATGCACTCACTGCGGCTTACCACCGTCAAAAGCGGGCGTGGGATCAGGTTTGGTGAACGTAGGTGCCAGGCGCCGCTATGATCGGGACCAAGCCCTTGTCTGGCGCACCGATGGAGGGTGCCGGCACAACACCGCTGCTTTTCTCTTCCAGCCAGCTCGTCCACGCGGGCCACCAAGAGCCCGGTTGCGGCGTATTCTGCGCGACCCAGGCTTCGGGACCCACGTAAAGCGCCCCGGCCGCACGACGCGAGATCCGATGGTGACCGCGCGCCAGCTTTGGCTCGTTGATGATTCCGCTGTTGTGGCCGCCGCTCGTCAAGACAAACGTCATATCGCTATCTGTGAACAGTTGCGTCTTGTAGACGGACTTCCACGGTGCGATGTGATCGGATTCAGTGCCCACGGCGAATATCGGGGCCGAGATGTCCTTGAGCGCGATCACCCGTCCGTTGACAGCAAACCGGCCTGCCGTCAGCCGATTTTCAAGAAACAGGCCGCGCAAATACTCTGAATGCATTCGGGCAGGCATCCGGGTCGTGTCGGACACCCAGACACCCATATCGGTGGGCAAATCCTCTTTCCCGAGGTAATAGCGCCTGACGGCCCGGGTATAGATCAGATCCTCCGACCTGATAGCCGAAAAGGCTCGGGCCATTTGTGGGCGGTCAAGATAGCCTTTCTCCCACATCATGTCCTCGAGGAATGCAATCTGGCTTTCATCCAGAAACAACAACAACTCGCCCGCCTCGGCAAAGTCGACCTGTGCTGCCATGAGCGAGATCGACGCCAGCCGATCGTCGTTTTCACGCGCCATAGTGGCGGCTGCGATCGCCAGGATTGTGCCGCCTAGGCAATATCCAACCGCATGAACCTTG
Source organism: Antarctobacter heliothermus (assembly GCF_900188425.1). GTDB lineage: Bacteria > Pseudomonadota > Alphaproteobacteria > Rhodobacterales > Rhodobacteraceae > Antarctobacter > Antarctobacter heliothermus. The sequence continues at coordinate 9,535 of NZ_FZON01000061.1, forward strand.
CGCTCCGGCACGATTGCATTCACCGCATCGAGAGCCGCGATCACGCCGCGTTCGCGGTAGTCCTCCAGCGACAGGTCTGCTTGATCGGCGGTCGGGTTGCACCACGAGATCATGAAGACGGTAAACCCCTGATCCACAAGGTGTTTGACCATCGAATTATGCGGCGAGAGATCAAGAATATAGTACTTCATGATCCAGGCCGGAACGATCAGGATCGGCTCGGCCTGCACCTTATCGGTCTGAGGCGCATACTGGATCAACTCGAAAAGATCATTGCGGAACACCACCTCGCCGGGCGTAAAGGCCAGATCCTTACCGATCTGAAAGCCCTCTGGTGCAGGTTCATGCACCTGAGCAATGGTGTTTACAAAATCATGCATGAAGTTGCGCGCACCCTCCGCCAAATTCTTGCCGCTACTCTTCCGCGTTTCCTCGATAATCTCGGGATTAAGGGCGGGGAAATTGGACGGCGACAACAGGTCCAGCATCTGACGCGCCATGAAACGGGTCCTGTCTGCGTCCTCGGGCCGCAATCCGCGCAGATGGTCGGTTGCATAGTCCCACCAGTCCTGCACCGCGAGAAACCCCTGCTGCATGTTTCTGAACGGTGGTTTTTCCCATCCGGGATGCCGGAAGCGATGGTCGTAGGCCTTTGGCACAAAGGCCGGTTCCGCGTCGCTGTTTGGAATAAGCGACTGCCCAATCAGCCTTGTCATATTTTCTTGCGCGCGCTCGGCCAGTTCAAGCTGGCGGCCCGGCGCCCGTGCCAGGTGCAAGGCCCAATCGCTCCAGGCTTCGATGAACGCATGGGGCGACACACCGGCCGCCATATAGGCGACAGCTGCCCGAGATGCGCGATCAAGGTTTTCGTGCGGATGCGCCTTTGTTGACTCGGCTTGCTGCAGTGATGACGCGGCGATCTTGGCGGGACGCTGGACCCGCGGCGCGCCTCGCGCAGGTGCCTTGGACTGCTGATTGCGCTTGGTCATCTATGCGATCCTATGCTTATGCGTTTTTTGTCTGAACGCCCTCTTCCGGATGAAGCTGTTCGTGCGGATCATAGCCGGAGCGGCGCATACGCCATGTGTGGCAAACGTTCGTGGTGGTCGCATTGATACAGATCAGCGCCCAACGTCGCGCAGCGCTCTATGCTTGTCTCGATTAGTCCCCGCAAGCTGTTGTTTTTTGGCTGGCCGTTGGCGACAGGCAAGCAAAGAGGTCTCGTTTGACGCCCAAAAGCTCATATCCAACACCTAAAATGGACGCTACCCACGTCGGGACCGGCACAAATGCGGATGATCGCAGCTTGCCTTCTGACGGTGTCGTGCATGCGGTCCGGGGTGCCGTCGTGGATGTCGTCTTTTCCGGGACCGACCTGCCGCCAATCAATTCTGCACTGGTGGTGGAATGGGACCGGCCGACTGACCTCATTCTCGAAGTCCACAGCCACCTCGATCAGAAGACAATACGCGCGGTGGCATTCCAATCCACCGCGGGCCTTGCCCGTGGCGTGCCGGTGCAGGCCAGCGGCGCGCCAGTTGCCGTGCCCGTGGGCGAAGCCGTTCTTGGGCGGCTTCTGGATGTCGTGGGTAACGTGCAGGACGAAGGGCATGCCCTTCCTGACGACACACCGCGCCGGTCGATCCATGCGCTGCCACCGCTTCTGAAATCCCAGACCAGCGCCACCAATGTGTTCGAGACGGGGATCAAGGTGATCGACCTGCTGACGCCCATGGCGCAGGGCGGCAAGGCCGCGATGTTCGGCGGCGCCGGGGTCGGCAAGACCGTTCTGGTGATGGAACTGATCCGCGCCATGGTCGAGAAATACGAAGGTATTTCGGTCTTCGCGGGCGTTGGTGAGAGATCACGCGAAGGGCATGAGTTGCTGACCGAAATGCAGGACTCGGGCGTGCTGGAGCGCACCGTGCTGGTCTATGGTCAGATGAACGAGCCACCCGGCGCGCGCTGGCGGGCTCCGCTGACAGCCTTGACGATTTCGGAATATTTCCGGGACCAGAAGCACAAGAACGTCCTTCTTCTGATGGATAACGTGTTCCGCTTTGTTCAGGCCGGAGCCGAGGTATCCAGCTTGCTCGGCCGCCTGCCCTCACGTGTGGGATACCAGCCAACGCTGGCGACCGAGGTGGCGGGGCTGCAAGAGCGCATCGCCTCGGTGGCGGGCTCTGCCGTGACGGCCATTCAGGCGGTCTATGTGCCTGCCGACGATTTCACCGATCCCGCCGTGACCACGATTTCCGGTCACATGGATTGCGTCATCATGTTGTCCCGCGCCCAGGCCTCCGAGGGGTTTTATCCGGCGATTGACCCGCTGGGCTCGTCATCGATGCTGCTCGATCCGCTGGTTGTCGGCGTGGACCACTACCGGACCGCCGAAGCGGTCCGCCAGGCGCTGGCGCGGTTCCGCGAGCTGACCGACATCATCTCGCTGCTCGGGGTCGAGGAGCTTGGAGCCGCCGACCGCCTCATCGTCAAGCGCGCGAGACGGTTGCAGCGGTTCCTGACCCAACCCTTCATGGTAACCGAGGCCTTTACTGGCACACCGGGCGCCAGCGTGCCCCTCACCGAAACCCTCTCGGGGTGCCGCGCCATTCTGGACGGCGAAGCCGACGAGTGGTCCGAAAGCTCGCTCTACATGGTCGGAACGCTGGAGGACGCCAGACAGAAAGAGGCGGCCGCAAATGCCTCGAACGCCACCGACGCCGAGGAAGTGGCATGAGGTTGCGGATCGTGACCCCTCTGTCTGTCGTTGTGGACGAGAATGCCGAAAGCTTGCGGGCTCAGGACGCCAGCGGCAGCTTCGGCATTCGACCCGGCCACGCCCCATTCCTGACCGCGCTCGCGGTTTCAATCGTCAGTTGGAAGAGCGCCGGGCTTGAGCGATTCTGCGCATTGCGCGGCGGGGTGCTGACCGTGACCGGGGGTAGCACCGTCGCGATCGCCAGCCGCGAGGCAGTGGCGGGCGACGATCTGGCCACGCTGGACGCGGAGGTTCTGACTCGGTTTCAGGCCGACACCGACGAAGAACGGGTCGAACATGTCGAGACGATGCGACTGCAGATGAACGCCATCCGTCAGATGATCAGCGGGTTGCGTCGGGGCGCAGACACGGGACAGTTCCGGTGACCGAAGACCCATCTGAGCCCCCAGAGACCGATCCACTAGTCGAGGAAATCCGCAAGCATCGCAGCCGTCACGAGCAGTGGCTGCGCGAAGGTGACATGTCCGTCGGCAGGCGTCTGGCGCAGATCGGCGTGCTGGGCTGGATCTTCGTGGTGCCGACCCTCGCGGGCCTGTTCTTCGGACGCTGGCTCGATGCGCAATTCGAGACGGGCATCTTCTGGAGCGCCCCGATGATGCTGCTCGGGCTTTGTCTGGGCGGCTGGACCGCCTGGAAATGGATGAACGCACGATGACCGATCCCTCCACTCTCCCGCTAATTGTCCTTCTTCCGATCTGCTTTCTGGGTGGGCTCTTCATCGGATATGGCTACTTCCGCGCACTCCGTGAGACCGCCAACCTGATAGTCAAAGGGGGCAATCCACTGAGGGCGATCGTCCTGACCCTCGCGCGCATCTCGCTTTTGGCCACCGGCTTCTTCATCGCCATGCTGGCAGGCGGCCTTGCCCTGCTGGCGACGTTTGCAGGGGTCCTCTGCGCCAAGTGGATCATGCTCCGCAGGATAGGGGACATCCAAACATGAACTCTCCGCTCGACTCCACCGTCCTGTTCCAGATCGGGCCGGTTCCGATCACGCTAGCCATCGTCACGACATGGGCGATCATGGCGATCCTGGTGATCGGGGCTTTTGCCCTGACGCGCCGCCTAGACCTCAGACCAACCCGGCGGCAGGCCGCGCTGGAGCTGATGGTCGCCACGCTCGACACCCAGATCACCGAGACGACGGGTGCCGCGCCCGCACCCTATCGCGGGTTCATCGGCACGCTCTTTCTGTTCATCCTCGTGGCGAATTGGTCCTCGCTTGTGCCGGGGGTCGACCCTCCGACCGCACAGCTTGAAACCGATGCCGCCCTCGCCGTTCTGGTGTTCCTGTCCGTGATCTGGTTCGGCATACGCGCGGGCGGCGTTGGCGGCTGGTTGAAATCCTTCGCCGCGCCAAACCCGGTGATGATCCCGCTGAACATCCTGCAAAGCCTGACGCGGGTCTTTTCCATGTTCGTGCGCCTGTTCGGCAACGTGATGAGCGGCGTGTTCGTCATTGGCATCGTCGCCTCGCTAGCTGGCCTGCTGGTACCGATCCCGTTGATGGCGCTCGATCTGCTGACCGGGCTGGTGCAGGCCTACATTTTCGCGGTGCTGGCGATGGTGTTCATCACCTCTGCGGTTGAGAGCGGCGCGCCCAGCCCTCCGAATACCGACCTTGCCCCTTCCCAAACGAAAAAGGAGTCATGATGGACTATCTCAGCTTGGCCAGTATCTTCTGCGCCGCCTTTGCAGTGGCCTTCGGCGCTATCGGACCCGCACTTGCCGAAGGGCGCGCCGTTGCCGCCGCGATGGATGCCATCGCCCGTCAGCCCGATGCCGCAAACACGATTTCGCGCACGCTGTTCGTCGGGCTTGCGATGATCGAGACGACGGCAATCTATTGTCTGGTGATTGCGCTCCTGCTGCTCTTCGCCAATCCGCTACTGGCATGAGCGCATGACGCTCGATTGGTGGGGACTGGGTCTTCAGGCCATCAACGTCCTGATTCTCGTCTGGCTGCTCAGCCGCGTTTTCTGGCGTCCGGTTGCCGGGGCCATTACCCGGCGGCAGGAAGCGGCGCAGGCCCTGTTGGAGGAAGGCAAGACAGCACAAGCGAAGGCCAATGCTGCGCTTGCAGACATCGCTGCGGCCCGCACAGGAATCGCGGCGGAACGCGATGCCATACTTGCCGAGGCCAAGACGGCGGCGGACAAAGTCGCGAAAGCCACACTGAAGGATGCGCAAACCAAGGCAGACTCCCTGATTGCTGCCGCGCGCACCGCCATTGACCGCGACCGAAACACCGCGCGGAAAGAGAACGCAACGAGGGCCACCGAATTGTCGGTCGAGATTGCAGCCCGGCTTCTCGATCGGTTCAACACTCCTTCGGTTCAGGCGACGTTCCTTGCGCAACTTGTCGAGGCGATCGCGGACATGTCCGCATCCGACCGCGCGGCGCTGATAGCCTCGGCAGATGGCACCACGATCGTCACAGCGACAGACACGGAGGACGCGGAGAGCGCCAAGATCGAACGCGCGATAAAGGATGCGTTGGGCGGCACGCCCAGCGTTCGTCTTGTCACCGATCCCAGCCTGATCGCCGGACTGGAACTCCGCAGCGGGCATTTCGTGCTTCACAACAGCTGGCGGGCCGACCTCAAAGCGATCCTGAAGGAGGTCGAGAATGCCGGTTGATACACCAGACTGGTTCGCATCGGCGCAAGACGCGGTGCGGCGCGCGGCAGTCGGTCCGCGACCCGAACACAGGGGCTGTGTCGAAGAGATCGGGGATGGTGTTGCGATGATCTCTGGGCTGCGCGATGTGCGGCTGGACGAGGTTCTGCGGTTCGAGGGCGGCCAGTTCGGGTTCGCGCGGGTTCTAGACCCCGACCTGATTGGCTGCGTGTTCATCGACGCGGCGACCAAGGTCGAGGCGGGCGACGCCGTCTTCGGCACGGGCGAAGTCGTGAGCGTGCCTGTCGGGGAGTCATTGCTCGGGCGCATCGTAGACCCACTTGGCCGCCCGTTGGACGGCAAGGGAGCGATCGAGGCCGGCGAGCAATGGCCAATCGAGCGCCCGGCGCCCTCGATCATCGAACGCGATCTCGTGACCCAGCCGGTGCAAACCGGGATACTCGTGATGGACACGCTGTTCGCGCTTGGCCGGGGTCAGCGCGAGTTGATCGTCGGTGACCATTCCACCGGCAAGACGACCCTGGCCACCGACACGATGATCGCGCAGCGCGACAGCGACATGATCTGCGTCTATGTCGCCGTGGGGCAAAAGACATCCAGCGTGCGCCGCGCCATCGACGCGCTGCAGGCGCACGGGAATTTCGCACGCTGCATCGTGATAGTCGCCGGCTCCGCCTCGGCGCCGGGGCTGCAATGGATCGCGCCCTATGCGGGCATGACCATGGCCGAATACTTCCGCGACAGGGGCGAGCATGCCCTTGTGGTGATCGACGATCTGTCCAAACACGCCGCCACCCACCGCGAGATTGCCCTGCTGACCCGGCAATCCCCGGGGCGCGAGGCCTATCCGGGAGATGTGTTCTACATCCACGCTCGTCTTCTGGAACGGGCGGCCAAGCTGTCCGAGGCGCGAGGCGGCGGCTCCCTGACCGCCTTGCCAATCGCGGAAACCGATGCCGGGAACCTGTCGGCCTATATTCCGACCAACCTGATCTCGATCACGGATGGGCAGATCGTGCTGGATGCGGGTCTGTTCCATCAGGGGCAGAAGCCAGCCGTGGATGTGGGGCTGAGCGTCAGCCGTGTCGGCGGCAAGACCCAGGCACCTGTCCTGCGCGAGGCTGCCGGCACGCTGCGGCTCGACTATGCGCAGTTTCTGGAGCTCGAGGTTTTCACCCGGTTCGGCGGCATGCCCGAAGGTCGCGTGCGCGACCAACTCAGACGCGGGAAAAGGATCCGCGCAATCCTGCGTCAGCCACAGAATGCGCCCCTTCGCCTGGCAGATGAGGTGGCGCTCCTGCTCGCCGTGCAGTCAGGGCTGCTGGACCCCTTGCCGCTCGATGCCGTCGCCACCTTTCGGGACAAACTGCCGGAATATCTTGATCAGGATGCTGGCGATGCCCTGCTTGCCTTTTCCGAGACCGGGGAACTGAATGAGACGGCACGGGCCGCCCTGATGGCCGCGATGACCCGCCATGCTACGAATCTTGGCGATAGGAAACCAGCGACATGACCGAACGACTGGCCGATGTCAGCGCCCGGATCGACGGCATTCGCCAGTTGGGGGCCGTGGTAAACGCGATGAAGGGCATCGCCGCCGCGCGCGCCAGCACCGCCCGCGCAGAGATCAAGGCCGTCGACAGCTATGCCGCAACAATTGCCGCCGCCATATCCAACGCGCTTGGCCCCGCAGGTCCTATATCACTGGCCGAGACCTCTGACGGCCAAAACGACGATCGCATCGGTCTTTTGGTTTTCTGCGCAGAACAGGGCTTTGCCGGGGCCTTCAGTGAACGCGTTCTGGACAGCATCGACACCGACCTGTCGGCAGCCAGCCTGTTCCTGATCGGCACCCGTGGCCTATCGATTGCTGCGGCGCGGGATCTCGATCCGGACTGGTCCGCGCCCATGTCCTCGCACACGCCCGGCATCCCGAAACTGGCCGATAAGATTTCCAAGGCAATCTACCGCGCCCTGGGTGAGGGTCGTTTTGAGCGTATGGATGTGATCCATGCCGGATGGGCGTCCGGGAAACCTCAAGTCCTCCGGCAGGTTCTGTTGCCAATCGATCTGTCGGCCTTGCCGCCGCCCGGGGCGACACGTCCACTGACCCAGCTACCCACCGACGCCCTTATCACTAGTCTCAGCGGGGACTATCTCCATGCCCAGATCTGCAAGGCGGCGCTTCATGCCTTTGCCGCAGAGAACGAGGCGCGCATGGAGGCCATGTCTGCCGCAGGCAGCCAGATCACGCGCGAGCTGGGCGAATTCGAGGCTACTCTGCGCCAAGTACGACAGGAAGCGATCACAGCCGAAATCATCGAACTGGGGACCGGCACGGCGTCGGCGCGCGACGCAAGGTGAGCGCTACGGGGCTATCGCAGGCTCCTATTGATCTGCGTCAGCACAAGGTGGCGCGGTTTGCGTCATGCTGGTCGTTACCGAAGGTGTGGCACCCGCCCGCTTTGGGTCTATCGGCGCCATAGCATCTGCCAGTTCGGCCCATGCAAACGGCGCCAGCAAGGATTCCGCAATGGCATACGCCCCGACGCAACTTGGACAAGACCCGCAATTTGAGCCGTTTCTGCACGCGCCCTTGGGTGAAGATCGACGCGGAAGCAGCGTCACCGTTCTATCGATGCTCGCCCGGCTCGGCGTCGACCCCTGGAGCGAAGCATCCGAGCTGTCCAGGTTACCCGCAACGGCGGCACGGCAAAGGTTGGAGGCGCTGATGACACGTTTCCATGACGTACCGACCCCTGTTCCGGATCGGAGCAGGATCGTCTCGGGTCTTCTTGCCCTGCTGCCGAGGCGGGCGACGACGGCAAGTTCACCCCAGGACCGCACTTCGGTCAAGCTTGTGCTGCCGCCGCAGGGATCCGCATTCTACTGGATCATCGCGGCAGCCCTGTTCGTTGGCTGGGTCGTCATGTTGGCCCAAGGCCAGTGAGATGTGCCCCTGCGCGAAACAGCCATCACCCAGCACAACCGCCAATCTTGAAGGGCCCCTTGAATGACCGCAGATGACACGCTTTGGGATCTCGAAGAACGCTTCTGGACACAAGGCGCGGACAGCGCGCGGCTGGCCACGGCCAAGGACGCCGTCTTCGTCTTTCCCTTTCGTGCCGGTATTCTTCAGGGCGATGCGCTCTGGAGAGAGAAAGACGTCGCCCAGCGGTGGCGTTCGGTGGTGATGAGCGAGCGCTACCTGTCGCGGCAAAAAGACATAGCCGTTTTGGCCTATCGCGTCTCGGCCGAACGCAGCGACGAGCCGATCTACAAGGCGCTCTGCACCTCGACCTACCTGAGCGACGACGGCAAGTGGCTGCGGCTAGCGCACCAGCAGACGCCGGTTGGGGATGCGCGCGACGGGTGAGGCTGCGGGGGGACTGGGAAGATCAGCTTCGAGCCCGAAGTGACGAATGCTGCGAAGTGTGCAAAGGTTTTCTTTAGATCAGCTCACAAGGAGAGTCAGCATGCGAATTGGCGTGATCGGGTGCGGAACGATCGCCCGTGCAGCCGTGGAAGGCATTGTCCACGATGGGCACGAAATCACTGTTTCTGAGCGCGGCGCTCATCATTCCTCTTCTCTCGCTGAAGCCTATGAGAACGTTCAGATCGCGGACAACCAGGGGGTAGTCGATGCAAGCGACGTTCTATTTCTGGGATTGATGGCCGAGGTTGCGCCAGATGTTCTCGGCGCTTTGACATTTCGAGAAGGACAAATCGCAATCACGTTCATGGCCGGTGCGTCGCTTGAAGAGGCCGACGCCTTGGTCCGACCGGCGCGTGCGACTGCCATAATGATGCCCTTTCCCGGAATTGCACAGGGCGGCACGCCCATCATGATGTACGGGGATGCCAAAATCGTCACGGATATTTTCGGTACTCGGAACAGCATCTTTCCCGTTCGCGATGCCAATGAGATGACGGCCTACCTTAGCGCGCAGGCTATTCTATCACCTGTCGCGCGCATGGTCGGCGATGCCGCAGACTGGCTTGGAGATCGCGTGTCAGACAAAAATCAGGGCGAAGCCTTTCTCAGAGAGTTGGTGGCATCGAATCTATCGGCAATCGCTTGTGAATCCCTGATTGAGGCGCTCAACGCTCCGGGTGGATACAACCAGAGGCTTCGACTTCATATGGAAGCTCAAGGGATGACCTCGGCGCTCAGGAACGGCCTCAGCAAAATGGTTTAGTCTGAAACTGAAACCAATTGAGTTTCTTTCGAGTCTCGCGACCATATCTGAAATTCAGAGTACGCAGTGAACCACCAAAGCAGGAGTTCACGTCTTCAAACGGTAGGGCAGCAAAGTCCGCACTGCAGACTTCCACCATCCCCCGCCCCCGCTAACCTCCGTCAGTCCGCCATCGGCCATCCTCGCCTAGCCTTGCCGCAACAGCCGCGCCCATCCTCGCGGCCCCTGCTGGCAAAGGACACCCCATGGCACACCCCGCTGCGCCCGCTTCCGAAACCGCTTCCCGGTTTCACTTCCCCTCAGCCTACACCATCCTGTTCGCGCTGATCGTGATCATCGCTGGCCTGACCTGGGTGATCCCGGTCGGTCAGTATGAACGCGTTGCCTCGGAGGCGCTTGGCAAAGACGTTCCGGTGGCGGGAATCTACGCGCCCACCGACGCCAATCCGCAAGGTTTTTTCGACGTCATCCTGGCCCCGATTGTTGACTGCCCCTGATGGACAAGATCGCGCCCTGCAACGAAAGTACGGCGGCGCTTGTGCAAGGATGCAAGCACCGACAATTCGGTGTCCGACAGGGCGACGAATGCGCCAAGCTTGCGGACAAGCGGAGTGTTTTCGATCATTTATCCCTCTTCGACACTCGGCGAAGCCCTAGCAAAAGAAATCGCTCCCAGGACTGATGTCGATCAGCACATCATAGCAGATTCCTTGCAAGTCTGCTCCGTGCGCAGCAGGCGCGTCCTCCGCGTCGCACTTGTCGGAGAGGTCAATACCTTGTGACGGACGACCAAATGCATTCAGGAATGGCCGCGCTTACCATCTGCGAAGCCCTGCTACTCGCGTTGAATGACGCGCGGATTTTGCCCGAGAAAGAAATCATGGGTATTCTCACGGATGCAGCTGCAACCCACGAGAACGCTGTCGGGTCCGAGGCTGATGCCGTAAAGCACCTCGCCGCGGCAGCACTGATCCGACGGATCATCGCCGGAGGGAATTCAGTCCGCAGACCCTGACTGTGCGCATGCTCTCATTCTGTGACCCTCCGTGTCGAAGCACGGCCCCCTACGATAGGAAAAAGACCATGAAAGAAAATGAGAAATCGGCCGCTGCATCTACTTCCGAGGCGCAAAAGTTGACAGAATATTCCAATAAGAACAGCAACAAAACGCCCGCACAGTACGAACCCCTCGCAACAGATTACAGCGGGAAAAAGATCGACCGTCCCGGCTTTGATCTGGGCGGATCTTCTGGCGACACACATGCCGGGACAGGCTTGGGCCTTGGCAAGGATTCATCCGACACGCCGGGTGACAGGCGGCTTCCCGGACGGCGGCCTGACAACAAGCTGACGATCCCACGCTGGGGTGGACCCGAGCCCGATGGCCCAACCAGGCCTTTCAGGAAGCCGGCACGCCGCAAACCGTAGGTTTCGATGAACGCTCTCCAGATCGGCACGCTACTAATTGTCTTCGCAGGGGCGTTTGGAGCGGCGTTGTTGCACATATCGGTGAAGGGGATTCACTGTGCGAGTGCTGACGGTTAGATCGGGAACATGGCGAAAGCTTCTCCGACCCGTTACCGCACGACCAACTGGTCCGACTACAACGCCGCACTGTGCAAGAGGGGCTCGCTATCTGTCTGGTTCGATCCTGACATGGTCTGGCACGCGGCGAGGTCCGGCAAGCGCGGACGCCCGGAGACCTTTTCTGATGCCGCAATCCAGACCTGCTTGACGCTGAAAGTGCTCTTCGGTCTCCCGCTGCGTCAGACGGTCGGGTTGGTCGAGAGCCTGGTTCGGATGGCCGGGCTCGATTGGCCGGTGCCGGACGACTCGATGCTTGGCCGACGCCAGACACGGATTGCGGTGCAGATCCCGCCGGACGTGCCGATCGCCACGGTCACTGCCGATGGAGCTTATGACACGCGCCGATGCCATGGCGCGATCATCGTGCGCGGTGCCGATGCAGTCATCCCCATCCGCCGCAACGGCCGCGCCTAGAAGGAAGATTGTCCCGCAGCCATCGCGCGAAACGAGGTCCTTCGGGCGACACGACATCTGCGCCGAGCGCTCTGGATGAGATGGGCGGAATACCACGTCCGAAGTCGTGTCGAGGCGCGCATGAACTGCCTGAAGCTCTTTGGCGAGCGGATCATGTCACGAGATCCAGACCGCCAAACCGCCGAAATTCAGATCTGCTTTGCCATCATGAACCGCACCTCAGCCCTGGGAAGGGCTGAAATCGAGGCTGTCGCCTGATCCTGCGCGGGTAAGGGGGAACTCACTGTTCAGACAGCTTTGTGCAAAATCGCCATGTGGCGGCAAAGGCTGCTCTGCCATCATCAAATCGGAAATGACCGGAACGCACACTGATCTGCATCACCCTGTGCGCTGCAATCAAGGCTACCATGGCGACGAGGTAAAGAACTTCGAAGCGTGGACCTTGTGCCCGATGCGGCAGCCCGGACACGCGCCTCGGCAGGGGCCGGACCATGCGGTCGATAATTTCCACAGAAAGGATGCCGCAATGAACTTCACGATCAACCGCACCTTCGAGGGAGCGTCCTTCAAAGACATTGATGCCCGCACACGGACAGCGCTCGCGGACAATGGCTTTGGCGTTCTGACCGAGATCGACGTGCAAGCGACGATGAAGAAGAAACTCGATGTCGAGATGCCGGCCTATCGCATCCTGGGCGCCTGCAACCCGAAGATGGCGCATCAGGCGATCGGGATCGAGCCGCGGGTTGGAGCGATGCTGCCCTGCAACGTGATCCTGCGCGAGGTCGAGGGCGGTGTGGAGGTCAGTGCCATCGACCCGGTGGCGTCTATGCAGGCGATCGAAAACGCTGAACTGACGGCCGTCGCGGACAAGGTCCGCGACCTTTTGGCGAAGGCGGTCGAGAAGATTTGAGATGAATCTCCGCACCGCCATTCTCGCAGCCCTGGCGATGCGGCGACAGCCTGAAAACCACGCGCCCGGCCACCATCGAAAGTGACTTGAGCTTCCAGTCTCTGGAGGCGTGAAACTGCGAGAGAACCAGAAAGTTTCGCACATCATGGACCACGATCATCATCACGCAGCACCCGACATCGCGGCCGGAACCGGGACTGCAAAGGACCCGGTCTGCGGGATGACGGTCGCGGTCAAGCCCGACGGGCGGCACGCGGAGTTCGGGGGCAAGACTTTCCATTTCTGCTCCGAAAAATGCCAGACGAAGTTCAAGGCCGACCCGTGGCACTACGCGTCGGGCCGCGCCGCTGGAAAGAAGAAGACCGCGCCCGCCGACGTCCAATACACCTGCCCGATGCATCCCGAGATCATCCGCGATGCGCCGGGGGCCTGCCCGATCTGCGGCATGGCGCTGGAACCCATGGTACCCTCCGACGAGCCGAGCGAGGAGCTGACCGACTTCACCCGCCGGATGTGGATCTCGGCGGCTGCGGCGGTGCCGCTGATCGTGCTTACCATGGGCGGGCTGGTCGGCCTGCCGGTGCGAGACTGGATCGGGCACCAGATGACCAGCTACCTCGAGTTCGTGCTGGCGACGCCCATCGTGCTGTGGGCGGCTTGGCCGTTCTTCAGCCGGGGCTGGGATTCGATCGTGAACCGCTCGCCCAATATGTGGACGCTAATCAGCCTCGGGGTGTCGGCGGCCTATCTCTATTCGATTTTCGCCACGTTCCTGCCGGGCCTTTTCCCCGAGCAGTATCGCATGGGCCATGGCGTCGGCACATACTTCGAGGCGTCGGTTGTGATCGTGGCGCTGGTCTTTGTCGGGCAGGTGCTGGAACTGCGTGCCCGCGAACGCACCGGGGATGCGATCCGCGCGCTGTTGGACCTCGCGCCCAAGACCGCGCGGCGCATCCTGCCGGACGGGTCCGAATACGACGCGCCGCTGGAAAATATCATGGAGGGCGACCGGCTGCGCGTGCGCCCCGGCGATGCGGTACCGGTCGATGGCGTGGTGATCGAGGGACGCTCCTCGCTTGATGAAAGCATGCTGACCGGCGAATCGATGCCAGTGGAAAAGGGTCCCAGCGACGCGGTGACCGGTGCCACGATCAACAAGAACGGCTCTCTGGTTATCGAGGCAGGCAAGGTCGGCGCCGATACCGTGCTGGCACAGATCGTGACCATGGTGTCGAACGCACGGCGGTCCCGCGCCCCGATACAGGGCCTGGCGGACCGGGTCTCAGCCATATTTGTCCCGACGGTCGTGGGGACCGCGATCTTTGCCTTCGTCGTGTGGATGATCTTCGGGCCAGAACCCGCACTGGTTTTTGCCATCGCCTCGGCCGTGTCGGTGCTGATCATCGCCTGCCCCTGCGCGCTTGGCCTCGCCACCCCGATCTCGATCACCACGGCGGCGGGACGCGGAGCACAGGCGGGTGTGCTGATCAAGGATGCCGAGGCGCTGGAACGTATGGCGTCTGTCGATACGCTGATCGTGGACAAGACCGGCACGCTGACCATGGGCAAACCGAAGCTGACGGATACCGTGGCGATTGGGGATGTGGCCGAGGCGGACCTTCTTTCGCTGGCCGCTGCGCTGGAACGCGGGTCCGAACATCCTTTGGCTGAAGCGATCGTGGAAGGGGCTGAAGCGGCGGGCGCCACCCGGCAAGAGGCCAGCGATTTTGAGGCGGTCACCGGCAAGGGTGTGCGGGGACAGATCGGCGGACGCGCCGTCGCGCTCGGCAATGCAGCGATGATGCAGGAGATGGACCTGGACACGGGTGCGGCCGAGGCGAAAGCCGACACGCTGCGCACCGAGGGCAAGACGGCGATGTTCATTGCGGTCGATGGCGCGCTGGCGGGCATCGTGGCGGTGGCCGACCCGATCAAGGACAGCACGGCGCAGGCAATCAAGGAACTGCATGCCCAAGGGCTGCGCGTCATCATGGCGACAGGCGACAACGAGCGCACGGCGCGGGCGGTGGCGGGCAAGCTTGGCATCGACGAGGTGCGCGCAGGTATCCTGCCCGAGGCCAAGAAGGACCTAATCGACCAGTTGCGCCGCGACGACCACAAGATCGCCATGGCGGGGGACGGGGTGAACGACGCGCCCGCGCTGGCCGCCGCTGATGTCGGCATCGCCATGGGCACGGGCGCGGACGTGGCGATGCAAAGCGCGGGCATTACCCTGTTGGGCGGTGACTTGATGGGCATCGTGCGGGCGCGCAAACTCGCTCGTGCCACTTTGCGCAACATCAAGCAGAACCTGTTCTTCGCCTTCGCCTACAATTCCCTTGGCGTGCCGATCGCAGCGGGGCTGCTGTACCCCGTTACCGGGCTTCTGCTCTCGCCTATGATCGCGGCGGCGGCGATGAGCCTGTCATCGGTGTCGGTCATCACCAACGCGCTGCGACTGAGGCGGGTCGATCTGTGAGGAACGGTTGATGGCTGAAGAACCGAACCGCTGGGAAGACGTCTACCAGAGCAAGGCTGAGGCCGAGACGAGCTGGTTCGAGGATCGTCCGCAGGTCTCGCTCGACCTGATCGCGGCGACAGGGGCAACCAGCGATGCCGCCATCGTCGATGTTGGCGCGGGGGCGTCGCGGCTGGTGGATTGTCTGCTGGACCAAGGCTTCCTCCGCATCACCGTGCTTGACCTGTCGGACACAGCGCTGGCCAAGGCCCGCGCCCGACTGTCTGACGATGTGCCCGTCGAATGGGTTGCGGCAAACGTCCTCGATTGGGAACCGTCAGGGCTCTTCGATGTCTGGCACGACCGGGCGGCGTTCCATTTCCTCACCGACGTTGCCGATCAGGAAGCCTATCTGCAGGTCATGGATCGGGCTCTCGTCCCCGGTGGCCAGGCCATCATCGGCACCTTCGCGCCGGATGGCCCGGAAAAATGCAGCGGACTGCCGGTTGCCCGCTATGACGCGGCTCTTCTCGCGGAACGGCTGGGTCCGGACTGTCAATCGGCACGCAATCCTGACCCCCTATCGGCGCCCAAAAATGACCCCCTTATTTTGCGCAGGGGTAGCTGGCCCGATGCGGTGTAGCCATCACACAGCGCAGCCGCGTCGGGCCAGCGGGGCCTGGGTTACTCCCTGGTCTTGAAGCGCCAGCTCTCGTTGCCGGTTTCGACGATGTCGCAGTGGTGGGTAAGGCGATCAAGTAGCGCTGTCGTCATCTTGGCGTCTCCGAAGACCGATGGCCATTCACCGAAGTCGAGGTTGGTCGTCACGATGATGGACGTGCGCTCGTAGAGACGACTGACGAGGTGGAACAGCAGCTGGCCGCCGGTCTGAGCAAACGGGAGAT
>NZ_FZON01000007.1 GCF_900188425.1 Antarctobacter heliothermus
GAGGGATCAGGGGGATCAACCGGCCCGGGCCGAGAGGTCGGGACATCCTGCGTCACGGTCACCGGGGCGAAGGATACCGGGCGGGCCGCACCAAGCTCACCGTTTCGATACTGCCGACGCCAGATCGTCAACAGCGATCGGCAAATGCCATGCCGCCGCGCCGTGACCGAAACTTGCCGGTGGCCGACAAAACTTTCCTCGACAATCCGGAGCTTGTCCTTATCCGACCATCGCCGACGGCGAACGCCATCGGCCGCGGAGAGAACTTCGATTTGAGGGCGGTAAATGAAATCAGACATAAGGTCGGACTTATCATCGGATCGTAGCCGAAGTCAGACGGCCCCCGCCGGAGCCTCACTTACTTGGCGGCCGTGGTCGCTTTCTTGGCGGTCGCGGTAACTTCGTCGGTGGCTTTCTTGACTGCGGCGGACGCGTCCTGCGAGTAGTCCTTGCCAGCGGCCATCAACAGTTCGACGGTGTCCGCCTGTACCTTCTTGGCGATCTCGGCAAAGGTGCTTGCGTTTGCGGATGCGATCTCGGCCTGGGCGGTCGCGAAGTCGGACAGCGCCTTGGCGTAGTCGGCGGGCTCTGCCTTGGCTTTCGACATGTCGGCCATCTTGGCCAGCGTGTCCTTGGTCCAGTTTGCCGACAGCTCAGTCGACTTCTTGGCAGCGTCCAGCGCGACGTTGGACAGCTTTTCGCTCAGCGTTGCGGTTGTCTTGAACGCATCGTCCATGGCTTTGGTGTCCATCGGGAATGCACCCATCATGTCTTTCATCATGGCGGCGAAATCATCGTTCTTGGTCATTGGTCAGGTCCTTGTTTCTGTGAAGCCGGGGCGGCGTCTTGTACTGAGGAATACATGAATGCTGCAGTGCAGCATTTCAAGGGGAACCTCGGCGGTGCGTCAAAAAGTCAACAGAATTTCCGCAGGATTTCCGTTGGTCCACACGTTGATGCAAGCCAACAAAAAGGGGCAGGATCCGAAGATCCTGCCCCAGGACATTGCGCCTCGATTGGGAGGAGAGGGCGCAATTTCCGTTTCGGTCGAAACCGAAATTACTTGGCCGCGGCGGTTGCCTTCTTGGCGGTCGCGGTCATCTCGTCGGTGGCCTTTTTCACGGCGGCGGAGGCATCTTCGGAGAAGTCCTTGCCAGCAGCCATCAGCAGCTCGACGGTGTCCATCTGGACCTTCTTGGCGATCTCGGCGAATGCGGCCATGTTCTCGGCGGCAACTTCGGCCTGAGCCGATGCGAAGTCGGTCACGGCCTTGGCATAGTCAGCCGGCTCGGCTTTGGCTTTGGACATGTCTGCCAGTTTGGACAGAGTGCCTTTGGCCCAGGTTGCCGACAGTTCGGTCGATTTTTCGGCAGCTTCCAGTGCGACAGAGGACAGCTTTTCGTTCATGGTTGCGGTGGTCTTGAACGCGCCTTCCATGGCTTTCGTGTCGACGGGGAATGCGCCCATCATGTCTTTCATCATCGCGGTGAAGTCCTGGGTCTGTGCCATTATGATCAATCCTTGTCTCTTGCTCATCCGGGCCTACCCCGGCGTTAGCAGCTGACATGAATATGCATGCTGCGGCGCAGCAATTCAAGTGAAATTCTGCGCCGCAGCATGTGGCCCGCAAGTTATTGAATTTGTTTTGCTGCCTTGATCTTCACATAGGTGCCGGGGGCTGGACAGATCGGTTCATAGGCCGAATCACCCGGAATGCGGGCAGGTACTTTCTTGCCCGACCGCTTCTTCAGCCAGTCTTCCCAGTGCGGCCACCAAGAGCCTTCGCGGAAGTCAGCCGTCTTTGTCCAGGTGTCGAAATCCAGGCTCAGGTCGTCATGGACAAAGTGCCCGTACTTGCCTTTGGACGGCGGGTTGACGATGCCGGCGATGTGGCCGGACTGCCCCATGACAAACTGCTTGGAACGCGACCCCATCAACTGCACGCCCCGGTAAACGTCGCGTGCAGCGGCGATGTGGTCCGACTCTGCTGCGATGGACATGACCGGAACATCCACATCCTTGACGCTCAGCTTTTCGCCGAACATCTCGAACGTGCCTTCGGCAAATTCGTTGCGCTGACACAGACCGCGCAGATACTGCGTGAACATCAGGCCGGGCAGATTGGCGCCGTCGCCGTTCCAGTAGAGCAGGTCAAAGGCAGGTGGCGTCTCACCCATCATATAAGACCGGATCGCAGGCCCATAGATCAGGTCGTTGGAGCGCAGGAACGAAAAGGTGCGCGCCATGATAAAGGACGGCAGGATGCCTTCCTGGTTGATTTCTTCTTCGATTCCGTCGGCAAAATCGTCTTGCAGGAACGGCGTGAATTCACCCTGATCGCTGAAGTCGGTGAGCGCCGTGAAAAAGGTGGCGGACCGCACGGATTTGTCGCCGCGCTTTTTCATCAAAGACAGGGTCAGACACAGCGTCGTACCGGCGATGCAGTAGCCAACGGCATTCACCTTGGGGACGTCGCAAACATCTTTGGCAATCTCGATCGCCTTCAGGAACCCCTCTTCGACATAGGCCTCCAACCCGACATCGCGATACTTGGCGTCGGGGTTGATCCAGCTGACGACAAACAGGGTGTACCCCTGATCGACGACCCAACGGATCATGCTGTTCTGGGGTTTGAGGTCGAGGATGTAAAACTTGTTGATCCAGGGCGGAAACAGAACCACCGGGGTTTCCTGAACCTGCTCGGTGGTGGGGTTGTACTGGATCACTTCCATCATGCGGTTGCGATAGATCACTTCGCCCCGGGCCGTGGCGATGTTCTCACCAATCTCAAAGGCGTTCTCATCCGCCAGACGCACCACCAATTCACCGTTGTTGGCCTCAAGGTCGGCGACAAGATTTTCGAGTCCGCGCACAAGGCTTTCGCCCTCTGTCTCGACCGCCTTCATCAGCGCATCAGGGTTGGTCGCCAGAAAGTTTGTCGGCGCGAACATGTCGACGATCTGCTGGCTGAAGTAGCGCAGACGGCGCTTTTCCTTTTCGTCCATGTCCTCGATCGCATCGACGGCCTGATGGATGGCATCGGCGTTGATGAGATACTGTTGCTTGACGTAGTTGAAATAGGGATGACTGTCCCAGAGCGGGTTTTTGAAGCGTTTGTCGCTGGGCCCCGAATCCTGCGGCGCTTCCAACTTGCCGCGGGCCAGTTGTTGCTGGGCCTCGACAAACGTGGTGACGGTCTTGCCCCAGAAACTGACTTGTTGTTCGATCAGCTTGGCGGGGTTGTTCACCCATTCCTGCGCATAGGCCTGCACGGCCTTGGCATACAGCGCGCTGTCAGGGCCGCTCAGCGCCTGTGGCGTTGGATGGCGGCGGGTAAGAGCCGAAACGAGTCGCTTGCTGAGCTCTTCCACTCGATCAAGGTTCTCCTCCAGCCGCGCACGGCTTTCGCCTGCGGCAACCTCGTTTATTGTCATTGGAACTAAATCCCCCTATCCTTCGCAGTTGCAGAAACTACCGTCGTGGGTTTCGGGGGGCAAAGCGACGAATTGGCTCGGGCTTGGGTGTGCGGATCCCCGCTGACCCCGCGAAACGAAAAGGAGCAGCCGTCGTGCGCTACATGGCCACCTACGACCTGATGGAAAGCATCCGCAACACGAATGCCTGGATGGGCGCGACAGCGCGCACGCTTGCATCTTATCCGATTTTCTCGGCTGTTCCCAACCCGGCGTTGACCTGGATGGCAGCCTGGGGTGCCGTGACCGAACGGACCTTTGAACGCATGGTGGTCAAGCCCGACTGGGGTATCCACACCTTCACCTGCGAAGACGGCAAGGATCATCTTGTCGACATCGCCACGGTGGTGGAAAAACCCTTTGGCAACCTTATACATTTCAACGTCTCCGGTCGTGTCGAACAGCCGCGCAAGATCCTGTTGGTGGCCCCCATGTCGGGCCACTATGCCACGCTTTTGCGCTCAACCGTCAAGTCGCTCATCGTAAATTGCGAAGTCTACGTCACCGACTGGCATAACGCGCGCGACATTCCGGTGAGCTGCGGCAAGTTCGATATTGAGGATTATACCCTCTACTTGATGGACTTCATGCGCCATATGGGGCCGGACACCCATGTGATCGCGGTGTGCCAACCCGCGCCGCTGACGCTGGCGGCCACCGCCTATCTGGCCGAACTGGACCCCGACGCGCAGCCACGCACGCTGACCCTGATCGGGGGGCCGATCGACCCTGACGCCACGCCGACAGATGTGACCGACTTTGGCCGCCGCGTCACGATGGGTCAGCTGGAAGAGACGATGATTCAGCGCGTCGGCTTCAGTTGCAAAGGTGTGGGACGGATGGTTTATCCCGGCCTGTTGCAACTGGCATCGTTCATGTCGATGAACGCAGAACGTCACTCCGCCGCGTTCCAGGAACAGATCGGTCGCGTGTCCAGGGGCGAAGCGTCGGATCATGACGCGCACAACCGATTCTACGACGAATACCTTGCCGTGATGGATATGCCGGCAGAATTCTATCTGTCGACGGTTGAGCGGATCTTCAAGAACGGTGAAATCGCCAAGAACGAATTCATCGTGGATGGTCACAAGGTCGATATTGGTGCGATCACAAAGGTTGCGGTCAAGACCGTCGAGGGCTCCAAGGACGACATTTCAGCCCCCGGCCAGTGCGTCGCGGCGCTGGATCTGTGCACCGGCCTTCCGGATGAGAAAAAGGCCAGCCATCTGGAGCCGGGTGCCGGACACTACGGTATCTTTGCGGGCAAGAGTTGGCGCAACAATATCCGGCCGCTGGTGCTGGATTTCATCGATGCCAATTCCGGTCAGGAAAAACCCGGCCCGGTTGCCGTCAATCTGGCCGATCACCGCTGATCCGACCGTGATCCATTGGTGCGCGCCTTGCGGCGCGCGCCTTTCATGTCGTCCTTGCGCGCCAAGCGCGCCGTCCTCCGGTCTGGCGCTGTTGTCGATAGGGGCGGGGGAATAAACGCTGAAATGAAAAAAGGCCGGCATCCGTTGATGTCCGGCCTTTTGTTTTGTCGAAATGGTTGCCTGCTGTCAGGCCCCGTCAAAGGTGCAGAGGGCGTGGACGTCCATATCCATAGCCTCAAGCCGCGTGCGCCCGCCCAGTTCGGGCAGATCAATCACAAAGGCGCATCCGATGATCTCACCACCCAGCCGCTCGACCAGCTTGATTCCGGCCTCTGCTGTGCCGCCCGTGGCCAGCAGATCGTCCACCAGAAGCACCTTCTCTCCCGCCTCGATTGCGTCGTCGTGGATTTCCACAACGGCCTCGCCATACTCCAGCTGATATTCCTCGGAGATCACAGCACCCGGCAGTTTGCCTTTCTTGCGGATCGGAACAAAGCCGGTGGACAATTGGTGCGCCACGGCACCGCCCAGGATAAAGCCGCGCGCCTCCAGCCCCACGACCTTGTCGAACCGCACGCCCGCGTAGGGGTGCAGCAACTGGTCAATCGCCATGCGGAACCCGCGCGGATCAGCGAACAGTGTGGTCACATCGCGGAACATGATCCCCTCGTGCGGGAAGTCGACGATGGTCCGGATGTAGTCCTTTATTTCGGTCTTGCGCGGCATGGGTACTCCTCAGACAAACGCCGCACTTGCGGTAGCGCGGGATGGGGCGCGTTGGCAAGCCTTCAGGCTGCGGCGGCCCAGCTCGGACCATTGGCCGCAAGAAAAGATCGCAATGCGGCGGTCCGAAAGGACCGCTTTGTCGCCTCAGGCGCGGCGCAGAGTGGCGGTGAGCACACCCATGCCGATCAGCGTGGCACCGCCTGCACGGGTGAGTGTGGTCAGAATGGACGGGCGTGAAATGACTCGCCGCAGCCGGTCGGCGGCCAGCGCATAGGCCAGTGCGTTGAGTGCGGCGAGGGTGACGAAGGTGGTCACAAGAACGGCAAACTGCGGCAACAGCGGCGAACCCGGTGTCACAAACTGCGGCACAAAGGCGACGAAAAAGGCGATGCTTTTGGGGTTGAGCGCGGTCACCGCGAGATTGTGCGCATAGACCCCGCGCGCCGTGATCTGTGTTTCTGGCAGGGTCAGCCCCTTGCTGGGGGCGGAGCGGATCAGTTTTATCCCAAGCCAGACCAAATAGGCCGCGCCAACCCATTTCAGGACCGTGAACAGCGTTGCGGAGGCGGCGACCAACGCGCCCAATCCGGCCAGCGACAGGCTCATGGCGATGAAATCGCCGCTGGCGACACCGGCGGCGGAGGCGACCGCCACCGACCGCCCCTTGCTCAGGGCATAGGACAGCACCAGCAGGACGGTCGGACCCGGGATCAGCAGCAGCGCGGTCGATGCGGCGACAAACGCCAGCCAGAAGTTGAGGTCCATATCTTACTCCTGTGGCGGATAGTGGCGGCGCAGGGCCATCAGGTCTTGTGGTCCCAGATCCTTGGATTCGTTGTCGTCCTGCGAAAAGATCGACTGGCCGAGGTAATCAGGGTTCCGAATATCGGTCAACAGGCCAAGCGCCTGCGTCAATTCCTCGATCATGGCGGATTCGTAGTGGCGAATGTGCAGGCGGGTGCCAAAGATGATCTTTGCGCGCTGGATTTCACCGGAGCCACTGCGCGACCAGACGATGACCCGCGCGCCAGTGACGGTCGCGCCATCGATCCCTTCAATGCCGGTGCCCTTGATGGGGGCATCGCCGTCGGTGTCGATCAGATAGATGCGAATGTCGGCCTCGGCGTCGGGGTCGACCTGCCGCAGGGTGATCGCGGTGTCCGCCCTGTTGATGAACTTGATCGCCCGCACAAGGGCAGCGCGGGCGCGGTTCTGCTTGCCGCCCAGAAAGGCGGGATCGACCTGCGTCAACTGCACGCGCAAGGGCCGTTCAACCGGCCATCGTACCATCGCCTTGCGGCACGCCGTGCCGGGCGGGGCGGCGCAGGCGACGAGGCGATAAAAGTCTTCGTCGCTGAGCTGGCCTTCGGTCTCAATATAGTCTTCGGCGCTTGCCGCCGTACAGGGCAGGGCAAGCACCGTAAGGCCAAGGAAAAGCGCGCGCAGCATCGTTCGGCGCGCTCAGGCGGCGCCCAGCATCCGGCCCGCCACCGCGTCCAGCTTGGCCAGCAAGGCGGGGTCGCGCTTTTCCGGGGCGGTGAGCAGCGCGTATTCCAGCGCACGGTCGCAGCCGTGGGGGCAGGGCGCGCGGTCAGCTCCTAGCAGCGCAGGCAGGCGACGGACCATCTCGCGGCCCTTGTCGGCGTTGCCGGTCAGGGTCTTGATGATGTCGGTGATGTCCACCGCGCCGTGATCGGGGTGCCAGCTGTCGTAGTCGGTGACCATGGCTATGGAGGCGTAGCAAAGCTCTGCTTCGCGGGCCAGCTTGGCCTCAGGCATGTTGGTCATGCCGATCACGTCGCAGCCCCAGACGTCGCGGTACATCTTGGATTCTGCCATGGTCGAGAACTGCGGCCCTTCCATTGCCAGATAGGTGCCGCCCTTGTGGACCGTGATCCCGGCGTCCTGCGCGGCGTTGTAGCAGGCATCGCCAAGGCGCGGGCAGGTGGGATGTGCGACAGAGACATGGGCCACGCAGCCCGCGCCGAAAAAGGACTTTTCCCGACCAAAGGTGCGGTCGATGAACTGATCGACCACGACAAAATCGCCCGGTGCCATCTCTTCGCGGAACGACCCGCAGGCCGAGGCAGAGATGACATCGGTGACACCAATGCGTTTCAGCGCGTCGATATTGGCGCGGTAGGGCACGGTGGTCGGGCTATGCACATGGCCGCGCCCGTGGCGCGGTAGAAAGGCCATCTTTACTCCATCCAGCGAGCCGGTCAGGATCTCGTCCGAGGGAGTGCCCCATGGGCTGTCCACGGCGCGCCATTCGGCCCCTTGCAGCCCGTCGATGTCATAGATGCCGGACCCGCCGATCACGGCGATCATGGTCTCTTTCGGGCTTTCGGTCATTGCGGCTCCTGCTTGGCTTTCGATCGTATTTAGCCACGGTGGATGAAGCGGCGCAACCGCCCCAACCGTGCGGCGTCAGTCCGCTATCGGAAGGCGGTAGATAAGGGCCGCGCGGCCTGTTTCTTCCCACTCAGGTCGCATCCGGTGTTCGATCAGAACCGTGTTGCGCGAAACGGCAAGGTTGATGCCAAAATAGGTACCCGGCGTTTCGGGGGTAAACGTCTCCAGCAAAGAGCCGGTCGCCGAATCGAACAAGAAGACATGCTCGTTGGTTCCATGGTCCGCACGAGCTCCGATCAAAAGCCGTTCATCCTGAAACGCCAGCGCGACCCCAAACCCCTCAATGCCGGGGTCCGGCGCCGGGAATCCAGCAACCGGGTCACCAGTGTTCAGATCGACCAACAGGGTACGATTCTCCACGCCCTTCTTTTGGGCCCGGTGGGTCGTCAACAGGCTGACAGCCAACTGGTCACCGTCCAAGGCAAAGCGACGAAAGAACCACTGCGATCCAGGCTCCAGTTCAAAGGCCGTGTCGATCAACGCGCCAGATTGAACGTCAAAGGCGTAGATAGCCGCGCGGGCGTCGGGGTTCCATCCGCCGCCCGACTGACTGACCAACAGCCGCCCTTTGGACAGAAAGATCTGTTTGCCAAATGCGGCGGTGTCTTGTGGATAGGGCGAATGGATGCGGTGTTTCAGGGCGCCTGTCCGAGCATCGTAAACCAAGACGCTGCCTATTTTCTTGTTGGACTCCCGACGACGGCTGTCGTCGCCGGGCATGGCTATCGCCACAATGTCGCCCTCTATGACGCACGCGTCGCCAAATCCCCAATTTCCGTTACCTGAATCTACTTTGGGCTTTGCAAACCGGACTGTCACAGCGCCGCTGTTGAGATCATACAACAGGCTTTCTTCCTGTTGGCGCGGTGCATCCCTAGTCCAAAAGGGAACGCCGTCCTGACAGATCAACGCCCGGTCGCCTTCCATTGTGATGGCATTGGCGAAAGGGCCGCTCCATCCCTCTGGTGCAAGCAAGGATCCGGTCTGCACCCCTGTCGCAGGATCAAGAATGACCACCTCACGACTGTTCGCGCGCAGGATACGGGTGGCGGAAACCGCGTATTGGTCTTTTTTGAGGGAGGGGACCGGCTGGGGGGGATGCGTTGCCACCAAAAGCGGGTCGGCGTGGATCGGAAGACCCAGCAGGCAAACAAACACGAACAACACAAACACGCGCATATAAAGTCCCTTCTTCAGTTGGTTGGACTCCTCCAGATCCCTTGGCACCAAGAGGGCGGCAATCTGGCAATGTTTGGGACAAAGGCCTGGACGGCGCGGACTGGCCTTTTACGCTGCATTGCAGTATGGGATTGTCGCGAACAAAAAGGACCCCCGATGAAGAAAGCTTTGCTGGCGCGTTTCGCCAATCGTGGCGAAATGCCCGATCTTTCCCTGATGCCGGACGAAAAACTGACGCCTGCCCGTTGGCGGATCGAACTGCTTGCCGGGTTGACCGTGGCCCTGGCGCTGGTGCCCGAGGCCGTGGCCTTTGCCTTTGTGGCGGGGGTTCATCCTCTGGTCGGGTTGTATGCGGCGTTTCTTGTCGGTCTGGTGACCGCGCTGATAGGCGGGCGTCCGGGCATGATCTCTGGCGCGACGGGGGCCTTGGCCGTGGTCATGGTGGCACTGGTCGCGCAGCACGGCGTTGAATACCTGTTCGCTACCGTGGTCCTGATGGGCATCCTGCAATTGATCGCGGGGGCGCTGCAATGGGGCAAGTTCATCCGGCTGGTGCCGCATCCGGTGATGCTGGGCTTTGTCAACGGGCTGGCGATCGTGATCTTTCTGGCCCAGTTGGGACAGTTCAAGGTGCCGGGATCAATGGAAAATACCGGACATGGCGTTGGCGGGGGCGAATGGCTGGCCGGGATGCCGTTGTACCTGATGCTGGGCCTAACGGGGCTGACTATGGCAATCATCTGGGTCATGCCCAAGATCAGCAAGGTGGTGCCTGCACCGCTGGTCGGTATTTTTGTGGTGGCCGCGCTGGTGATCGGCTTTGGGCTAGAGGTGCCGCGTGTGGGCGACCTTGCCTCGATCCAGGGCGGTCTGCCGGCTTTTCATTTTCCAGCTGTGCCTCTGAACCTCGAAACCTTTGAAATCATTCTGCCATATGCGGTCATCCTTGCTGCCATCGGATTGATTGAATCGCTGCTGACGCTGAACCTTGTGGGTGAGATGACCGGCAAGCGTGGCGGCGCCAGCCAAGAGTGCATGGCGCAGGGCGCGGCCAATGTGCTGACCGGGTTCTTTGGCGGCATGGGCGGCTGCGCCATGATCGGTCAGTCGATGATCAACGTGAAATCGGGCGCGCGGACGCGGGTTGCCGGGATCGCGGCGGCGCTGTTCCTGTTGATCTTCATCCTCTTCGCCTCGCCGTTGATTGAACTCATTCCGTTGGCAGCTCTGGTTGGTGTGATGTTCATGGTGGTGATCGGGACGTTCGCGTGGAACTCTCTGACCATCCTCACAAAAGTGCCGCTGATGGATGCTTTTGTCATTCTGTTGGTGACGGTTGTCACGGTAATGGAAGACCTTGCCGTCGCCGTTGTTGTGGGGGTGATCGTCTCGGCTCTGGCCTATGCGTGGAACAACGCGCGCCGGATTGACGCCCACACGCGCGAGTCGGCCACAGACCTTGGTGCCAAGGTCTACGAAATCCGTGGCCCACTGTTTTTCGGATCTTCCGAAGGATTTGGTGAGTTGTTCGACATCGAGAATGACCCTGAAACCGTGATCGTCGATTTCAAGGACAGCCGCGTGGTGGACCAGTCTGCCTTGCAGGCCATCGAGGCGCTCGCTGGCAAATATGAGGCGGCGGGCAAGCACATCAAACTGCGCCACCTCAGCCGGGACTGCCATAGATTGCTGAACAAGGCGGGACACCTGATGGTCGATAGCGACGATGACCCCGACTATGAGATCGCGGTCGATTACCATGTGCGAACAGGAATCTTGGGCGGGCACTGACACGCGCCTGTGTGAGGTCCATTCCGAGTATGACTTGAAAAGGGCGTCCTGCGGGACGCCCTTTTCGGTTTCCAATGCGTTCAGGTCGGCGCGAGTTTCGCCAGGGCGGCAATGTCGCCTGCCTCCAGCGCCGGACGGGCGGCGGCGACCTTCTCGGGCGGCCAATCCCACCAACCCAGCGCATTCAGCAGGGCGATTTCGTCGGGTGCAAAGCGCATTCTGACAACCTGCGCCGGATTTCCGGTGACGATGGCGTAGTCGGGGACAGTGCCACGCACCACCGATCCCGCGCCGACAATCACACCGTTGCCGATCGTTGCACCCGGCAGGATCAACGCTCCGTAGCCGATCCAGACATCGTGGCCGACCGTTGTGTTGCGGGTGTCTGGCTGAAAGCCCAACATGGTCTCCGGGTCGAAGACCGCAAAGGGAAAGGTGCTGATCCCGTTTGTCGCGTGGTTGGCGGAACTGCCGATAAAGCGGACGCCGTTTGCGATCTGGCCGTATTTGCCGATCGTCAGTTTTTCCTGACTGAAAGGAAACAGGTAGGGTGCCAGACGACCGGCCCAATCGTCGGGCGGGTCAAAGTCCGAGGCATAGGTGAAATCGCCAACCTCGAAACGCGGATGGTCGATGACGTTTTTCAGATTGACCGTGCCGCGATGCGGGCTGCCGTCAGGCAGGGTGATGGGGTAGGCCGAATCGGCCCCGGGCAGGGGGGAAGGGACGGGCATGATGCCTCCTTTGAACGCTGGAAATGTCAGGGGTTCAAAGGTGCTGGTCCATCGGTGCCTCCATTGATGTGCAGTCCAGATACCATGTCAGGCGGCAGTTTTCGAGGGGTTAGGACCATGAGGAAACGTATGGGAGATATGCAGGGGCAGCCAGAGCACCGGAATGGCGGAGGAGCGGGATCGCGATTCCCGTGGAAACATGACCCCGCCCCCCGTCGCGCGCGACGTTACTCCCCCGGTCGGCTCAGGCTGAACTTTTCCCGCACCACGGTGTAGTCGCGATAGCCCATGCGGCTGAGCGGATTGTAGCGCAGCACGTCAAAGATCCCGTCTACCAGACAATCGTCGCGCATATGGACGCCCGTGACCTCTCCGAAGACGGCGAAATTCGCCTCTCCGGGCAGTTGCACGATCTGGGTCAGCTTACATTCCAGGTTGGCGGGGGCGGCGGCGACGCGGGCGCAGTTGATGGTGTCGCACTCGGCCTTTTCGATTCCGGCGAGTTCAAATTCATCGACGCCCCGATCCCATGCGCCAGAGGTCTGGTTCATCACGTCTTTCATGGCGTATTCCACGATGTTGACGCAAAAGACCCCGGTGTCGCGGATCTGGGAGACGCTGTCCTTGGTGTCGCCGCGATCCTCCTTGGCGCTGGTCGAGGAAAACATCACCTGCGGCGGGAAATAGGCGACCGCGTTGAAAAAGCTGTAGGGGGCCAGATTGTCGTGCCCGTCGCTGCCACGGGTCGAGATCCAGCCGATGGGGCGCGGGGTCACTATGGCGTTGAACGGGTTGTGGGGCAGGCCGTGGCCGTCTTCGGGGCGATAGAACAAGGTGCATTCTCCTGTTTGCGCGGGCGTTTTCCGCGTGATACGCGGGTTTGCGCTGAAACGCACGGGGGTTGGAGGCACAGACGCGGTGTTCACACTTGCACAGGAAACGCCAGACGACTGGTGGGAGGTCGAAGCGCTGTTTGACTTGGCCTTTGCGCCGGGTCGGTCGGCGCTGTCTTCTTACCGGCTGCGTGACGACGTGCCCCCGGTTGCCGGGTTGTGCCGGTTGGCACGGGATGAGACGGGCACGCTGGGCGGCGCGATCCGCTATTGGCCAGTGCGGGTGGGGACGCATGACGCGCTGTTGCTGGGGCCGGTAGCGGTGCATCCCATTGCGCAGGGCGAGGGATTGGGCGCGGCGCTGATCCGCGACACGGCGGCGCGGGCGGCCGAGCAGGGCTATGCCCGTATCCTGCTGGTGGGGGACGCGCCCTACTACGGACGCTTTGGATTTGAGCGGCTTGAGGGGGTCGAGATGCCTCCGCCGACCAATCCGGACCGCATTCTGGGTCTGCCCTTGTCGCCCGGTGCCTGGGACGGTGTGACGGGTGAGGTGACGCGCGCAGCTTGA
This sequence comes from Antarctobacter heliothermus, assembly GCF_900188425.1. GTDB lineage: Bacteria > Pseudomonadota > Alphaproteobacteria > Rhodobacterales > Rhodobacteraceae > Antarctobacter > Antarctobacter heliothermus. The sequence goes on from NZ_FZON01000007.1 coordinate 13,096, forward strand.
TCGCGCGGGTCTGCGAACCCATCTTTCACCAGATCAGGGAGGGTTTTCGCGTGTCCGACACAAAACTGCCGGTAGAACAACATCAGACCGAAATCGCGGCGCTGGCCAAGCGTTACCGCGAGGCGGATTCGTTGGGAATGCAAGTGCTGTCGTTGATCGGTGGCCATGCGGGAAACCTGCTGGAACGACTGCCGGATGCCGCCAAGGACCGGCTGGAAGAGGCGACACGCCGCGCCTTGACGGCGGCGCTACACGCGGCGCAACGGTCGCGTGGGGTGGTGCCGGACCAGAAGCACTGGCTCAACACGGCGGTTGCCACCGCGATGGGGGCGGCCGGTGGATCGGGCGGGTTGCCCTCCGCATTGGCGGAATTGCCGGTCACGGTGACAGTATTGTTGCGGGCCATTCAAGGGGTTGCGGCGGATCACGGCTTTGACCCGTCCGACCCGGAGATTGCCCGCGAATGCCTGAGCGTCTTTGCCGTGGCTGGACCGATGGAAGAGGACGACAACGCCGAGATGGGGTTTCTGGCCGCACGGGTGGCGGTGACCGGATCGACGATTTACAGCCTGATTGCCCGGATCGCACCAAAGCTGTCGATTGCGATGGGGCAAAAGCTGGCCACCCAGACGGTGCCGGTGCTGGGCGCGGTGGCGGGGGCGGCGACCAACTATGCCTATACCAGCTATTACCAGCAGATGGCGCATGTGCATTTCGGCTTGCTGGCCCTGTCGCGCCGATCCCGCATCCCGCGAGAAGTGCTGGTGGCAGAACTGAAAAAGGAAATGGCCAAGGCGCGGTTAACGCTGAATTAAGCTTAACCGTGCTACCTGAGTCGTATCGGGGCGGAAAGCCTCGTAGCAAACCACCCGCCCCACGAGAGTGTCGGTCCTGATTTGGACCGGCCGGCAGCATCGGGGCAGGGGATCTGTTCGCGCAGAATGCGCGGGCGGCGCTCTGGCCAGAATGGTAGGGGCGAATGTGTGTAGACAGTCCTGAACCCGGTCGCTTGCCGAAGGCTGCGACCGGGTTTTTTCATGACCGGCACGGTCCGCTTTGGCCAAAGAAGATTCCTCGCTGCCCGACGCAGCTGCCCGACGCAGGCGCGGGGACAAGGGAGGCGTCTGGACACCGGCCTCCCGACCGGGTCACTAGGGGTGCGCTATTGCGCAGTAGACATGGTGGCAAGCCATGCAGCAGGCCGTTCCGGGTTGCCCACACGCCGGCTCACTGGCGCCGTTGCCAGCGGTCCGATCAGGCGTTGTCGCGCAGGTAGTCCATGACCGATTGCCGGACAGATTGTTCGCCGCGCAGCTTGGCCTCTTCGATCACGTCGCGCACTTCCTTCAGCGAATAGCGCATCAGCAGGCTTTTGACCGGGCCGACAGACGCGGGGCGCATCGACAATGACCGCAGGCCAATGGCGGCAAGGCACAGGGCCTCTATCGGGCGGCCAGCATCCTCGCCGCAGAAACTCAGCGGGGTTTTGGTGCTTTCGCAGCGTGCCACAATGTCGCCAATGAAACTCAGAAACGAGACGTTCAGCGTGTCATAGCGGCGCCGGACCATTTCGTTTTCGCGGTCGGCGGCAAAAAAGAACTGCTTGAGATCGTTGCCGCCGATCGACAGAAACTCCACTTCCTCAAAGAACCGCTGTGAGGCAAAGGCGAGGCTGGGCGTCTCCAGCATGGTGCCCACCTCCAACTTTTCCGGCACGGCGTGTCCCAGCCTGCGCTCACGGGCCAGAACCTTGCCCACTTCCTCGCGGGCGCGGGCATATTCCTCATACTGTGCGATGAAGGGAAACATGATCGTCAGGGGGCGGCCATTTGCGGCACGCACCAGCGCCTGCAACTGCATCCGCATGACCCCGGGACGATCCAGCGCCACACGGATCGCGCGCCAGCCCAGTGCCGGGTTCGGCTCATCCAGCGACTTCATGTAGGGAAGGACCTTGTCGGATCCGATGTCGAGGGTGCGAAAGATCACGCGCTTGCCCTTGGCGGCGTCCAGCACGCGGGTGTAGAGGTCTGCCAGTTCAGTCCGCCTTGGCATCTTGTTGCGGATCAGGAATTGCAATTCCGTGCGGAACAGTCCGACGCCCTCGGCGCCGGAATCTTCCAAAGAGGGCAGATCGGCCATCAGACCCGCGTTCATCATCAGGTTCATCCGCACGCCGTCGGCGCTGACGCAGGGGGTGTCGCGGATAGAGCCATAGCGTTCCTGCGCCTTGGCCTGCATCTCCATCTTGTCGCGAAAGGCGCTGACCACGGTCTCATCGGGGCGCAGGTGGACCACACCTTGATCGCCGTCGACAAGGATCTGGTCGCCGTTCAGCGCCTCGTTGGTGATGCGTTCGGCGTGGATCACCAGCGGAATGGCCAGTGCACGGGCCACAATGGCGGCATGGCTGCCGACGGACCCCTCTTCGAGCACCACGCCCTTGAGCTTGCGGTTGTATTCCAGCAATTCGGCCGGGCCGATGTTGCGGGCGATCAGGATCGGGTTCTCGGGCAGTTCTGCGCCGGTCTGGCGGCCCTGTCCGGTGAGGATGCGCAGCAGGCGGTTCGACAGGTCGTCAAGGTCGTGCAGACGTTCGCGCAGGTAAGCGTCGTTGACCTGCGCCATGCGGGCGCGGGCGGTGCTTTGTTCCTTTTCCACGGCGGCCTCGGCCGACAGGCCGCGGGCGATGTCCTCTTCCATGCGGCGCATCCAGCCCTTGGAATTGGCGAACATGCGGTACGCCTCCAGCACTTGAATGTGTTCGCCTTCCGCACTTTCGCCCCCCGCGCCGGCCAACATTTGATCAACGGACACGCGCAACTGATCGACAGCCGCATTCAGGCGTTTGAGTTCGGAGTCGGGATCGTCAGAGACCAGGTTGGTGACCACGACGCGCGGTTCGTGCAACCAGGCATTGCCCATCGCGCTGCCCTCTTGTCCGGTGCCGCCCCGGAACAGCATCGACTGGGTGTGCCGCGCCTTGAGCGCCGCGCCCTCTCCGACAAAGGCCCCAAGTTCGGACATTTCCGCCAGCACCATGGCGACGACTTCCAGCGCGTAAACCTCGTCGGAGGTGAACTGACGGACCTGTTTCGACTGAACCACCAGCACCCCCAGCTTGGAGCCGAGCCGCTGGATCGGAACACCGAGAAAGCTGGAATAGATCTCTTCGCCGGTTTCGGGCATGTAGCGAAAGCCGCGTTCTTTTGGCGCATCGGCGCTGTTGATGGTCTTGCCGGTCCGCGCGACGCGACCGACCAGACCCTCACCCAGCTTCATGCGGGTCTGATGGACGGCCTCCGGTTTTAGACCCTGCGTTGCGCAAAGCTCCAGCGTTTCAGGATCGCGGAAAAGGTAGATCGAACAGACCTCTGTGCCCATCGAATCCGCGGTCAGATGGGTGATCTTGTCCAGCCGCGCCTGACCGGCAGCGTCTTCGGCCATCGTGTCGCGCAAGCGGCCAAGCAGCTTGCGGCTTTCCGATTCGGTGTTTGTCGGCATGGGTTTGCCCCCCGCGCGTCCCCGGTGGATGCGATCCGCAGGAATAGAGCAATCGGGCGCACAAGGGAAACCGCTTTTCGTCATGGCGGGATCAAATTTCCCGTTATGCGGGTATCAAATGCAGGTTGATCCGATCAGAGACGGCCAAATGCCGGGCATCCGGTGCCCGGCATGGCCCTGTCATCGCGCCGATTGGCAGAACGGTTTTCGGGTCAGGCGACGCGACCAACCACGTCAGGGATCAGTTGTCAGGCGCTTTTGTCCAGTTCAAACGCATCGTGCAGCGCCTGAACGGCCAGCTCCATGTATTTCCGCTCGATCAGCACCGAGATCTTGATCTCGGAGGTGGTGATCACCTTGATGTTGATGCCGTCGTTGGACAGCACCTTGAACATCTTGGCCGCCACGCCGGTGTGGCTGCGCATGCCGATCCCGACAACGGAAACCTTGGCCACATTGGTGTCGGCAACGATGCCGTGAAAGTTGATCTCGCCCTTGGCCTTGGCCTCTTCCATCGCCTTTTCGGCGCGCGCCACCTGATTGGTGGGGCAGGAAAAGGTCATGTCGGTGCGCCCTTCCTCGGAAATGTTCTGCACGATCATGTCGACGTTTACCCCGGCCTCTGCCAGCGGCGTAAAGATCGCGGCGGCGATGCCCGGCCGGTCAGCGACCGAGACCAGCGTCATCTTGGCTTCGTCGCGGGAATGGGCCACACCGGCCACAACATTGCTTTCCATGATCTCATCCTCGTCGCAGACCAGCGTTCCCGCCGTGTCATCCATTTCCTCGAAGCTCGACAGCACCCGCAGCGGCACCTTGAACCGCATTGCCAGCTCGACAGAGCGGGTTTGCAGCACCTTGGCACCCAGGCTGGCCATTTCCAGCATCTCTTCAAAGGCGATCTTGTCCAGCTTGCGCGCCTTTTCACAGATGCGCGGGTCGGTGGTATAGACGCCGTCGACGTCCGTATAGATGTCACAGCGCACAGCGCCAAAGGCGGCGGCAAAGGCCACGGCGGTCGTGTCCGACCCCCCTCGACCCAGCGTTGTGATACGGCCCTCGGGCGAGATGCCCTGGAACCCCGCGACCACTGCCACCTTCATGCCTTGGCCGAACTTGGCCGAGATGTTGTCGGTCGGGATATCCTCGATCCGGGCGTTGGCGTGCGCGCCGGTGGTCATGACCGGCACCTGCCAGCCTTGCCAGCTGCGCGCGGGCACGTCCATTTCCTGCAAGGTCAGAGCCATCAGGCCGGCGGTGACGTTCTCGCCGGACGACACGACAGCATCGTATTCACGCGCGTCGAACAGAGGCGAGGTTTCCTCGACAAAGCCGACCAGTTTGTTGGTCTCACCCGACATGGCAGAGACGATGACGATGACGTCATAGCCCTTGGCCACCTCGACGCCCACGCGCTTGGCGGCGCGGCGGATACGGTCCAGCGTGGCGACAGAGGTGCCGCCGAATTTCATCACGAGCACGGGCATCGAACGGTCCCCTTTTGATCGGAGGGCGTTTACGCTGCGTTTCTGCTCTGCGCAAGGGCGCTTTGGCCGCAGGTGAGCGGACAAGGGATCAGGCAGGGGACTGGGCCGGCAGGGCGTGGTTTTCGCCCTGATGACAGGCGCGCGAGGCGGTCAATAGGGATGGGCGCGGCCATCCCACGTCTCAAAGCATCCTGTGGTCCCAATCGACAGCGCGTCGATGCGCTCGACAAGACCCTGTGCCGCCTCGTCGACGGTGATGTCGGCAGTGCTGCCGCCCATATCGGTGCGCACCCAGCCGGGGTGATAGATGCCAACCGCTACGCCGCGCGGTTTCAGGTCGGCCGCCAGATTGCGGCCCAGGTTCAGCGCCGCCGCCTTGGACGCGCGGTAGATGTAGCTGCCACCCGGCGCGCGGGTCTGGGACGCCATCTGCGAAGAGATGATGGCGATGCGCGGTTTGTCGGACAGGAGCAGGTTGGGCAACAACGCCTGCACCGTCAGGAAAACCCCGGTGCCATTCACCGCAAAGGTCTGCGCCCACATGTCGGCAGGATAGCCGTCATCCAGAGTCTGCCCCTTGTCGGGATAGATCCCGGCGTTGCAAACCAGCGCGTCGATGGCCTGTCCCTTCAGGCGTTCCGCAAGGGCACTGTGCGACGCAGGGTCAGTGACCTCCAGCGGCAAGTAGTTCCGGTGATCGCGGGCTGTGCCCAGAACGGATACTCCGCGCGCGGCAAAGGCGTTGTCGAGGGCGGCACCGATGCCCCGGTTGGCCCCCGTGATCAGGACTTGCATGGTGGGCCTTTCGAATGCGTTTGATGTGTCACCCCGACAGACGCGATGTCAGTTGCTCTTGCGGGTTGGCATGAATGGCAAGGGGGCGACCGAAATGCCATCGTCGATCAGGGCCTTGGCCTCATCCTGCTTTGCCTCTCCCCAGATCGGGCGTTCCGGCGCGTCGCCTGCGTGCATCGCCCGCGCCTCTTGCGCAAAGCGGCCTCCGACATAGTCGGAATTCGCCTCGACATGGGCCTTGAAGGCCGCCAACGCCTGTTCGGCGGGTGATTTGGGGGCGGTGAGGGTCTTGGCCTTTGGCTGTTCTCCATGCGCGACCCGCGGGGCCATCAGCGACTTTTCCACCTTGGCGGACCCGCAGACGGCACAGGCGACATGGCCGGTGGCCCGCAACTTGTCGTAAGCGGACGCTGACTGGAACCAGCTGTCAAACTGGTGGCCGTCGGCGCATTTGAGGCTGTACTGGATCAATTCCCGGCTCCGGTTGTCAGTTGATGGAAAGATAAGGGAAACTGCCAGCGGTTCAAGCGTGGTCAGGGACGGGGTAGATGGTTGAGCAGAGCTGTGGCAAGGCTGTCGAGGCTTGTATCCTGTCGCAGCGCGGCTGTTGCCTTGTCGCCCGCGGCCTGTTGCGCGTCGGGCGTGTCGAGTGACAATAGAGCCTGAGCCAGCCCCTCGGCATCGTGGATTTCGAGGCTTGCCCCGGCGGTCGCCAGGCGCGTGTAGGCGGCGGCAAAGTTGCGGGTGTCGGGCCCGTGCAAGAGGGCAGCACCATAGGCGGCGGGTTCATAGGGCGTGTGCCCGCCCCGGTCGCTCAGCGTGCCGCCGATGAACACCCGGCCCGCGCGGGCGTACCAAAGCGGCATCTCTCCCATGGTGTCGGCGATATAGACCTGTGCGGTGCCCGGCGCCTCGCCCAGGCTGCGCCGGGCGGTAGTCAGACCCATCTGAGCGGCCTCGGCGGCAATTGACTCGGCCCGGCGTGCGTGGCGCGGGGCAAGGATCAGGCGCAGATCCGGGATCTGTTTCAGGCAAAGCGCGTGGGCTGACAGCACGATAGTGTCGTCGCCATCATGGGTGGAGGCGGCCAGCCATGTCCGCGCAACAGGAAAGGCGGCGTCAAGCGCGGAGTCGTCCGGCGGCAGGGGGGCAGTGAAAAACGCCTTGAGATCGGTGACCGGTCCACCCGCCGAGGGCGGCAGACCTAGCGCGATCAACCGTTCAGCAGACCCGCTGTCCTGTGCGGCGGCAAGTGTGACATGGGATAGCACTGTGCGCGCCAGTCGCGGGAATCGACCCCAGGTGCGCGCCGTGCCCTCTGTCATGCGCGCGCCCAACAAAAGGACCGGGCCTGGGCAGGTGACAAACCGGTTTGGCCAAAGTTCGGATTCCAGCGTGATGTGGGCGCATACCTGCCAATCGCGCATCAGGCGCGCGGTGGGGCGTCGCAAATCCAGCGGGGCAAGGCGCGCCTCGACACCGGGCAACCCCCAGCTGTCGGCCAGAGTGACTCCAGTTTCGGTGTTGGAGGTCACCAGCCAGCGAAGATCGGGGCGCGCCGCGACAAGCCGTTCCAGAAGGGGCTGGACAGAGGCAAGCTCACCATTTGATGCGCCGTGCAGCCAGACAAAACGACCCTCGGGCGCAGGTCCGGGCGACAGCCGTTTCCGCGCAGCACCTGCCCCGTCCCGCGCCAGGGTGCGGGCCAGCGCAAAGGCGGCAAAAAAGCTGAGGAGCAGGCGATAGAGGAGCACGGTCATCCGTTCCGAAAGGCGCGGGCTGATGGCCCGAAACAGACGGATAGGCCCTTGGATAGGGCGTTGGCAAGCCCTTGGCGCGGGGCGGCGATGGCTGTAGCGGCAGGGCGATTATGTGCCAGTCTGGCAGCGCTGATCCCCGTTTGACGCGTTTTTCAGGCGAAACAGGAATTACACCTGATTTACAAGCTCTTGCCTGAGGTGACCGAGCAGCATTCCGTGCTGGAAACGAGGTTCATGAAGTTTCACATATTGCACTGAATTCCCCCAAGCCCGCCTCATTGATCGACCATAATTTCACTGAAGCGATAAGTTCACAGGTATTCGAGGACTTGTGCCATTTGTTTTGGTCCGTGTACGGATCACCGTCGTCACAAGGAGACCTTTGGGGGTGATGCTGATCGGGGGATTGTTTCATTTTAGTGTTTGTGAGCAGATCTTTGGCGCATGACTTGTCTGTGGATTAGTTCACACCCGCTGGCTTTTTTCCAAAGCGGGACTTTTGGCGCAAACCCCTTACAATCGGGCATCTTTTGATTTCGAGAAAAAATATTGATTTGTCAGTCGGTTGGGCGGCGATCTTGTCGCAATGCTTGTTTGCGCACTCCGTTCGCTGTCGAAATGATCCCAACCATATGTCCGTAGATAACAATAGAGGCGACAGCGCGACAGACGCCGAGTCCTGATCGCGCCAAAACGTGCCTTCGGCTCGGGCAACAGGGACGTGGCAACTGAACCAATCGAGGCATGATTGCAAGTGGACGAAACGGGGAAAATGGTGCTGTGAGAGAGGATTGAACTCTCGACCTCACCCTTACCAAGGGTGTGCTCTACCACTGAGCTACCACAGCATCTTGTCTTCCAGACGGCCAGCGCAAGTGTTCTTCCCTACGCAAGCGGGCTCTGGAACAGCCCTTATGCCACATCTGCCTTTGCCCGTCGTCCGTCCGGTGTAAAAGCATCACCGTACCACTGGGCGTCAGCAGCGTGTGGCGGGCCTCTTAGACCCAATTTTCGGACCGCGCAAGAGGTCGATTGGAAAAATCCGCCGTTGTCGGGCCGGTTCCTTAGCGCGCGCCGTGTCCCGGGCTGGACCCGGTTTCCCGGCTGCGATACACCCGCGCCATGAAGCGGCAAGGCACACAACGCGGGCAGGGCGGGACCGACGACAAGGAAGCGCGGCTGAAAGCGGCGCTGAAGTCCAATCTCGCGCGCCGCAAGGCTCAGGCCCGCGCCCGGAAGACACCGGCGGACGACACGTCTCAGGACAAGAGCACGCCGCCGAACGAGGACTAGGACAGGTATGGATTCGATTGTTGTGACCGGGAATGGCCCGCTGAACGGGGATATTCCCATCGCTGGGGCCAAGAATGCCTGCCTGACGCTGATGCCGGCGACCTTGCTCAGCGAAGAGCCTTTGACGCTGACCAATGCGCCGCGCCTGTCGGACATTCGCACCATGACGTTGCTGTTGCAGTCGCTGGGGGCCGAGGTCTCGACATTGGCGGATGGCAAGGTGCTGGCCATGTCGTCACACGGACTGACCACGCAGCGGGCCGACTATGACATCGTGCGCAAGATGCGCGCCTCGATCCTGGTGCTGGGGCCGCTGCTGGCGCGGTTTGGCTATGCCGAAGTGTCGCTGCCCGGCGGCTGCGCGATTGGTGCGCGTCCCGTGGATCTGCACCTCAAGGCGTTCGAGGCGATGGGCGCGGAACTGGACCTGCGCGATGGCTATGTGCATGCCAAGGCACCGGCGGGCGGGCTGCGCGGCGGTGTGGTCGACTTTCCCTTTGTGTCTGTAGGCGCGACCGAAAACGCGTTGATGGCCGCGACGCTGGCCAAGGGCACCACGGTGCTGAAAAACGCGGCGCGCGAGCCGGAGATCGTCGATCTGGCACAGTGTCTGCGCCAGATGGGCGCGCAGATCGACGGTGAGGGCACCTCGACCATCACGATCCAGGGCGTTGACCGGCTGGGGGGCGCGACCCACGCGGTTGTCACTGACCGGATCGAGCTGGGGACCTACATGCTGGTCCCGGCGATTTGCGGCGGAGAGGTGACTTGCCTTGGCGGGCGGATCGATCTGGTGTCGGCCTTTTGTGAAAAACTGGATGCGGCGGGCATCGACGTCGAAGAAACGCCTGCCGGGCTGACCGTGCGGCGCAGGACTGGCCGGGTGCGGGGCGTGGATGTGACGACAGAGCCGTTCCCCGGATTTCCGACGGATTTGCAGGCGCAGATGATGGCGCTGCTGTGCACCGCTGAGGGCGACTCTCTGCTGGAGGAAAAGATCTTTGAGAACCGATTCATGCACGCCCCCGAACTGATCCGGATGGGCGCGCGGATCGATGTGCATGGCGGCACCGCCAAGGTGTCCGGGGTGGAACGGCTGAGAGGTGCGCCCGTCATGGCCACGGACCTGCGGGCCAGCGTGTCGCTGATCCTTGCCGGTTTGGCGGCCGAGGGCGAGACGGTTGTGAACCGGGTCTATCATCTGGATCGGGGCTATGAGAACGTCGAGGACAAGCTGTCGGCGCTGGGCGCCAAGATCGAACGGATCAAGGGCATATGACCGAGGACGCACGTTTCGAGGATGGTGGTGAGCGGCCATTGAATCTGGGCGCTTTGGACGCCGAGGATTTGCAGGTGATTTCCTCGCTGGCACAGGACGCGGTCCTGCCGGTGACGGAAATTCGCTGGCAGGCGGGGCGGCGGCGGCTGGGTCTGCTGCTGAACCGCATCCGCTGGGAGGATGTGGAGGCCGCGCAGAAACGCGGCCGTCCGGTGGAGCGGGTGCAATCGCTGCTGGTGATCGACAACGTCTTGGGCGTGGCGAGCCAGGGGGTCGACAGGGCGGACAAGGACATGATCCTTCAGGTGCTGGCGATCAGTTTTGAACCGGGCGAGGATGCGGACGGGGCGGTGGTTCTGACGCTGGCCGGCGACGGGGCCTTGCAGGCGCGGGTCGAGGCGCTGGAGGTGTCGCTGCGGGACGTGACGCGGCCCTATCTGGCCCCCTCGCGCAAGCTGCCGGATCATGGGGCCTGAGCGGCAGGTCGCTAAGGGGTGTCCACGCGTGGACAGGCCCTCGGTCACCTGAAATCAATGGGTTACAGAGACGAATTTATCTTCTGGTAAGGTTTGCGCAGGCGCAGTCTTTGTGACCGGGAACGTTTGGAGGGGCCGATGCCCGTATTTCTCGACAGCCGTCAGGACGATTTTGAGGCCGCCTTTCAGGCGCTGCTGGGCGCCAAGCGGGAGGACAGCCCGGACGTGGATTCGGTGGTGGCCGGGATCATCGCGGACGTGCGCGCGCGCGGCGATGCAGCGGTGCTGGAGTTGACGGCGAAATTCGACCGGCTGGAACTGGACGCGGCGGAGCTGCGGTTCTCCGAGGCGGAGATCGAGCAGTATTGCGCGCAGGTCGCGGACCCGGAGCGGCAGGCGCTGGAAACAGCCGCCGAACGCATCCGCGCCTATCACGTCCGCCAGATGCCGCAGGACCAGAGCTGGACCGACCCGGAGGGCGCGACGCTGGGCTGGCGCTGGTCGGCGGTTTCGGCGGCGGGCCTGTATGTGCCGGGCGGTCTGGCGTCCTATCCGTCATCGGTGCTGATGAACGCGATTCCCGCCAAGGTGGCCGGGGTAGAGCGGTTGGCCATCTGTGTGCCGACCCCGGACGGAGTGGTGAACCCGGCGGTGCTGCTGGCGGCGCGGATTGCCGGGGTCGATGAGATCTACCGCATCGGCGGCGCGCAGGCGATTGCGGCGCTGGCCTATGGCACCGACAGCATTCCGCCGGTGGACAAGATCACCGGACCTGGCAACGCCTTTGTCGCCGCTGCGAAACGGCGGGTGTTTGGCAAGGTCGGCATCGACATGATCGCCGGTCCCTCTGAGATTCTGGTGATTGCGGACGGCGAAAATGACCCGGACTGGATCGCGCTGGACCTGATGAGCCAAGCGGAACATGATGAGAGCGCACAATCGCTGTTGATCACCACCGACGCCGAATTTGGCCGCGCCGTGGCAGAGGCGGTGGACAAACGCCTGCAAACGCTGGAACGGCGGACCATCGCGGGCGCGTCATGGCGTGACTATGGCGCGGTGATCACGGTGGCCGATCTGGACGAGGCGGCGGCGCTGTCAAACCGGATTGCCCCCGAACATCTGGAGCTTTGCGTCGCTGACCCGGAGGCGTTGGCGGACAAATGCGTTCATGCAGGCGCAATCTTTCTGGGTCAGTGGACGCCCGAGGCCATTGGCGATTACGTCGGCGGGCCGAACCACGTCTTGCCCACCGCACGCTCTGCCCGGTTTTCGTCCGGCCTGAGCGTGATGGATTTCGTCAAGCGCACCACATTGGCGCGGATGACGCCAGAGGCGTTGCGCGCCATTGGCCCGGCGGCAGAGGTGCTGGCGCGGTCAGAGAGCCTTGAGGCGCATGGGCTGAGCGTGACCGCGCGGCTGGACAAGCTCAACCGATAGGAGGGGGCCATGGCCGTCGTCATCTTTCACAATCCCAAATGTTCGAAATCGCGTGAGACGCTGGACCTGATCCGCGCGGCGGGCATTGATCCGGTTGTGGTGCCTTATCTCAGCACCGGCTGGACCAAGCCGCAGTTGCAGGCGCTGTTCGCGGTTGCGGGGCTGGAACCGTCCGAGGCGCTGCGCACCGCGCGCGGGGCAGCCAAGGAATTGGGGCTGACCGGTGAGGGCGTATCGCCGGACGCAATCCTTGACGCCATGGTGGCACATCCCGAATTGGTGGAACGGCCGCTGGTCTGTTCGGCCAAGGGGGTGCGCCTGTGCCGTCCGCCGGAACGGGTGCTGGACCTGCTGTAGGGACGGCGCGCCGTCGGGGCTGCGCGCCGCCCGCGCCGGATCACAGCCGGTTTGCCTGGGCCGCGACGTTCGCCTTGATCTGCGCCTCTGTCTGGTCCATCTTGAATTGCCGCAGGATCACCTTGTTCTTGAACAGTTTTTTGCAGTTCACAACTTTGCGGTACTTCTTGACGGTCACATGTTTGGGCGCATACTTGGCGCGCTTTTTCGAGATATAGGCGCATTGCGTGACGTAGGGTTTTTTGTCCTTGCGAGTCTCTGTCTGTTCGGAAATCCGTTCGCTCTGCGCGAGGCGCAGGCCGAATTCGCGCGATGATTTCGCGGCGGCGGCACCGGGCAGGATGGCGGTGGCGGCGGTGGCGGCGATGAGAAACGCGCCAAGGGTTGTGCGCAGGGTCTGGGCGAGGGGGCGGGGCTGGGTCATTGGGCTGTCTCCGTTTGTGTCATGTCGGCGCCGTTGTGGCCGCCGATGCCCCAAGACACGGCGCCATTCGCGGCGTGGTTTCAGGGGGTGAGGTATTCCCGACCGGCAATCCTGCGCGCTTTTGCGCCCTTGGTGGCATTGCCCCCGCGTGCAGGCCGCGCTAAGCCAAATTTGAGCTTTCAGGATGCCCCTCATGACCCGCATCGCGCATATCGAACTGGACGACGCCAATCTGCCGCCGCCAACGCCGGAGATTGAACAAGAGCGTCGCGTGGCGATGTTTGACCTGATGGAGGAAAACTCCTTTGTCCTGCCCGCGCGGGAGGACAGGCCGGTGCCGGACGGGCCGTATCATGTGGGGCTGTCGATCCGGGACAAGCGGCTGGTCTTTGACGTGACCGCCGAGGATCATGAAAAGGCGGCAGAATTCCACCTGTCGTTGTCCCCCTTTCGGCAGGTGGTGAAAGACTACTTTCAGATCTGCAAAAGCTATTTCGACGCGGTCAAGACGCTGCCGCCCAGCCAGATCGAGACGATCGACATGGCGCGGCGCGGCATCCACAATGAGGGCGCGCGCATCCTGCAAGAGCGGCTGGAGGGCAAGGTGGAGGTCGACGACGATACCGCGCGGCGGCTGTTCACCCTGATCTGCGTGCTGCATTTCGGAGGCTGAGGTGCCGGAGTTGCCGCAGTCGGTGCTGTTTGCCTGCGATCACAACGCGGTGCGGTCCCCGATGGCCGAAGGAATCATGAAAAAGCTGTACGGCACAGAGACGTATGTGCAGTCGGTCGGCGTGATGAACGATCTGGAAATCAACGGCTTTGCCATCGCCGCCTGCCGCGAGATCAACGTGGAACTGGAACGCCACCGCTCGCGCAGCTTTGAAGAGATGGAGCAGATGGGTGAGATGCTGTCCGGTTTTGACCTGATCGTCACGCTGTCGCCGGCCTCGCAGCGGCGGGCGTTGCAACTGACGCGCTATTATCATCTGACGGTGGAATACTGGCCGGTGATGGACCCGACGGGGATCGGCGAGACGCGGGAGCAGAAGCTGAACGCCTTTCGGCAGACGCGCGACCAGCTGGTGTCGCGGTTGAGCGGAACATGGGACGCGGCCTGACGCGGGGCGGGAAAATGGGTATTTTTCACAGAGAAGAAACGGGAGGCGTTCGGATGACAACGGCGAGCGACGTGGTGGCGGCGTATTTTGCGGCGTTCAATGCCGGGGACACGGCGGGAATGCTGGCGTGCCTGTCCGAGGACGTGGCGCATCATGTCAACGAGGGGCAGGTGCGGGTTGGCAAGGCGGCGTTTGGTGCGTTTTGCGATCACATGAGCCGGTGCTACCGCGAAGAGCTGAGCGATGTGGTGGTCTTTGAGGCCGAGGGCGGCGCGCGGGCGGCGGCGGAATACATCGTCAACGGCACCTATCTGAAGACCGATGCGGGGCTGCCGGAGGCGCGGGGGCAGACGTATCGCCTGCCGGCGGGGTCGTTTTTCTCGCTTGAGGGCGGCAAGATCACGCGCGTGGTGACCTATTACAACCTTGCGGACTGGATGACGCAGGTGTCGTGATGCGGGTCGAGGTACTGACGGGGCAGGCGCTGGAGGCGGCGCTGGACGACGTGGCGCGGCTGCGGATCGCGGTGTTTCGTGCCTTTCCCTATCTGTATGACGGGGATCTGGCGTATGAGCGCGGCTATTTGCAGACCTATCGGGACAGTCCGGGGGCGGTTCTGGTGGGGGCGTTTGACGGGGATCGGCTGGTCGGGGCGGCCACGGGTACGCCGATGGAGGATCACGCCGATGATTTTGCCGGGGCCTTTGCGGGCACGGGCTATGATCTGGGCGATGTGTTCTACTGTGCCGAATCGGTGTTGTTGCCGGAGTATCGGGCGCGCGGGATCGGGCATCGGTTTTTCGATCTGCGAGAGGCGCATGGCCGGGCATTGAACCGGCGCTACAGTGCGTTTTGCGGTGTGGTGCGGCCTGAGGATCATCCGTTGCGGCCCGAGGGCTACGCGCCGCTGGATCCGTTCTGGCGCAAGCGTGGCTATGTCCCTTTGGACGGCGCGGTGGCGCGGTTTCGGTGGAAGGATGTCGATCAGGACGTGGAGACGGTGAAGCCGTTGCAGGTCTGGCTTCGTGAGATGTGAGGAGAGGACATGAAGGTTGCAACAGCGTCATACCCGGCGGATTTCCTTGCGGATTGGGATGCTTATGTCGCCAAGCTGACGCAGTGGGTGAGCGAGGCCGCAGGATCTGGCGCGCAACTGTTGGTGTTCCCAGAGTATGGCGCGATGGAGCTGGCGACGCTGGACGGGCGTGCGGTGGCGCTGGATCTGGAGGCGTCCATTCATGCGGTGGCCGCGCGGATTCCGGCGGTGGATGCGCTGCATTCCGATCTGGCTGGGCGGTTCGGCGTGCATATCCTTGCCGCCTCTGCGCCGGTGGTGGACACAGCCGTGGCGGCGCGGCCTGTCAATCGCGCGCGGCTGTTCACGCCGACCGGCGGGATGGGGGTGCAGGACAAGCAGATCATGACCCGGTTTGAGCGCGAGGAGTGGCACATTGCCCCCGGCGGGCCGCTGCGGCTGTTCGAGACCGCGCTGGGCAAGATCGGCATCCTGATCTGCTACGACAGCGAATTTCCCTTGCTGGGACGGGCGCTGCAAGACGCGGACCTGTTGTTGGTGCCCTCTGTCACCGAGGCGCTGTCGGGGCATTCGCGGGTCCGGATCGGCGCGCAGGCCCGCGCGCTGGAGGCGCAATGCGTGGCCATCATGTCCTCTGTTGTGGGCACAGCGGACTGGAGCCAGTCAATCGACGAAAGCGTGGGGCGGGGGGCGGTGTTTGGCCCGCCAGACGTGGGCTTTCCGGCCACCGGCATTCTGGCCGAGGGGGCGTTGAACGTGCCGGGCTGGACCTATGCCGAGGTCGATCTTGACGCCATCGCGCACGTCCGTCAGGACGGTGTCACCCTGAACCGGACCCATTGGGACGACCAGTTGGGACGCGATGACGCGGTGCCTGTTACAGTCCCGCGCTCGTTTGTGACTTGAAAACCCGGCGCGACAGGCTCATATTGCGCCCGCCGCGCCGAGAGCGCGGTTTTCGATTCAGGAGAGACCATGGCCAAGGAAGATACGCTCGAATTTCCCGGTGTCGTGAAGGAACTCCTGCCGAACGCGACGTTCCGGGTCGAGCTAGAAAACGGCCATGAGATCATCGCGCATACGGCGGGAAAGATGCGCAAGAACCGCATCCGTGTCCTCGCGGGCGACAAGGTACAAGTTGAGATGACCCCTTACGATCTGACCAAGGGGCGCATCAACTACCGCTTCAAATAAGCCGTTTCAGCGGCGGACGCGATGGCGCGCCCGCTGCGGACCGGACCCGTGCGACACCGCGCGGCCAAGACAATTTGCGTCCGGACGCCGGGCGCGATAGGGCGCGTGCCAGAGTTCCGTTCAAAAGGCACGCCGCCATGACCGACCGTCCCCGCCTTATCCTAGGCTCTGGTAGCCCGCGCCGCCGCGAATTGCTGGCGCAACTGGGTGTGACCGCCGACGATATCCGCCCCCCCGACATCGACGAAGACCCCAAAAAGGGTGAGTTGCCGCGCCCCTATTGCGTGCGTTTGGCGCGCGAAAAGGCGCAGGCGATTCCCTCTGACGCCGATGAGATCGTGCTGTCGGCGGATACCACCGTGGCGCTGGGCCGCCGCATTCTGGGCAAGCCCGAGGATGAAAAAGAGGCGGCGCAGTTCCTGACGCAGCTGTCCGGTCGGCGGCACCGGGTGGTGACCGCCGTGGCGGTGCGGCGCGGCGACCGGATCTGGGAGCGGGACGTGGTCACGCAGGTCAAGATGAAGATGCTGTCAAACGAGGAACTGAACGCCTACCTGGCCAGCGGTGACTGGCGCGGCAAGGCCGGTGGCTATGCCATTCAGGGACCGGCGGGCGCGTTCATTCCGTGGATCAACGGGTCTTTTACCGCCGTTGTCGGCCTGCCGCTGACAGAGACGGCGAATCTGCTTCAAGCGGCGGGATATCCGCTCTACAAACCGGCGTCATGAAGGGCAGAACAATTGCATTGGACCAGTGGGGCCCCCGCGAGGCGGCGGCGCTGCTGGTCGACGGACGGCTGGAGGATCTGTTGATTGACAGTGACCTGCCGCGTCCGGGGTCGATTTATCGCGGCATCGTCGAGCGGCCCATGAAGGGGCAGGGCGGGTTGTTCCTGCGCACGCCGGACGGGCCTGCGTTCCTGCGGCAGGTCAAGGGGCATAGCCCCGGCGACCGGCTGCTGGTGCAGGTGACGGGCTATGCGGAGCCGGGCAAGGCGATCCCGGTGACGGCGCGCCTGCTGTTCAAGTCGCGCTATGCCATTGTCACGCCGGGCGCGCCGGGCATCAATGTCTCGCGCCAGATCCGGGACGACGATGTGCGCGATGCGCTGCTGGAAATCGCCCATGAGACGCTGGCAGAGGCGGGCCTGCCTGAGGGCGCGGGCCTGATCCTGCGGTCCTCGGCGCATCCCGATGAGGCGGACGCGGTGATGGACGACATCCTTGCCATGCTGGACCTGTCCAAGGCGGTGATGGCGGATGTCGAGGGCGAGGCCGAAATGCTGGTGGAGGGCGATGGCCCCCATGCGTTGGCGTGGCGGGAATGGACCGCCCCGGCAGAGGTGGACGACGCCGAGGGCAGCTTTGCCCGGCATGAGATCGGCGAGTTGGTCGAGGCGCTGCGCCTGCCGCGTGTTGCGCTGCCCACGGGCGGCAGCATGTTGATCGAGCCGACCTCGGCCCTTGTGGCGGTGGATGTGAACACCGGCGGCGATACCTCGCCTGCGGCGGGGTTGAAGGCGAACATTGCCGCGTTGCGCGATCTGCCCCGGCAGTTGCGGCTGCGGGGTCTTGGCGGTCAGATCGTGGTTGATCCCGCGCCGATGGTGAAAAAGGACCGCCGTCAGGTCGAGGCGGTCATCAAGGCGGCGATCAAGACTGAGACGATCGAGACGGTTGTGGCCGGGTGGACCACGCTGGGCCTGCTGGAATTGCAGCGCAAGCGGGACCGCGTGGCCCTGACGGAGGTGATATGAGCTGTCCGATTTGCGCCCGCGCCAGTGACGCGGAGTACCGGCCGTTCTGTTCCAAGCGCTGCGCCGATGTGGATCTGGCAAAGTGGCTGGGCGGTGGCTATGCCATCCCCTCGAACGATCCCGACGATATCGAAGAGGCCGCGCGCGCCGTGGTCGAAGAAGAGAGGAAACCGCACTGATGTTTGACGACGCATTGTTGAGCGAGATTCGCGGGCGCTTTGCCCATGTTGACGACTGCCCCTTTACCGGCAAGCGCATTTTCTTTGAAAATGCCGGTGGCGCGCTGACCTTGAACAAGGTGGTCGAGACCTCGGCGCGGTTTGCGGCGATCCCGGACAACCAGGGGCGGGACAACGTGGCGTCCAAGGCGTTGGTGGATGTGATAGCGCAGGCGCGGGACGATGCGCGGCTGTTCCTTGGTGCCAAGGGTGGTGCTGTGGTTGTGGGCGAAAGCGGCACGGAACTGCTGTTCCGGCTGATCCGGGACGCGTGTCTGGGCGCCGGACCGGGCACGGCGCTGGGCTCGACCGTCGAACACCCGGCGTCCCGCAGCGCCATGGCGCGCTGGGCGGCGCAGGCGGGCCGTGACCATGTGCTGATCCCGCATGACGACGCGCTGGGGCAAGTCACGCCAGAGGCCTATGCCGCGCATGTGACGCCGCAGACGGCGGTGGCGACGGTGCTGCACACCTCTCCGGTGACGGGGATAGGCATGGATCTGGCGGGCATCGCGGCGGCGATCCGCGCGGTTGCGCCCGAGTGTTTCATCATCGTGGACGGCATCCAGCACGCCTGTCACGGTCACATCGACGTGGCCGCGACCGGTGTCGATGGCTATGTCGTCTCGCCGTACAAGATGTTCTCGCGCCATGGATACGGCATCGCCTGGGCCTCGGACCGGCTGACGGCGTTGGCGCATGATTCGCTGGTTGGCGGGCCGGAGGGCAACTGGGAACTGGGCACGCGCGACACGGGCGCCTATGCGACGTTCTCGGATGTCGTGGCCTATTTCGACTGGCTGGGCGGGCAGGTGTCCGATGCCGGGGACGCCGCCGGACGGCTGACCGCCGCGCGCACGGCAATCCACGCGCATGAGGCGGCGCTGTGTGACGCGATGGTGCATGGCACCGGCAACCTGACCGGGCTGGCGGATCTGCCGGGGGTGACCATTGTCGGCGGCACCGACAACCCGGCGCGTGAGGGGCTGGTTGGCTTTTGGGCGGAGGGCCACGGCTCTGCCGATCTGGTGACGGCGCTGAACGACCGAGGCATCCGCACCCATATGCGCAAGGCGGATCACTATTCGGGCAACATCCTGACGCCACTGGGGCAGGCGGATTGTGTGCGGGTGTCGCTGGCGCATTACAACAGTCTGGACGAGGTGCGCGCCTTTCTGACGGCGATGCGCGAAATCCTGGGGTGAGGGTTTGGGGGGGGTTGGACATTGCCCCCCGACCGTGATGGGCTGGGGCGCAGGAGAGACCCATGCCCGATGAATTGACCCCCGATTGCCCGAGAATTGCGCCCATCGGTCTGGATGGGGTGATCGTCCGCTTTGGCGAGACGCTGTCGGAACCCGCCAACCGCGCGGCGCTGGCGTTTCGCGCGGCGGTAGAGCGGGACATGCCGGAGGGGGTCGAGGAATGCTCGACCTCGCTGGTGTCGACCTACCTGCGGTTCGATCCATTGCACCTGTCGCTGGAGGCGCTGACGACGGCGTTGGAACAGCGCCTGTCGGCCGAGGATTGGTACGCCGCGCCGCTGCCCGAAGGGCGGCGGCTGTTGCGTATTCCCACCGTCTACGGCGGAGATTTCGGCCCGCAGTTGGCAGAGGCGGCGCAGGCGGCGGGGATGCAGGCCGATGCGGCGGTCGAGGCGCTGTCGGGCGCGCGGGTGCGGGTCAGTGCCATCGGCTTTGCCCCCGGTCAGCCCTATCTGGGCACATTGCCAGAGGCCTGGGATATTCCGCGCCAGACCGGGCTGACGCCGCGCGTGCCTGCGGGCGCGCTGGTGGTGGCGATCCGGCAATTCGTGTTGTTTTCGGTCACGGCCCCGACGGGCTGGCGGCAGGTCGGACGGACCGCTGCGCCGCTGTTCCGGCCCGACAGCGATGCGCCGTTTCTGTTGCGCCCCGGCGATGAGGTGATCTTTGACGCGGTTGAGGCCGGGGCATGGGACAGGTTGGCGGCGGACCCCAAAGGCGGGATCGTGACGGAGCCGCTGACATGAGCGGGCTGGAGATCTTGCAGGCCGGACCGGGGGTCACGGTGCAGGACATGGGCCGCTCTGGCTACTTGGCGCTGGGCCTGTCGCGCGGCGGCGCGGCGGACCGGCTGGCGCTGGCAGAGGGGGCGGCGCTGTTGCGCCAGCCTGTGGGCACGGCGCTGGAACTGGCGGGGTTTGGCGGTCGGTTTCGGGCGGATGTGCCTTGCCGGATTGCCCTGAGCGGCGCGCCGATGCGCGCCACGCTGGACGGTGCCCCGCTGGTCTGGAACGCCAGCCACCGGATGCCTGCGGGCGCGGTGCTGGACATCGGCGGGGCGCAATCTGGCGTCTATGGCTACCTGACGGTTGGTGGTGGGTTTGACCTGCCAGAGGCGCTGGGCGCGCGGTCCGCCCACCTGAGCGCCGGGCTGGGCGCGGTGCTGGAGGCGGGGGATACCCTGCCGCTGGCACAGGACACCGGGCGCACGGTGGGGCAGGTGCTGGCCCCGCTGCCGCGGTTTGACGGCGGCGAATTATGCGTCCTGCCCAGTCTGCAAACCACGATGTTCCCCGACGACATGCGCGCCCGGTTCACGCAAGAGGCGTTTCGCCGCGACAGCCGGGGCAACCGGATGGGGATTCGCATCCTGCCGCCGGGTGAGGGCTATGGCCTGACCTCTGGCCAGACCATCGTGTCAGAGGTGATCACGCCGGGCGACATCCAGATCCCCGGCGACGGTGCGCCCTATATCCTGCTGTACGAATGCCAGACCACCGGCGGCTATCCCCGGATCGGCACGGTCATTCCCGCCGACCTGCCGCGCGTGGCGCAGGCCGCGCCGGGGGCGGAATTGCGGTTCCGATTCGTCACGCGGGAGGAGGCGCTGGAGGCCGAGGCCGCCCATCGCCGCATGATCGACGGGCTGCCCGGCACGACCCGCCCCCTGATCCGCGATCCGGCGCAGATGCCGGACCTGTTGTCCTATTCCCTGATCAGCGGCGTCACCGCCGGAGAGGAGCTGTCATGACATCTGTCGATCTGAATGCCGACATGGGCGAAAGCTTTGGCCCGTGGGTGATGGGGCAGGATGCCGATTTGCTGGAAGTTGTGACCTCGGCCAATGTGGCCTGCGGGTTCCATGGCGGCGATTGGGACGTGATGGCCGATACGATGGCCATGGCGCAGGCGCGGAGCGTGGGCATCGGCGCGCATCCCGGCTTCGCCGATTTGCAGGGATTTGGCCGCCGCAGGATGCATCTGCCGGAGAAAAGCCTGCGCCATATGGTGCAGTATCAAATGGGCGCGGCGTTGGGCATGGCGCGGGCCGGGGGTGCGCAGGTGCGGCATCTGAAGCTGCACGGCGCGCTGTCCAACATGGCGTCCGAGGATGAGGCGCTGGCAGAGGCCTGTTATGGGGCCGCGCTGGAAGTGGCACCGGAGATCATCGTCATGGTGCTGGCCGCCACCGCGCAGCAGCGGGTGGTTGAGAGGTTGGGGTGTCTCTGGGCCGGAGAGATCTTTGCCGATCGGGCCTATAATGGGGATGCGACGCTGGTGGCTCGGCGGCTGCCGGGGGCAGTGTTGCATGATCCGGCCACAGCCGCGCCGCGTATCGTCAAGATGGTGCAGGCGGGGGCGATCCTGCCCGAAGAGGGCGCGCCAATCCCGGTGGCCATCGACACGATCTGCCTGCACGGCGACGGGGCGACGGCCTTGCCCATGGCCCGCGCGGTGCGCGCGGCGCTGGAGGCGGCGGGGATCACGGTAAAGGCATTCGAGGGGCGGCGCGGGGCGGCCTGACGCCCCGCGCGGTGCGTTTAGTCGCCGACGCAGGTTGCGATCCGCTGGGCGAAGGTGCGGATGAGCGCCGGATACAGCGTCGCGCCCTGCGGCAGATCACTGCCCAGCGGGTCCAGCGTGGCGGTCGGGAGGCCGCTGCCCTCGATGGTTTGCAGCAGGCGCGGGTCGGTGCCCGGCTCGATCAGCAGGCAGGCGGGTTTGTCGGTGGCCAGACCGTCGCGCAGCGCCGCAAGGCGGGCGGGTCCGGGGGTGTTGGCCTCTGCGTCCGATATGGCGCCAAGCACGGTCAGGCCGAAATCATGTTCGAAATACTGATAGGCGTCATGGGCGACGGCCAGCGGGCGTCCGTTCAGGGGGGCCAGTGTTGTGTGCGCCTCGGCCTCTGCCGCGGCGATGGTTTCGGCCCCGGTGCGGGCGTTTGTGCGGTAGGTCTCGGCATTGTCCGGGTCTGTTTCGGCCAGCGCCTCGGCGATGTCAGCCAGCCAGTGGGTCGCGTTTTCGGGTGAGAGCCAGACATGCGGATCGTGCAGGCCGTGCCCATGGGCGTCTTCGTCATGATCTTCTGCATGGTCCTCATGGTCTTCGTCATGATCGTCGTGGTGGTCTTCCTCCTCCTCCTCATGGTCATGCGGAAAGAGGCCGGTGTCGCGCGCGGGCAGCAGGTGAGTCGTGGTCAGATCGGCAAGGGGCAGGGACAGGGCGGAGGTGGCCAACGTCTCGATCTGTCCGGCCAGTTGCGGGGTCAGATCCGGGCCGATCCAGATCACCAGATCGGCGTTGGACAGCGCGCGGGCCTGACTGGGGCGCAGCGCCATGTGGTGTGGTGAATCGCCCGGCTGCAACAGGCGGTCCGGCGCGCCCAGATCGCCCATGACCATGGCGGTCAGGCTTTCGACCGGGCCAATGTCGGTGATGACGCGCGGCACCTCTGCCGATACGAGGGTGGGAAGGGCAAGACCGGCGGTGAGCAGGAGAGGGCGGAACATGGGCAAACTTTCGGATGTTATATCATAACGCTTCGGACTTGTAGGACCGAATGTTATACCATATCAACCCTGAATCCGCAGGAGAGACGCACCATGGACGCCAAAGGGTTCGAACATCACGACCACCGTCACTGTATCGCCACCGCGCTGCAAACGGTTGAGGAAACCTGTGATGTGCAGGGGTTACAACTGACGCCAGTGCGACGGCGGGTGCTGGAGATCCTGCTGGCGCGGCACCGGGCGATGGGGGCCTACGACGTGTTGGACGTGCTGCGCGAAGAGGGACGCGGATCACAGCCTCCCGTGGCCTACCGGGCGCTGGATTTCCTTGTGGCGAACGGATTCGCCCATCGGATCGAACGGCTGAACGCCTTTGTGGCCTGCGCCGCCCCCGGAGTGCGCCACGCGCCCTGTTTCCTGATCTGCCGGAACTGCTCGGCAGTGGCGGAAACGCCGGGGCGACGGGCGTCCGAGGCGCTGCGCTCCGCGGCCGGGGAGCTGGGTTTTCAGGTTGAACGGGTGGCGATTGAGGCCGAGGGCTTGTGTCCGTCCTGCGTGGACACCGCACAATGAGCGCGCTGATCGAGGCGCGGGGGCTGGCGGTGCGGCAAGGCCCGCGTGAGGTGTTGCGCGATGTGGATTTCACCATCGCCCCCGGAGAGATCGTGACCGTGGTCGGCCCCAACGGATCGGGAAAATCGACCCTGCTGCGCGCGCTTGTCGGGGCCTTGAGGCCGGCGCGGGGCAAGGTGACCCGGCAGCGCGGTTTGCGCCTGGGCTATGTGCCGCAGGGGTTGCGGATGGATGAAACCCTGCCGATGACCGTCAGCCGCTTTCTGAACCTGCCGCGCCGGAGCAGCGCCGAGGCGCGCGCCAAAGCCTTGGACGAGGCGGGGGCCGGTGATCTGGCAGACCGGCAGATGTCGGCGCTGTCAGGCGGTCAGTTTCAACGGGTCTTGCTGGCGCGGGCCTTGTTGAACGACCCGCAGATCCTGATTCTGGATGAGCCGACCACCGGGCTGGACCAACCGGCGCAGGCGCGGTTTTACCTGAGGATCGAGGATCTGCGTGACCGGCTGGGCTGTGCGGTGCTGATGGTCAGCCATGAGCTGCATGTGGTCATGAGCGCGTCCGACCGGGTGATCTGTCTGAACGGGCATGTCTGCTGCGAGGGCCACCCCGAAGTGGTGGCGCAGGCCGAGGAATACCGCGCGCTGTTCGGCTCTGGCACCAAGGGCGCGCTGGCGCTGTACCGACACGAACACAGTCACCACCACGACCATGAACATACGCATGATCACGCCCATGACCACGGCCCGGGGGAGAGCTGCGATGCTGGATGATTTCCTTGTGCGCGCTGCACTGGCGGCGGTCGGTGTGGCGCTGGCGGCGGCGCCTTTGGGCGTTTTCGTGGTCTGGCGGCGGATGGCCTATTTCGGCGATGCCACCTCACACGCGGCGATCCTTGGGGTTGCCTTGGCTCTGGCGTTCTCGGTGCCGGTCTTTGCTGGCACGCTGGTCGTGGCTCTGGTCGTGGCCTTTGGTGTCGCGCAACTGTCGGGGCGGGGCTATGGCGCGGACATGGTGCTGGGGGTTGCGGCCCATGCGGCGCTGGCGCTGGGTCTTGTTGCCGCCAGCCTGCTGCCCGGACCGCGCCTGAACCTGGAGGCCTATCTGTTTGGCGACATTCTGGCGGTCAGCCGCAGTGATCTGGCGGTGATCTGGGGCGGCGGCGCGCTGGTCGCGGCGTTGATCGGCTGGCGCTGGCAGGCGCTGTTGACCGCGACCGTGTCGCCCGACCTGGCGGCGGCCTCCGGCCTGAACCCTGAACGCGAGCGTGTGGTGCTGATGCTGGCGCTGGCGCTGGTGGTGGCCGTGGCGCTGAAGGTGGTCGGCGCGCTGTTGATCGGCGCGCTGCTGATCATCCCGGCGGCGGCGGCGCGGCCCCTGTCGACAACGCCAGAAGGCATGCTGGCGGGCACGGCGGCGGTGGGCGTTGTGTCGGCGCTGGGCGGGCTTTGGGCGGCCTGGACATTCGACACTCCAGCGGGGCCAAGTGTCGTCTGCGCGGCGGCAGTGCTGTTTGCACTGGCCGCGCTGGTGCAATCGGTCCGGGGGTAATCGTGCGAGACATCGCAAGTGATTCTGAATGGATGGCCAGTCAAGCGGCCTGACCTGCATAGGCGGATCGGGCCAAAGCCTGATCCCCATAGACGCGCAACGTCAAAGAGATGAAATGGTGGGCGACCCTGGAATCGAACCAGGCGTGAGTCGCCTCGAGGGAGTTACAGTCCCCTGCCACACCTTGCGGCCTGTCGCCCACCGGACACCGGGCATGCCCGGTGTGAGGGGCTGACTACATCCGCCCAAAAACCGCGTCAACAGGAAATTCCCTTGGCAAAGCACGGCGCAGGGTGCAAACCCTGTGTCCTCAGAAAGCAGGGGCATCGGCGATGGCGAAGAAACCGAAATGGGTGGTCGAAAAGGAACAGGCGCGCAAGGCCTCGGCCAATGAGACCGTCTGGCTGTTCGGGCTGCACGCGGTGCGCGACGCGCTGATGAATCCCCGCCGCGACAGGCTGCGGCTGATCCTGACGCCCAATGCGGCGGAAAAGCTGACAGAGGCGGTTGCGGTTTCGGGCATGACGCCCGAAATTCAGGACCCGCGCCGGTTTGATGCGCCGCTGGACCCCAATTCGGTGCATCAGGGCGCCGCGCTGGAGGTCAAGCCGCTGGACTGGGGGCGGCTGGAGGATGTGGCCTTTGCCGGGCAGGGGGCCTTGCGGCTGGTGCTGCTGGACCGGGTGACGGACCCGCACAACGTGGGCGCGATCCTGCGCTCTGCCGAGGTGTTCGGCGCGCAGGCGGTGATTGGCACGCGTCACCACGCGGCCCCGGAAACCGGCGCGCTGGCCAAAACGGCGAGCGGTGCGCTGGAACGCCAGCCCTACCTGCGCGAACGAAATCTGGCCGAAACGATCCAGACCCTGCGCGACATGGGATACCTTGTTCTGGGGCTTGACGGCGAGGCGGAACAGACCATCGAGGCGGCGCTGGAGGGGCGGCGCGAGACGCCGGTGGCGCTGGTTTTCGGGGCCGAGGGGCCGGGACTGCGGCCCAAGACCAAGGAAACCGTCGATGCGCTGGTCAGGATCGATTTTGCCGGTGCGTTCGGGTCGCTGAATGTGTCGAACGCGGCGGCGGTTGCGCTTTATGCGGCGCGTGCCTAGATCGGCGCAATGGGTACGACGAAGATTGCGACTTGTTGTTATTGCGGCACCCGTGCCGCGCTGGTCCTGCGCGGGGAGGTCCGGCACGAACTGTCTTGCGCGTCCTGTGGTGCGCCGTTGCACAACATGAAACACCTAAAGGCCGCAGCGACCAGCCCCGGACGCAAGGACACCAAGGGTCCGCGCAAGACGGCCAGACCGGCCTCGCCTGCCGAGCGCAAGGTCCGGCAGAAGCCTCGCAAGAAGAAGAGCAAAGGTCTGGCGCACCGCTTTTTCGACGAGGCCTTCGACCTGCTGGACGACATCTTTGACTGACATCCGCCCAGGTCTGTGTTGCGGGGCGTCGTGGACGGCGGGCGGCACAGTACGGACGTGACGTGCTGCGTATGCGCACGATTGCGGTGCGGCCCTGACAACGCTTGCCTCTGGTCTTTGGCGATACGCTCAAGTATCCCGCATCTGACTGACAAAAGAGAGGCCCCATGCCCGATTTCAAAACTCCGGGACCGGTTGAACAGGTCTGGTCCGATGCGATTTCCTCTGTCGAGGACATCATCGAGGATGCCCGCAACGGGCGTATGTTCATCCTGGTTGATCACGAGGACCGTGAGAACGAAGGCGATCTGGTGATCCCCGCGCAATGGGCGACACCGGATGCGGTCAACTTCATGGCGCTGTACGGGCGCGGGTTGATCTGCCTGGCGATGACCTCGGACCGGATCGAGGAGCTGGGTCTGCCCTTGATGTCGACCAACAACTCGTCGCGGCACGAAACGGCCTTTACCACGTCGATCGAGGCGCGTGAGGGGGTGACGACCGGGATTTCCGCCGCTGACCGGGCGCGGACCATCGCGGTGGCGATCGACGCCTCCAAGGGGGCTGCGGACATCGCGACACCCGGCCATGTGTTCCCGCTGCGCGCCCGCAAGGGCGGCGTGCTGGTGCGCGCCGGACATACAGAGGCCGCGGTCGACGTGTCGCGGCTGGCGGGGCTGAATCCGGCGGGCGTGATCTGTGAGATCATGAACGAGGACGGCACCATGGCGCGGCTGCCGGAAATGGTGGCTTTTGCTCAGCGCCATGGGCTGAAGATCGGGACAATCTCGGACCTGATTTCGTACCGTCGGCGTCACGACAATCTGGTCAAGGTCCGCACCGAAGAGACCATCACCTCTGAGTTCGGTGGTGAGTGGAACATGCGTATCTACACCGACGAAACCCACGGCGACGAACATATCGTCCTGACCAAGGGCGACATCGGCACGTCCGATCCGGTGCTGGTGCGGATGCACGCCATGGACCCGATGCTGGACATCATCGGCACCGGGCCAAAGGGGCGCGGGCATGAGTTCCAGCACGCCATGCAGGCGGTTGCGGACGAGGGGCGCGGCGTGGTCGTGCTGTTGCGTGACACCTCGATGAAGCTGGACGTCACCGAAGGCGTCTCGCCCAAGACCTTGCGGCAATACGGTCTGGGGGCGCAGATCCTGTCCTCGCTGGGATTGTCCAAGCTGGTGCTGCTGACCAATTCACCCACCCCAAAGGTTGTGGGGCTTGACGCCTACGGTCTTGAAATCGTCGGAACGCGCAAGATCTCGGAGCTGGGTTGATGGCATCGAATGAAACGCACCATGTGCTGGAGCGCGCGGAATTCGACAAGCCGGTCAAGGTGTTGATCGTGGTGGCGCCCTACTACAAGGACATCGCCGACCAGTTGGTGGCCGGTGCCGCGGCTGAGATCGAGGCCTGCGGCGGCTGGCATGAAACCGTCGAGGTGCCCGGTGCGCTGGAGCTGCCCACCGCCATCGGCATCGCGGAACGGATGTCGAATTTCGACGCCTATGTGGCGCTGGGCTGCGTGATCCGGGGTGAGACGACGCATTACGACACGGTCTGTAACGACAGCTCACGCGCGCTGACGCTTCTGGGTCTTCAGGGACTGTGCATCGGCAACGGGATCCTGACGGTCGAGACCTTTGAGCAGGCCCGCGTGCGGGCCGAGGCGACCGGGCAGAACAAGGGCGGCGGCGCGGCGGCGGCGGCCTTGCATCTGCTGGCGCTGACCCGTAAGTGGGGCGGCTCGCGCAAGGGTGTTGGATTCGTCCCCGCCCGCGAAGAGATCCAGATCGCAGGCAGCAGCAAGGGCCCCGACATCGCATGACCCAGCTATCGGGCAACCAGAAACGCAAGATGAAGAGCGCCTCGCGGTTTTATGCCGTGCAGGCGCTGTTCCAGATGGAACAATCCGACGCGGGCCTCGACAAGGTCCGGCACGAGTTTCTGGAGTTCCGCTTCGGGGCTGAGATCGAGGACGGTACAGAGATGATCGACGGGGACGTCGATTTCTTTGCCAAGCTGCTGGAGCAGGCGGTGAACTGGCAGGTCAAGATCGACCAGATGACCGACCGGGCGCTGGTGGCCAAGTGGCCCATCGCGCGGATCGACCCGACCCTGCGCGCGCTGTTTCGTGTGGCCGGGGCAGAGATGCTGGCCTTTGACACACCGCCCAAGGTGGTCATCGTCGAATATCTGGACGTGGCCTCGGCCTTTTTCCCGGATGGCAAGGAAGCACGTTTTGTGAACGCGGTTCTGGATCACATGGCGCGAGAGGCCAAACCCGAGGCGTTTTGACCCGCTGTTGGCGTGGCCTGGTTTGCACCAGACCGCGCCTGCGTCGAAACGCGCGGCGCATAGAGGCGGCAATCTGCCTGTGACCTCTTGCGGGATTGCCATTGTGCCCCAATTGTATTCTGATCATGGAATGCGAAGGAGTAGCCCATGCCCAAGCTCATCCGTCTTTACATCATCCAGGTCCTGACTGGCTTTGGCCTTTCGGCGCTCTTTGTCGGCGCGCTGTTGTGGCTCAACGTGGCGAATCTGTGGACCCTGATTTCCGGCAGCGATGTCGCGGTTGTGGCCGTGATCATGCTGGTGTTCTTTAACGGTGTGGTGTTTGCCGGCGTACAATTCGCCATCTCGATCATGCGCATGGCAGAGGACGACGACACCTCGGGTGGCAAGCGTGAGCGCATCCGCCCACAAGTGCCTGCACGGGTGCGTGTTGCGGCAGAGGCGCCGAAAGCGCGGTCGCTGCGGATTCTGAACCGCCGCTGAACACTCCAAGCAGGCCTCCGGACGCCCCGACTGAGCCTGCGGCTCAGCGGCCCGCCCTCCAGCCCGCTTCCGGTCTTGTTATCATGTGGAGTGTGGGGTGTGCGGCGGGAACCGCGCCAACCGTGTGGGTAGTGCATTCCCGAGGACCTGTATGTACAGGTGGGCGCCAGGTAACGAGACCACGATCCCGCCAGAGCCAGCTCCCTCGGATTTGCTTAAGGCCACCGGAATGTACCCGTATACGAGAAGGGCAGAACCCGCCATCGCGTGATCTATGCCTGTGCCCGGCTCATGACAAGGCCATCGTTTCGATTTCGTGCAGATTGCCGATAAAGCCATGCCAGCCCTTGTCGAGCGCAAGCACCAGTCCATAACCATCGGCGTCATCGGGCAGGCCGGAATGCTCTAGCGTCAACTGTGTGCCGCCGGGGGCCGGGGTCAGGCGCCAGTCGACGGTGGTCATCTTGCCGTTCAGCGGGCCGACGGTAAACGACCAGCGCATGTGATCCTTTGGCGAGAGTTTTTCCACCGTGCCCCAGCACATGCGGTCGCCGTCTTTTTGTGACAGCAGGGTATAGGCCTCGCCCTCGACCAGATCAGAGGTGGCGGGGTGAAACCATTTGCCCAGCAGATCGGCGCGCGTCAGGTGATCCCAGACAGTGGCCTGATCGGCGGGCAGGAAGACGGATTTGCGGATGGTGAGGGTCATGTGTTGTCCTTTTCGTCTTGGAGAGCGGTTGTCAGGGCCGTGAGCTTGTCCTGCCAGAAAGCGTCGAAATAGCTGAGCCAGTCGGTGACGGGTTTCAGCGCGGCGGCGTTGAGGGTGGAGATCGTTTCCCGACCCTGCCGCCGCATCTGGATCAGGTTGCCCTCTTCGAGCACGACAAGGTGCTTTTTGACCGCCGCGCGGGTCATGTCGCAGTGTCGTGTCACTTCGGCGAGGGTCATTTCGCGGGCTGAGAGGCGGCGCAGGATGTCGCGCCGGGTCGGATCCGCGAGGGCGCGGAAGGCGGGTTGCAGGTCTGGTGGCATGGCGGCTCCGGTGTGAGACAGCTTTGTGATACCATTTGGCATCCTTTTATGGGATGCCAAATGGTATCCTGTCAAGCAGGAAGACCTGTGTCGGGTTTTTTCCTGGATCGTCCGCCGTTCGCGGGTCGCCGTCAGGAGTCGTCGGTGACGAACCCGTAGCGGGTCAATTCCTCGGGCAGCAGGATGTAGATTTCGTCCGGTGGCGTAACAAGCGCGTGCCGCATCACCAGCGGGTCAACCCCCATGTCGTCGAGAAAGCCCATGACCTCGGCCTGACCGCGCTGGATATCCTCGACCGCAACAAAGGCGGGCAGCAGGGTGCTTTCGCCGAAATAGTGCTGGTGGACCCCGATAGAGGCAGCGGCGGCGGCGGTGCGGGTTTTTCCGCCGGCAAAGAGGTAAGGGCAGGCGGAGTAGCAGAATTCGCCCGACAGGACCTCTGTTGCGATGCCAGAGGCGCGCAGGTGACGGCCAAGGTCAAGGGTGTCGCGGACAGACCCGCCAGAGGATTGCAGCACCAGCGTGGCGATGGGCGGATCGGCACGGTCGATCTGCGGGATCAGGCGTTCGGCGTCACCCTCGGCAATCGCCCCCTCCATCCGCCAGAGACCGTTATTCAACGTCAGGGTCAAACGCTCGGGCAGCTCGCCGGGATCGCGTTCGGGGGCAACGGCGGGGCGGTCACGGCCCGGTTTGAAGATGCGGCGCTGATCGCCGGGGCGGACAGGTTCGGACAGGCGGGGTGCATCGGGTTTGAAGGTCGGCAGCGACAGGGTGCCCTGGCGCATGTCACCGAGGACCAGCAGGACGCCAATGCCGACCTGAAAGATCAGCACAGCCGACAGGGTGCGGGCAACGCTGCGGTTCATGGCTGGACTCGCGGTGCGGTCAGGCCGACGCCCGTCCCCACATCGCGCCGGGGCCTCTGAACGCCGTTTGGGCGCGGTATTGGGTGCGCAGCCGCCGTCATGCGGATTTACCCTTGAGCGGTGTGACATCCTCACGCGGCGCTGCCGGCGGTTCGGCGCGTGCGGGCGGCGGGCCTGCAACGGCCTCGACCTCGCGCAGGGCGGTGACGGCGGCGCGCAGTTCGGCCAGTGTCAGCGTGTCCTCAACGCCCGCGCCCTCGCGGCCCTCTCGAATCGCGCCGTGGGTGATGGCAAGGATAAAGACCAGCACCATGGGCAGCAGGTCGATGGCGATGGCGCCGGCCCAGGAGGGGATGAAATTTCCGGCATACAGGATGACCGCATCGGCGGCGGACAGCGGCGCATAGGTCACGTCCGTGGGGGCCTGCAACGATTGCACGGCCTGTGCGGCTCTTTCCAGCGTGGCGGCGCGCTGCGCCAGCACCTCCAGCACAGAGGTGATGGTGGCGGACTGGTCGGCGCGGCCCTGCGCCGTGGCACTGTCGAGTTCCGGCAGCACCACAGAAGCGGCCAGATCTTGCGCGGCGCGTTCGACCAGCGGGGCCACCGAAAGTTGCCGCAACTGGGTGATCAGCCCTTGCAGACGCACGGCGGCCTCTGAAAACTCGACCGACCGCGCCTCGACGTTGCCGGGTTCCACGGTCAGCGCACGCATCCGCGACAGGATGGTGTTGCCCTCGGTAAAGGCGGTGTCGACCAGAGGCGTCTGGGCTGCGATCTGGCCCTCCAGTGCGGTCAGTTCCGCCGATTTCTGACGCAACACCCGAAAGACAGCGCCGCGCCCGGCCAGACCGGACAGCGCGCCTTGCGCCTCCAACTCTGACAAATCTTCAAAGCTCTGGCGGGTGCGCGCGACATCGCGTTCCAGCGCCTGCCCGGTCAGGGCGATCTCATGCGCGCGTTCAAGCGCCGCCTGATAATCCTGCACCGTTTCGGCCAGGTGCTGTTCCACGGCTGCCGACCCGGCAAGGGCGGCGGCGTTCAGCCAGGATGACATGGCGACGATGGCCAGACTGCCCAGACCCATGGTGGCCAGCAGGCCAGCGCGGGCGCGCGCGGTGCGGACGGCGGGAAACAGCCGCAGCATGTAGGACCAGAACACAAAGATCCCGACAGAGACGGCGGTGGAATAGGCGATGGCGGCAAAGATCGACATGGCGCCGTTTTCATCCAGCAACGAGGACACGCCAAGGTAGGTGTAGATGCCCGACGCCACGGACAATACGCCAAGCGCCGTGCCGGAAAACGTGTCGAGCCATGTCAGGTGCCCTTCCAGTTCGCGCGCGGCACGCACCCCGCGGGCCTCTTCGCGGGTCAGTCGGGTCTGGGGGGCGTCTTGGGACATGCGGAACCTTGAGAGTCATGAAAAGGGTGCTTTGGCGACAGTAGGCAAATCGCCACCAGAGGAAAGGCAGCGCGCGGCGGGGTTGCATTTGTTCACGGAATGTTCAAGAATTTGAGCATGGAATTGCCTGTCGCGCCCAACCTGATGCCCGATGTGATGTCTGACTTGATGCCCGGCCAGTTGCTGGCGCGCGGCGTGTCCCGCCACCTGGCAGGGCATGGCTTTGCCGTGGTGGAAGAGTTTGTGCCCGACCGGGGGTTGCGCGTCGATGTCATGGCGCTGGGCCCAAAGGGAGAGCTGTGGGTGGTGGAGTGTAAATCCTCACGCGCGGATTTCATGAGCGACGGCAAATGGCAGGGCTATCTGCCGTGGTGTGATCGCTATTTCTGGGCGGTGGATCAGACGTTTCCGACCGATCTGTTGCCAGAGGGGACAGGGTTGATCATTGCCGATGGTTATGACGCGGAGATCCTGCGCATGGCGCCAGAGGATAAGCTGGCAGCCGCGCGGCGGACCAAGCTGACGCGCAAGTTTGCCGTTCATGCGGCGCGGCGGTTGCAGGGGTTGCGGGATCCCGGCGCAGGGCTGGACCGCTGGGGATAGTCGGGCTGCTGTCTGGTGGGGCTTGCCTGAACGGGTTGATCCGGACGACGATGGAACCGTCGCGGCACATCACAGAAAGGATCCGTCATGGAACTCGGGGCATTTTCGGTCAGTCTGTCGGTCAAGGATCTGACCGCCTCGCGGCGCTTTTACGAGGCACTGGGATTTCAGCAAGTCGCCGGGGTCGCCGAAGAGGGCTGGTTGATCCTGCGCAACGGTGACAGCGTGATCGGCCTGTTTCAGGGCATGTTCACAGGCAATATGCTGACCTTCAACCCCGGCTGGAGCGGCGGCGGTGAGCCGCTGGACGACTTCACCGATATCCGCGCGATGCAGGCGCGGCTGCGCGCCAACGGCATTGAACCGGAATCAGGTGTAGAGGGTGACAGCACGGGGCCAGCCTGCATGACGCTGGTCGACCCGGACGGGAACAGGGTCTTTGTCGATCAGCACGTTCCCGCGCCGTCGCAGGATTAGCGGCTGGGCTTGGTCCGGCGCGCGGTTGCGGCCGCGGCACGCAGTTCTTCGGCGATTTCCTCGGCCTCTTCGGGTTCGAAATCCATCGGGATTTCCATCCCGTCGGCAAAGATGAACAGGCGGACCATCCCCTTTTCGGTGGGGCCGATCTGAAGGTTGGCTTCGATGTCGCGTTCGTCGTGGATGCTCATGTTACCAGTGCCTTGTCCGATAGGTTTGAGGATCGACGTCACCTAGCCCTGTAGGGGTTGATTTGCAAGACGCGCAGGGGTTTGTATCGGCGGATG
The DNA here is from genome assembly GCF_900188425.1 of Antarctobacter heliothermus. Lineage (GTDB taxonomy): Bacteria > Pseudomonadota > Alphaproteobacteria > Rhodobacterales > Rhodobacteraceae > Antarctobacter > Antarctobacter heliothermus. The sequence continues at coordinate 47,027 of NZ_FZON01000007.1, forward strand.
GAGATAGACCTGAAACCTCTTGGCCCCGGCGACATCGACTGGCTGGTGGCGCAGCACCGTCGCCTCTATGCGCGCGACGAAGGTTTTGATGAGACGTTCCCGGCGCTGGTGCGGCAGATCCTGGAGGATTTTGACGCAGGTCATGACCCGGCGGGCGAACGCGGCTTTGTCGCGTGGCAGGGGGCGCAGCGATTGGGCAGCATCTTTTGTGTGCGCGAGGATGCGGAAACGGCCAAGTTGCGGCTGTTTTTTCTGATGCCAGAGTCGCGCGGCAAGGGGCTGGGCAAACGCCTGCTGGCCGAATGCATGGGGTTTGCGCGGGACCGTGGCTATCGTCGCATGGTGCTGTGGACCCACGAAAGCCACCGCGCCGCCTGCGCCCTGTACCAGAAAACCGGCTGGCGGCTGGTGCGGACCACGCCAAAGGTCAGCTTTGGCGTGGACGTGGTGGAGCAGGGCTGGGAAATTGACCTGTGAAGGAGCGGTTTACCGCTCTCCGGTGAACTTCGGCGCGCGTTTGTCCAGAAAGGCGGCGACGCCTTCGGCATAGTCGGGGTGTTCGCCACAGGCCTTCATCAACTCGGCCTCCAGATCCAGATGGGCGTCCAGCGTGTTGGTCGCCGCCGCATCAATCGCCTGCTTGGTGCTGGCAAAGCCAAAGGTCGGGCCATCGGCGAACTGGGCGGCCAGCTTGCGCGCCTCGTCCATCAATGTCTCATCCGGCAGCGCCTTCCAGATCAGGCCCCAATCTTCGGCCTGTTGGGCGGGCAAGGGCTGGGCTGTCAGGGCAAGGCCCATGGCGCGGGCGCGCCCCAGCAGCTGGGTCAGGTGCCAGCTGCCGCCGGTGTCGGGGATCAGCCCGACCTTGGCAAAGGACTGGATGAACTTGGCGCTGTGGGCGGCCAGCACCATGTCGCAGGCCAGCGCCACGCTGGACCCGGCCCCGGCGGCCACACCGTTGACGGCGCAGATCACCGGCATTTGCAGGGCGCGGATCTGGCGCACCAGCGGCGCCCAGTAGCTGCGCACCGTCTCACCCAGATCGGGCGGGCCGTCCATCTTGCGCGGATCGCGGTCGCCCAGATCCTGCCCGGCGCAAAAGCCGCGTCCCGCGCCGGTCAGCAGCAGCGCGCGCTTGTCATCCGCTGCCGCGCGGGTCAGGGCGGCACGCAGGGCCAGATGCATGTCGGGGGTAAAGCTGTTCAGCCGGTCGGGCCGGTTCAACGTGACCTCGGCCCATGTGCCGTGATCGGTGACAAGAATGGTGTCCGACATGTGATCCCCTCCTCAACGCGGTTGCGGCAAGGGATGGCATGTCGCGCGGCGATGATCAACGCGGTCCGGTCAACGTGGAGGTCAGTCGGCCTTGTCCTTGGGCATCCGCAAGGGCGCGCGCGTCCGGTCATTGCCAGCGGCGGCGACCTTGGCGGCCAGCCGGATGAACTCTGCCTTTTCGGCCTCGTCCAGCCCAACCAGCAGGTTCTTTTGCATGGTCTCGACGATGGGGCGGATATGGGCGATGCGCCTTTCGCCTTCCGGCGTCAGGGCCAGCACCTTTGCCCGGCGGTCAGAAGGGTTGGTGCGCCGTTCGATCAGCCCCTTGGCACACAGCCGTTCGATCACCCCGCCGATGGTGGCGCGATCATGTGCGATCAGCCCGGCCAATGTTGCCTGATCAATGCCGGGATGTTCCTGCAACATCGCCAGGGCCGCGAATTGCGGCGAAGTCAGGTCAGATCCGGTCGCCCTCATCTGTTCGGCGAAGATCGACGAGGACAGTTGTTGCAGACGGCGGATCAGGTGTCCGGGCATGTTATAGATCGCGTGCATGTCCGCAGGGTAGGCCAGCCGGTGAAAGTCGCAAGTACGCATATTGTCATCGTGCTGCGCTTTTGCCTAGGGCGGGGTGGATGTGAGTTGTGCAGTATAGTGCATTTTTGTGAACGGCTCGGCAATTGGAGTGCATGAAATTGCATCTTTGAAAAATAAGGTGTACGCTTACCAAAGATTTGATTCCGCAGGAGGCGACGCGCCGAAACCGGGGGAGGCGGCGAGGAGGTCGACCGGGCCAGGCGCGTATCGGTCCTGTCTGCAAGGGGCGTGTCGGGTGAGGCTGCTTCGGGGATCAGAGCGACGATATGTGCCGCCATGCGGCGCGGGTGACAGGCAGGGAGGAGGCCACGTCATGAACGAAAACGCAGCATTGTATTTTGTCGACCGCCATGTGGACGAGGGGCGCGCCGACAAGGTGGCCTTCCAAGAAGCGGATGGCGACAAGCGCAGCCTGACTTTCGGGCAACTGGCAGAGCAAAGCGGGCGGTTCGCCGGGGCGCTTCATCGGCATGGGGTGCGCCGCGAAGAGCGGGTTGCCATGATCGTGCAGGATCAGATCGAGTGTCCGGTGATCTTTTGGGGCGCGCTCAAGGCCGGGGCGATCCCGGTGCCGTTGAACACGCTGCTGTCGGCGCCGGTCTACGATGTCATCCTCACCGACAGTCGCGCCTCTATCCTTGTGGTGTCGGAAAAGCTGTGGCCGACGGTGCAGCCGGTGGTTGCCGACAACCCGTATCTGCGCGCGGTGCTGGTGATCGGGGAGGCGCCCGAGGGCACCGAGAGCTATCAGCAGTTTGTCGCGGACGCGCCGATTGAGACGGCGGTTGAGGCGCATGAGGATGAGATGGCATTCTGGCTGTACTCTTCCGGGTCCACCGGCCAGCCCAAGGGCGTGCGGCATGTGCATTCCAGCCTCAAGGCCACGGCAGACACTTTTGGCGCGCAGGTGCTTGGCATCCGTGAGGACGACATCGTCTATTCGGTGGCCAAGATCTTTTTCGCCTATGGTCTGGGCAACGCGATGTCCTTTCCCCTGTCGGTGGGCGCGACGACAGTGCTGTTGTCGGGGCGGCCGACGCCAGAGGTGGTGTCCGGCATCCTTGGGACGCATCGTCCGACGTTGTTTTGCGGCGTGCCGACCTTTTACGCCGCGATGAGCGCCGCTTTGGAAAAGACCGGCCTGCCGCAGGGGATGGCTGTGCGCCTGTGTACCTCTGCCGGTGAGGCGCTGCCGCGTGAGGTGGGCGAACGCTGGCACAGGTTGACCGGCACCGAGATTGTCGATGGCGTCGGCTCGACCGAGATGCTGCACATCTTCCTGTCCAATCGTCCCGGCGACATCGTCTATGGCACTTCCGGCACGGCGGTCCCCGGTTATGAGGTGCGGCTGGTGGATGAACACGATGAGGATGTCGGCGCAGGAGAAGTTGGCGAGTTGCTGGTGCGCGGCCCATCGGCGGCGGATGGCTATTGGAACAAGCGGCACAAGTCGCGGTCGACGTTTGAGGGGCACTGGACCCGGACCGGCGACAAATACGAATGCACCGCTGAGGGGCGCTTTGTCTACTGCGGGCGCACGGACGACATGTTCAAGGTGTCGGGCATCTGGGTCAGCCCCTTTGAGGTGGAACAGGCCCTTGTCGAACATCCCGCCGTGTTGGAGGCGGCAGTGGTGGCCTGCGCCGACGACAAGGGGCTGGACAAGCCCAAGGCCTATATCGTGCTCAAGGAAGGGCAGGACGCCGCGGCGGTCGAAGACCTCAAGGAGTTCGTGAAAGACAAGATCGGTATGTGGAAATACCCGCGCTGGGTCGAGGTGGTCGATGACCTGCCCAAGACCGCGACGGGCAAGATTCAACGGTTCAAGCTGAGGGCGCAGACATGACGGTAGAGTGGACGGAAAACGGACGGCTGACGGCAGGTGGCAAGGCATTGGAGTATGCTTGTTTCGGTCCCGCCCCTGACAAGGCGCCGACCTTGGTCCTGTTGCACGAGGGGCTGGGCGCCGTGGCGCTGTGGCGTGATTTCCCGCAGGCGCTGGCAAAGGCCACCGGCTTTGGCGTGTTTGTCTATTCGCGGGCGGGCTATGGTCAATCGGACCCGGCGGACCTGCCGCGCCCGCTGGGCTACATGACGCGCGAGGCGGTGGATGTCTTGCCGCAGGTGCTGGAGGAGATCGGTTTTCAGCGCGGTGTCCTTGTCGGCCACAGCGATGGCGCGACGATCGCGGCAATTTACGCCGGCAGCGTGTCTGATGCGCGCGTGCGGGCGCTTGTGCTGATGGCGCCGCATTTCTTTACCGAAGAGGCCGGGTTGGCCGAGATCGCCAAGGCGAAGGCGGGTTTTGAAACCGGAGACCTGCGCGAGAAAATGGCGCGCTATCACCGCGACCCGGACAACGCCTTTCTCGGCTGGAACGACAGTTGGCTGCACCCGGATTTCAAGGACTGGAACGTGGCGGATGTCATCGACTACTTGCGCATCCCGGCTCTGGCGGTGCAGGGGCGCGACGACCAATACGGCACGCTGGCGCAGATCGAGGAACTGGACAGCCGCAGTTATGCGCCGGTCGAAACCCTGATCCTGGATGATTGCCGACACTCCCCGCATCTGGATCAGCCAGAGCGGGTGGTGGCAGGGATCGCCGCGTTCTGTGCCCGGCTGGAGCGGATCGAAGCCGCCGAACCCGAAGTCGCGTGACTCAGGCGGGCTGGTTCATCCCGGCGCAAGCCTATGTGCCGGGACGCACCGCGCGCCCGCCTGACGGGCTGTTCGACTCGATCAGCGCATCTGCGCAGCCGGGAATGACCCCTGCGGATCTCGCGCAGAGCGATGCGTTTCGCCACGGGCTGTTCTACATCGAACGTGGGTTTTACTGGGAGGCCCATGAGGTGCTGGAGCCGGTCTGGATGGCACTGCCCGAGGACAGCGTTGAACGGCGTTTCGTACAAGCCCTGATCCAGACCGCCAATGGACTGTTGAAACTGCGCATGGATCGCCCCAAGGCCGCGCTGCGCCTGTGCGCGATTGCGCGCGGGCTTTTGCCCGAGGCGCGCAATGTGCAGATCATGACGTTTGGCGCGGAGAGGGTCCACGCTATGATCGATTCTATCGAAGAGGCGGCGATATGTGAAATATAATGCACACGCGCCGTAAGATTGGCGCTGAATTGCGCAAGCCATTGAAGGCGAACGTGAATTTTTGTGCTTTATTATGCATACATAAGTTTACTTACTTTTCCCATTGATGTACGTTGCCTGCAACTTCACGACTAGGGAGGACCCGATGACCAAGATGATCGACTTTCAGACAGACCCGGCCCACTACCGCCACTGGCGTGTCGAATATGACGGTCCGGTGGCTAACCTGTACATGGATGTGGATGAGGACGGTGGCCTGTTTGAGGGCTACAAGCTGAAGCTGAATTCCTACGATCTGGGCGTCGACATCGAGCTGAACGATGTGGTGCAGCGGATGCGGTTCGAACACCCCGAGGTCAAGACCGTCGTCATGCGGTCGGGCAAGACCGGCGTGTTCTGTGCCGGCGCGAACATCCGGATGCTGGGCGGGGCGGCGCATGGCCACAAGGTGAACTTTTGCAAGTTCACCAACGAGACGCGCAATGCCTATGAGGCCGCCGAAGAGGAAAGCGGCCAGAACTACATCGCTGCCGTCAAAGGCGCCTGCGCCGGGGGCGGGTATGAGCTGGCGCTGGCCTGCAACCACATCATGCTGACCGATGACAGCACCTCGTCCGTGGGTCTGCCCGAGGTGCCGCTGCTGGCGGTGCTGCCGGGGACCGGCGGGCTGACCCGCGTCACCGACAAACGCAAAGTGCGCCGTGATCGGGCCGACATCTTCTGTTCGATCGAAGAGGGCGTAAAGGGCAAGCGCGCCAAGGACTGGCGGCTGGTCGACGAGGTGATCCCGAATTCGAAGTTCGATGACACCGTCGCCGAACGCGCCCGCGAATTTGCGGCGTCCTCGAAAAAGGCCGACGTGGCAGAGGGCATCACCCTTGGCCCGTTGTCGCGCACCATCACCGACGACGCGGTGACCTATTCGCTGGTCGAGGTTGAACTGGACCGGGCCGGGCGCAAGGCGGTGATCACTCTGAAAGGGCCGGAAGAGGATGCGCCCGCCGACATGGAGGCCTTTCAGGCGCAGGGCGATCAGGCCTACATGCTGAAGCTTTGCCGCGAGCTGGAGGACGCGATCCTGCACCTGCGGCTGAACGAGATGGCGCTGGGCCTGTGGATTTTCCGCACGCAGGGCGACCCGGAGAAACTGGCCGCGCATGAGGCGCTGTTGGCCGCGAACGCCGATCACTGGCTGGCCAACGAGGTGCGCCAGTTCTGGAAACGCACGCTGAAACGGATCGACGTGACCTCCCGCTCGCTGGCGGCGTTTATCGAGCATGGATCGTGTTTTGTCGGTGTGCTGGCGGAAATCCTCTTTGCCGTCGACCGCAGCTATATGATGGAAGACGAATTTGAGGGCGATAACCGCCCGACGGCGACGCTGACCCTGACGGCGGACAACTTTGGCCCCTATCCGATGGGCAACGGCATCACCCGCCTGCAAACCCGCTTTCTAGCGGAGCCGGAGCATGTCGAGGCGCTGAAGGAGAAGATCGGTGAGGCGCTGGAAGCCGAAGAGGCGGATGAGCAGGGGCTTGTCACCATGATCCTCGACGACATCGACTGGGAGGACGAGGTGCGCATCTTCATGGAGGAGCGCGCGTCGTTCAGCCCGGATGCGATGACGGGGATGGAGGCGAACCTGCGCTTTGCCGGGCCTGAAACCATGGAAACCCGCATCTTTGGCCGTCTGACCGCCTGGCAAAACTGGATCTTTATCCGTCCCAATGCCGTCGGCGCGGATGGCGCACTGCAGCGCTATGGCACCGGCATTCGGGGCGATTACAACATGGATCGCGTCTGACGCGCATCCGTGGTGGGTTGAAAACCCACCCTGCGGGCCCCGGCCGCGTGTCGGTCCCGTTGAACGCGACAGGGCGGGCTATGTCCCGCCACACCACAAAGGGAGTGAGACATGCTCGATCTGATCAACGTGAGCTACGACACCCAGATCCCCAACAACGTGGGTCTGAGCTCGGACAAGAAGGTGCTGAAGGCGCTGGAAAAATGGCACCCCGGTTATATCGACTGGTGGAACAAGCTGATCCCGCAGAACTTTCAGGAATCGATGGTCTACCTGCGCACCGCCGTCAGCGTCGACCCCAAGGGCTGGGCCAAGTTCGACTACGTCAAGATGCCGGAATACCGCTGGGGTGTGTTGCTGGCCCCGCAAGTCGAGGGTCGTGTGATCCCTTGCGGTGAGCATATGGGCGAACCGGCATGGCAAGAAGTGCCGGGCGAATACCGCAACCTGATGAAGCGCCTGATCGTCATTCAGGGCGACACAGAGCCGGGGTCGGTCGAGCAACAGCGCTTTCTGGGTCTGACCGCGCCGTCGCTGTACGATATGCGCAACCTGTTCCAGGTCAACGTCGAAGAGGGCCGCCACCTCTGGGCGATGGTCTACCTGCTGCAAAAGTATTTCGGCAAGGATGGTCGCGAAGAGGCGGATGACCTGCTGATCCGCTCGTCCGGGTCCGAAGAGGCGCCGCGCATGCTGGGCGCGTTCAACGAGGAAACGCCGGACTGGCTGTCGTTCTTCATGTTCACCTATTTCACCGACCGCGACGGCAAGATGCAGCTGGAATCTCTGGCGCAGTCTGGCTTTGATCCGCTGAGCCGCACCTGCCGATTCATGCTGACCGAAGAGGCGCACCACATGTTTGTCGGCGAAACCGGCGTGGGGCGCACCATTCAGGCCACCTGCGAGGCGATGAACAAGGCGGGCATCAGCGACCCCTATGACGTGAACAAGATCCGCGATCTGGGTGTGATCGACCTGCCGACCATCCAGAAAAAGCTGAACCTGCACTACACGCTGTCGCTGGATCTGTTTGGTCAGGAAATCTCGACCAACGCGGCCAATGCGTTCAACGCAGGGATCAAGGGCCGCTACATGGAAGGCCGGATCGACGACGATCACCAGCTCAAGAACGACACTTACAAGGTGCTGGATCTGGAGGACGGCAAGATCGTCGAAAAGGACGTGCCGGCGCTGACCGCGATCAACATGCGTCTGCGCGACGACTATGTCCGCGATGCCTCGGGCGGGGTCGGGCGCTGGAACAAGCTGATCGAAAAGACCGGAATCGAGTTTGAGTTGAAGCTGCCGCACCAGTCCTTCAACCGCAAGATCGGTGTGTTCGCGGGGCATAACTTTGACCCCGATGGCAATCATGTTTCGGGCGATGCGTTCGACAAGGGCCTGCCGAACTGGCTGCCGACCCATGGCGACGGCGATTTCATCCAGTCGCTGATGAAGCCGTGCTATGAGCCGGGCAAATTCGCCAGCTGGATTGCGCCGCCAAAGGTGGGCATTGATAACAAGCCGGGCGATTTTGAATACGTCAAACTGCACATGGCGTGAGACATCTGGCCCGGCGCGGGGAACAGGCCCGCGCCGGGCCGCATTGCCGGAGGAGGAAACGCGATGATCACCAAACGCAACGTAGGTCACGCACCGCGTGTCACCGAGGTCGCCCGCGAACTGGGTGAAATCGGCTGCTGCATCGGGTGCGAGGATTGCCGGGGTCTGTGTCAGGCCCTCATAGAGGCAATCGCCCTTCCCAAGGCCGTTCTGAACCGGGGGGCGCGATGAACACGCCATTGAAGCAGCACCTGATCGACCCCGAAATCTGCATCCGGTGCTACACCTGTGAGATGACCTGCCCGGTGGGCGCCATCGAACATGATGACAACAATGTGGTGGTGAATGCCGAGACCTGCAATTTCTGCATGGATTGCATTCCGGTCTGTCCCACCGGCTCTATCGACGAATGGCGGGTGGTCGACACGCCCTATTCGCTCGAAGAGCAATATGAATGGATGGAACTGCCCGAACAGGGTGAGGTTGCCGTGGCCGACAGCGCGGATGCCGGTGTCGAGAGCGGCACAGACCCGGTCGCCGCCCTGTTGGCAGAGGCGCACAAGGGTGCGGGCGGCAAGGCGGTCGCCCCCGTGTCGGCGACGAAACCCACGGTGAACCTCTACAACCTTGGCAACCCGGTCGAGGCAGTGGTGCAGGGCAACTATCGCCTGACCGCCGAGGGATCGGATTCCGACGTGCGCCACATCATCCTCGATTTTCAGGGCAAACCGTTTCCGGCGTTGGAGGGGCAGTCGCTGGGCATCATCGCCCCCGGCACCGATGCCGAGGGTAAGGCGCATCTGCCACGGCTCTATTCCGTGTCCAGCCCGCGCGATGGTGAGCGGGCAGGCTATCACAACGTCTCGTTGACCGTGAAACGTGAGGACGGTGGCACCTGTTCGAACTACGTCTGCGACCTGAAAAAGGGCGACACTGTGCAGGTGACGGGACCGTTTGGCGCGACCTTCCTGATGCCCAATGACCCGGACGCACGGCTGTTGATGATCTGCACCGGCACCGGATCGGCGCCGATGCGCGCCTTTACCATGGCCCGCCAGCGCACGGTGGGCAAGAAATCCGGCGGCATGGTCATGTTCTTTGGCGCACGCACCCCCGAATCGCTGCCCTATTTCGGACCGCTCAACAAGGTGCCGTCCAGCGTGCTGCAAAAGCATCTGGTGTTCAGCCGGATGCCCGGACAGGACAAGGAATATGTGCAGGACCGAATGCGCATCGAAGAGGACATTGTGGCCGACATGCTGGAAGACCCCGCGACGCATATCTACATCTGCGGCCTGAAAGAGATGGAAGAGGGCGTAGAGCGCGCCTTTACCAACATCGCCGAAAGCATCGGGCATCAGTGGCGCAATCTTCGCGACGTGTTGCGCGAAGAGGGCCGCTATCACGTCGAGACCTACTAGGTGGAGCCGCGTCCCGGCACCGCCCACCGCCATGAAATCCGCGTGACATGGGGGGACTGCGATCCGGCGAGGATCGTCTACACCGGGCGCATCCCGTGGTTTGCGCTGGATGCGATCAACAGTTGGTGGGTCGAAAACCTGGGCGGGGATGGCTGGTTCCAGATGGAACTGGACCGCAACGTCGGCACGCCCTTTGTCCGGCTGGAGATGGATTTTCGCGCCCCAATCACGCCGCGCCATCCGCTGGTCTGCCACGTCTGGCCGGTGCGGCTGGGGGAAACCTCGATCACCTTTCGCGTCGATGGTCTGCAGGATGGGACGCTGTGTTTTTCGTCTCGGACGGTCAGTGTTTTCATCGACGCGGCGGGTTTTACCAAGCGAACGCCGCCGGATGACATGCGCGCGATGATAGAGCGGCAGTTGCCCGACGCGGGTTGATTTTCGGCGCAGGTTTGACGCACCGGAATTCCACCGCAACGGGGGGATCGTGGGGCTTGCGCTTGGATTTTGGCTTTGCTAAATAGCCCTACGTTCGGCGCCGGACCTTGTTGTTCAGCGCCCTGTGCCGCCTTAGCTCAGTTGGTTAGAGCGCTTGATTGTGGATCAAGAGGTCCCTGGTTCGAGACCAGGAGGTGGTACCACTCTCCCCCCCTGATACTTGCCCTCTGATGCTTGACTTGACCCGCGTCGATCATTTGTCGTCGGGTGCATCCGTATGTGACGCAGCCAGATCACGGGTGACGCTTTCGAGCATTTCCAGCAGGTCGGCAATGCGATCCGCGCCAAGACGTGCCTCTATTTCCGAGAGAATCTGCGCGCGTGTCTGGCTCGCCTCCTGCAACAGCGCCTGGCCCGTGGTGCCGATGCTGACCTGGGTGCGGCGGCGGTCTGCTGCATCCGTGCGCAGGGTGATCAGATCGCGCGCTTCCAGCGACTTGAGGATACGGGTCAGTGTAGGTGCCAGCACAAACGCGGTGCGGGCCAGGTGGGTGGCGTCGATCTCGCCGGCCTCCTGCACCACCCGCAGGACACGCCATTGCTGTTCGGTGACATCCAGCCCGCGCAACATCGGCCGATAGCGGTCCATGACGGCCTCGCGCGCGCGCAGCAGCGCGTTGGGCAAGGTGCGCGGCGTGTCGAAAGGCGCAATGGCCTCGCGGCTGTGTTTGGTCAGGGACAAGGATTTCTCCTGTTGACAGTCAGATCGGTATTTAACATGTTAACCGTCGGAGGAAGGCCGAGGTTGGCGCGACATGGATCGGGGGCATGGGGCGGGCACGACCCGGCGGTGTATACCGTTCCGTTTATACAGGCCATGAGTGTTCCGCTGCACGCGATGCGCGCCGCAACCGGCGCATTTCCGCTGGCAGACGCGTGGTCGAGGGCGGCGGCTCTGCCTCGACGAGGCACAGGCAAGTAGGGAATTTCCTGAGAGGAAGGACAAGATGGACTGGGATGAATTCGCCCAATGGGGTGAAAAGGCCGTGGCGTTTGGCGCGGAGTACCACAAGACCCTGCGTGAGTGCCCTGTGCGGCCGCGTGTCGTGCCGGGTCAGATTGCGGCGCTGTTGCCCGCGTCCCCGCCCGAAGGGGCCGAGGGCATGGAGGCGATCCTTGAGGATTTTGAACGGATCGTGATGCCGGGGCTGACCCATTGGCAGCACCCGCGTTTCTTTGCCTATTTCCCGGCCAACGCCGCGCCGCCCTCGATGCTGGCCGAGATGCTGGTCACGATGCTCGCCCCGCAATGCATGCTGTGGCAGACCTCTCCGGCCGCGACAGAGATGGAAGGCGTGATGCTGGACTGGCTGCGGCAGGCGGTGGGCCTGCCGGAGGGGTTCCAGGGCGTGATACAGGACTCGGCGTCCTCGGCCACATTGGCGGCGGTGCTGGTGATGCGGGAACGGGCGCTGGGCTGGGCGGGCAACGCCAAGGGGCTGGCGGGCGGGCCGGCGGTGCGGATCTACTGTTCGGATCAGGTGCATACCTCGATCGACCGGGCGGCCTGGGTGTCGGGTGTGGGGCAGGAGAACCTTGTGAAATTGCCCGTCGTCGCGGACGACCCGTTGCGCCCCATGGACGTGGCGGCGTTGCGTGCGGCGATTGCGGCGGACCGCGCGGCAGGGCATCTGCCCGCCGGGATCATCGGCGTGACCGGGGCCACCGGCATGGGCGCCTGTGACCGGCTGGGGGATCTGGCCGACGTAGCCGAGGCCGAAAACCTGTACCTGCACATTGACGCGGCATGGGCCGGGGCGGGCATGATCTGTCCCGAAAACCGGGTCCTTTGGACGGGTGTCGAGCGGGCCGACAGCATGGTGTTCAACCCGCACAAATGGATGGGCGCGCAGTTCGACTGTTCGGCGCATTTCATCCGCGACCCGGATGCGCTGCGCCAGACGCTGGCGATCCGCCCGGAATACCTCAAGACGCTGGGCGCGGAGGACGTGACCGACTACAGCGAATGGTCGATCCCGCTGGGCCGTCGCTTTCGCGCGCTGAAACTGTGGTTCTTGATCCGATCCTATGGGCTGGACGGACTGCGGCAGGTGATCCGCAACCATGTGACCTGGTCGCAGAACCTGGCGTCGCGGCTGGCGGCAGAGCCGGATTTTGAGATCGTGACCGCGCCGGTTTTGTCGTTGTTCACGTTTCGACACACAGGCGACGATGCGCATAATCTGGCACTGGTCGAGGCGATCAACTCGGACGGGCGCATCTATCTGACCCAGACCAAGGTGGACGGGCAGGTGGTGATCCGCTTTCAGGCCGGGGCCTTTGGCGCGACAGAGGCCGATGTGGCCATGGCCTTTGATGTCATAACCGAAATCGCGAGGGATCTGGCATGATGACACCGCATTTTGTGACCTACCGCCATGCGGGCAAACTGGCCTACGGGCTGCACACCGGCGACGGCGTGATCGACCTGTCCACGGCAAATCCGCACTGGCCGACCCTGCGCGAGGTGATCGCGGCGGATGGTTTGAAGGATGTCTTCATGCAGGCGGCGGGACGGCCGGCGGACCTGCCGCTGGAGGCGGTGACCTTGCGGCCGCCGATCCCCGCGCCGGAAAAGATCATCTGCGTCGGCGTGAACTTTCCGGACCGCAACGCCGAATACAAGGACGGGCAGGCGGCGGCGGGGCGGCCTTCGCTGTTTATCCGCTTTCCGCGAACCTTTGTGGGGCATGGCGAAAACCTTGTTCGGCCACCCGAAAGCCCGCAGCTGGACTATGAGGGTGAAATCGCGCTGGTGATCGGCAAGGGCGGGCGGCGCATTCCGGTCGAGGATGCCTATGATCACGTCGCGGCGCTGACCCTGTGCAATGAGGGCACGATCCGCGACTGGGTGCGGCACGCCAAGTTCAACGTCACGCAGGGCAAGAACTGGGATCGGTCCGGCGCGATTGGCCCTTGGCTGGTGCCGTTTACCAATGCGGCGCAGCTGGATGATATCGCGCTGGAATGCCGGGTGAACGGTGAGGTGCGGCAGCGGGACCGGACCTCGCGGATGATCTATGACTTTCGCTACATCATCAACTACGTCTCGACCTTTTGCACGCTGGTGCCGGGGGATGTGCTGGTTTGTGGCACGCCGACGGGTGCGGGCGCGCGGCTGGACCCGCCTGTCTGGCTGAAACCCGGCGATGTGATCGAGGTCGAGGCAGAGGGCATCGGCATCCTGCGCAACGGGGTGGAGGACGAGGCGTGACAGAGGATGAGGTACACGCGGCGGCCCATGCTTTGGTGCGGGCCGAGGCGGTGGGGGATCAGATCGGTCTGCTGTCGCTGGCGCATCCGGGCATGACGATGGAAGACGCCTATGCGGTGCAGGCCGCATTGGTGACGGCCAAGCTGGCGGCGGGGCGGCGGCAGGTGGGGTGGAAGATCGGCCTGACGTCACGCGCCATGCAGGACGCCTTGGGCATCGACACGCCGGACAGCGGCGTTCTGCTGGACGATATGGTGTTCGAGACGGGCGGCGCGGTGCCCAAGGGGCGGTTCATTCAGCCTCGGGTCGAGGCGGAGATCGCCTTTGTGATGAAAGGGCCGCTGGAGGGGGCGGTGACGCGCGAGGATGTGGTGGCTGCGACGGACCATGTCTGTGCTGCGCTGGAAATTCTCGATACGCGGATTTTGCGCAAGGATCCGGCGACGGGGCGGGCGCGAAATGTCTGCGATACGATCGCCGATAATGCGGCCAATGCGGGCATCGTTCTGGGGACTCGTCCTATGAATCCAAGGCTGGTGGATCTGCGCTGGGTCGGGGCGATTTTGGCCCGCGATGGTGAGGTGGAAGAGACCGGGCTGGGCGCGGGTGTGTTGAATGATCCGGTCATGGGCATCGTCTGGCTGGCCGAGAGACTGGCCGGATATGGGCAGAAAATCGAGGCCGGGCATGTGGTGCTATCGGGGTCTTTCATCCGGCCGGTGGAGTGTCCGGCGGGGTCGATGATCGAGGCGGACTTTGGGGATTTCGGCAGCGTTGCCATTGCCTTTGAATAGGCCTGTCCACGCGTGGACAGGAAGGTGACGTAGCGTCTTCAATGGCTTGCAGAGGCATTTTAACCAAGGCTTAGGTTTTGCGGTCGCGCCGTACAGCCACAACGCGCCCGGCTACTTGGCCGTCTCTATCCGCATTTCCTGCCGCAGTTTGCCCGTCGCGCGGTCAAAGATCAGGATGCGGTCGTCGCCGGTGACAACCGCGTACCAATCGCTGCCTTGGGTATAGGCGGTGGCCGACGTGCCGTCCGGCAGGGTGATGACCTCTGGCAGCGGCGCGCGGGCATTGCTATAGCGGTGCCAGATCAGGCCGAGGATCCCGATGATCCCGGCCATCATCACCACCGTCAGAACCGTGACCAGCACGCGCAGGAAACGCAGGCCAGCCGGTTCGGGCAAATTGTCGTCTTCGGGTTCGGGAGAGACCATGGACATCCTTCGGGTCGAAATCGCGGACAACCCGCCGCCGCGCCTTGATAAGGCGCTTGCACGCGATGTGCCAGAGGAGGCGGCGCTGTCGCGCACCCGGCTTGCGCGGTTGATCGCAGGCGGCGCTGTCAGCCGGGACGGCGTGGTGCTGACCGACCCCAAGGCCAAGGTGGCGGTAGGTGACGTGCTGGACATCGCCGTGCCGCCCGCCGAGGATTATGACGTGGTGGCGCAGGACATCCCGCTGGTGGTGGTCTGGGAGGACGATGACGTGATCGTCATCGACAAGCCCGCCGGCATGGTGGTGCATCCCGCACCCGGAACGCCGGACGGTACGCTGGTGAACGCGTTGCTGCATCATTTCGGTGGCAAACTGTCTGGTGTAGGCGGCGAAAAGCGCCCCGGCATTGTCCACCGGATCGACAAGGACACCAGCGGGCTGCTGGTGGTGGCGAAATCCGACCGGGCGCATCACGGTCTGGCGGCGCAGTTCGAAAAACACACGGCGCGGCGGGCCTATCTGGCGCTGGCGCATGGGGTGCCGGAAATCGCCGACCCGCGTCTGGTGAACACGCGCGGCGTCAAACCCGGTCCCGACGGCGGGGTGACGATCACCAGCGGGCTGGCGCGGCACAAGACCGAGCGCCAGCGGCAGGCGGTCTATTTCGACGGGCAGGGGCGGCACGCCATCACCCATGTCAAACTGCTGGAACGGTTCGGGCAACCTGCCTGCGTCAGTCTGGTGGAATGTCGGCTGGAAACCGGGCGCACGCACCAGATCCGGGTGCATATGGCCCATGCGGGCCATGCGCTGATTGGTGATCCGGTCTATGGCGGGCGGCGCAAGCTGTCGGAAAAGGCGCTGGGCGCGGCCTATGAGCCTGCGCGCAGCTTTGCCCGGCAGGCCTTGCACGCGGCTGAGTTGGGCTTTGACCATCCGGTGACAGGCGAGCCGCTGATGTTCGAGTCGCCCTTGCCCGGCGATATGGCAGACCTGTTGGCGGCGTTGCGCGCGATCTGAGGGCTTGGCCGATTGCGGTTTCGGTGGCATCCTCCGGGTTTTCCGGGGGCGCGATTGATGCACTATCACCTGTTGTATTGTGACGACGCGGGCGAAAGCCATTGGCGCGCCGTGGGCGTGGCGCTGACCGAGACCGAATTTGCGCCGCCCGCGCGCAGTATTCTGGTGTCAGAGGGTGAGGCCGCCAAGGCCACGGTGTTCCTGCGGCTGGTGGCGGGCTGGAATGAGCCGATCCACCCGACGCCAAAACGCCAGACCCTGATCCCGCTGTCCGGCACCATCCGCGTAACCGCCAGCGACGGCGAGGCGCGCGACTTTGGCCCCGGCGACGTCTGGCGGATGGAGGATACCCATGGCACCGGCCATCATACCTGCGTGATCAGCGAAGAGGATTTCGACTGTGTGATCGTGCAGTTTGATTGAGGCACGATAAGGGGGGCGGTCAGAGCCGTCCGGTGATCAGCAGCCACAGGCAGAGCGCGCTTTCCGCAAGGATACAGACCAGATAGGCGGGTTCGAACGCCGCCGACAGGCCGGGGGCGGTCAGGCGCAGCAGGCTGCCGGTGAGGTAGACGATACCTGCGGCCGCAATACCCCCGGCAATGATCCGGGGCGTGTCGCCAAGGCCCAGCAGCCGCGCCATGATCAGGCTGTTCACGCCGAACAGGATCAGGCCGATGTCATAGCCAAGCGCGTGCATGTCGGTCATGTGGACGGCCATCCGCGGCAGGTCGTCCAGCAGGGCAGGGGCGCTGGCCAGCGCCATCAGGCTGGCCCCGATCAGCACCGCCTGACCCAGACGAAACACCAGTGCGGCTCGGGCCAGCGCCGGGGCGCGGTCCCGCAGCAGGCTGAAGAACACCAGCGCCAGCGTTATGTCCGCCAGCAGCATGATGACATCCGCCAAGAGGCTGAGCCGCAGTTGCGGCAGCTGCGCGGCCATCGCGGCGGCGATCTGATCGGGGGCGCCTTGCAAAAGCGGGCCTCTGAGGGCCAGTTCGGCGGTCAATCCGCACAGGATAATCACGAGGTACAGCGCTCCGGCGCTGCGGGTCAGGGCAGGGTTCTGGGTGGGGTTGTGGGCGGTGGCGTGCATGAGAGGCTCCTTTCCGATGGCGGGTCGAATGCGTTGTAACTCATGCTGAAACGCTTGAATATTGGCGGGATTTGCAGTACAAGTATGCATTGTTGTATGTATTACGGGATTTGTGGAACGAAGCACGTCTTCGTGACGCTGTGACATAAAGCGTGACACCACCCGTGGCCGGTCATAGCTGCATGTCAAAGGAAACGCCGAGACCATCAGGACTTGAACTGAAGCGTTCAGTTCCCTAACTAATGTTAAACCCCGTAACATGCGGGTCCGAACGGAGGGACAAAAATCATGTCGAACTATGCAAATTTGCCGGCACCCTCGCCGGAAGCGGGCCTGAGCCGTTACCTTCAGGAAATCCGGAAATTTCCCCTACTGGAGCCGGAACAGGAATACATGCTGGCCAAACGCTGGGTCGAGGATGAAGACACCGAGGCAGCGCACCAGATGGTCACGTCGCACCTGCGGTTGGCGGCCAAGATCGCCATGGGCTATCGCGGCTACGGACTGCCGCAGGCCGAGGTGATTTCAGAGGCCAATGTGGGTCTGATGCAGGCGGTCAAACGGTTTGACCCGGAAAAAGGCTTTCGCCTTGCGACCTATGCGATGTGGTGGATCCGCGCGTCGATCCAGGAGTACATTCTGCGGTCGTGGTCGCTGGTCAAGCTGGGCACCACCAGCGCGCAGAAAAAGCTGTTTTTCAACCTGCGCAAGGCCAAGGCGCGCATCGGTGCGCTGGAAGAGGGCGACCTGCGCCCCGAACATGTACAGAAGATCGCCACCGATCTGGGCGTGACCGAAACCGAAGTCATCAGCATGAACCGGCGTCTGTCGGGCGGCGATGCGTCGTTGAATGCCACCGTCGGCTCTGAGGGCGAGGGCACGATGCAATGGCAGGACTGGCTGGAGGACGAAGACGCCGATCAGGCCGGGGATTACGCCGAACGCGATGAGCTGGAGGCGCGGCGCGCCCTGCTGGCCGAGGCGATGGATGTGCTGAACGACCGCGAAAAGGACATCTTGACCCAGCGCCGTCTGGCAGAGTCGGCGGTCACGCTGGAGGATCTGTCGGGACAATACGACGTGTCGCGCGAACGCATCCGCCAGATCGAGGTGCGCGCCTTTGAGAAACTGCAAAAGCGGATGCGCGAACTGGCCAAGGATCAAGGCATGCTGGCCAGCGCCTGAAACAGGACCGGCTGAGCAACCGGTTCTCAGACCCGGCCCAAGGCTTCCCTCACTTGTTCAAAGGCACGGGTTGGCCCCCATCGGTTCTCCGGTGGGGGCTTTTTCATGGCTGGTCAGTTTTCGTAGAGGGGGCCGCGCTTCCAGCCCTCGTTGGCGATGAAATCCGGTAGCAAGCCACTGGCCAGGATCTGGTCCGAGTTGATCCGCAGGATGATGTCCTTGCGGCTTTGCAGCAGCGGCGTGAAATCGGTGACACGGGTCACGTTCATGTAGATCGCCACCAGTTCCGGAAGACCGGCCAAGGGCGAAATGTCCGTCACCGGCGTGTCGGAAAAGCTGAGCAGTTGCAGCGCGGTCATATCCTTGACGGGCGACAGGTCCTGCACTTGGGTTCCGGTCAGGAACAGCGTCAACAGCTTGGTCTTGCCCCGGAGTGCCGAGATGTCGTTGATGCGGCTGTTCTTGGCGTGAACCGTGGTCAGGTTCTCTGCCGGTGCCAGCGCGGAAATATCGGTCAGGGACGACTCCTTGGCCAGCAAGTCCTTGAAGGCGGGGCCGACGATCAACCCGTCGAGGCTGTCGATCTGTTCGCCCTCGACATTCAGCACTTCCAGCGCCGGGGTCGGCCCCAGCCCTTGCAGGTCGGGCAGGGAGACATTCCCAAAGCCGAGGATCTTGAGGTTCACAAGCGCGCCGTCCGCGTTGAGGTCTCGCAGGTCAGGCCCGTTCAGGCGCAGGTTTTCGACCGTGCCCAGCGTCTCGCGCGGAAGGTCGGAAAGGCCAAGATCTTCCTTGATCCACAGGCCCCTCAGCAGGGGCATTCCGGCGAGAAAGCCGAAGTCCGTGATGCCATTGTCCTTGAGCCGGATCGCGACAATGCCGGGTTGGTCCAGCGTGTCCCAGCGGGCGCCGGGCAGGTCGTCGACCCTGAGGTAGGTCAGGGACGGCAGGTCGCCTATCGGCGTCAGGTCGACGGCGCGCGTCGCGTCGCCATCGCCTTTCAGCCTGACGGCCGTCACCCACGGGGTCTGCGCCAGTTTGTGCAGGTCGCCCAGCGTGTCGGGGCCAAGCCTGACCTCGGTGTCGTCGGGCGTCAGGCAGACGTCGCCCAACGGCACACAGTCCTGCGCGGCGGCCCCGAAGGCGGAGACGGCCAAGGCGAAACTTAGAGAACGAAACATGGATCTGGCCTGTTGTTGGCGGCGGTTTTCCGGCTGATGCCATTGCGCGTCAACGGGATCAAGCCGCTAGTTGCAGGTAGGCCGACATGCGGTAAGGTTGGCGCTAACGACTGGGGGAGCACAGTATGACAGATCACGTTCGTTGGGGGATTCTGGGAGCGGCGAAATTCGCCCGCCAACACATGGGACCGGCCCTTCACATGGGACGACGCGGGCGGCTGGCGGCGCTGGCGACATCGTCGCCGGACAAGGCCGCGCCCTTTGCGGCGCTGGCACCGGGGCTGCGGGTGCACGACAGCTATGACGCGCTATTGGCGGACCCGGAGATCGACGCGGTCTATGTGCCGCTGCCCAACCATTTGCACGTCGAATGGGCGCTGAAGGCGCTGGAGGCGGGCAAACACGTTCTGGTGGAAAAGCCGCTGGCGATGGCGGCGGCAGAGTTTGACCCGGTGATTGCCAAGCGCGATGAAACCGGCCTGCTGGCGGCTGAGGCCTTTATGATTGTCCACCACCCTCAGTGGCAAAAGGCCAGCCAACTGTATCAGGAGGGCGCGATTGGCAAATTGGTGCGCGTGTCAGCCGCGTTTTCCTATGACAACCGCACCGATGGGGACAACATCCGCAACCGCGCGGACACCGGCGGCGGCGCGGTGCCGGATATCGGCGTCTATATTTATGGCGCAACCCGGTTTGTGACCGGCGAGGAGCCGGAAAAGATCCTGTCGGCAGAGGTCGTGCGTGAAAACGGCGTGGATGTCTGGACGCATATCACCGCGCGCTTTCCCTCGTACCATTATACCGGCATCGTCTCTATGCGGATGGCGCCGTGGCAAGAGGTGGTCTTTCACGGTGAGGACGGCGTGATGAAGCTGACCGCGCCGTTTAACGCAGGCGTTTACGGTGAGGCGCGGGTGCTGGTGCAGTCCAAGGATCTGGTGGAGACGGCCTATCGCTTTCCGTCGGACAATCACTATGTCCATCAGGTTGAGGCGTTCAACGCCAGCGTGCTGGACCGGGTACACTATCCCTGCCCGCTGGAGTTCAGCCGTGGCACACAGGCGATGATCGACATGGTCTGGGCCAAGGAACAGGCGGGCTAAGGGGCCAGATCGGTCACGATGACCGCTGTCAGGGTGCCGTCGGGGGCGCGGGTGAGGGTGATGCCATCCGCCTCTTGCACCGCGTCGCGGCGGATGTGGGAATAGTCGCTCTCCATGATCGGATGGTTCGGAAAACGCAGCGGGACATAGTCGCGGGCCAGTTCCGGGCCGTCCAGAAAGCCCGACGCGGCGGCAAAGTTGCGCGCGCCAAAGATGAAATGCGGCTGTGTCTGCTCAAAGATATAGGCGCGCAGGAAATCCGCGTTGGCCATGTTCCTGGCCACGTCGCGGTCCACCAGCCCGCCCAGATCGACCAGCCCGATAGAGCGTTCATAGCTGATTGCGCCCGCGTCGTGATGGGCGAGCAGCGGGGTCTGGATGGTCATTTTTTCGGCCACCTTGGCAAAGTTCTGGCCGATCTCTGACACCACCGCCAGCGGCGTGGTCGGGTCGGCGTCGAACCTGTCCAGCTGAGTCAGCGTGTTGGCAAACAGCGCGATAGAGGCGATCGTGGCAAGCCAAGCCCGCGCGCGCAGGGAAAAGGCGTGGTCGATGGCCATGACCGCTGGCAGCACGATCAGCGGCAGCACTGGCATCAGGAACCGATACTGCCCCATCCAGTCGCCCTTGGCCCAGACGACAAAGCCGATGTGCCCGGCCAGCGCGGCAAAGATCAGCCAGCGGCGCGGCAGGCTGTCGCCCGCGCCGACCACCAGCACCAGCGGCAACAGCAGCAGCACCCCGCTGTCCTGCACCCCGGCCCAGACATAGCGCCAGCCGCCGCCAAAGGGATTGATCAGCCCGGCCAGGCTGCTGGCAGAGGTCTTGGCATGGTAGGGGTTGGGAAAGGGATCGCCGAAATAGTGCAGCCTGAAGGCCATCAGCCCGACAAAGGCGGCAAAGGGCAGGGCGGCAAGGATCAGGTTGCGCCACAGCCGGATGCGCCCCTCTTGCCGGTGGGTCATCCAGAGGGCGGTGACAAAGACGGCGATGACAATCAGCGGCGTTTCTGGCCGGGTCCAGACCAGCAGCGACAGCAGCAGCGCCACCGGCAGCCGCCAGAGGCGCAGATGGGCGGCGACCGCGATCAGCAGCAAGAGTAGCGCTTGCAGCGCGTGTTCCTGCCCCGAGGTCGCCCAGACCACGGTGGGGGCGGTGCCAATCGCCGCGACGCTCAGCACCATGGCCAGAGCGCTTTCGGTCACGCGCCAGACCCATGTCATGCTGATCCACAGCGTCAGGACCGTCAGCGCAAGGCCGATGGTTTTGGCCGCCATGGGGATATCGAAGGTCAGCAGATGCGCCAGCGCCAGTGTCGCCATCCAGAGCGTGCTGGAATAGCCCTCTGTCGGTGGTTGGCCGGGCTGAAAGGTAAGGCCCGCGCCCTCGGCCAAGGAGCGCGCGTAGGAAAAGGTGATGCCCGCGTCGTCGATCCACCATCCGCCCAGTTGTTGCGCATAGAGCAGGAAACAGGCGGTCAGCCCCGCGCCCATCAGCCAGAGCAGCCCGGTCACGGGGTGGCCCTCTGCCCGGCGGGTGTCGATCCACAGCGCCAGCGACAGCGCGATCATCCCGGCGCCAAAACCGCGCATCAGCCAGTCGCGCGTGTCCAGCGGGCCGGCCAGTTGCGCGACCCGCGCCAGCATGATCTCCGGCACGGCAAGCGCCGCGCCGCCAAGCGCCAACAACAGCAGATGCGCCACGAAGATCAGCAAGGCATTGGCGGTTCGGGTCATGGCTGGCCTTCCGGGATGGCGCACTCTGGGGCCGGGGCCCCTGCGCCGTGGTTAACCCGCGCCTATGGCGAAAGTTTGGCGTCAGGCGTCCAGCGTGATGACCACCTTGCCGGTGGATTTGCGGGTGCGCAGCAGCTCCATCCCCTCTGCCGCGCGGTCCAATGGCAGGACATGGCTGACATGGGGGGTGATGCGCCCCTCGGCGTGCCATGCCATCAGTTGCGCCAGCGATCCGGTCAGCACCTCGGGGCGAAAGCCCAGATACCCGCCCCAGTACAGACCCATCACCGACAGGTTCTTGACCAGCAGGTGGTTGGCCTTGATCTGTGGCACCTCGCCAGAGGCAAAGCCGATGGTCAGGATGCGCGCCTCGGGGCGGCAGGATCGGAACGCGGCCTGAAACTGGTCGCCGCCCACCGGGTCATAGACCACATCCGCGCCGCCAAGCGCCTTCATCTCGGCGCGGATGTCGGCATCGGTGGCGTCGATCAGGTGGTCGGCGCCCGCCGCCTTGGAGGCGGCCAGCTTGTCCGCGCCGCGCGCGCAGGCGACGACGCGCGCGCCCATCAGCTTGCCGATCTCCACCGCCGTCAGGCCGACACCGCCCGCAGCCCCCAGCACCAGCAGCGTCTCACCGGGCATCAGGCGGGCGCGGTGGTCCAGCGCCACATGGCTGGTGCCATAGGCAATCTGAAAGGCCGCCGCATCGACCCAGCCCATCGTGTCAGGCAGATGCACCGCGCGGGCGGCCGGAAAACAGCCGTAGTCCGCCAGTCCGCCTTGGCCACCAAACACCGCCACCCGGTCACCGGGTTTGAACCCCTCAACATCCGGCCCCAATGCATCGACGGTACCGGCAACCTCCATCCCCAGGGTAAAGGGCAGGGCGGGGGTGTCCTGATAGGTGCCCGTCTGCATAAGCAGATCGGCAAAGTTCAACCCGCAGGCGGCGATGCGCAGCCGGATCTCACCCAAGGCGGGCTCTGGCACCGCGATATCGGTCAGGCAAGGCGGGCTGTTGTGGTCGGTCAGATAGTAGGCGCGCATGGCAGTCTCCGCTGATGATCTGGCCGCTGGTTAGCCGAGATCGGGCCAAAGGCAAAGCCACCGAAACCCACGTTTGTGCCGCAAAGGTATCCAAAGGGATAAGATCCCCGTTCAACTTTGTCGTGTTTTCCTGTTTCACTTTCCATCATTGGGTGGTCGTGCGACTTGATTTGAAGACCCGTTATGATGTAGCAATTCTAATATGTAAGTGCAGGATGATGCTGGTCCTGGGGGGATGGGGTTCGATCCCGGCGCATCTGGTCACACCCATTGTACAGGAAGACTCAGATGGCGCATCCCGTTGATGTTCATGTCGGCAAACGCATTCGGTATCGCCGGTGGCTGGTTGGTATGACCCAGCAGCAACTGGCGGAACGCGTCGGTATCAAGTTTCAGCAGATTCAGAAGTATGAAACCGGTGCCAATCGCGTCAGCGCGTCCCGGCTTTGGGATATTGCGGATGCACTGGATGTGCCCGTGAACTTCTTCTTTGAGGGAATCGAGAGCGAAGGCGCCGGATCACAGACCGGCGAAACCGTTCCGGCAGACATCATGGGCGACAAGGAGGCACTGGATCTGGTGCGTTCTTACTATGCGATCCCGGAAAACCAGCGCCGCCGCCTGTTTGAACTGGCGCGCGTGCTGTCCGAGGTGGCTTGAGCCGGTCCTGTCCCTGCTGTAGCCCGGTGACGGGCACAGGAGGGACATATGGACCGGATCGCAGCCAACCTTGTAACCGAGGTGATCGAAACCGCTGAGGCCTTGGCCGATGCGGCGGGTAAGGTGATTCTGCCCTATTTTCGTCAACACGGTTTGGCCACCGAAAACAAGGCAACCGGCGCCGCATTCGATCCGGTGACGGTTGCGGACCGGGCAGCGGAACGCGCGATGCGCGATCTGCTGGCGCAGCGCCGACCGAACGACGCGATTCTGGGTGAGGAATATGGAACCAGCGCGGGCGATAGCGGCCTGACCTGGGTTCTGGACCCGATCGACGGCACACGGGGTTTCATGTCCGGCACGCCCACATGGGGGGTGCTGATTGCGGTGCGTGACGCCCAAGGCCCGCTCTATGGCGTGATCGATCAACCCTATACGCAAGAGCGGTTTCGCGGCGGATTGGGTCGGGCAGAATTCGCCGGGCCGCATGGCGCAGGCGCGCTGGGCACGCGTACCACGGGGCAACTGGATCAGGCGATTCTGTTCACCACCTTCCCCGAGGTCGGAACCCTCGATGATCGCGCCGGGTTTGAACGGGTCGCGGCGCAGGTGAAACTGGTGCGCTATGGCATGGATTGTTACGCCTACGCGCTGCTGGCGGCGGGGCAGATCGATCTGGTGATCGAGGCCGGGCTGCAAACCTATGACATCATGGCCCCCATCGCGGTGATCGAGGCCGCAGGCGGCATTGTCACCAACTGGGAGGGCGGCCCGGTGCATGAGGGCGGGCGCGCGGTGGCCGCCGCCACGCCGCAGGTGCACGCCGCCGCGCTGGACCTGTTGCACACAAAAGGGTAAGACCGACGTGCAGAGCGCGTGTCCTTCCCCTTTCTGGCGCGTTCCGGCGGATCTCTCACCGAAACGGGGTTTTGTGAGAGGCTGATATGGCACATACCGAAATTCTCATCCGTAATGCGCGCACCGTCCTGTGCATGGATGACGCGCGGTCCGAACTGACGGGCGTCGATCTGCGCCTGCGGGGTGGCGTGATCGCAGAGATCGGCGCGGGTCTGACCAGCGACGGCACGGTGATCGACGCGGGCACCTGTCTGGTCACGCCCGGATTGGTGAACACGCATCACCATCTGTACCAAACGCTGACCCGCGCGGTGCCCGGCGGGCAGGATGCGCTGTTGTTTGGCTGGCTCAAGACGCTGTATCCGATCTGGGCGCGCTTTGGCCCCGAAGAGATGTTTGTCTCAGCGCAGGTGGGGCTGGCGGAACTGGCGCTGTCGGGCTGTACGCTGGCCTCGGATCACCTGTACCTCTATCCCAATGGCGCGCGGCTGGACGATACCATCGCGGCGGCGGCAGAGGTGGGGCTGCGGTTTCATCCGACCCGCGGCGCCATGAGCATCGGCGAAAGCGCCGGGGGCCTGCCGCCCGACAGTTTGGTCGAGCATGAGGCCGCGATTCTGGAGGATTGCATCCGGTTGATCGACGCGCACCACGACCCGCGACCGGGGGCCATGGTGCGCGTGGGCGTCGCGCCCTGTTCCCCGTTCTCCGTCAGCCGCGATCTGATGCGCGACGCCGCGCTACTGGCGCGCGACAAGGGGGTGATGCTGCACACCCATCTGGCGGAAAACGATGAGGATATCGCCTATTCTCTGGCGCAGTTCGGCTGTCGCCCCGGTCAATACGCCGAGGATCTGGGATGGACCGGGACGGACGTCTGGCACGCCCATTGCGTCAAACTGGACGCGCAGGAGATTGACCTGTTTGCCCGCACACGGACCGGCGTGGCCCATTGCCCCTGTTCCAACTGCCGTCTGGGCAGTGGAATAGCGCCGGTTCGGGCGATGCGGGACGCAGGCGTGAAGGTCGGGCTTGGCGTCGATGGATCGGCCAGCAATGATATCGGCAACCTTGTGGCCGAGGCGCGGCAGGCCATGCTGTTGCAGCGGGTCACACGCGGGGCCGACGCCATGAGCGCGCGTGAGGCGCTGTGGATTGCGACACGCGGGGGGGCCGAGGTGCTGGGCCGCGACGATTGCGGTCAGATCGCGGTGGGCAAGCGGGCGGATCTGGCACTGTGGGACATGAATGGGCCGGAAAGCGCCGGTAGCTGGGACCCGGCGGCCCTGCTTCTGGCCGGACCGCAGCGGGTGCGATATCTTCTGGTTGAGGGCCGCACGGTGGTCGAGGACGGGCAAATCGTCAGCTTCGATCTGGAGCGTGCCATTGCCACGCAGAACAGGCTGGCACGGCGGTTGTCCGAACAGGTCTGACGGTCTGGTCTGACGGTCTGGTCTGACGGTCTGGTCTGGCCGTCCGGCGGGCCAGTCTGGCGGGGGAGAACATGGACATGATGCGGCTGGTTTCAATGGTGGCGCTTTGCGCCCTTCTTGCGTCCTGCGGCGGGTGGCGCACGCAGGACCGGGGCGGGTGGCAGCCTTTCCCGCGTTCACAGATCAGCCGGGCGCAGGCCAGCCCCGTGGCTGCACCCGCTGCTCCGCTCAGTCCCGCCAGCGCGCGGCAGGCGCTGAACGCCTTCCGCGCCGAAAACGGGCTGGGCCCGGTGTCGACCAATCCGCAACTTGAAAAGGCGGCGCAGAGCCATGCGCGCGACATGGCGCGCAGCGGGATCTTTGATCATCGCGGATCGGATGGCAGCGATCCGCTGGTGCGGGTGCAGCGGGCAGGCTACAGCGCCTGCTATGTCTCGGAAAACATCGCCCGCGGCCAACGCTCTCTGTCAGAGGTCATGGTGGCCTGGGCGAATTCGCCGGGGCACCGCCGCAACATGCTCAGCGATAGCGCCTCGGAATTTGCGCTGGTGCGCGGCGCGGGTGACAACTGGGTAATGGTGCTGGGGCGCAGCTGCTGAGGCGCTATTCCTCGACGTCGTCCATATCGACCTGACCCGACAGCTTGCGCCGGATGATCGACCAGCTGAGGCCGACCCCCAGAACCAGCGAGAGCGCGAAAATTCCGACCCAAGTGGCAAGCTTTGGATTGCTGAGATCGACCACGCCGTAAAAGATCAGCACCCAGAGAATCGCTGCCACCAGCGCCAGGATCAGCGCCATGCCGAACAGGCCGATCGACCGCAGCGTGGCGCGCAGATAGATGATGTAGCCGATCAGCAGCACAAGGCCGAGCAGCACGACAACCGGCATTTGCGTGTCGAAATTGGCCGACGCCCAGCGGACATAGTTCCATTGCGTCGGATTGAACGTCGCTGCCAGCAGCACAAAGGCAAAGAGCCAGCGCAGAAAGAAACTCATTTTGGTGGCCTCCCGGGGTTTGGTGCCTTGCTGCCCTGACAAGCCGCCCCTGTCCAGCCTCTTGCGGCGTTTTTGCGGTTTCGCAGGCGGGATTGCGCGCGTATACACACGCGGGTTTGCAACGCCGGTAAAGGGGAAAACCATGGCAAATGTGGTCGTCGTGGGCGCGCAGTGGGGTGATGAGGGCAAGGGCAAGATCGTCGACTGGCTGTCCAGCCGGGCGGATGTGATCTGCCGCTTTCAGGGCGGTCACAATGCGGGTCATACCCTTGTCGTCGATGGCAAGGTCTACAAGCTGCACGCGCTGCCGTCCGGCGTTGTGCGCCGGGGCAAGCTGTCGGTGATCGGCAATGGTGTTGTGCTGGACCCCTGGCACCTGATGCAGGAAATCGAAACCGTGCGTGCGCAGGGCGTTGAAATCACGCCCGAAACGCTGATGATCGCGGAAAACACGCCGCTGATCCTGCCGATCCACGGCGAGCTGGACCGCGCGCGCGAAGAGGCCGCCAGCAAGGGCACCAAGATCGGCACCACCGGGCGCGGCATCGGCCCCGCCTATGAGGACAAGGTGGGTCGCCGGGCGATCCGCGTCGCGGATCTGGCCGATGATGCCACGCTGGAGGCGCGGGTGGACCGCGCCTTGCAACACCACGATCCGCTGCGCCGGGGACTGGGGATCGCCCCGGTCGACCGCGCCGCACTGATCGCGCAACTGCGTGAGATCGCTCCGAAAATTCTGGAATACGCCGGGCCGGTCTGGAAGATCCTGAACGAAAAGCGCCGCGCCGGGGACCGCATTCTGTTCGAGGGCGCGCAGGGCGCGCTGCTGGACATCGACTTTGGCACCTATCCTTTTGTCACCTCGTCAAACGTGATCGCGGGACAGGCGGCGACCGGCACCGGGATCGGGCCGGGGGCGATTGATTTTGTGCTGGGCATCGTCAAGGCCTACACCACCCGCGTCGGTGAGGGGCCGTTCCCGACCGAACTGCTGGACGCCGACGGCCAGCGGCTGGGCGAACGCGGGCATGAGTTTGGCACCACCACCGGGCGCAAGCGGCGCTGCGGCTGGTTCGACGCTGTGCTGGTGCGCCAGACCTGCGCCACCTCGGGCGTCAACGGCATCTCCTTGACCAAGCTGGACGTGCTGGACGGGTTCGAGACGCTCAAGATCTGCGTCGGCTACGATCTGGACGGCACGCGACTGGACTATCTGCCGTTTGCGTCCGAACAGCAGGCGCGCTGTGTGCCGATCTACGAGGAAATGGACGGCTGGGCCGAGTCGACAGAGGGCGCGCGCAGCTGGGCCGATCTGCCGGCGGCGGCGATCAAATACGTCCGCCGGGTCGAGGAACTGATCGGCTGTCCGGTGGCACTGTTGTCGACCTCGCCGGAACGCGACGACACGATTCTGGTCACCGACCCCTTCGAGGACTAAATCCGCAGGCAAGGGCGAGGGTTTGTCCCGCCGTGCGGTCGAGAGGAGCAAGAACATGGCACTCAGCTACAAGGCGCGCAAGCGGTGGTCTCTGTTTGTGCTGCTGGTGGGATTCCCGCTGTATATCGTTCTGGCCTGGGGCATCCTGAGCCGAATGAACCTGTGGGAATTGCCGCTGTTGGTGGAACTGGTGGTTTATGTATTCTTTGGCGTTGCGTGGATTTTTCCGCTCAAACCGATCTTCAAGGGCGTTGGCCAGCCCGACCCGGACGCCAGGGACTGATCCCTGTCGTACTTGGACAAGAAAAAGCCCCCCGCGACATCGGTCGCGGGGGGCTTTTTGGTGCGCTGTCACAGGCTCAGCCGGTGGCGGCGGGCTTGAAGCTGATGGTCTCGGCGGCGGTGAAACGCCCGCCGGATGTCTTGCGGATCTTGCCCTCACGCAACAGCTGTCCAAAGCTGCGCAAACGGTCCTCCCGCGAGCTGTCGGATACTTCGGCCTGCCGCAGGGTGGTCATCAACTGCGGGCGCGAGAACTGGTCGCGGCCCTCGACATAGGACATGTAGGCGGCGGCGGCCTCCAGCAGTTCCGGCAGGCCCTTGACCCCCACATCCGCGGCGAAGGCGGCAAAGCCTGACTCCTCGGTGGCGGTTTGCGGGACCGGGTCGGTGCGGCGGACGCGGCGGGGACGGACCGGCCCGGCGTCGGGTCCGCTGTCCTCGGTGGCCACGACCCGCTGTTCGGCCACCAGTTTCAGCGGCGTCGGAACATGGGTTTCGGGGCGTTCGGTGGGGCGGGTCACGCTTTGCGGGCGGCGCGGACGCACCACGCTGGCCAGATCCTCGCGGTAGGGTTCCTGTTCGTCGGCGGCGTCGGCCTTTTGGCCCAGCAGGCGGTCGGCCTTGGTCGCGGCGACAGCGGCGCGCAGATGCGCAATGGCGCTGCGGCGGCGGTTGCCTTCGGGTTCGTCCATCGCGCTGTCGGTCTGGTCCATCAGGCGCGAGGTGTCGCCGTCCTCGACCTCATGTTCGGTCAGCAGGGCGCGGGCCGGGCTGGCCAGTTTGACGGCCTTGCGAGCGCTGCTTTGCATGTCGCTGTCCGGGTCCGCATCGGCAGGCGCCTGGGGCGCGGCGATAGGATTGTCCAGCCGCAGCGGCGCGGCATGACCGGACACAGCGGTGTCGTCGGTGTCGTCCGGGGCGGCATCCTCCATGCCCGGCATGGTCGAGGCAAAGGTCGGGTCCGGCGCGGTATCGTCGTCGTCCCACGCGCCGAAATCGCTGGCGAGTTCGGCCTTTACGGCGGCGAGTTCGCGGGCCAGTTCCTCTTCTTCATCGGGTGACAGGCTGCTGATGTCCGACGTTGCCACCGGCGGCGGCGACAGCTGTTCTGGCGCGACTTCGGGCACTTCTTCCAACATGCCGTCGTCGATCGCCTGTTCAAAGGCGGCGCGCTTGACCTTGACCACGCGGGCGCGCAGGGGGGCGGCCTGTGTGGCGGGTTCGGGCGGTTCAGCCGCCTCGGCCTTTGGGGCGGACCGGGGCGTCAACGGCCCTTCTTCGGCAGACCAGCTTCGGCCAAGGGCCGCTTCGACGGCTTCGATCGTGTCGGTGTCGTCGTGGTCGTCTTGGTCGATCTCGGCACTGTCGCGCGCGGCGGTTTCCGGTTCAAACGCGTCGTCATCATCGTAACCGACATCGTCGTCGTCACGGGTCTGGCCGGTGGCGAGCGCTGCGACGGCGGATACTGCGGCAGCAAGCGGCAGTGCGTCTGCGGGCGCATCGTTCTCGTCCTTGTCGTCGTCGGTGGCCATCAGGCTGGCCACGGCGGCGTCGAGCACGCTGTCATTGTCGTCGTCTTCGTAGTCGTCGTCTTCGCGGTCCAGATCGTCGCCAAGGTCAGTAGACTCGGCATCGCCGCTCTCGACCACCAGTTCGTCCAGCAGCGATTCGAGCGCGTCGTCGCGGGTTTCTTCGACAAGGGGCTCGTCGATGCGGGCCTCTTCGACGGGAACCTCGTCTTCCGGTGTCTCTTCGATCAGCGACATCTCTTCGGGCGTCTCATCGAACAGCGGTTCCTTGACCTCGGCCGCATCGGTGAGCGTGTTCTCGACCCGCGCTGACATATCCGGCGCGTCATCTTCGGCGTCGGTGTCGGAGATCTGCGCGACAACGGCGCGGATGCGGTCCAGCTTGGCGGCGATTCCGTCCGGAGCGGAGGCGTGCGGAGCAGGCGCCGCCTCCGGTCCGTCGGGCACCAGGTCGTCCAGCACGGCCTCATGGTCGAGGTCGGCGGCGTCCGGCGCCAAAGTCTCTGCCAGAACGGCGGTGGCCTCGATGGTGTCATCATCGGGCAGCAGTTCATCCGCATGGCTTGCGGGTCTGCTCATCGCGGCGGCCATGGCCCCGGCAGAGGCCGCGGCGGCCATCACCCGTGGCGGGCTGCCCAGCGACAGGGTGCCGCCGGTGTCGGCCATCCGGTCACGCAGGTATTCGGTGGCCAGTTCAGGATCGAATTGCGGTGGTTCCGCGCCGAAAAACCGATCCTCGCCCACAACGCCGCGAAAGAAATGCGTCGTCTCCTTGACCACTTCCATTGGATCGTCAAATCCTTCGGCGGTACAGGAGAAGGTGCCATAGGACACGGTCAGGATCTTGCTCGAACTCACCATGGTCTGCTCACTTTCATTCGTTCTGCAACAGTGTGTTTACCACGTTGACCGAGACGAAAGCTGTTCGAATCTGTGCCGTCAACGGTATCATTTCATGACCGGATTGTGATCTGTTTCCCAAACCGTCATTAATCGGCCATGAAAGTTAAAATTGTTCACGACGATGCGCCGGTGTTGCTGGTCGGTGGCGGAGAGGTCGACCAGCAGGTTCTGGCGGCGGCCCTGCCCGCAGCGGGGCAGGTAGTGGCCGCCGACGGCGGCGCGGCGCAGGTGCTGGCGCTGGGGCGGATGCCCGACGCCGTTTACGGCGACATGGATTCGCTGGCGCCAGAGGTGCAGGCGCAGCTGGACGACGGCGTGCTGCGCGCGATCCCGGAACAGAACAGCACCGATTTCGACAAATGCCTGCGCCACATCGAGGCGCCTCTGGTCTTTGGCTACGGGTTTCTGGGTCACAGGCTGGACCATCAGCTTGCCGCGATGACCGTGCTTGTCAAACACCCCGACCGGCGCTGCCTGCTGATCGGGGCAGAGGATGTCGTGATGGTCTGCCCGCCGCACCTGTCGCTGGACCTGCCGGGGGGCACGCGGTTCTCGCTGTATCCGATGGCGCCGGTCACAGGCCGGTCGAACGGCCTGCACTGGCCCATCGACGGGTTGGCGTTCACGCCCGCAGGCACCATCGGCACCTCCAACACGGTCGACGGCCCGGTGCGGCTGCACATGGACGGGCCTGCTATGCTGCTTATCCTGCCGGTGGCGTGCCTGAGTGCATTGCTTGCGGGGCTGGCGGACGCGCCCGAAACATGGCCCGCTCTCGGATAACGATGTACAGGCCCGCGCCGATGGTGATGGCAATGCCCACCGTGGCCAGTGCGCCGGGCAGGTCACCAAAGATGGCAAAGCCCACGGCGGTGGCAAAGGGGATCTCCAGGTACTGCATCGGGGCCAGCGTCGAGGCGGGCGCATAGCGCAGCGACCATGTCATCAGCAGATGCGCAAAGGTTCCGGCGGTGCCCATCATCACGATCAGGGTCCAGCCGCGCGCGTTCGGGGCGACCCAGTCCAGCTCTGGCAACAGCCCCGCAGGCGTCAACGCCATCACCGGCACAAGCAAGGCCAGCGCAATCAGCGCCGAGACCGCCTGCATCCCGATCGGGTCGGTTGTCCCGGCAATGCGCCGCGTCACCAGCATGAACAGCGAAAACACCAGCGCCACCCCCAGCGGCAACAGCGCGGGCCAGCCGATGTCGGTAAAGGCGGGCTGCACCACCAGCAGCGTCCCGGCAAAGCCTACCGCGCAGGCGGTGAACCGTCGGACGCCCACCTCTTCGCCCAGAAACCAGTAGCCCAGCAGCAACATGATAAAGGGCATCACAAAGGCGATGGCCACCGCGTCGGCCAGCGGCAGGTAGAGCAGCGCGCTGAACATCAGCGAAATGCCCGCGATGTGCAGCAGGGTCCGCAACACGACAAAGCCGAATTCGACGCGGCTCATCCGCCAGACCCGCCGGGTGGCCAGTGTCAGAGGCACAAGGATCAGCGCCTGAAAGGCAAACCGCAGGGTGACCAGCTGACCCACCGCCATCTCCGGGCCCAACAGCTTGGCCAGGGAATCGCCAAAGGGTGCCAGCAGGCAAAAGCCCAGCATCAGGGTGATGCCCAGCAGCGGCTTGTCGTGGTCAGAGGTGCTCATGGCGCGACCCTAGCGGGCGTCGCGGGCGGGTGAAATGTCAAACGCGCTGGTCAGGGGCTTTTGGCAGGTCGAGCAGATCGACAATGGCGGGCAGCGCCGACACCGGGATCTCCAACGGTGTGCGCCACAGCGCATGGCGATGCATCAGTACAGCGCCGAACAGCGCCAGCAGGGTCACAGGGACAATCATGCCGAGCAACCGGTCGGAACTGACGCCAGTGGCCAGCGCCGCAATGCCGATCCCCAGACCCATGACCAGCGACAGGACTCCGATGCCAAACCACAGCGCCCGTATTGCGCCGGCCTCGCCGATTTTCACCGGCAGGTCCGGGGCGCGGCTGGACAGGTGTTCGGACACCCGGCGACACAGGGCGCGGTGGGCGGCGCGGTTCGGATCGTCCGGGGGCAGGCCGAGGCGGGTGTTGACCGAAATGCGGCACAGCCCCGAGGCCCCCCTGAGGTCAAGCCGCCGCATCCGTATCAGCTGGACCGTCGTGTCGACAAAATTCGCCGTTTCGATCCCGGTCAGGTCACAGGTGCCTTGCGGGCCGGTCAACAGATCACCCTCCAGACGCCAGGTGACGGTTTTCCCGATCGGGGCCAGCCGGAACGTGAAGTCCTCAGTCAAGGGCGCGCCAGCCGATGTCGCGGCGGAACACCCCCTGCGGCCAGTCCACGGCATCGACCATGGCATAGGCCCGGTCACGCGCCTCTTGCAGGGTGGCGCCGCGCGCGGTGGCGTTCAGCACCCGTCCGCCATTGGCCATAACCTTGCCGCCTTCGGCCTTGGTGCCTGCGTGGAACATCATCTGGAAACTGTCCTCGGGCAGGGCGTCCAACCCGCCGATCACCGTGCCCTTGTCATAGGCACCCGGATAGCCGTCGGCGGCCAGCACGACGGTCATGGCGTGGTCGTCGGCCCAGGTGACCTGCGCCTCTGCCAGCCGCCCCTCGGCGCAGGCATGCATCAGGTCCAGCGCCTGCGCGCCCAGACGCAGCATCAGCACCTGACATTCCGGGTCGCCAAAGCGCGCGTTGAATTCCACCAGCCGGGGTTCCCCGTCCTCGATCATCAGGCCCACATACAGCACGCCCTGATAGGGCATCCCGCGCTTGACCATCTCGGCCATGGTGGGGCGCACGATCTGGTCCAGCGCCTTTTGCGTGACCTCGGGGGTCACCACCGGGGCGGGGGAATAGGCCCCCATGCCGCCGGTGTTGGGGCCGGTATCGCCCTCACCGATGCGCTTGTGATCCTGCGCGGTGCCGATGGGCAGGCAGGTTTCGCCATCGACCAGCACAAAGAAAGACGCCTCTTCGCCGGTCATGAAATCCTCGATCACGATCTCGGCCCCGGCCTCGCCAAAGGCACCGCCGAACATCTCATCGACCGCGGCCTTGGCGGTGGCCTCATCCATCGCCACAACCACGCCCTTGCCCGCGGCCAGCCCGTCTGCCTTGACCACGATGGGCGCACCGACGGCCTCGATATAGTGGTGCGCGCCCGAGGCGCCGTTGAAGGCGACCCAACCGGCCTGCGGCGCGTCGGCGGCATCGCAGATCTCCTTGGTGAACTTCTTGGAGGCCTCCAGCTGGGCCGCCGCCGCAGAGGGGCCAAAGACTAGAATGCCCGCCTCGCGCAGGCGGTCGGCCACACCTGCCGCCAGAGGGGCCTCGGGGCCGATGATCACCAGGTCGATGGCGTGTTCGCCGGCGAATTCGGTCACGGCACCCGGGTCTTCGATGTCCAGCCGGGCGCATTCGGCGATCTGTTCGATGCCCGCGTTGCCCGGCGCCACGATCAGCTTGTCGCACTTGGGGTTTTGCAGGGTGGCCCATGCGAGGCTGTGTTCGCGGCCGCCGCCGCCGAGGATTAGGATATTCACGCCGGGATTCCCTTCCGCTAGGATCGGCGGAACGCATACCCAAACCGCACCGCAGGAGCAAGTTTGACCGTCCGCGACAGCCTGAACGCTCTTGGCGATTTCCATTTCCCCTTGTCGAACGATCTGTTGCTGCAACAGGCGATTCAACGCCGGTCCAACGAGGACAGCGACGTCGGCGGCTGCCGCAAACGCACGGTGGCGATGATGCAGGCATACCGCCGGTTCCTCGCGCTGGCGGCCGACACGCCGGAGGGAACGCTGACGGTCTCGGCCTCCTTGGCCAACCTTCACGCGATCTACAGCCGAGAGGCGCAGACCCCGGCCGCGCTGGATGACCGGCTGGGCACACATGTCAGTCTGGGGCCCCCGCGCCGCCTGCCGCTGCGCGACCCTGCCTATGAAGCTGGCCTCGCCCGCTACCGCGCGACCTATGGCGAGGATCCGCATCCGCGCATTGCGCCGTCGCAAAGACGGCGCATCGTCACCGGCGTGTTGCGCTGGGCGTTCCTGCTGGGATTGCTGGGCGGGATCATCGTGACCGTGGCCAAGCCCGACACCCCGGCCTTTCTGATCGCGTGCCTCGTACCGCTGGCGGCGGGGCTGATCTCGGTCATAGGCTATGACCAGTGGCACATCCCCAAGGTCTAGTCGGCAGATTGGGGAAACCGGGGCAGGGCCATTGCACCCGGCGCGGCGATTGGGCTAACTCGATCCATGTCAGACCTGATCGAAGACGACAGCACCGGCAATGTGCCCGAATTTTCCGTGTCCGAGCTTTCGGGCGCGGTCAAACGGGTGATCGAGGGGGAATTCGGCTTTGTCCGAGTGCGTGGAGAGGTCGGGCGCGTCACCCGTCCCCGGTCCGGGCATGTGTACCTTGACCTCAAGGACGACCGTTCGGTGATCGCCGGGATCATGTGGAAAGGCGTCGCCGCGCGTCAGCAAACCATGCCCGAAGAGGGGATGGAGGTGATCGCCACCGGGCGACTGACCACCTTCCCCGGCCAGTCCAAGTACCAGATCGTCATCGAAGAGATCCGCCCCGCCGGGGCGGGCGCGCTGATGGCGATGCTGGAAAAGCGCAAGGCGATGTTGCAGGCCGAGGGGTTGTTTGCGGCCGACCGCAAGCGGCCGCTGCCCTATCTGCCAGAGATCATCGGCGTTGTGACCTCGCCCACCGGGGCGGTGATCCGCGACATCCTGCACCGGCTGCGCGAGCGGTTTCCGCGCAAGGTGCTGATCTGGCCGGTGGCGGTGCAGGGCGCGGGCTGCGCGCCGCAGGTGGCGCGCGCTATTGAGGGGTTCAACGCCCTGTCGCGCGGTGGTGCGCTGCCGCGTCCGGATTTGTTGATTGTCGCGCGTGGCGGTGGCTCTGTCGAGGATCTGTGGGGCTTCAACGAAGAGGTGGTCGCGCGGGCGGCGGCGGCGTCTGATATTCCGCTGATCTCTGCGGTGGGGCATGAGACCGACACCACCCTGATCGATTTTGTGTCCGACAGGCGCGCGCCCACGCCCACGGCAGCGGCGGAACTGGCGGTGCCGGTGCGGATGGAGTTGATCGGCGCGGTGCGCGATTTCGGCCTGCGGATGGACCGCGCCATGGTGCAACGGCTGGAGGTGCGCGGCCAGCGGTTGCGCGACCTGTCGCGCGCCTTGCCGCGTGTGGATGAGCTGCTGGACGGGCCGCGCCAGCGGCTGGATGTCATGGGCGAACGGCTGCCGCAGGCGCTGACGCGCAGTGTCGACCGTCGCAAGCTGGCGCTGTCGGAAATCGCAGGCAGCCTGCGCCCCGCCGTCCTGACCCGCGCGATGGCCGTCGAACAGCGTCGCCTGTCCGAGAGGGCGGCGCGGCTGACGCCGGCGCTGGACCGTCTGGTGCAGGCGCGGCGCGAGGCCTTGGGACACCGCGCCGACCGGCTGAGCGCGCGCCCGATCCTGCGTGAGATCGAGGTGCAAAAGGCCCGGCTGGCCGATCTGACCCGCCGTCTGGCGGATGGGCAGGAGGCGCGTCAGACCGATCTGCGCAGCCGTCTGGACGCGCTGACCCGTCTGCACGAGACGCTGGGCTACCGCGAGACGCTGCGGCGCGGCTATGCGGTGGTGCGCGGCGATGGCCATGTGGTGACCACCAAGGGGGCTGCGGAGAACGCCACTGGCCTGGAAATCGAATTTGCCGATGGCAGGCTGAAACTTGGCGGCGGTTCTTCATCCCGCAAACCGGCCAGGGCCAAGCCGCCCGAACAGGGCAGCCTGTTCTGAGCGCATGGCAGCCATCTTCACGATGGACACTGCTGGACTTTCCTTTTGTTCTGCGCTCGCATAGGATTGCTGCAATGCATCATTGGCAAGGGAGGGGAGCCTGTGGCCGAGAGTGAAAAACCGCTTCTGATCAAGCGCTACGCCAGCCGGCGGCTCTATAATACGGAAACCTCCGACTATGTCACACTTGAGGACATTGCCGGGTTTGTCCGCGACGGACGCGAGGTCAAGATCATCGACCTGAAGTCAGGCGATGACCTGACCCGGCAGTATCTGCTGCAAATCGTGGCCGAGAACGAGAGCAAGGGCCAAAGTGTCCTGCCGATCAACGTGCTGACCGACCTGGTGCGCAGCTATACCACCCATGCCACCAGCGCCGTGCCGCAGTTTCTGGCCGCCAGTTTCGAGATGTTCCGCGACAGCCAGTCGAAATGGTTGGAAAACGTCAACTCGATGAACCCGATGGCCAAGAGCCTGGAGGCGATGCAGGCCCAGCAAGAGGCCTTTATGAAGGCGATGTCCGGGGCGGCTGCCGATGCGGAGGGCAAGACGCCTGCGTCGCAAGGCAAGGAAGACCTTGAATCGATCAAGCGGCAGTTGACCGAACTGCAAAGCCAGTTGTCCAAGCTGGACAAGTGACGGTCCCCTGTTTGGGGGCCTGACCGTCTCAATCGGTCTGATGTGAGCTGAGCGCCAAGTGCTGGGTGTTGTGTGCTGAGCGTTGCAAGAGGGGGCGCTGCCCCCTCGGCCTTTGGCCTCACCCCCCGGGATATTTTTGGACAGAAGAAACGCAAGTGGTGCGTTTGTGTTGCGGGATGGGTGTCACGGTTTGCCATTGGCTGCCGGACGGCGCGGCAGCCGGTGGCGCGGGATTTATGTCCCGTAGGCGCGTGTCGGTGTTGCGGCCTGTTCTGCGGCGCGCATCAGGATCGCGGCCACGGCATCGCAGTCCGCGCTGGTCAGGCGCGCTGGCAGCCGGGTGTCGCAGGCGCGCATCAGCATGGCGCGTGTGCGCGGCAGATCCGGCATCTCGGGCAGGAACTGCCAGTTCCAATAGGCGCGCGCGTTGTCGCGGCTCAGGCCAAAGACCTGCACCTTGACGCCTTCGGCCTCGGCGGCGGCCACAAAGGCGCGCACCTCTGCGTCCGACAGGCCGGTCAGGTTGAATTGCAGCGAATCCGGTGCGCGCTCT
The DNA here is from genome assembly GCF_900188425.1 of Antarctobacter heliothermus. Classification (GTDB taxonomy): domain Bacteria; phylum Pseudomonadota; class Alphaproteobacteria; order Rhodobacterales; family Rhodobacteraceae; genus Antarctobacter; species Antarctobacter heliothermus. Next base: position 85,182 of record NZ_FZON01000007.1, read on the forward strand.
TCCGGGGGCAGTTTTGCGGGCACCTCGATCCATGGGCTTTGCGAGAGGATGGCGGCGACCTGGTCATGATTGCGGCGGCCACTGGCCACCCGTTGGTCGATGTGCGGGATCTGCGGCCGGATCACCGCTGCTGACAGGTTGGACATGCGCAGGTTGTAGAGCGGCAGTTTGTTCTGCCAGCGGGCAAAGGCCTGTTCCAGTTCGGCGGTGTTGTCGCCGGGGGACAGGTGTTTGGTCCAGGCGTGTTCATAAGCGCCCGACAGGATCACGGCGCGCGCCACCAGATCGGCGTCGTCGGTGACCAGAATGCCACCTTCGCCCGCATTGACCAGTTTGTAGCTTTGGAAGCTGAAACAGCCGACCCGACCAAGGGTGCCGATCTTGCGCCCGTGCCATGTGGTGCCAAGGCTGTGCGCCGCATCCTCGATCACCGGAATACCGGCCTTGGCGCAGAGGGTCAGGATAGCGTCCATGTCCGAGGTATGGCCGCGCATGTGGCTGACGATGACGGCGTCGACCTGCGGCAGGCGGGCGGCGAAATCCGCCATGTCGATGCGGTAGTTTTCCCCGACCTCGCAAAGCACCGGCACCAGCCCGGCGTGAATGACCGAGGAGGGCACGGCGGCAAAGGTGAACCCGGGGATCATCACCCGCCCGCCTTTGGGCAGGTTCAGCGCCTCCAGCGACAGGAACAGCGCGGCAGAGCAGCTGGACACCGCCAGCGCGTATTTTGCCCCCATGAAGGCGGAAAATTCCCGTTCCAGCAGGGCAACGGGGGCATCTTGGGGGGCGGTGTAGCGGAACAGGTCGCCGGACTGCAAAAGGCGGTCGATCTCAATGCGGGCCTCGGCCGGGATTGGGTCGGCGTCGTGCATGTTCGGAAGCATGTTTTCGAAATCCTGAATTTGGGTTTTCAAAAATGTAAATCAGAAGTGCGCGCCGGGGAAGCCCAAATGCGACTCCGGCGACCTGACAGCGAAATACAGCCGCGCGGGCACCGCTATTGCGCGCGGACACCGCGGCGCAGGTTCGGGAAAAATAGGGGGATCGTGCTGAGGGGGGTCAGATGCCCAGTCGGTCGCGCATCGCGTACCATGTCATCCCCAGCGTCAGCAGCGGCGCGCGCAGATGGGGGCCGCCGGGAAAGACCGGAGCGGGCAGGGCGGCAAAGGCATCGAACCCGGCGGACTGCCCGCGGATCGCCTCGGCCATCAGTTTGCCCGCCTGCACCGCGTTGCCGACCCCGTGCCCGGAATAGCCCGAGGCGCTGAGGACATTGGGGGCCACCCGTTCCAGATGCGGCAGGCGTTTCAGCGTGATCGCCAGCGTGCCGCCCCATGCATAGTCGATCGCCACGTCGCGCAGCGCGGGAAACACCTCTGCCATCGGTTTGTGGACGGTGGCGCGGATGTCGGATGGAAAGCGGTAGCCATAGCTTTCGCCGCCGCCGAACAGCAGGCGGTTGTCCGGCGACAGGCGAAAGTAGTTGACCACAAAGCGGTCGTCGGAGACGGCCACGTCCTGCGTCAGCACCGTGGCGGCGCGCGCGCCCAGCGGTTCGGTGGCGACGACAAAGTTGTTGATCGGCATGACGCGGGCGGCCACACGCCGGTTCAATCGGCCCAGGTAGCCGTTGCAGGCCAGCACGACGTGATCCGCCGTGATCCGCCCGGACTCGGTCTTGACCGTGACCTCGGCCCCCTCGGACACATCCAGCACAAGGCTGCGCTCATAGATCTGCACGCCTGCGGCCTGTGCCGCCTGTGCCAGCCCCTTGGCCAGTTTCAGCGGGTTCAGATGCCCTGCGCCCCGGTCGACAATCCCGCCCCGGTACAGTGGTGAGGGGCAGAGCGCGGCGAAGTCTTGCGGGCTCAGTGCCTCCACCGGATAGTCATAGACCCGCCCCATATGGGCGGCATAGTCGTGCAGACCGCGCACCGACCCGGCCGACGACCCGGCCCATGCGATCCCCTCGCGCAGATCACAGTCGATGCCGTGACGCGCCACCAGATCGCGCACCAGCGCCTTGGCGTCCTCCCCCAGATCCCACATGGCGCGGGCCGCATCCTGCCCGACCATCTTTTCCAGCGTGACCTGATCCTGCCGCTGGCCAGAGCCCAGCTGCCCGCCGTTGCGCCCTGACGCGCCAAAGCCCACGCGATGCGCCTCGACCAGCACCACGTCCAGCCCGGCCTCTGCCAGATGCAGTGCTGCCGACAGGCCGGTATAGCCGCCGCCCACCACGCAGACATCGGCGCGCATGTCGCCCTTTTGCACCGGGAACGGCGGCAGGGGCGGCGTGACGGCCGCATACCAGCTGTCGGGATATGCGCCGCGCTGGTCGTTGCTGAATAACAGGTTCAAGGGTCCGCTCCGCGATTACACGTTCAGCAGCAGGTGCTCACGCTCCCACGGAGAGATCACCTGCAGGAACTCATCGTATTCGGCGCGTTTCACGATGGCATAGACCCGCGCGAACTCTGGCCCCAGAACCTCGTGCAGCGCCTTGGCCTCGGCAAAGATGTCCAACGCCTGCCCCAGAACGCGGGGGATATCGCCCTCACCCTCATAGGCATCGCCCTTGAACTGCTTGGAGGGCCTGCGTTCCTCCATCAGGCCCAGGTAGCCGCAGGCCAGCGAGGCGGCGATGCCCAGATAGGGGTTGCAATCCATGCCCGCCAGCCGGTTTTCGACGCGTCGGGCTTCTGCGCCGGACAGTGGGATGCGGATGCCGGTGGTGCGGTTGTCGCGTCCCCACTCCAGATTGATCGGCGCGGCGTGGTCCTTCACATAACGGCGATAGCTGTTCACATAAGGCGCCATGACCGCGATGGCCGAGGGCAGATGCGTCTGCAACCCGCCGATAAAGTGGAAAAACGCATCTGTCTCGCCCCCTTGCGGGCCGGAGAACAGGTTTTGCCCGGTCGCCTTGTCCAGCACCGAATGGTGGATGTGCATCGCGCTGCCCGGCTCATCGGCGATCGGCTTGGCCATGAAGGTGGCGAAACAATCGTGGCGCAGCGCCGCCTCGCGGATCAGCCGCTTGAAGAAAAACACCTCATCCGCCAGCTTGACCGGATCGCCGTGCCGCAGGTTGATCTCCAGCTGCCCGGCGCCGCCCTCCTGCGTGATGCCGTCAATCTCAAAGCCTTGCGCCTCGGCGAAATCATAGATGTCGTCGATCACCGGGCCGAATTCGTCCACCGCCGTCATCGAATAGGCCTGACGCGCAGCCGCCGGGCGGCCAGAGCGGCCCACCATCGGTTCGATATCCTTGGCCGGGTCCAGATTGCGCGCGATCAGGAAGAACTCCATCTCCGGGGCGACAACCGGCTTCCACCCTTGGGCCTCATACAGCGCCACCACCCGTTTCAGCACGTTGCGCGGGCTGAAGGGCACCGGCGTCCCGTGCCGGTCATAGGCGTCGTGGATCACCTGCAGGGTCCAGTCCCCGGTCCAGGGCGCCGCCGTGCCGGTGCTCATGTCCGGGCGCAGGATCATGTCGCGCTCGATGAACCCCTCTTCTGACGCCGCCTCGCCCCAGTCGCCGGTGATGGTCTGGAAAAAGATCGAATCGGGCAGGTGGAAATACTCCTGCCGGGCAAATTTCGACGCGGGCACGGCCTTGCCCCGCGCGATCCCCGGCAGGTCCGAGACAATGCACTCGACCTCGTCCAGACGCCGCCCCTCCAGGTAGGCGTGGGCGGCTTCGGGCAGGTTGTCGGTCCAGTCTTTCGCGGCAGGTTTGGCAGGTTTGTCCACGGAATGTCCTTTGCGTGTCAGGCGGCGCGCTCTGGCAGCCGCTTGTGTTTCAGGAAGTGTATCAGGTCGTCGATCATCTCGGCGCTGTCCAGCGGTGTCTCGATCTCGGCCACCGCCTGCGCCAGCAGCGGCTCCGGCACCACGCCGGGGCCGCGTTTTTCAATCAGACCCTTGGTGAAATCGGGCTTGAACTCGGGATGCGGCTGCACCGTGTAGGCCTGACCGGGATACAGCAGCGCCGCATGGGGGCAGAAATCGCTGCGCGCCACGGTCTGCGCACCCTCGGGCGGGGTAAAGACCTGATCCTGATGCCAGGCCATCACGGTCCTGGGCCCGCGCCCGGCAAAGTCATAGACCTGCGGCCCGATCGACCAGCCGCCGGGGAATTTGCCAACCTTGCCGCCCAGGGCCTGCGCGATCACCTGATGGCCAAAACAGATGCCGACCAGCGGTTTGCCCGCCGCCACGATCTGCCGGATCAACGCCTCCAGCGGCGGCAACCAGTCGTGATCCTCATAGATGCCGTGGCGCGATCCGGTGATCAGCCAGCCGTCCGCCGCCTCTGGTCCCGGCGGGAACTCGCCGTTCACCACCGACCATGTTTCAAACTCGAAACCCGCGTGGGCCAGCCGGTCGATGAACATTTCCGGGTACTGGCCATAGGTTTCGGCCAGTTCCGGCACCACGATCCCGGTCTGAAGAATACCGATCTTCATGTCTCACCTATGTCTGCGCGTCTGGTGTCGGCGTCCCAAGGTTACACCGTGTCCAGATAGATTTCCGTCTGTTCCGACTTGGTCAGCTCATCCATGTCGCGCATTTCCTGCCGCTTGGTCAGCACCAGATTGCGGATCAGCTCCTTGGGGAAGATGCGCGGCATATAGGGGCTGGCGTCAAAGGCGTCGATAGCCCCGCCCCAATCGCGCGGAATATGCGGCAGGTCCTGATCGTAGGCGTTGCCGGTGATGCGCTCTGGCGGGGTGATCTTGTCCTCAATCCCCATCAGCGCCGCGCCAAGGATGGCCGCCAGCGCCAGATAGGGGTTCACGTCGCCCCCCGCCACGCGATGTTCGATCCGCCGCGCCGCTGGCGGCCCCGATGGCACGCGCACCGCTGCGGTGCGGTTGTCATAGGCCCAGCAGATCGCTGACGGCGCGTGTGATCCGGGCACGATCCGCTCATAGCTGTTCAGATGCGGCGCATAGATCAGCGCACTGTCGGCCAGCGCCGCGATACAGCCACCAATGGCGTGCAACAGCGCCTCTGTCCCCTCGGGGCCGCCGTTGTCAAAGATGTTCTTGCCGTCCTTGTCCAACACGGAAAAATGCGCGTGCATCCCGTTGCCGGAATAGTCGTCATAGGGTTTTGCCATGAAACTGGCGGCAAAGCCGTGTTTGCGCGCCAGTCCCTTGACCAGCATCTTGAACAGCCAGGCGTCATCCGCCGCCTTCAGCGGGTCGGCCTGATGCATCAGGTTGACCTCGAACTGGCCCAGACCCGCCTCGGAGATCAGCGTGCCGGCGGGAATGTCCATCAGTTCACAGGCCTCGTAGAGGTCGGTGAAAAACACGTCAAAGGTGTCCAGCGCCCGGATCGACAGCACCTCGGCGGCGTTGCGCCTCTTGCCGGTGCGCGGCGACACCGGCACCTGCAGGCGTCGCGCGCTGTCGTCGATCAGGTAGAATTCCAGCTCCACCGCAACCACGGGCGTCAGCCCGTGCTCGGCAAAGCGTTGCTGAACTGCGGACAGTGCATGGCGCGGGTCGCCGCCATAGGGGCGGCCATCCTCGTGGAACATCCAGATCGGCAGCAGCGCACTGGGCGCGCCCAGCCACGGCATCGGGACAAAGCCGCGCTCTGTCGGGTACAGGATGGCATCCTGATCGCCGCTGTCAAAGACCAGCGGGCTGTCCTCGATGTCCTCGCCCCAGATGTCGACGTTCAGCGCCGAAAAGGGAAAACGGGTGCCATCGGTCAGCACCTTGATCGCGCTGGGAATGGGCATCCGCTTGCCACGGGGGACGCCGTTCACGTCACAGGCGGCGGCTCGGATGGTGCGGATTTGCGGGCGGTCGTGCAGCCAGTCGGCGCTGGGGGCGGTCATTTGAGACTCGTATGTTTGAAATTTGATCAAATTCATATGCCAGACGCGGCGATCCGGCAAGGGGGGGCGTAGAGCAGGGGGCTGACAAGCCGAAACAATGTCTGAGAAATGGGCGTGCGGTCCTGGGTCGGGCGTCCTTAACCGGCCAAAAACGCCGCCGCCCGGTCGCGCAGATCTTGCGGCACCTCGACCGCGCGTCGTGTGTCCAGCGACAGCAGCACGCCCTTGAACGTCGCCTCAAAGGACAGCGTTTCATCGGGGCAGCGATAAAGCCGGTGCCGAAAGCTCATGGATTTGGTCCCGATTGCGACAATGTCGGTTTCCATCCGCAACAGATCGCCAGCCAGCAGTTCGGCGCGAAAATCGCTCTCTGCATGGACCACCGCAAAGGACAACCGCCGCCCGCTGCGCATGTCATCCGGCGTCAGGCCCAGTTCCGCCTGCAGGGCAAAGACCGCATCCGAACAGGCCGCGAAATAGCGTGAGACATTCATGTGACCCAGAAAGTCACAGTGCGACGGATCGACAGCGGCGCGAAAGGTGGTCATGGCGGGCATCTCGGGGCTCCTCTGGGCGTCGCCGGGGGGCAGTCATTTCCTAACAAGACGTAAATTCGTCTCTGTAACCCATTGATATTGCGTGTGCCAAACGCTGTCCACGCGTGGACACCCCTCAGCGGATCAGGTTCATCCGCAGCCTGATCCGCCCCCGAACGTCCTGCGGCAGGTGCCGATTGAGCCGCCGGTTCATCAGCCCGAACAGGCTGATGATCACCAGCGTCACAAGGATGAAATACCCCGCAAGGATCGGGTAGGGCACGAAGGGATTAAAGGTCTTGTCGGCAAAATAGCTGGCGTAATACAGCGCGTCGCCCTTTTGCCGCCACGCCGGAAAACCCGACAGATAGACCAGCGTGGTCGCATGAAACAAAAAGATCGCCTCATTGGTGTAGGCCGGCCAAGCCAGCCGCAGCATCGTCGGCCAGGTGATCTTGCGGAATTTTGTCCAGCCCGAGAACCCATACGCATCCGCCGCGTCCAAGTCCCCCTTGGGGATCGACAAGAGCGCGCCGTAAAAGATCTCACCCGAATAGGCGGCAGTGTTCAGAAACAACACGATCGCAGCACCCAGCCACGCTGCCGTGAAGGGATCAAAGATCGGCGAGACCGATTTCAGGCTGAGAAAGGCGAAATAGGCAAAGAAGAACTGGATGAACAACGGGCTGCCGCGAAAGACAAAGATGAACCACTCGCTGGGTTTGCGCAGCAGCGGATTCGCCGTCGCCTTGCCCAGGGCCACGGCGGTCGCCAGAAAGAACCCCGACACCAGCGCGATCACCCCGAAATAGATGTTCCAGATCATCCCGGAGCCGATCAGCACCACCTGCTGACACAGGGTAAAATTTTCCCTCGGCAGCAACCGCTCACCGATCCCGATGGAGCGCAGGCTGTAGTCGGCAATGGTCTCCCAGCAGCTCATGCCGTCTTCCTCTGCGCTTCGCCGCCGGTGGTGGCCTGGCCTTTGGTCAGACGTTTCATGATCCGGTCAAGTGCCACCTCGGAGACGCGGGTGAAGGCGAGGTAAAACACCAGCAACCCAAGGAAATACCACATCCGCCAATCGCCGTGCGGATAGTCGGTAAAGCGCGGGGTCTTGGAACCGCCCAGCTCGCGCGCCCAATACACGATATCCTCGACCCCCAGCAGGAACAGCAGCGGCGTCGCCTTGATCAGCACCATCCAGAGGTTGGACAGGCCTGGCAGGGCAAAGACCCACATCTGCGGCACCAGAATGCGCCAGAAACACTGGCGCTGGCTCATGCCATAGGCCTCGGCCGTTTCCAGCTGCGCGCGCGGCACCGCCCGCATCGCGCCGTACAGAACGTTGGCCGCGAAGGCGCCAAAGACGATGGCAAAGGTCAGAACCGCCAGAAAGAACCCATAGGTCTCATGTATCCATTGCGCCGAATTGCCCTGCGGCAGCTTGGCTGCCGCGCAGACGACAAAGTCATTGCCCTGTCGGATCGGCTGATCCCAGTCGGGGCATTTCACCTCGTGCCGGATCCACTCAAAAAACTGGTCCAGCGCGATGACAAAGAACAGGAAAAATGCGATGTCGGGCACGCCGCGCACAATGGCGACATACCCCCGCCCCAGAAGGCTGAGCGGCAAGAACCGCGACCGCGCCGCCGCCGCCCCGGCAAAGCCAAAGGCCAGCGCAACCGGCGCGGTGATCGCCAGCAAAAGCAGGACGGTGCCCACCGACCAGTAGATCGCCATATGCTTGCCCGTGGTCAGGTAGCAGGCCATCCATGCCGGAGTGTCGAGTATACTTGGGTCAGTGCAAAAGCTGAACATCGCGTAAGCGGGCGGGGCATTGCCCCGCCCGGCCCGTGCATCAGAAGGTTTCGCCAACCTCCCACTTGGTGATCAGGTCGTTCAGCGTGCCGTCGTCCTTCATGGACTGGATCGCCGCGTCGAACTTTGCGCGCAACTCACCGTCGCTTTCGCGCAGGCCCATGCCGATGCCGCCACCGATCAGGACATCGTCCCCGGCAAAGGCAAGCTCGGCGTCCGCTTCGGCGATTGGCGACAGGAACGCCTTGTCGGCCAGAACCGCGTCGGCCTCACCATTGCGCACGGCGGCGATGGTTTCATCCGGCGTGGCGAATTCTACCAGCGTGGCACCCATCTCGGCGATGTAGGAGGCCTGGATCGTGCCGGACTGCGCAGCGAAAATGCCGCCTTCCATGTCCAGTTCCGCGCCCTCGGGGGCGAGAAAGGCGGACGGGTCCGGCTGGGTGTAGTTCTGGGTGAAATCAATCACCTCGTCGCGTTCGTCGGTGATCGACATGCCCGCGATGATGGTGTCGTAGTTGCCCGACACGAGGTTCGGGATGATCGAATCCCACTCGTTCGTGACCCATTCGCAGGTCAGTTCGGCGCGCTTGCACAGCTCATCGCCCAAATCGCGCTCAAACCCGTCCACTTCGCCGGCGTCGTTGATGAAGTTGTAAGGCGCATAAGCCCCTTCGGTGCCCATCCGCACAACCGAATGGCTTTCCGCCCAGGCCGCGCCCGCAAGCATCGCCAGCGCCGCCGTTCCGATCATCAGTTTTTTCATATCGTTACTCCCTGTTGTTTCGACGGCCGGTTCGCCGCCTGTCTTTCCGCAGACCTTTGGCCTACGCGTGTACGGTCGACTTCAGGAAACCCTGCAGTCGTTCCGACTTGGGCGCGCCGAAGAGTGTTTCCGGCGGCCCCTGTTCCTCGATCAGGCCCTGATGGAGAAAGACCACATGATTGCTCACATCCGAGGCCATTTTCATGTCATGGGTCACGATCAGCATCGTGCGCCCCTCTTGCGCCAGCGATTTGATGACGCGGACAACTTCCTGTTCCAGTTCGGGGTCCAGCGCGCTGGTCGGCTCATCGAACAGCAGCGCCTCGGGCTCCATGCACAGGGCGCGGGCAATGGCGGCGCGTTGTTGCTGGCCGCCTGATAATTGCGCCGGGTAGGCGTCACATTTGTCGCCGATCCCCACCTTGTCCAGATAGCCGCGCGCCGCCTGTTCTACCTCTGCCCGGTCGCGGCCCAGCACAGTCACCGGCGCCTCCATGACGTTTTGCAGGATCGTCATGTGGGCCCAAAGATTGAACTGCTGAAAGACCATCGACAGATTCGTGCGGATGCGCAGAACTTGTTTGGCGTCGGCAGGGCGTCGGTTGTGGCCGGTGCCCTTCCAGAGGACCGGCTCTCCCTTGAACAGGATTTCGCCCTGCTGGCTGTCTTCAAGCAGGTTACAACAGCGCAGCAGCGTGGATTTGCCCGACCCGGACGACCCAATTAGTGAGACGACGTCACCCTTGTGCGCGGTGATGTCGACACCCTTGATAACCTCAAGCGACCCATAGGCCTTGTGCAGGTTGCGGATTTCGATAACTGGCTGGGTCGCCATGCAGTTCCTGCCTGTTGCTCAGATCTGCAACAGATTGGCGGCAAGACGACAGGGTTGCAATCGAGAAATCGCCCGGAGGCGGCCTTGGGAGACCATGATGACCAAAGGTCAGGCGATGGCGCGGGTCTGCGGCGGCGGCGACGGGATCGGGACGGCCAGGTAATCGGCGTTGCTGATTCGGGTCAGCCCGACAGGCCCCCCCATCGCGGTGCGGGTTTCTGCGGGGATGTCGTCCAGCGCCGCGGCCAATGCGTCGTGCAGGGGGGCGGGATCGTTTCCGATTGCAGTGATCAGCGCCAGACCGGCGGTCGGTGTGCTGCGGTCTATCACCTGCAATGCCTCTGCGATGGTCGGGTCCAGCAGGCACAGGATGCGCCAGGTCACCGCGTCGACATAGGCCACGTCTGCGCGCCCGTCGATGACCGCGCTGACAGATTTCCGGTGGGCGCCGGTTTCCAGGTATCCGGCAAAACCGCGCGCCCGTGTCGATCCCCAGCCGGACTGGCTGTCGGGTTGGTTGAAGGCAAGGCGCAGGTCACCTTGGTCGCGGGTTTCGCCACGGCGGGCCAGCACGACCGAATGGTAGTACCCCGGCGGCGTGTCCGGCAGCGCATAGTCGAAAGTGGCCACATAGGTCACACGGTCGCGCAGCCTGTCCCGAAACGGCAGGCCGCAGGTGTGTGACAGAATCAGATCCGGCGCCATCCAGTGCGCATACCAGTCCTCGGGCAGGGCATCGGGGGTGGTCAGCGGTGGCAAATGCGGCAGGCGTTGCTGCACCGCATCCCAGAACAACGCCCAATGCTGCGCCGTCTCGCGCTGCCAGTACATCGGAAGGCTGGCAATCATCCGTCTTTGTCCACTCGTCGCCGCGCAAGCGCGCTGTCTCGGTCGTTGACGCCCAGCAGGTTGGACACCAGGCGCAGCAGCGCGTCCTCTTCGGCCTCGCGCACGCCGTCTGCCAGCACAACCTGCCACAGCGCCTCTATCACGCCGATGCGGTCGTCGTAGGGCACCGCATCCTTGATCGCGCGGGTAAAGCGCACGGTGTCGGGGGCCTCTGTTTCCAGCGTTTCGCCCTCGCTGCGCAGCCGGGTCGCCTCGAACGGGGAAAGTCCGTATCGGGTGGCGACGATCCGGTCGATGCGCGCCTTTTCGGCGTCGTCGAAATCGCCGTCGGACCGGGCGACCCGCACCAGCAGGGCGGTCAGCGCAAGGCGGGCATCCGCATCGGGCAGCGGGGCGGGGTCTGGCGCGGTCAGGCGCTTGAGAAAATCTGCAAACATGGCGTTGATATAGGCCCGCACGACGGCGGACACAAACCCTCAGGGAATGACAGCGGCGCTGCGGGCGGCCTCGTTGTCGGCAGGCGCCACGCCAAGCGCGTCTTCGATCAGCTGAACCAGCGACGCCTCGCGGGCATCGGTGATCCCGTCGGCCCAGGCCACCTGCCACAGTGCCTGCACCGTCTCGACCCGGTGGGCATAGTCGACATTCTCACGGATCAGCGCCGACATCCGGGCATCATCGGTGATCTCATGCGCCAGCCGTTCACAGGTGGCGCGCATCTTGGCCGCCTCCACCGGGTTGAGGCCAAATGCCTTGGACAAGGTCCGGTCGATCTGGCTGATTTCCTCAAAGAGGTAGGTGTTGTCGGCCTGTGCGACCCGCACAAGCAGCGTCCCCAATGCCAGTTTGGCGTCGGGTTCCGGCAGTGGTTCCGGCTTGCGGGGGCCGTGGTGAAAAAAGGCTTTCAATCGGTCGAACATGGGCGGCACTCCGCGTGGTTTGGCCTTGGGTAACATGGTCCGCGCAACGGCGCCACGCGCCTCAAGCGGCCAGTTTGGCGAATTGTGCCGACAGTGTTTTCAACGCCTCATCCAGCCCCCAGGGCGGGTTGACGATGAACAGGCCAGAGCCAGTCATTCGGTGGCCGTCGCGTGCCGGGGGAAAGGTGACCTCATGGCGCAGCCCGTCGGGGAAATGATCCTGCAAGGTGCGCAGCATCGGGGCATGGGGGGCGTCGTTCAGCAGTGGATACCACAGGATCATCGCTCCGACGTTCCACTTGCGGGCGACCTGTGCCATCGCCTTGGGGACGGTGGTGTAGTCGGTCTTGATCTCCCAGCTGGGGTCGATCAGCACCAGGCCCCGGCGGGGGTCGGGGGGGCACAGGCTTTGGATCAGGGCAAAGCCGTCCTCGAGGTAGACCCGCGTATTTGGCGCGCGCACGACCTGTTTCAGGGCGGCGTGTTCCTGCGGGTGAAGCTCTGCGAGATGGAGCCTGTCGGTCGCGCGCAGGAGGTTTTGCGCGATGAGGGGAGAGCCGGGATAGGCGGTTGCGCCGTGGGTGTCCTGCACCTGGGCCAGGGCGCGGGCATAGGGATGATCCGGGGCGAACCATGCGGAGGCAAGGGTAATCCCCTTGGCGGCCTCACCTGTCTTGCGCGCCTCGGCCCCCGACAGGTCATACAGGCCCCGCCCGGCGTGGGTCTCGATATAGGTGATCGGCTTGGGCTTGCGGGTCAGGTAATCGAGGCACCACGCGAGGACCGCGTGTTTGTGGACATCGGCGAGGTTTCCGGCGTGATAGGCGTGTTGATACGACAGCATGATCGTCGCCTAAGGCCTTGGCAGGTCACTGGCAAGGGCGCTTGCACGCGACTGGCAGCGGGGTGAGGGCTGTCCACATGTGGACACTGTTCGGGGTGTTTGAAATCAATGGGTTACAGAGACGGTTTTACTTTGCGTTAGGGATTGAGGCGCGCGTGGTGAGGTGACAGCCGCACCCTGCGGGCGCTTGGCCTGCGGGTGATCTTTGCCGTTCAGGCCGCCCCGCCAGTGTGTTTTCCATCGCGTGACGGCGCAGGGGCGGGCGAAGTCAGACACGCCGGACACTGTCGCCCACCAGCGTCTTTTCGGCCTTCCTTTGCGCGCCTTTGCGCGCGGGCGCGCCCTTCGGAGTAGGCAAGGATGGAGAGGGGCGAAAACCGCGTCCCAAAAATACTGCGGAAAAAATACTGCGGAAAGACGACAGGCACGCCGCCACAAAGTCCATGCGGGGCAAAAATGATCGGGTCCAACATGAAGGCCCAAAGCCAATGCAGGTCAGTAGAGTCGTCGAGGATGTCCGCCCCCCTATGACGCGGGCGGACGGCTGTCAGGCGAAAATCCGGGCGTTTGGCAGTCTCGACAGGGGCCGCAGTCACATGTGCGGACCTGTGATTTCTTTGCAAGACCCCCCTGAATTGACGCTCTCACGGGCTGACGTCTGGCGGAATGCCCGATCCGCCACGGGGTGCCAAGCCGTGGCGACATCGGTTCAGGACACCCGCCCGACGCGCCGGACGGACCGGATCAAGTTCGCCCAACCGGGACAGCCTGACCGCTCACGGGACTTGCAGGCGCAAGCCCCATGACCTCGGCGGATCTGCGCGGGTGACTGGCAATTGCAGCGCCAGCCGCCAGTCGCCCGGAGGTATTTGATCAGACCAGTCGCTGTTGGCCGGATCAGGCCGGCAGGTCGTCTTCGAGGAAATAACGGATGTTGTCCTCAAAGCTCGCGTCGGCCTCCAGCCCCAGACGGGCGGCCTTTTGCGGGCGGATGTCGTTGCGCCAGCCCTTGAGAATGGGCTCAATCTCGGGCTGCGGTTCCCATGTGATCAGCTTGGCCGGTTCCGGGCCTGCAACGGCGGTCAGGGCGTCGATCATCTGCCCGATGGTCCAGACCCGGCCCGGCATTGTCATGGTCGGGTTCAGGCCCAGCGCATCGCGGGGGATTTCAGCGCCTTTGATCAGGTTTTCGACGCATTTGCGCGGGCTGAGGTAGAAGTGGTGGAAATCCTTGTCCACCGGGCAGTTGGCGGTTTGCCCCTGCAGCGGTTCGCGAAAGATCGACGACATAAAGCCAGAGGCGGCGCGGTTGGGTTTGCCGGGGCGCACAGAGATTGTCGGCAGGCGAAAGCCACGCCCGTCGATAAAGCCCTTGCGCGCATAGTCGTTGACCAGCAGTTCGCCGATGGCCTTTTGCGCGCCATAGCTGATTTGCGGGTTGGGCAGGGAGTGATCGGTGAAGGGTTGCGGCACCTCGCCGCCGTAGACGGCGATGGAGGAGGTAAAGACCAGGGCCGGGCAGGTTCCCAGCGCGCGGGCGCGTTCCAGCACGTTCAGCGTGCCCATCATGTTGACCTTGTAGCCAAAGTCGAAATCCTGTTCGGCGTGGGCCGAAACAACCGCTGCCAGCAGGTAGATCACGTCGGTGCCTGCGGGAATGGCCTGCGCGACCGAGGCGGGATCGGTGATGTCACAGGTCAGCGTCTGAACAGGAAAGGGCGCGTCGATCGGGGCCGGATCGGTGATGTCGGCAAGTGTCAGACCCGAGATTTCGGCGTCGCGCAGGGTGCCGCGTTTGGCAAGCGCGCGGGCGAGTTTCTGGCCGACAAGTCCGGCCCCGCCGAGGATGACGATGTTCATGAGGTTTCTCCTGTCTCGAAGATCTGTGGCGCCAGCGCGCCGGGATGCTGGATGACCTCTGCGGCCAGGTGGGCGGCGCGGGTCATTGCGGTGCCAAGGTTGGCCCCCATGGCCTGCGCCGCGAGAAAGCCGGCGCCAAAGCTGTCGCCCGCCGCCGTGCTGTCGACCACGCGGGCCACGTCCGGCGGCGTGCAGGTGACCGTGCCATCGGTCTGGGACCAGCCGTGGCACGGGGCCTCTCCGTTCTTGATCACCACGCAGGAGGCCCCGGCGGCGCGGTAGCGTTGCACGGTTTCCTCTGGCGTGGCGTCCTGAAAGGCGAGTTGTTCCTCGTCAAAGCTGGGCATCACGGTGTCCGATACCGCAGCCCCTTGTAGCAGGCCGGAACGCATCGCCTCGGCGCTGTCCCACAGGCGCGGGCGCAGGTTGGTGTCAAAGGCGATGTGGCTGCCCGCCGCGCGGGCGCGCCCCAGCGCGGCGCACAGGGTCTTGCGCGCCTCGGGCGTCAGGATCGCCAGCGTGATGCCGGAAAACTGGATCACGGCGCGGTCCTTGAAGATGGTGTCCAGCCAATCGGGATCGTCGGCCAGCGTCCGGGCCGCCGATTGCCCGCGCCAGTAGGAAAAGCTGCGCTCGCCGTCGCGGGTCTGGATCATGTAGAGGCCCACGGTGCGGTCCGGGATACGCCGCAGCGTGTCGGTGGCGACGCCCTGGCGTTCGATGAACTGTGCCAGATCGGTGGACATCGCGTCGTCCCCGATCACCGTGCCGTAGCTGACCGTCCAGGGCGTGGGCAGCAGTCGGCGCGCGTACCAGGCGGTGTTGAACGTGTCGCCGGCATAGCCAAGGCGGAACAGTCCGGGGCTGTCGGGGGCAGGGGCCATTTCGATCATGATTTCGCCAAGTGTCAGGAAACGCGTCATTCTGCGGCCTCTTGCAGGAATTCAGGGGGCAAAAGCTTGCCCGGATTGAGGATGCCTTTGGGGTCGAACGCCTGTTTGATGGCGCGCATGTAGGTCAGGGCGGGGCCGTGTTCGACCGTCATGAAGTCCTGTTTGCCGATGCCGATGCCGTGTTCGCCCGACACCGTCCCGCCAAGGCGCAGGGCGGTTTCCCCCAGCGTATGGGTAAAGGTATGGGCGCGGGCCATTTCATCGGCGTCGTTCGGGTCGACCGACAGACCGGCGTGGAAATTGCCGTCGCCCACATGGCCGACGATGGTGGCGGTCAGGTTCAGGCGTTTGGCGTCGGCCTGCGATTGGGCAATGGCCTCTGCCAGGTGCGAAATCGGCACGCAGACATCGGTGGGCCAGATGTGTTTGCCCGGACCCAGCGCGGCAGAGGCATAGTGCGCGTTGTGGCGCATCGCCCACAGGGCGTTGCGGTCCTCTGTCGTGGTTGCGGTGCGCCAGCCGCGCGCGCCGCTGTCCTGCGCGATCTCCTCAAAGCTGGCCATCTGTTCGGCCACGGCGCCGGGCGCGCCGTGAAATTCCAGAAACAGATGCGGTTCCTCGGGCAGTCCCGCGTTGGCATAGGTGTTGAAGCCGCGCACCATCATGTGATCCAGAAGTTCGATGCGCGCCATGGGAATGCCGCACTGGATGG
Source organism: Antarctobacter heliothermus (assembly GCF_900188425.1). Taxonomy (GTDB): domain Bacteria; phylum Pseudomonadota; class Alphaproteobacteria; order Rhodobacterales; family Rhodobacteraceae; genus Antarctobacter; species Antarctobacter heliothermus. Next base: position 101,084 of record NZ_FZON01000007.1, read on the forward strand.
TGGCGATGACACAGGCGACGGCTTGGCCGACGTTCTCGAACCGGCAGGTGGCGGCGGTGATGCATTCGGGCTGGCCGTGTAGTTTCAGCGTGAGTTCGGTGAGGATGCCCAGCGTGCCTTCGGAGCCGATCATCAGGTGCGTGAGGTCATAGCCTGTCGCCGATTTGCGCGCGCGGCTGCCGGATCGGATCACGGTGCCGTCGGCCATGACCGCCTCGACCGCAAGCACGTTGTCGCGGATGGTGCCATAGCGCACGGCGGTGGTGCCAGAGGCGCGCGTGGCCGCCATGCCGCCGATGCTGGCATCCGCGCCGGGATCGACGGAAAAGAACAGCCCCGTGGCGCGCAGTTCCTCGTTCAGCTGCTTGCGGGTCAGGCCGGGCTGCACGGTGCAGGTCAGATCCTCGGGCTGGATACTCAGGACGCGGTTCATGCGGCTCATGTCCAGACTGATGCCACCGCGCAGCGCAAGGTGCTGACCCTCCAGCGAACTGGCCGCGCCATAGGCCGTCACCGGGCAAGTGTGATCATGGCAGATCTTGAGGATCTGCGACACCTCAGTGGTGCTGTCGGGATAGGCCACCGCGTCGGGCGGGGTATTGGGATAATAGGTCTCATTCTGGCCGTGCAGGCGGCGGTCGGCCTCTGACGTGGTCAGGCGGTCACCCAGCAGTTGGACCAGCGCGGCGATGGCGGTGTCATTTGGCATCAAGAGCGCCTCCGGCAGAGAAGATGGCAAGGACGACGACCGCCAGCATAGAGGCCGCCATGGCATAATTGATACCGCGATGCGCGGCCTGTGACAGGTTCAGCCGGTGCAGCGATGCCCCGGCGTAGAGCCAGGCAAGGTGGATGGGAATCCAGATTGCGTTTACGATCAGCAGCTTGGCGGCGGTTTCAAAGACAAGGCTGTCAGGCGCAAACGGGAAACCGGCAAACAGCGTGGTGTTGACGGCGTAGGCCTTGGGGTTGATCGCCTGCAACAGAATACCGGACAGGACGGCAGGCGGGGCCTTGGCCTCGACAAAGGCGATCTTGCTGCCGGCAAAGGCGATGCGCGCGGCAAGGTACAGCAGATAGCCGATGGAGGCGGCCATCAGGACCGTGCGGATGACCGGGACCGACAGGACAATCGCCGCCACCCCCGAGATCACCGCCAGCGCCACAAGGTTGGTGCCGATGAACAGCCCCAGAACATAGGTCAGACCCGGACGAAAGCCATAAGCCGCGCCCAGTCCGGCAGTCGACAGCACGCCGGGACCGGGGGTGATGATCAGGAAAAACACCGCAAGCGCAAAGGTCAACATGGGGTGGGCCCCCGTGGTGCATGCATGGTGTTCCTCCCGGGACGTGGTGTCTGGACCCGCTTGCATGGCGGTCCATTTGGTATACCATCCGCAGTCAAAACCAGCCGGGACGGGAAGTCAACGGCGTGCGGGGGACGGCAAGACGCCGCTTGCGGCCGGGGGCCGCATCGTCCCGCGCGCGGTCCTGTCTTTGGCGCGCAACAGGGGAGGTCGCGCATGTCTGACAAGGTCAAGGTGGGGTTCATCGGCGTCGGGTTGATGGGTCATGGAATGGCGAAGAACCTGCTGGAAAAGGGGCATCCGCTGGTGGTCAAGGGCAACCGCAACCGCGCGCCGGTTGAGGATCTGCTGGCACGCGGCGCGACCGAGGTCGCAACCCCGCGTGAGATGGCGGCAGAGTGCGATGTCATTCACATCTGCCTGTCCAACGCGCCGCAGGTCGAAAGCGTCTTTCGCGGCCCCGACGGCATTCTGACGGGGATGCGCGACGGGCTGATCGTGGTGGATTGCTCGACCTCCGATCCCAACGTGACGCTGGCCTTGGCGGCAGAACTGGCAGAGCGCGGCGGGCACATGGTGGACGCGCCGCTGGGCCGCACCCCAAAAGAGGCCGAGGCCGGAACGCTGGACGCGATGGTCGGCGCAGATGCAGAGGTTTTCCAACGCATCCTGCCGGTGATGGAATGCTGGGCGGGCAATATCAATCACGTTGGCCCGGTCGGCGCGGGTCACAAGATGAAACTGATCATGAACACCATCGCAATGAGCTATGCCGCCCTCTACTCCGAGGTGACGGCGCTGGGGGCCAAGGTGGGCATTCCGCCGGTGACAATCCAGCGGGTGATCGGATCGTCCCGGCTGGGCAACGGGTTCTTCGATACCTTCATGAGCTACGCGGTGGACCGGGATCGGGACGCGCACAAGTTCTCGATCGCCAATGCGTCCAAGGACGTGCGCTATGCGCTGGCCATGGCCGCCGAGGCGGGGGCGCTGTCGCCGATGGCCTCTGCCACGCGGCAGTATTTCGCACAGGTCGAGGCGCAGGGCTTTGCCGAGGACTATGTCCCCTTCCTGTCCGACCATGTGGCGCGGATGAACGGGCTTGATCTGGAAGAAGAGGCGAAAAAGGGCCGCGACTAGCCGGTCGCCCGCCGCACCAGTGTATAGCCAAGGTCGATGATCCTGTCGGCCAGCGGCTCTCCGGCTGTGGCGGCCAGCGTCAGGCGTGCGGCCTCGCGCCCGATGGCCTCTCCGTCGATGCGGATGGTGGTCAGCGCGAGGCCCGCGTCGCCCGCCACATCGATGTCGCCAAAGCCGGTGATCGCCAGCAGGCCCGGCACGTCCAGCCCGCGCCGCATCGCCTCACACCAGGCGCCGACGGCCAGCGCGTCGCTGACGCAGATCACCGCATCGGTATCGGGCCAGCGAGCCAGGGCCTGCGCCAACCCCTGCGCGCCAAAATCCGGCCCGCTCAGGGCGTCATCCGGGGGCAGGGACAGAATGCGCGGCTCAAACCCCTCCAGTGCGCCGCGATAGCCCGCTTCGCGCAGATCGGCACGCGTGTCGTTGGCATTGGCAACCCGCAAAAACACCGGGTGTTTGCGTCCCGAGCCGATCAGGTGGCGTGTCATGTCGCGCCCCGCCGCCCGGTTGGAAAACCCGACCGCGGCAAAGATCGGGTCATCGGGCAACTCCCATAGCTCGATCACCGGCAGCCCGGCGTTTTCCAGCAGGCGACGGGTTTGCGGGGTGTGGTCGGTGCTGGTCAGAACCAGCGCATCGGGGCGGCGGCCCAACAGGGTCGAAACCATGCGCGCCTCCTTGTCCGGTGCGTAGCGCGTGCTGCCCAGCAGCAGTTGCAGTCCCCCGGCGCTCAACCCCTCTTCCAGACCGCGGATCGTGGTGGCAAAGACCGGACGATCCAGCGTCGATACCAGCGCCCCCACCACGCGTGAGCGCTGAGACGACAGGGCACCTGCGGTTTCGTCCCGGACATATCCCAACGCGTCCACGGCCTTGTGCACCTTGGCAAGGGTGTCCGGGCTGACCTTGGCGGGCGTGCGCAAAGCCCGGCTGACGGTGATCTTGCCCACCCCGGCGGCGCGGGCCACATCCCCCATCGTCACCCATTTTCGCGGATCGCTCATGTTGCCCCCTTTGACAGGCGCCAGAATGCCGTGGTATCGGTGCCATGAAAAGTATGGTATCGATACCACGCAAGCGGGAGGGAAACGCGGATGCTGAGCCATGAACAGCGGGAGTTCTACGAAACAAACGGCTATCTGAAGGTCGAACAGGTTGTGACACCTTTGGAACTGGCCGAATTGCAGGCGGTGACAGACGGTTTGATCGACGAGTCGCGGCAAGTGACGCAAAGCAACGAGGTTTACGACCTCGATCGCGGCCACGGACCACAAGAGCCGCGCCTGACCCGGATCAAGCTGCCACACAAGCGGCACGCGATTTACGACCGGATCCTGAAGCAGTCGAAAGTGACCGAGGTGCTGACCGATCTGCTGGGGCCGGACACCTTTCTCAATACCTCCAAGCTGAACACCAAGGCGCCCGGCGGCGGGGCAGCCGTGGAATGGCACCAGGACTGGGCGTTCTACCCGGCCACCAATGACTCGTTGCTGGCCTTTGGCCTGATGCTGCGGGATGTCACCCCGGACAACGGCCCGCTTCTGGTGATCCCCGGTTCCCACAAGGGGCCTGTGTTGAGCCACCATGCAGGCGGCGTGTTTTGCGGCGCGGTCAATCCGGACGACCCGCAATTCGAACGCGACAAGGCAGTGACCCTGACCGGACGCGCCGGGGACATGACCGTGCATCATGTCCGCATCCTGCACGGCTCGGCCCCAAATGTGTCGGATCGGGCGCGGCAGATCCTGTTTTACGAATGCGCCAGCGCCGACGCCTGGCCGTTGCTGGGCGCGTCAAGCTACATCCACTCTCTGGGGCAACGCCTGTTCTGGCAAGACCTGCAGGACCGCATGATCACCGGCACGCCTTGCCTGGAGCCGCGCCTTGCGCAAGTCCCGGTTCGGATGCCGCTGCCACCTGCACCGGACAACAGTTCCATCTTCAAGACGCAGGAAAGCGGCGGCGCCAAAAGCGCCTTCGCCTGATTTCGAGCAAAAAAAGGGGCGCTGCCCCTCTGCGCTGCGCGCATTCACCCCGGGATGTTTCTGGCCAGAAGAAGCGACAATCCTGCGTTTCTTCTGGCAAAAAATATCCCGGGGGAGTCAACCGAAGGGAGACGGGGGCAGCGCCCCCTCTTTTACCCGATCTCCACTGCGCTGCCATCGGCCAGCATGGCGTCGATGTCCATGGGCGTGCAGAAACCGTCCTTGACCTTGGCCTCCAGCTCGGCCTCCAGCCGGGCGACCTCTCCCAGTTTGCCAATCACCGTGTCGATCTGCGCAAAGGGGATCACCACCACGCCGTTGCGGTCGGCAACGATCATGTCGCCGGTCGCGACGTGGCGACCGCCCACATTGGCCGACGCGCCCAGTGATCCCGGCCCGGAGACGCATGGCGAATTCGGGTTCAGTCCGGTGCACCACGACGGCAGACCCGCCGCGACAATGCCTTCGTAATCGCGCATCGGGCCGTCGGTGACAAAGCCCGCAGCGCCTGCATTCTTGAGCATTCCCGACAATTGGTCGCCGATGGTCGCGCTGCCCTGATACCCGTGCCCCGCATGCACCAGCACGTCGCCCGGTGTCAGCAGGTTGACCGCCGCCAGCGTGGCGATGATGTCGCCGGGTCCGCTGTCAGCGACCAGGGCGGGTCCGGCGACCGCGCAGGCGAGATCCCGGCCAAAGCCCAGCGGCGCGATGTTTGTATCCATCGCGCCCAGGCCGCCCATGGCATCGCAGAGAAAGGCGGTTTCGACCCCCTGAAAGGCGGCGATCTGTTCGGCAGTCGGGCGCGGCGCACCTTTGACCAGCGTCAGCTTGGGCGGTTCTTCGATCATGGTTGTTTGTCCTCCGGGGTGATCGGGTCGGGGTCGGGGTCGGGCAGCCGCCACAGCAGACGGATATAGGCCAGCCCCGAGGCCGTGGCGGTGCAGCGGCTTTTCTGGGTGCGGATCTCTTCGGCGGGGATCTCACGCAGGATGGCCAGTTCCTCCATCCGGTCGCATTGTACCAGGGAGGACAGCAGATCGTATTTCAATTCGATCCCTGCCAGTGCGGCAATGCGCTCTGGAGCGGCGTCGCGCAGATGGTCCATGCGCGCTGCGATCGCAGCGGACCATTGCGCGCGCGCGTCCTCAAAACAAAGTGTCGCCACCGCCGGTGTCTCTGTCGCGTCTTGCAGACAGATGGCATGGGCGCCATCGATGCAGCCGGTGGGTTTCTTACCCAGATCAATGGCGGTTGCGATGCAGCTGCGCACCGTGTCCAGATCCAGCCGGTCTTCGGCGCTGGCGGGTGCGGCGCAGGCCAGCACCAGCATCAGGGACGCCGCGCGGCGCGTGGCGGGGGGCCATTTCATGATCATTCCTCCCGGGGCAGGGCGGTCTGCGCCCTTGCTGTCGTTTGTGGTCTCGTGCGAGGTTGCTTGCATTTGGTATACCAAATTGAAATGCTCACACAAGAGTTGAGACCCGTCAGAATCGGCGGGCACCAGAGGGGGAGAATGGTCATGTCCGATACCCGCGCGAACAAGCGCTTTCGCTCACAAGAGTGGTTCGACAATCCGAACAATCCGGGGATGACCGCGCTCTATGTCGAGCGTTATCAGAACAGCACGTTCACCCGTGAGGAATTGCAGGGCGAGCGGCCGATCATCGGCATCGCCAACACCGGCAGCGATCTGGCCCCTTGCAACAAGATCCACGTTTTCCTGATGGACCGCATCAAGGCGGGTATCCGTGAGGCCGGGGGCGTGCCGATGAAGTTTCCGGTGCATCCGATCCAGGAAACCGGCAAGCGGCCCACGGCGGCGCTGGACCGCAACCTTGCCTATCTGTCGCTGGTCGAGGTGCTGCACGGCTATCCGATCGACGGGGTGGTGCTGACCACGGGCTGTGACAAGACCACGCCCGCCATGCTGATGGGGGCGGCCACGGTGGACCTGCCGGCCATTGCGTTGAACGGCGGCCCAATGCTGGACGGCTGGTGGCAGGGCAAACGCGCCGGGTCCGGCACCATCGTTTGGGAAAGCCGCCGTCTGCTGGCCGAAGGCAAGATCGACTATGAGGAATTCATGGCGCGGGTCTGTTCCAGCGCACCCAGCCTTGGCCATTGCAACACCATGGGCACCGCCAGCACCATGAACGCCATGGCAGAGGCGTTGGGCATGTCCCTGACCGGCAACAGCGCCATTCCCGCGCCGTTCCGCGAGCGTATGGCCATGGCCTATGAGACTGGCCAGCGTATCGTCGAAATGGTTCATGAGGATCTGAAGCCTTCGGATATCCTGACCCGCGAAGCCTTTGAGAACGCCATCGTGGTCAACACCGCCATTGGCGGGTCGACCAACGCGCCGCCGCATTTGCAGGCGGTGGCCCGTCATGCGGGTGTGGATCTGAACGTCAAGGACTGGGAGACCGTCGGGTTTGACGTGCCGCTGCTGGTCAATATGCAGCCTGCGGGTGAGTACCTGGGCGAGAGCTTTTTCCGCGCGGGCGGGGTGCCCGCGGTCATGGGCGAATTGATGTCAGCGGGGCGTCTGCACGGCGAGGCGATGACGGCCACGGGCAACACAATGGGGGCGAACCTGGCCGGGGTCGACAGTCTGGATACGGATGTGATCCGCCGCTACGATGCGCCGATGCGGGAAAAGGCGGGGTTCAAGGTCTTGTCCGGCAACCTTTTTGACAGCGCACTGATGAAGACCAGCGTAATTTCACCGGATTTCCGCGCGCGGTTCCTGTCAGAGCCGGGCAACGAGGGCGTGTTCGAGGCGAAGGCCGTGGTGTTCGAGGGACCGGAGGATTACCACGACCGGATCAACGACGCGTCGTTGGACATCGACGAAAAGACCATCCTGTTCATTCGCGGCGTCGGGTGCGTGGGCTATCCCGGCTCTGCCGAGGTGGTCAACATGCAGCCGCCCGATGCGCTGATCCGTGCCGGGATCAACCACTTGCCGACCGTGGGCGACGGGCGGCAATCGGGCACGTCCGAGTCGCCGTCGATCCTGAACGCCTCACCGGAATCGGTGGTTGGTGGCGGGTTGGCGCATTTGCACACCGGCGACCGGGTGCGGCTGGACCTGAACGCGGGCACCTTGAACGCCTTGGTGGATGACGCAGACTGGCAGGCCCGGGTCGATGCCTGGGAGGCACCGGAGATCGTACATCAGACGCCATGGGAAGAGATCTATCGCACCCATGTGGGGCAGTTGGCCGAGGGCGGGTGTCTGGAGCTGGCCACCGCCTATCAGCGGATTGCCAAGGATCTGCCGCGCGACAATCACTGACAGGCGCGGGAGGTGAGGTTGGAGGGGGGCGCTGCCCCCCGCCTTCGGCACCCCCCGGGATATTTTCGGACAGAAGAAAATCAAGGAGGGGCGGATGTCCAAGACGATTATCATAACCGGCGGCGCGCGCGGAATCGGCAAGGCCTGCGCGCAGGTTTTTCTGGATGCGGGCTGGCGCGTCGGGATCGTGGGCCGGACGGCAGAGAGTGTGCAGGCCATGGCCGACAGTCATGCGAATGCGCTGGCACTGCCGTGTGATGTTGTGGATGAGGCGGCGGTCGGCGCGGCCTTTGACACAGCGATGGCGGAGTGGGGGCGGATTGATGCGCTGTTCAACAATGCCGGTGTTTCGGTCATGGGCGGCACTATCGACGAGACCTCGGTTGCGGATTTCCGGCGGGCCATAGACATCAACCTGACCGGGTCGTTCATCTGTGCGCGGGCGGCTTTTGCGCGGATGCGGGCGCAGGAACCGCAAGGCGGGCGGATCATCAACAACGGGTCAGTGTCGGCCTATGTGCCGCGCTGGGGGTCGACCCCCTATACGGCCTCGAAACACGCGATCACCGGGCTGACGCGGTCGATTTCGCTGGACGGGCGGCCATTTGGGATTGCTTGCGGGCAGATCGACATTGGCAACGCCGTCACGGACATGTCCGAGCGGATGAAGAAGGGCGTGCCGCAGGCTGATGGCTCGATCAAGCCTGAGGCCATGATGGACGTGTCCAACGTGGCGTCCAGTGTCTTGCATATGGCGTCGTTGCCGCTGGAGGCGAATGTGCAGTTCATGACCGTCATGGCGACGACCATGCCGTATATCGGGCGCGGGTAACGGCGGTTCAGCGGGTGTTGGGAACGGGGCGGCGGACGCGGCCCCGGACCTTGCGCTCACGCTGCCAGATGTAGAGGCCGGAGGCGATGATGATCGCCCCGCCGCCCAGCGTCCAGATCGTGGGCCAGGTGTCGAACAGCAGGATGCCGGCCATCGCGGCCAGAAAGATCTGGATGTAGATCACTGGCGCCAGGATCGAGGCATCGGCGAGACGGTGGGCGGTCACGGCGGCGATATGGCCGCCTGCGCCGAACATGCCGATCAGGACAAAGGCGATCCATGCGCTGCCTTGTGGCCAGGTCCAGCCGCCCAGCACAAACGGCAGCAGGGCGAGTGTGGCCGCGCCGCTGGACCAGATCTGTTGGGTGGCGTTGCCTTCGACCCCGGCCAGCAGGCGGGTCATGATGAAGTAGCAGGCGGCCATGGTCAGCGCGGCGAGTGACAGGAACATGGCGGGGTGAAAGCTGATCCCCCAGGGCTGCATCACCACGATCACCCCCAGAAAACCGACGCAGACGGCGACGATCCGGCGCAGGCCGACCTTTTCGCCGAGGATCGGGATGGCCAGCAGGGTGACAACAATCGGCCCGGCGAACATGATCGTGGTGGTCACGGTGATCGGCAGGTATTTTAGCGCGGTGAAATTGCACACCGTGCTGCCGAGCAGGAAAAAGCTGCGCATCAGCTGTCGGACGGGCGCGTTGGAGACGAAGGCCTGGCGGCCCTCTTGCGATCCATAGAGCGTGACGGCGACGATGAAATGCCCGGCATAGCGGGCAAAGACGACCTGAAGGGCGGGCAGGCCGGCGAGGATCAGCCATTTGGCGGCGCTGTCGATACAGGTGAATCCGACCACCGCCAGCATCATCAGCAGGACGCCGGAGGCGGTTCGATCTTCGCGGGGTTTTGGGTCTGACATGAGGGGTTCTTGCGCCGCCGACAGAGCGGCGTCAATGGGGTGTCCACGCGTGGACAGGTTTTCGGTTATGCAAAATCAATGGGTTACAGAGACGATTTTACGAAGTGTTAGGATTTGCGCCCGGGGTGGGGCCAAGCCCCGACGCCCGGCGCGGAGGCTCAGCCGGTGGCCCAACCGCCGTCGATCACATGTGCCTGCCCGGTGGTAAAGGCGGACTCATCAGAGCCCAGATAGACCGCCAGATGGGCGATTTCCTGCGGGGTGCCGATGCGGCCCATGGGCTGGCGCGCATTGAACGCCTTGAGCGCCTCCTCGTAGTCGCCCATGGCGCGCAGCCGGTCGTGCAGCGACGGGCTGTCGACCGTGCCGGGACAGATGCAGTTCACCCGGATGCCCTTGGTCACATAGTCCAGCGCCACGGATTTGGTCAGGCCGATCACCGCCGCCTTGGACGCGCCATAAATGCAGCGGTTCGGCGCGGCGACGATGCTGCCCGCAATGCTGGCGATATTGACGATGGACCCGCCGCCGCGCTGTATCATGCCCGGCAGGGCCGCCTGCATGCTGTGAAACTGCGAGCGGACATTCAGCGTCATGGCAAAGTCAAAGTCGTCATCGGTGGCGTCCAGCAGCGCGCCCGCATGCACAAACCCGGCGCAGTTGACCAGAATGTCCGGGGCGGCGGCCTCTATGGCGCGGGTCAGCGATGCCTTGTCAGTCACGTCCAGCGCGAAGGTTGTCCCCTGAAGCCCCTGTAGCAGGTCGCCGTTCAGGTCCGTGGCGGTGACCTCGGCGCCCTCACGGGCATAGCTTTCGGCGATGGCGCGGCCAATGCCCTGACCGGCGGCGGTGATGAAGGCGCGTTTGCCCTTTAGTCTCATGTCAGAACTCCTGTGAAATCGCCGGGCACCTCGCCCCGTTTGACCGGGCGGTGTGTCTTGCCGGACAGCGCGGTGGCCAGCGTCATTTCCAGCGCCGCAAGCCCGTCGGCGGGGCGGCAGAGGACGTCATCGCTGCCGGTTTCGAGAAACGCGGCAAAGCGGTCGATCTGGGCGCGGATCGGGTCGATCCTGTCGAAATGCGGCCCCGGCGTGCGTTTCAGCGGTTTGGACCATTCGACCTCACCCGGATCGCTTGCGCCCCAAAGGGTCAGGGACGGAAAGGCCAGCGCGCCCAAGGTGCCGGTAAAGCGCAGGTAGTCCTGATCTGATCCGGCGATTTCTGGGTTCTCTGCCGATGTTGCCTCAAACGACCACGGCGAGGCCCCGGCGTCGGACATCAGGAAAGACCCCAGCGCGCCGTTTTCAAACCGGAAGGCCAGCGCGGCAGTGTCTTCGATCACCAGTCCGCGTGTGGCGGAAGAGGTGAGCGCCGTGACCTCGGTCGGCAGGCCGGTGAAAAAGCCCAAGAGGTCAATCTCATGGCTGAGGTTGCTGGCCAGCGGCCCGGCGCCGGGCAGGCGACGCCATGGCACATCGTAATAGGTGTTGTGTTTGCGCACCGACCAAAAGCCTTGCAGCCCGACAAGTTGACCGATGGCGGGCAGGGCCTCGCGCATGGCCATGACATAGGGATGGCAGCGGCGGTGATGCCCGACGATGAGCGGCAGGCCTGCGGTGTCGGCGGCCTCCATCATGGCGCGGGCATTGTCGAGGGATTCTGCAAAGGGTTTTTCCACCAGCACCGCCCAGCCGCGCCCCAGCGCCGCGAGGGTCGAGGGCAGGTGATCCGGCGTTGGCGTTGCGATCACGCAGGCGCGGGTTTCGGCGGGCACCTCGTCGAGGGTAGCGACCGCGTTCAGGCCCTGTTGCGCCAGTTTCGCGCGGGTTTCGGCATGGGGTTCGACCACGGCGGTCAGGGTGATGGCGGGCGAGTCGACGGCGACCTCTATATGGCGGCGTCCGATGCTGCCTGCGCCGATCACGCAAAGGGGAAGCGGCGTTGTCATCACATCACCGCCCCGATTTGCCAAGGCACAAATTCATAGTCGCCAAGGCCCTGCTGTTCCGATTTGGACTGTTCGCCGGAGGCCATGCGCAGCCACATCTCATAGATCTCGCGGCCGACCTGTTCGACGGATTTGCCGTCGCTCAGGATGGTGCCGGCGTTGATGTCCATGTCCTCTGTCATGCGGTCGAACATCTGGGTGTTGGTGGCGACCTTCATCGAGGGGCTGGGTTTGGCACCAAAGGCCGATCCGCGCCCGGTGGTGAAACAGACGAGGTTACAGCCCGATGCGATCTGGCCGGTGACGCTGGCGGGGTCGTAGCCGGGGCTGTCCATGAAGGTAAAGCCGCGGGCCGTCACGGGTTCGGCGTATTTGTAGACGCCGCTCAGCGGCGTCGTGCCGCCCTTGGCCGCCGCGCCGAGGCTTTTCTCAAGGATGGTGGTCAACCCGCCCTTCTTGTTGCCGGGGGAGGGGTTGTTGTCCATGCTGCCCTTGTTGCGTTCCGTGTAATCCTCCCACCAGCGGATCAGGTCGATGAGTTTTTCGCCGGTGGCTTGGTCGACGGCGCGGGCGGTCAGCAGGTGTTCGGCGCCGTAGATCTCCGGCGTCTCGGCCAAGACCCCGGTGCCGCCTTGGGCGACCAGCAGGTCACAGGCGTAGCCGACGGCGGGGTTGGCGGTGATGCCGGACCACGCGTCAGAGCCGCCGCATTGCAGGGCGACCATGAGGTCAGAGGCGGGGCATTCGGTGCGGGTGGCCTGATTGACCACGGGCAGCATCTTTTCGATCTTGGCGATGCCCAGTTCGATGGATTTGCGCAGGCCCCCCACGTCCTGGATGTTCATGCTCTGGAACAGGGGGCCGGGTTTGAGGCCGTAGGCCTCGACCAGCCAGTCGATCTGGTTCATCTCACAGCCAAGGCCCGCCATCAGCACGCCGCCGACGTTGGGGTTGCGGGCATAGCCCCACATGACCCGCTGCAGCGCCTCGAACCCCTCGGAGCCCTGACCGGCCATGCCGCAGCCGGTGCCGTGGACAAAGGCGACAACGCCGTCGACATTGGGGTAGGCGGCCAGTTTGTCCTCGGTGAAATGGGCGGCGATCTTGCGCGCGGCGGTGGCGGAACAGTTCACCGAGGTGAGGACGGCGATGTAGTTGCGGGTGCCGGTGCGGCCGGTGTCGCGGCGGTAGCCCATGAAAGTGTCTTGGGTTGCGGCGGGGGTCACGGGGCGCAGGTTGGTGCCGAACTCATAGGCCATGTCGACGTTGCGGAAGTCCAGGTTGTGGGTGTGGACATGGGCGCCGGGGGCGATGTCCTCTGCCGCGTAGCCAATGACCTGGGCGTATTTGATCACCGGCGCGCCTTTGGGGATGTCTTGCGTGGCGAGTTTATGCCCGCGCGGGATCAGCTGGGTGGCGCCCTCTTGCCCGATTTCAAGCGGGGTGACGGCGGTGACGACATTGTCGGCGTCGGACAGGCGGACGGTGTTGGGCATTGTGATTCTCGGCTGTTGAGGGGGGCGCTGCCCCCCGCCTGCGGCCCCCCCGGGATATTTCAGGCCAGAAGAAACGGGGGGCGCGGCAAGGATTGAGGGGTCAGGCGCAGACCGGGCTGTCGGCGCTCCAGCGGTGGATCGGGATATGCGGCTGGCCGGAGAGGCGCGCGCGGGTGTCTTGCCACATCGCCTGCCAGATGCGCCAGTCGCGCAGTTCGGTTTCGAGGGATGAGCGCGAGCGGGCGATGAATTCGGGGAAATGCGAGCGCCCGGTGGGTTGGCCGGTCACGTTGAAGCGGATGTCAAAGCTCCACCGGAACTGGTCGGATTGGTTGGCCAGCGAGGCGTGGGGTGTGAGTGGGTGGAACAGCACCGCGCCGCCTGCACGAACCGGCAGGGGGCGGGCCTGTGTCTCATCCAAACAGCCCGGCGCGATGGCGGTCTGTTTCTGCGGGCAATGCGGGTACATCTGCGGTTTGCCCGGCACGACCTGCAGGCAGCCGTTGTCGACCGTGGCATCGGTGATCGCGAGCCAGACGGTGACCATCTGTGTGGTGTCGCCGGATTCATGCGCGACGGCGCGGTCCTGATGCCAGTCGGTGGTGGTGACATGGGCGCGCAATTCGTCCGAGCGCAGCGTCACGGAGGGCGGTTTCAGGCGGACGTGCTGGATGGGATTCGAGGTCAGCTCGGCCCCGATGAGATCCTCGACCATGTCCAGCAGGTGCGGGTGGGTCAGCATGTCAAAGACGGCGGGACCAAAGTGGAACGGGGTGTCGGCGGTGATCTCACCGCCGGGCAGGGAAATATCCATCGGCTGAAACCAGTCGCAGCCGGCCTTGTAGGAGAGCAGCAGCTTTTGCCAGAAATCGAGGCCGCTGCCGTCGCGGACAAGGCCCTGAGCCTGCCAGCCCGCATAGAGCCTGTCGAGAAGGTCGCTGTATTCCGCTCTGACCGCGTCAAGCGTGGCGCTGTCCAGCACGTCGTCGATGACGAGGTAGCCTTGGGTATTGAAATGGTCGATTTGGTCCGGGGTCAACATGCGAGGCATGGACACACCTCCGTCAAAGGGGATTGTCAGGCGCCCCGTCGCGAAAGGGACCGAAGGGGGCAGGAACGACCGGACCAGGGCGTACCCGGTCCGGACAAGGTTCAAACCGTCACAGGAAGATCGTGACGATGGGCGGCCAGGCCAGAAGCACCGACAGCGCCAGCAGTTGCAGGGCGATGAAGGGCAGGAAGCCGCGGAAGATATCCGTAAGCGAGATATGCGGCGGTGCCACCGATTTGAGGTAGAAGGCGGCGGGCCCAAAGGGGGGTGACAGGAAACTGACCTGCATGTTCATACAGAACACCACGCCGAACCAGATCGGAACATAGCGCGCGTCCACACTACCCAGAAAGCCGATTTCCTCTGCCGGAAGCCGCACCACGATGGGCAGGAAGACCGGCATGATCAGCAACACGATGCCGACCCAGTCCATGAACATCCCCATGATGAGGAAGACCACCATCATGACAAGGATGATACCCATGGTGGGCATGTCCGCGCCGACAATCAGGTTGGCGACATAGGTCGGCCCGCCCGCCAGCGTATAGGCCGCCGCAAGCGCCGCAGCACCGATGGTGACCCAGATGATCGTGCCGGTGGACTTCAGCGTGCGCAAAAGCGCGTCCCAGACAATCTCGAACGTCATCTCTCGGCGGATCATGCCGATGGTAAAGACCGCGACAACGCCCATGCCGGCCGCCTCTGTGATGCCGGTGATGCCGCCATAGATCGACCCAAGGACAACGCCGATCACCACGATGGGGGCAATCAGGCCATAGCCCATTTCCCAGCCCTTGGCGGTGCGTTCCATCCCGACGATGAAATACATGATCACGCCGAACAGGACAAAGGTGCCGATCAGCCACGGGATGTCCGCGACCATTCCCAGAAAGATCGGATCGACGCCTTCGGTGATCACGTTGTTGCCGGTCACGGTGAAGAACAGCGCCCGCAGGGTCAGAACCCCGGTGATCCACATGCCAAAGCGCGACACGAAGCCAAGGAACATCAGCCGTTTTTCATTGCCTTCGGGCGCACCGGGTTCCTGCGGTGGCAGGGGGGCCTGATCCGGGTCAAGCTGGGTGCGTATGATGATGTAGACAATGAAGAAGCTGGCCAGCATGAAACCGGGCAGGAAGGACGCGGTGAACAGCGCCTTGATCGAGGTCTCTGTCACCAGCCCGTAAAAGATCAGCACGATCGACGGCGGGATCATGGTGCCAAGGCTGCCGCTGGCGCAGATGGTTCCGATGGCTAGGTTCTGGTTATAGCCCAGCCGCAGCATCTGGGGCAGGGCGATCAGGCCCAGCAGGACCACCTCACCACCGATGATCCCGGACATGGCGGCCATGATGACGGCCATGATCGAGGTCACGATGGCGATGCCGCCACGGGTGCGTGACAGCCAGACATTGAGCGAGGAATACATGTCGCGCGCAATGCCGGAGCGTTCCAGCAGCGCCGCCATGAAGATGAATAACGGCACCGATATCAGGACGTAGTTGACCATCTGTCGGTAAACCGCCTGACCCAGCACGTTGAATGGCCCCTGGCCAAAGCTGCGGAACAGGATGTCGTCGCCGAATTTCAGGTACAGCGTGACCACGGCCAGAAAGGCCGAGGCAAAGCCCAGCGGCATACCGATGGCCAGCAGCACGAACATCAGCAATAGAACAACGAGGGAGAGTGTGCCGATGTCGACCATCAGTTCTTGTCCACTTCCAGGGTTTTGCGGATGTTCTCGATCTCTGTTTCGTCGATCTCATCGGCAGGGTTGTGGTGTTCGGGGGCTTTGTTCCAGTCGGCTATCAGGTTTGACAGCGCCTGTAGCGCAACCATGATGACGATCACCAGAACGGCGGTCTTGACGGTGCCGGGGATGGGCGGATCCCACGCAGAGCCGTAGCCTTCGAGGCGCAGGAGACGCCGCTTGGCGTCGGCGTAGCCGCCCCAGACAAGGCAGAAGGCAAAGACCCAGATCAGCGAAACAGAGATGATGTCCGACAGTTTTTGCAGCCAGCGGGGCATCATGTCGTAGATCACATAGATGCGGATGTGGCTGCGCTGCTGCATGGCGTAGAGCCCGGCAAACAGAAAGACGATGGCGGCGATCCACAGCGACAGTTCGTTTGCCCAAAGGGTGCCGCCGCTAAAGACGTAGCGGGCGACCACCTCGTAGAACATCACGAGGACGATGAAGGTGATCCCGATCATCGACAGCCGTCCCAGGATCAGGCTGAGGATGTCAAAGGGCCCGGTGCGTTCCACCTCGATCGAGCCCCGGATGTCAGAGGTAAAGATCGCGGCAAAGATCAGCGCCAGCGTCAGTGTGGTCATCATGGCGACGACGATCATCCGGCCTTCCGGGCGGATCATTTCATGCACGCCAAGCGGTTCGTCGGTGATGAACAGGCTGAGGATCAGCCAAGCGTAGATCACCAGCGCCAGCGCGCAAAAGACGATCATGGCCCACCGCACCGGCGTTCTGAGTGGCCCCAGCCACACGCTTTCGGAATTCATGCCCTGCCTCCTTGTTGTGTTGGCCTATTTCGTTGTTCCGGCCTGTTCTTGAGACGAAAAGCGGCGGACCCTGTACAGAGTCCGCCGCTGTGTCACTCGTCCGTCAGATCAGGCGATCAGTCGGCAAGCAGGCCAAGCTGGCCCAGGTAGGCACGGTGGCTGGCGACAAGCGCGGCGGCCTCGGGCGTCTTTTCGGCCCAGCGGTCCCATGCAACCTGTGCAGCCTTGCGGAAGTCGGCGCGGTCTGCGGCCGACCATTCATGCAGCGTCACGCCTTTGGCGGTCAGCATGGCAGCGGCTTCGGCGTTCTTCTTTTCATTCGACAGCGCGGTGTGCAGGGCAAGTTTCTGCATGGCGGTGTCGATGATACGCTTGTGCTGATCGCTCAACCCGTTCCAGACGTCGAGGTTACAGGCAAGGTGGTCCGACGGCATCGAGTGGAAGCCGGGGTAGGTGGCATGGTTGACGATGTCATAGAGACCCAGGCCGACGTTGTTGTTCAGGCCCGATGCGTCGGCGCCGTCGATGATGCCGGTTTCAAGCGCGGTAAAGATCTCGGTGAAGTCCATCACGATCGGCTGGGCGCCCAGTTCTTCGAAGATCTCTGTTTCCAGGCCCGGAGGCGAACGGAATTTCCAGCCTTTCAGATCGTCGGGACCGGCGAGCGGCTTGGACGAGGACAGCGATTCCTGACCGTAGATCCACCAGCCGACCAGCTGCATGTTCTCGGCGTTGTAGAGTTCCTGCGCGGCCTCGTAGCCACCGCCGTAATACAGCCAGCTCAGCTGCTGCCACGGGGTGTCATAGCCGCCCATGATGTCGCCGACAAACTGGAACGCCGGGTTCTTGCCGGTCTGGTAGGCACCGCCGGTCATGTCGCAGTCGAGGATGCCGTTGATGGCCGCGTCAAAGGTCTCGGTCGTGGCCACGACGGACGAGCTGTAGAAGATCTCGATGTCGATTGCACCGCCGGACATGACCTCGATGTCATCGGCGAACTGTGCCGCAAGAATGCCCGAGGGATGTTCGGTCGCATAGTGTGACTGGATGCGCAGGGTGACGTCCTGCGCGGTGGCCGCGGATGCGACAATGGCAACGGCCGCGGCCGTCGTCAGAAGATTCTTCATGTGTTCCTCCCTGCGGCGGGCTCCCCCCCGCCTGTTTTAAATCCGGGGGCAAGCCCCCTGACCAGGATGGTATACCACCCGGCAACGCCACGCTAACCAAAGCCTTATCGACAGGCAAGGAATTTTGGTATACCAAATCTTCTTCATGCAGGGGCGCCCTGGTTGGCGCGGAAAAAGGTGCGGATTCAGAGAGGTGGGCTGCGCCATGGTAGACGGGACACTGCCTGAACAGATCGCGACTCGATTGCGCAGGGACATCTTGCGCGGCAAGTTGCCCCCCGGTGCGCCGGTCAAGGAGCGCGACCATGCGGCGGAACTTGGTGTCAGCCGCACGCCAATGCGCGAGGCGATTCGGATGTTGGCGAAAGAGGGGCTGGTCCAGTTGCGCCCCGCAAGGTCCCCCATCGTTGCCAAGCCCAGCTTTGAGGACGTCGCGCACAACATCGAGGTGATGGCGGCGCTGGAGGTGCTGTCGGCCCGGCTGGCCTGTCAGCGCGCCAGTGACGCCGAGATCGACGAGATCGCCGAGGTGGCGGGCCGCATGGAGCGCGACTACGACAAACTTGACCGGCTGGATCTGTTCGAACTGGACATGAGCTTTCACCGGGCGATTGCCCGCGCGGCGGGCAATCCGGTTCTGGACGAGACCCATGGCGCGCTGCTGGCGCGGCTTTGGCGGGCGCGCTATCTGTCGGCCAGCCGGAAACGATCCCGCGATAGGGTGCTGCGCCAGCACGCGGATATTGTCACCGCCTTGCGTGCCCGCGATGCCGTCGCGGCGCAGACCTCTGTGCAGGCGCATCTTGACCATCTGCTGGTCAATGTCGTCGATGTGTTCGATGCCGAAGAGGCAGAGCCCGCCCCGGCGGAGAAGTGAGCCCGGATCAGACAACCGCGGACCCCAGGAACAAGGAATGGGAAAGACATGAAACTATTGCGATTTGGCCCCGTGGGCGGTGAAAAGCCCGGACTGCTGGACAGCGACGGGCAGGTGCGCGACCTGTCGGCCCATGTGGCGGATTTCGAAGGGCAGACCGTGTCGCTGGAGGCGCTGGACCGGTTGCGGGCCATTGACCCCGCCAGCCTGCCGGTGGTGGGCGATCCGGGCCGGATCGGCGCTTGCCTTGCCTCGGTGCCGAATTTCTTCTGCGTCGGGCTTAACTATGCCAAACACGCGGCGGAAACGGGCGCGGAACCGCCCAAGGAGCCGATCCTGTTTTCCAAGGCCAGCTCTGCCCTGTCCGGCCCCTATGACCCGGTTGTGATCCCGCGCAATTCGGTCAAGGGTGACTGGGAGGTCGAACTGGGTGTGGTGATCGGCAAGACCGCCTCTTATGTGTCCGAGGCGGATGCGCTGTCTTATGTCGCGGGCTATTGCGTCATCAACGATGTGTCCGAGCGTGAGTTTCAGATCGAGAAGGGCGGCCAATGGATCAAGGGCAAATCGGCCCCGACCTTTGGGCCGACCGGACCGTGGCTGGTGACAGCCGATGAGGTTGCCGATCCGCAGAACCTGAAGGTGAGCCTGGATCTGAACGGCGAGACGGTGCAGGACAGCGACACCTCGGACATGATTTTCGGCGTGGCCGAGATCATTTCTTACATGTCGCAGTTCATGAAGCTGGTGCCGGGGGACATCATCGCCACCGGCACGCCGTCGGGCGTTGGCATGGGCATGAAACCGCAGCGCTTCCTGCGTCCGGGCGACGAGATGGTGGTGCGGGTCGAGGGGCTGGGCGAGCAGCGCCAGACAACGGTCGCCGCCGACTGAAACCCGCGACCAGGACTGCTTGGTTTCGCGATAGAAAAGGCCCCCCACGCGGGGGCCTTTGCTCGTCGGGGGGAATGTGAATGGTTGCTGGGGTCGGAGCGCAGCGTCCGCTCCGACCCCATTTTGTCGAATGTTGCACTCTGGTCGAATGTCCGATGGGAGTGATCAGTGCTCTGAGAATAGCTGGCCATCTCAGCCTTTAATCTGTATATTTTTGCATTGAAGGAGTGCTTCAATGAGCAGAATTGCATTTGAAATGCGGGACGAGATGGACGCCATGTCCGAAGAGCAATTTGAAGATGCGATGGGTCTAAGCAAAGCTGCTTTTCTTGAATATTTAGACGAAGCATCGGCTGCTGAGGCTAGATGTGAGGCGAGGCTTGGCGAATGTGCGCCCGAGTTTTCGGCACACAAATTGCTTTCTGACGGAGGGATTTCCAAAGGCCTGTTCGCACTATCGGATGTCCGAGGCGCGCCTTCTTCTTTGATCTTTGGTAGCTACACCTGCCCGATTTTTCGACGCCAATCAGATAGGATGAAAGATTTGATTGCGCGCCATAAATCGGCTTTGTTGCGCAAAGTCGGTAACGTCCGGAGTTCCCCTTTCCCCGGACGCAATTATCCCACAGGCTCTGTGACGGGTATGCCGAGCGCGGTGTAGCCGTTGAGCACGGCGGCGCGGATCTGAAGTTCGGCGACCTGACGATCGAAGTCGCGCGCCATGAGGCTCTGCCCCAGCAGCTTCACGCAATGCATCTTCGTCTCGGCGCGGCTTCGTCGGTGGTATCCGCTCCATTTTCTCCAGATGGCGCGGCCAAGGTATTTCGAAGCGCGCAGCGCCTCGTTCCGAGCGATAGCCCCTGCAGTCGATGGCTTCCACGGCTTGGCATTCTTGCGCGGCGGTATGACGGC
>NZ_FZON01000019.1 GCF_900188425.1 Antarctobacter heliothermus
CGATGGCTGCTGTCGGATTTTGTCTAGCAGCTTGATTCTACAAAGCTTTCGCGGGCACGCCAGCTATTTCCCCTGATTTGGATGAATAAGCCGGGTTGAGGGCGTCGTTCAGTCGGCGCATGGCGCGCTGGTACCGCTTGCGGGCGGCGGCCTCGGTCAGGCCCAGTTCGACGGCGACCTCGGCTTGCGAGAAGCCCTCGATCGCCACGCGGATCACCAGCAGGGCGTCATCGCCGAGCAGCTTCCGCACGGCCCCGTTCAGCCGCGCGTACCCGGCCGCGCCGATCCCGCTGTCGCCGCTGTCCGCCACCTCGTCGGGATCGGCGCCGCTGGCGAGACGTTCGCGTGCTTGGTCGCGCTCGCGCACCCGGATCATGTCGCGCTCGACGTTGCGCAGTACCGTCGCGGCGATCCAGTTGACCCGCCCTAGGTCGAGCCTGCGGACCGCCTCGGTGGTGCGCGCCAGCACATCGGACGCCACCTCGTCGGCGGTGCCGATCCTGCGCCAGATCGACCGGCGCCGGATGGCGTCGAGGCCGGGCCAGAGCGCCAGCAACAGCAGCGTCAGCGCGCAGTCGGACGCGGGCCCGTCGCCCTGCGCCACCCTGACGAGCGCGGAGAGGATAAGGTTCTTCTGGCCCTGATCGCCGAGCGTGCGGTGCAGCCCGTCCAGCAGGGCCGCCGGATCCCGAAACGGCGCGAGGGCGACCTGCGCACGTCGGACGGCGTCGAAACTGCGCTGGAAGTGAAGGTTTGAGGATGAATGCATGAGGTGATCACGGATCTCGTGCCACGCGAAGGACATCGGACGCCTGCCTTGCGGCCAGGCGTCCGGCGCCTTCTCGTGGCCAGGTCAGGACGTCGCGCGTCTCTGCGATTTCAGGGGGTTGGGTGAATGCGCGCGTCAGCGCGCGGGCACGGTCGCGTGGTTCAGCGTCGGCCCTACAAGTCGCTGTCGGCCATCGCGCGCGCGATCACCGGCACGCGCTGGAACGGCTGGGTGTTCTTTGGCCTCAAGAACCACAGGGCTCGGACATGACGAAGCCACCGGAAAAATCGAAGATCGTCCGCAAGCTGCGGTGCGCGGTCTTTCGAACCGACGGGAATAGAAACCCGCCTTTCTCGAACCGCGTTGCTAAGTCTATGACCCTCAGCGCCTCGGTTGAGAGTGGCACGCGAAAGTCTTGTGCGGCGCCTACCCGCGCTTTCATGTTCGCGGCCGGGACGGTCCATACGACGCCATCAATCTCATCCAGCCTGGCGAATCGCACAGGCGCCGAGCGAAGTCCGGTCAGGATCAGGAGCCGAAGAGCCAAGTGCGTGACGGTCGGGTCCTCTAAGGATGTGTAGAAGGCGGGGACCTCTCGCCAAGGCATACTCGGTATCGACACAACTTCGTGGCGCTGGCGTCCCAGCAACTTTTTGGCCTTCGCGACCGCCTGCAAGTCAACGTCGAAACCCAGGGCAGCGGCGTGATCCAGCACGATCTTGAGGCGGTCTGCGGCCTTCTTGGCGGTGGCCGCTTTCTTGTTCCAGATCGGTTCCAGCGCATCGCGCACGTCGGACTGGGTGATTTCCGTGACCGGCAAGTCGCCCAGTTTCGGGAGCACATGCAATTCCAGCGGGCTGAACCACCGCCCAGCCTTGCCGTCCCCCTTCAGTTCGGCCTGTCTGCTCTTGAAGGCGTCGTGCGCAACGTCGTTCAAAACCTTGCGCCGACTTATGGCGTCAAGCCGTTTCTTCTTTCTCTGCTCGATCGGGTCGATGTCCCGGGCGACCATCGCCCGGTATTCAGCTGCGATCTCGCGGGCATCCTTAAGGGTCAACGCGGGCAGCCCGCCGATCCCCATCTCCCGCCTACGTCCAAGAACGGTGTACCTGAAGACCCATTGCCCCCCACCATCTGCCCGTTTGACTAGGCGCAATCCGTTCCCATCTTCGTATTTCCCCGGCAGGGCGTTCTTGATGAACAATGCGTTCAATTTCACAGTTTCGGTCCCCAACAATATCCCCCAATTTATCCCCGATAACTGGGGGATGTGGGCGAACACGTCAAGACGATTTTGGATAATTCGAGACGTTAGGTCTTTGTTTCATTGAGAGATATGGGCGTTACTAGACGGATGTGAACAGCAATTCAATGCGTCTCGACCGCACCATTTTGTCTCTTTGAAATCAGTGGACCCCGATGTGATTGGGGATGTTCCCGGTGGGCAGCCATGAGCATGGCGACACCCGCAGATTTTGGACGACTGGTATATCCATATACCCAAAGACCCGATCCGGGCGATGAGACGCGGTCGGCGGTCAAGGCATTGGCTTGTCTAGTTGCGCTTTGTCCAGTTGCGACCCCCCAACCAGCGATCACAGGTCTAGGATGGCGGTCAGGGCCGGGGCGTCTGTCCGCCCCGACCCGGAATCGGAGCGGCAGTCAGGTCTTTTTCTTCATCGCCGCCTGAAGGGCGGCCCCCAGCGCGCCGGTGTCATTGCCCTGCGGACGATTTGACGGTCCCTTGGAGTGACCACCTTTGGGTTTGCCACCTGTTGGATTGCCACCGTGTTTTCCGCGTCCCGGTGCGGGCGCGGAGCGTTTGGAGCCGGTGTCCGGTTGCGCGTCGCTGGTCTGCTTGCGCATCGACAGGGCGATGCGTTTGCGCGGCAGATCCACCTCCAGCACGCGGACCTTGACCACATCGCCCGCCTTGACCACCTCATGCGGGTCTTTGACAAACCGATCCGCCAACTGGCTGACATGCACCAGCCCGTCCTGATGCACGCCGATATCGACGAACGCGCCAAAGGCGGCGACGTTGGTCACGGTGCCTTCCAGCAACATGCCGGGTTTGAGGTCTTTCATCTCTTCGACGCCATCGGCAAAGGATGCGGTCTTGAATCCGGGGCGGGGGTCACGGCCGGGCTTTTCCAGTTCCACAAGGATGTCGCGCACCGTGGGCAGGCCGAACCGGTCGTCTACAAAATCCTCGGCCCGCAGGCGTTGCAGGGCTGTTCCATCGCCCATGATGGCCCGCAGGTCGCGGCCGCAGGCCTTTACGATGCGCCGCGCCACGCCGTAGGCCTCCGGGTGGACCGACGAGGCATCCAGCGGCTCTTCACCGTCGCGGATGCGCAGAAAGCCGGCGGATTGCTCAAACGCCTTGGGGCCCAGCCCCGGCACCTTGAGCAGGGCCTTGCGCGAGGCAAAGGCACCGGAGGCGTCGCGCTGTGCCACGATGGCCTCTGCCAGACGGGTGCCCAGACCGGACACCCGCGCCAGCAGCGGCGCGGAGGCGGTGTTGAGATCGACGCCGACCGCGTTCACCGCGTCCTCGACCACCGCCTCCAGCGCCTGACCGAGTTTGCGTTGGTCGACGTCGTGCTGGTACTGGCCGACGCCGATGGATTTCGGTTCGATCTTGACCAGTTCGGCAAGCGGATCCTGCAAGCGGCGCGCGATGGACACCGCGCCGCGCAGCGAGACGTCGAGATCGGGAAACTCTCGTGCCGCCAGTTCAGAGGCAGAATAAACCGATGCGCCCGCCTCTGACACCACCACCTTGACCGGGCGCGGCGCGCCGTCGGGTAGCAGGCGCAGGGTATCGGCGACCACGCGTTCGGTTTCGCGGCTGGCGGTGCCGTTGCCGATGGCGATCAGTTCGACGCCGTGGCGTTTGACCATCTCGAGGATCTTGGCCTCGGTGCCGCGCAGGTCCATGCGGGGCTGGTGCGGATACAGCGTCGCGGTTTCCAGCACCTTGCCGGTGGAATCGACCACCGCCGCCTTGACGCCGGTCCGCAGACCGGGGTCCAGACCCAGCGTCGCCCGTGCGCCCGCGGGCGCGGCCAGCAGCAGCGCGCGCAGGTTGCGGGCAAAGACGGCAATCGCCTCTTCAAAGGCGCTAGCGCGCAGGTCGCTCATCAGGTCGACGTACATGGCAAGGCTCAGCTTGACCTTCCACGCCCAGGTGGCGGCCTTGCGCAGCCACAGATCCCCTGGCCCGTCGCCGGGAATGCCGATCTCCAGCGCGATCATGCCGATGGCGCGGTCCACGCCTGTCTCGGGCTCTGGCGCGATCTCGACGGTTACGATCTCTTCCTTGGCGGCGCGCAGGATCGCCAGCGCCCGGTGGGCGGCGATCTTGTTCCATGCCTCGTCATGGTCGAAATAGTCGGAATACTTGGCGCCTTCCTGTTCCTTGCCCGCCACCACCTTGGAAGTGATGCGCGCCTCAGCCCGCATGAAGCCGCGCAAGCGGCCCAGCAGAACGGCGTTTTCGGCGAGTTCCTCAACCAGAATGTCACGCGCGCCGTTCAGCGCCGCCTTGGTGTCGGCCACCGCGTCGGACAGGTAGGACGTGGCCAGCGTCTCTGGGTCAGCGCGGCGGTCGGAGAGGATGGCGCGCAACAGCGGCTCCAGCCCGTTTTCGCGCGCGATCATCGCCTTGGTGCGGCGTTTGGGTTTGTAGGGCAGGTAGATGTCTTCCAGCGTGGCCTTGGTTTCGGCCTTGGCGATGGACAGCGCCAGCGCATCGGTCAGCTTGCCCTGATCGCGGATCGAGCCAAGGATCGTCTCGCGCCGCGCCTCCATCTCGCGCAGATAGCCCAGCCGTTCTGCCAAGGTGCGCAACTGCGTGTCGTCCAACCCGCCGGTCGCCTCCTTGCGGTAGCGCGCGACAAAGGGCACCGTGGCGCCGCCGTCGAGCAGGTCGACCGTGGCCGAAACCTGTCCGGGGGCCGCGCCGATTTCCGTCGCGATCTTGCGGTGAATGCGGTCCTGGGCTGTGGTCAAGGCAAGGCTCCCTGCGTGATGTGGACCGCCTATTTAACCGCTGGAACGCGCAGAGCCAAGCGACAGATGAAGTCGTGGCGAAGGGCCGCGCGGTGACCATCGGTGCGCCTCATGGCGACCGGGGACGGACGTCGTTCTCGACAAGTCCTCTCTCAACGCTCAAACTCGGCGACGGCGACGAGGTGCCACCGTTTTGATTGAAAAATGCTATTCAGGGCCACGCGCCGACGGGGCGCGGCATGGCCGGAGGGAACACGATGAATTTGTCTGCAAGACTGGCACTGTCGCTGGCGACCGGATTGACCCTGGTCGGGCCCGCGTTGGCGGAATCGTCCGGGATGTACGGAACATGGGTCAGCCTTGATCAGCAATGCGTCTACGATGGCGGCTATCCGTCCAGCGCGGCCTTTACGATCAGTTTGACCAAGCTGGAGTATTTCGAGACCAGTTGCCAGACGACGACACCGCCGCAGGTGGGGCAGGGCGGGGCGACTGCCACCTATGTCGTGAGATGTGACAATGGCATGGACAAGACTACCTATTTTTCCCTCGGGGCGGATGATCTTTTGACGGTGTCAGACAACGGTTACACCTATCTGGCGAAACGCTGCTCCTAGTCGATCGGTGAAGGGGTGATGCGGGTTGATCCTTGCGGTCGGGCCGTAACGCGTTGGCGAACCGCCACGAAACCCAGCGCAGACCGCCGGGCCGGTCTACAATTTCCGACCTGAGGTCTGACGGGTTGATATGCGTCAAGTCGGACTTTGTCCGCCTGATCCATGGTGCGGGCGACGCGGTCGGCGCGGTGGGCGGGTCTGTTGTGGCACCGGGCTTTGTCTGCAAACAATAGCCCGCCCCGGCTGATGTTCAGACGACACGGGGAACCGGCGTGGATCGGGACTCACCCTCAAGACGGGGGACGCCGGGATTGATGGGGACAAGGAAAAGGCTTTGAGCATTGAAGATTGAAAACAGGATATTCGACGAGTTGCACGTGGGCGAGACCGCCACACTGCGCCGGTTGTGTACGCAGGACGATCTGCTGGTCTTTGCCAATGTGTCGGGCAACCACAATCCGATGCACGTCTTTGACGCCGATGGCGACGGCGACGGCGTGAATGAGGCAGTTGCGCCGGGAATGTTTGTCGGTTCGCTGATTTCCGCCGTGCTGGGCAACCTGCTGCCGGGGGCGGGGACGCTGTACCGCTCGCAGAGCCTGGTGTTCCACAACCGGGCGCACGCGGGCGATGAGCTGGAAAGCCGGGTCACCGTGACCGACCGCAATGAACGCGAATGCACAGTGACATTGGCGACAGAGGTGACGCGCCCCGCCGATGGTGCATTGATCCTGTCCGGCGTGGCCGAGGTCGAGGCCCCGCGCCGCAAGCTCAGCTATAACAGTCACGATCTGCCCGGCCTGATCGTCCAGCGCCACCGCCATTTCGAAAAACTGCTGGCACGGGCTGCGCCATTGCCGCCGCTGGTGACAGTGGTGATTGCGCCGGAGGAACCCAACTCGCTTGGCGGTGCGCTGCTGGCGCGCGACCATACGCTGATCACGCCGATCCTGGTGGGCGATCCGGACAGGATTGCCCGCGCCGCCGAGGATCTGGGCCGCAGTCTGGAGGGGGTCGAGATCATCGCCGAACCCGACCACGCGCTTGCGGCGCGCAAATCCGTGGCGCTGGTGACCGAAGGCCGGGCAGGCGCGCTGATGAAGGGGCACCTGCACACCGATCTGTTGTTGCGCGCCGCGCTGGACAAGCAGGCGGGCCTGCGCGCCGGACGGCGGTTTACCCATGTGTTTGTGATGGACGTGCCCGGGCTGTCGCATCCCTTGATCGTTACCGATGCGGCAATCAACATCGCGCCGGATCTCAAGACCAAGATGGACATCGTGCAGAACGCCATCGACATCGCCATCAGCATCGGGATCGAGGTGCCCAAGGTCGGCGTGCTGTCGGCGGTGGAAACGGTGAACCCGGATATTCCCTCGTCCGTCGATGCGGCGCTGCTGTCCAAGATGGCAGAGCGCAAGCAGATCACCGGCGGGCTGGTGGACGGGCCGCTGGCGATGGACAATGCCGTCGATCTGGCCGCCGCGCGGACCAAGGGACTGTCATCCCCGGTGGCCGGTCAGGCCGAGGTGCTGGTGGTGCCCAACATCGACGCGGGCAATATGCTGGCCAAGCAGCTGACTTATATCAGCCACGCTGAAAGCGCGGGTCTGGTGTTGGGCGCGCGGGTGCCGATCATCCTGAACTCTCGGGCGGACGATGACATGTCGCGGCTGGCGTCCTGCGCGGTGGCGGCTCTGCACCATGCCCGCATCACGGGAGGCAAGGGATGACCTTTGCGCTGGTTCTGAACGCCGGGTCGTCGTCGTTGAAATTCGGTCTGTTCGAGGGGCGGCATCCGGGGTTGATTGTTGGCGGACAGGTCGAAAAGATCGGGGGGGCTGCGGTGCTGCACCTTCGGGACGCGGAGGGCGTGCCACTGGTCGACACCGCGCTGCCGCCGCACGCGGCAGGGGATCACGCGGGCGCATTGGCCGCCGTGCTGCATGAGATCACGGGCCGCTTTCCCGATGCGCAGATCAGTGCGGTGGGGCACCGGGTTGTGCATGGCGGCATGGACTATGCCGCGCCTACGGTCATCACCTCCAAGGTGTTGCACGATCTGGAAAAGCTGGAGCCGTTCGCCCCGCTGCACCAGCCGCATAACCTGGCCGGTATCCGCGCCGCGCTGGGCGCGTTCCCCGACGCGCGGCAGGTGGCCTGTTTCGACACGGCCTTTCACCGCAACCACCCGTTTGTAAACGACACCTTTGCGCTGCCGCGCGCCTATTACGACAAGGGTGTGCGGCGCTATGGGTTCCACGGGCTGAGCTATGACTACATCTCCGGCGCGTTGGCCGAAAACGCCCCGACCCTGCACGCGGGCCGGGTGGTGGTGGCGCATCTGGGCAATGGGGCGTCGATGTGCGGGCTGCTCGGCGGGCGGTCGATCGCCTCATCCATGGGGTTTTCCGCGCTGGATGGCCTGCCGATGGGCACCCGGTCGGGGCAGTTGGACCCCGGTGTTCTGCTGTACCTGATGGATTCAGAAAAAATGGACGCAGCGGCGATATCGGACCTGCTGTACCGGCAGTCCGGGCTGCTGGGCATGTCGGGTGTCAGCAGCGACATGCGCACCTTGCTGGCGTCTGAAGACCCCGGCGCGCGGGAGGCGGTGGATTATTTCTGCTTTCGCATCCGGCGCGAACTGGGCGGTCTGGCGGCGGCGCTGGAGGGGCTGGATGCGGTGGTGTTCACCGGGGGCATCGGTGAGAACGCCGCCCCGGTGCGGGCGCAGGTCTGCCGGGGGCTGCGTTGGCTGGGGATAGAGCTGGACGAGGACCGCAACGCCCGCAATGACCGGGTGATCAGCACCGACATGTCGCGGGTGCGGGTGTTGGTCATGCCGACGAATGAGGAAATCGTCATTGCCCGCGCCGCGATGGCGCTGGCCTGAGGGGGCTCAGACCGGCACCAGGTGATTGTCCCATTGCAGGGCGTGGGAGGTGGTCCAGCCCTGCGCCTCATGGGTGATGTCGCCGGTGCCGGAGGTCAGGACGAACCCCTGCGCCGTGGCGGCGACGCCGCAGACATCGGCCATGTCAAAGCTGCGCTTCAGCGCGCCGGTATCGGTGTCAAAGACCTGCGCCAGCCCGCCACGCGGAGAGGTGATCGCCACCTCGTTGTGGTCGGCCAGCAGGGCGACGCTGCCCGCGTAGCCCATCATCCTCTTGGCCTGCGCCTTGGGCGGCGTGACCAGCATCGGCGTTTCCCCCAAGCGCGTCAGGCCCAACAGCGGCGGGTCGTCGGACAGATCGCCCTGCCACTGCATCGCAAAGCCGATCAGGCCGTCGGGGGCGACGGCAAGGTGCCGGATCGAGTTCTTGTGCAGGGGGCGGTCCAGCGCTTGTTGATCCAGCACAGCGCCGTCAAGGCCGAGAAAGCTGAGGTTCGGTTCCATCAGCGGGATGTTCAGCTTGGCCCGCCCCGCGTCGGGGTGGGTTTCTATGCCGCCATTGGCCACCACCAGCCTCTGACCGTCCGGCATCAGTTTGATGTCATGCGGTCCCACGCCACCGGATGCGAACTCGGTCAGGCGCTTGCCGGAGGCCAGCGACCAGACGCCAATCACGCCCCGCGCGGCGTCATAGGCATTCTCGCTGGTGAACAGATGTGCGCCATCGGGGGAGAACGCCCCGTGACCGTAGAAATGTCGGCCCTCGGGCGCGTCCAGCCGGGCGATTTCCTGCCCCGTCACGCAGTCCAGAACCACGGCAAAGCGCCCGGGGCGACGGGCAAAGGCGACCGCCAGAGGGTGGACCGGGTGGGCGGCGGCGGCATGGCCCCGGTCGGGCAGGGGCAGGGTAAAGGCGACCTCTCCAGAGGCCCGAAGCCCGCACAATAGATAGCGTCCATCGGATGCCCGTGCCGCGGACAGGAACGCAGGCGCGCCTGCCTCGGCCCATGTTGGGCGCGGACAGGCCCCGGCGGCCAGTACGCCGGCCAGAAAGCGGCGACGGTTGGTCATCAGTCGCCATCCATCGCGTTGAACCCGGCGGCGATGCCAAGGCGCGGGCCAAGCTGGCTGCTGACATGCTCGCGGATCTCGGAAATGCGCTGGTGCAGGGTTTCGACCCGCAGACGGCCCTGTGGGTCGCTGACCCCGGCAAAGACCGGATCGTCCAGCAGGTCGGCCCGCTGCAAGGCGCGCGCAAACGCGGCGTCCAATCCCGCATCGCCCCCCGACAGCCGCGCCGCAAGGTCGCGCAACGCCCTTAGCGACAGCACCACATGCCGCAATGACCGCCCGGAGCGGCGCGCCTCTGCCCGGTTGGGGCGGGGCGTGTCGAAGCTGCCCAAGGGGCGGCCCAACCGCGTGTCGGCGGTGAACTCCAGCCCGGTGGACAGGGCGGTGAACAGTTGCTTGGCCGCTTCGTCGGGGGTGCGGTAGGTGTCATTTCCGGCTTGCCGCATCAGGTCGGCATAGCCGTCCTCCCACCCGGCAAGGATCGCGGCACCGTTGCCTGCGATGTCTGCCGCCATCACCTGTACCAGCGAACACCGATAGTCCGCGTCCCCCACTGAGGCGAATTGCGGATCATACAGCATGAACTCCATCGCGTAGAACCCGCGCGCGGCGATGGACACGGTCTGGAACGCCTCAAGGCTGGCGATCACCGGATCCTCGGCGCTGATCAGACGGCCAAGAGCCTTGGGCGTGGCACCCCGGCTGTCCGGCCAGAAGGCCAGCGCAAAGGCGCGGTCGTCGGCTTCGGACGGGCCAAAGCGCAGATGGCTGACCGCGATCCATGCGTCGAAGGCGTCGCCATAGGCGGTTCGCAATTGCACGCTGTCGGGGGCGCAGTCCGCGGCGGCGGCCCCCGCCAGTTCCGCGCTTTCAGAGGCCAGCGCCCGGTAGTGCGGCAGCACATGGCCATCGACGATGGCCGCCACATCGGGGGTCTGGGCCCATGCACGCGGGGCGGACAGGGCAGGCAAGGCAGCGAGTGTCAGGGCGACAAGGTGGATACGCATCACAGGCTCTCCAGAAAGGCGATCAGGGCGGCGCGGTCGGGCGCGGGCATGGCAGCCACGCTGTCGCGGTGCAGCTGCGCCTCACCACCGTGCCAGAGGATCGCCTCCAGCAACGATCGCGCGCGGCCATCGTGCAGATAGGTGCCATGCCCCGAGACCTGCGGCGTCAATCCGATCCCCCACAGCGGCGGGGTGCGCCATTCGGTGCCGGTGGCGCGCGCCTCCGGGCGGTGATCGGCCAGACCCTCGCCCATGTCGTGCAGCAGCATGTCGGTGTAGGGCCAGATCAGCTGAAAGCTGTGTTCGGCGCGGTCCTCCATCCGATGGGTGACAAAGGCGGGCTGGTGACAGTCCACGCAGCCGGTGCCGTAAAAGATCTCCTTGCCGCGCAACACCTGCGGGGCCTCCACATTGCGGCGGGCGGGCACGCCAAGGTTGCGGCTGTAAAAACTGACGAGGTCCAGCCCCTCGGCGTCGACCTCGAACACGCGGTCATCGCCATCGCCGTGCGGTGCTGACCGGCAATTGGCCTCTGCCTCGGTGCATTCTCCCCAACCGGCGGGGAACAGCGGTGTGGAAATGCCGATGTCGCCGGAAAAGGCGGCAGCGCTTTGATGGCGGATCGTGGGGGCCCCGGCCTTGAGTCCGAAGCGGCCCAGCATGGGCATGTCGTATTCGTTTGACCAGACCACGTTGGCGCGGCCCGAAATGCCGTCGCCGTTGGTATCCAGCGGATCGGCCAGTTCAAGGATGTCCGCCGCAGGCACCGCCTCCAGCAGGCCAAGGCCGATCATCTGGGGGGCGACACGCGGGCTGAGCATGGCATCGGGGTGCAGCGCGCCATAGCCAAGATCGGCGGCGGTATAGGTCGGCTTGCGCAGCGACGCGACCTCGCCGCCCTCAAGCGGCACGTCGATCTCTTCATAGTCGACCTGCAGGCGGTATTCGGCGGCATGGCCGGGCAGGCTGAAATCCTGCAACTGGCGGCCATAGGTCGGGTCGGGTGCGGTGGCGATGAAATCCTGTATCTGGGGGATCATGTCGTCGGGGCCGCCCGGCACCGAGACACGCAGGAACATCGACACGGCATCGTCCTGCGGATTTGCGGGCGCATGGCCGCGCCCGTCCTTGATATGACAGCGCTGGCAAGAGCGGGCGTTGTACAGAGGCCCCAATCCGTCAGAGGCAAGGGTCGAAGAGGGCGACGACACCCAGAGCTTGCGGAACAGGCCATTGCCGACCTTGAAATTCAGCTCTCCCTCAAAGTCGAGGCTGGCCGAGGGCAGGGAAAAGGCGTTGGCGTCCGGGGTCACACGCACGGTGGCGGCGCCGGCGGGCTTGTCCTCGAACCGTTGCGGCACATCAAACGAGGCTGGCGGGGCCAGCACGCGGGCGATGCGGGCGGTTTCCTCTGTCGTGCGGGGGAGGAAGTTGAGGTGCGGTTCGTCCAATGGCCCCGCCGATGCGGCAGAGCCAAAAGCCGCCGCGACAAGCGCGGCGGCGGAGAGATGCCAGGCGGGGGACGCCCGGTGACGGTGGTGACACAAACCCATGGCGATGGCTCCGGGGAGGTTACTGGAATACGGCGTCGGGATCGTCGAGGCTGTCAGAGCCTTCAAAGGCGATGGACCCCGCGCCCAACGTCGCGACCACGCGTTCGATGCTGCGGGTCTGGTCGATCAGCCCGTCGACGCCGCCCATGATCAGCGCCTCACCGGCGGTCGAGGCGCGATCCAGCATCATGTCATAGCGGAAACCGGCCTCTGCCGCGCTTTTGATCCGGGCCAGCGCCATCATGGTGCCCGCCAGCTTTGTCTTCATCTCTGTGTCCAGCGCCGGGTCGGTTTCGGCCACCAGGTCGGACAGCGACGGGCCAGAGATCAGCGTGCCGTCGATGCGGATATATTCGCCCAGATAGACGTTCTGCACGCCCAGACCGTCGTAGTAATGGCTGTTGTGGGTGTTGTCAGAGAAGCAGTCGTGCTCTTCCTCCGGGTCGTTCAACATCAGGCCCAGACGCATCCGTTCGCCCGCCTGTTCACCGTAGGACAGCGATCCCATGCCGGTCAGCATCGCGGTGATGCCTGCGGCCTCGTCGGCCAGGATCTGGGTCCGCGCGGCACCGCCCTCGGCCCATTGTGCCGCCATCCAGTCCAGATCCGACACCAGCAGTTCAGTCGCGGCGCGCAGGTAGTCGCCCCGGCGGTCGCAATTGTCGTGGGTGCAGGCGTCGCCCTGCGCGTAGTCGGTCCAGGGGCGGTTGCCCGCACCGGCCGCGTGGCCGTTCAGATCCTGACCCCAGAGCAGAAATTCGATGGCGTGATAGCCGGTGGCCACGTTCGCCTCGATCCCGTCGGCCTCGTGCAGGGTGTCGGACAGTAGGGCGGGGGTGATGTCGGTCGCGTCGACAGTTGTGCCGGACAGTGGCAGGTCGGTCGAGGCGATGACGTTCAGCGCGGCAAAGGCGTTCTCATCGGTCGGGCCGCCATAGGACAGGTCGACATAGTCGATCAGACCCTCGTCCAGCGGCCAGGCGTTCACCTTGCCCTCCCAGTCGTCGACGATGGCATTGCCGAACCGGAAGACCTCGCTTTGCTGATAGGGCACGCGCGCGGCGAGCCATGCGGCCTTGGCTGTTTGCAGCGCCTCTGCCGACGGCGTGGCGATCAGCGCATCAACCGCGGTGCGCAGGCGCTGGGCGGCGATCAGGCTGTCGGCGTAGGTGGCCTGGGCGATGTCGGCGTAGGTGTTCAGCACATCGGCCTTTGCGGTTTCGGCGGTGGCGGCGCTGCCGATACCTGCGCAAAGGGCAAGCGCGTTGGCGGCGGTCAGGGTATTCAAGCGTGTCACTGTCAGGTGTCCTTTTGGTCGTCGTTAGTGAAGAGAGTGGCGGGGTGGGACGGGGGCGGTCCGTCTGTCGGCAAGGGTCATCTTTCGAAGCGCAAAGCCGACCTCCTGGGCCAGCCCGGTGAGGGACATGGCCATGTCCGGGCGCACCAGCGTCATGGCCAGCAACATGGCATCCTCACGCTGGCCGGCGCTGGCGTAGCCGATGAAGGTGGCAAAGCAGGATTCGTCGGCGCCCAGGCATTTGCAGCTGACATGGTGGCGCATCAGCGGTCGCCGCCCGTGCCGGGCGCAGAGATCGCACAGCGATTCGAACGCGCCAAGGGCGTGGCGGCCCTGCGCTGGTCCCAGATGGCGCGCGAAATCGCTCCAGACCTGGGTACGGGCCTCGGCTCCGTCACACCAAAGCCGCAGGTACAGCACTGCGCCTGCCTCGACCGGGGCCAGTTCTGACAGGTAGCCGACGGGCGCACCGCCTCTGTGTGCTGGGTCGCTCATTTGGTGAGGATCAGCTTACCCGCGCGGGTGATGCGCAGGGTGTACACTTGGTCGGCCAGGCGGATGCGGGCAAGTCCGCCGCCGTCAGTCAAAGTGCGCGCATCATAGAGGGGCAGGGGGTCCGGGGCGGCGGCCTGTGTGGACTGGGCTGCAATGGAGAGACGCATGGGGGCGTCCTGTGGTTGCGGATGGGTGCATTGGCGGCCGGATTGGGGGGCACCGGATCGGGCGAGTAGACTGGCAAGCGGCATCAAGGACCTCCTGGTGTCAGGGTTTTGGAGTGGCTGGTCCCGAACTCAGGGGGCTGGCTGGTGTGAATCAAAGGTGACTTTTTCAGTCGGAATTGTCAATCCGACAAATACAGTCAGATTTCAGGGTTGCGGATGCTTTCTCTGACAGGTGCGTTCGGGACTGGGTCTTGCGGGCTGTGATTGCCTGGACCTAGGCCGCTGGCAGCCAGACCCGGAAACACGCCCCGCCGTCCGGGGCATTGGTGGCGGTGATCAGCCCACCGGCGCGTTGCACCAGCGTTTGCGAGATCGACAGGCCAAGCCCGGTGCCCTCGCCGTGTTTGGTGGTGAAGAACGGATCAAACACCGCCTCTGCCATGCCGTCGGGCAGGCCCGGGCCGCTATCCTGAACGGTCAGGCAGGTGCCGTTCCGGCCATTGCGGGTCTCGGCCGACAGGCTGAGGGTCAGCGTGCCGTTTGGCCCCTCGTTTTTCCCCATGGCCTGCGCCGCGTTCATGATCAGGTTGATGATGACCTGCTGCATCTCACCCGGATCGGCGCGCACCTCGGGCGAGGGCGCCAGCCGGGTGTCCACGGTGATCGCGCTTTTGGACAGGACGTGTTCGACCAGCGTCAGGCAATCCTCGACCAGCGGCGTCAGCGACACGACGTCGTCATAGGCGTGGAACTCTCCGGGCCGGGCGAATTGCAGCAGCTTGCCCACCATCGCGTCGATCCGCGCGACCTGACGGTCAACAAGGTCCAGCTCTGTCTTGACCGCCGCCGCCTTGTCGCCCAGCGTTTCGCGGATCACGTCCACATTGCCCTGGATGACCGCGACCGGATTGTTGATCTCATGCGCCACACCGGCGGTGATTTCCCCGATCGATGCGAGTTTCTCGTTCATCACCAGTTGGCGGTAAGTCTCTTCCAGTTTTGCGTTGGCCTCTCGCAGTTCGGCCGTGCGTTCCTCGACCCGCATGTTCAGTTCATTGCCCCAGGCGCGCAGGCGGGCGTCGCGGTCCTGTACCTGTCCCAGCAGGTCATCCAGATGCGCCGCCACCTGTCCGATCTCGTCGCGCGCGCCGACATCGCCGTAGCGCGCCGACAGGTCGCCCGCCCCCACCTGTTGCATGGTGCGCGTGATCCGCTCCAACGGGGCAAAGATGCCGCGCGCCAGCGTCAGGAACAGCGGCACCGACAGGATCAGAACCCCGACAAAAGCCGCCAGCATCCACAACACCGCGCGCCGCTTGGCCGCCGCAAAGGGGGCCTCGAGAAAGCCGACATAGAGCATCCCGACACGCTCACCAAAGCTGTCGGTCACCGGCAGATACCCCGAAATGTACCAGTCATTCACCACAAAGGCCCGGTCGAGCCAGGTCGTGCCGTCGTCCAGAACCGCTTGTCGGACCACCGCAGACACGCGGGTGCCCAGGGCGCGCACATCCTCGAACAGGCGCACATTGGTCGAGACGCGCACGTCCTCCAGGAACAGGGTTGCGGTGCCCTGACGTTCGCCCCCGGTGACGGGGTTGAGGTAGACCAGCGCGTTGATCGTGTCGATGAATTGCAGGTTGCGGTTCAACAAGATGCCGCCGACCAGCACGCCTTGCCCGCCATCCAGCGCCACCGGGGCGGCGGAATGGACCACCATGCCGCGATCCTCGATGGTGCGGTTGGTGGGGACGGCGGCCTCTGTCTCGATCAGGGGGATGCGGGCGCGCAGGTCCAGTTGGCCGGGAAAGGCGGCCAGTTCTGCGCCTGAAAAGATGTCGATTTCCGTCGCCGGTTGGCCGTTCAGTCCGGCGACGATCACCGGCCAGCGTGAAGGCGCGCCAATGGTCTCTTCCTCTGGCAGGTAGTAGAGGAAGTCCAGCGCCAGCGCCTCGCGTTTTTCGGCAAGGTAGCTGGTCAGCGCGACCCCGTTGTCGGCCAGCACGCGGGCGAATTCGGCGCTTTCGGCGACGCCGGTCAGCTCATCCCCCGTCGTCGTCATGATGCGGGCAAGATACTGTTCCGCGATGCGCAGGTCTGAATCCACATTGGCGATCAGCAGCGCGTCGTAATCGCTGGTCCAGCGTGTCATTCCCAGGATCAGCAACAGCGGCATCAGCACTGTCAGGGGGGCCAGCGCCAGAACAAGCAGGCGCAGGCGTACCGAGGACGCGCGCCAAGGCGCACGCCGGGGGCGATCAGTCGTCGAGCGATCCATGGATGGCAAACTGGTCCAGTCCGGCGGCCTGCGCCTCGATCGTGCGGAACGCCTCTCGGACACCCGACGGGGTCAGTTCCCGCGCGACGGTGAGCAGGGTGTTGGCGTCGTGATCCTCGCACAAGTCGGCCATATGGGCGATTTCATCGGCGGCCACGGGGCGCGCCGCCTCGACCGAGGGGGCGCCGTAGTAGGTCACGAAATGCTGCGCCAGCAGGGTGGTCAGGGCGTCCACCTCTGCGGGTTCCACCGAAGTCACGGCGACAAAGGTCACCCGCCCGCCGGTTTCCAACCCGAACCAGCCATTGGCAAAGGCCTGCCGCGCCTTGCCGCTCAGGTCTCCTTCGGTCCAGTTGGAGAACTCGAACCCGCCGGAGACACACCATTCGCCGGTGCGTGCGGGGCTGGCAAAGACATTCATGTCGCTTTCGTCAAAGTGGATCGCGCGGGCCAGTTTCATGGGGCCTCCTCCAGCAGTGAGGTCAAGGGGATCAGATGGGTGGTTTCCGTGTCGCGCAGCAACATTCCAAAATCCTCATCCACGCCCAGAAAGGTGCCGGGGCGGCCATCCTGCACCACGGTCTCCCCCATGCCATGGGCCAGACCACGCCATTCCGCATGCAGCGGTTTGGTGCCTTCCTCCTCCCAGCGGGCGATCCAGTTCAGCGCGTGCCGCGCCCAGGATTCCACCAGCCTGCCGGAATCGACATCGGCGCAGCCTTCTTCATAGAGCGCGGTCTGGTCGGGGACGTCGCCGGGCACCGCCGACAGGATCAACGGCAGGTCAAAGCCCACCACCAGCCAGTCGGGTACGGCGGTGGGATCCTGCGTTGCCGCGCATACGCGGAAGGCCCCGCAGGAGGCGCCGTTGATCAGAATGCCGCCCGCCCAGGCCAGATGCACCGCCACCTCGGGCGGGGCCAGCGCGCCAAGGGCGTTCTGGAACCCGACACCGCAGAGCGGCAGCATCGCCATCGCCTGCGCCAGCGGTACTTCGGGCGCAAAGACCAGCGCCGCACCCATGCGGTCCGCGGCGGTGCGGTAACACACCAGCCCCGCGTCGCAGCCCCGAACCGCGCGCATCACCGCGCCGTCGAACGGATCACCGCCGACCTCTTCGCCGCTCATGGCGGGAGGAAAGGTCAGCGGTTCCGGCGACAGGCTCATGCCACGCCCCGGGCGACCAGCGCCTGTGCGATGGCATGGAATGCCTGCGCCTGTGCACTGTCAGGCTGGCTGGCCACGATGGGCGCCCCGCCATCCGAGGCCAGCCGGATTTGCAGGTCCAGCGGCACCTCGGCCAGCAGGGGCACGCCTAGTTTGGCCGCCTCTGCGGCGACACCGCCGTGGCCAAAGACATGTTCCTCATGGCCGCAGTTGGAACAGATATGCGTGCTCATGTTTTCCACCATACCAAGGATCGGCACCTTGAGCTGGTTGAACATGTCGATCCCCTTGCGCGCGTCCAACAACGCCACGTCCTGCGGCGTACTGACCACCACCGCGCCGTCGATCTGGAATTTTTGCGACAGGGTCATCTGCACGTCGCCGGTGCCGGGCGGCAGATCGACGATCAGCACGTCCAGCGCGCCCCATTGCACCTGATTCATCATCTGCTGCAACGCGCCCATCAGCATCGGACCGCGCCAGACCACCGCCTGATCCTCATTGGTCATCAGGCCGATCGACATCATGGTGACGCCGTGGTTGCGCAACGGCAGGATGGTCTTGCCATCGGGCGAGGCAGGGCGGCCAGAGACGCCCAGCATGCGGGGCTGTGACGGTCCGTAGACATCCGCATCCAACAGTCCCACGCGCCGCCCCTGCGCGGCCAGCGCACAGGCAAGGTTGGACGACACGGTGGATTTGCCCACGCCGCCCTTGCCGCTGGCAATGGCGATGATGTGGTCGACGCCGGGGATCCTTTGCGGGCCGGTCGGGTCGGCCTTTTTCTTCAGGCCCAGATCCGGCGGCGGGGCCTTTTCCGCGTGGCCGGTCAGCACGATGGCGACCTTGTCCACACCCGTCAGGGCGCGCAGTTTGGTCTCTGCCTCGGCCTTGACCGCCTCATAGGCCTTGGCGTGCTGCGGCGCGATTTCCATCACAAAGCGCACCGTGCCGCCCTCGACGTTCAGCGCCCGCATCACGCCGCTGGCAACGATGTCGCTGCCCGCTACCGGGTCGGTGATGCCTTTGAGTACCTCCAGGACGGCCTCGCGTCCCAATGCCACGTCGGTCATTCCTGCCCCTTGATCTCGCCCGTGACCTCATGGCTCAGGCCCAGTTCGGGGATGGTGATGACGGCCTTGACGGGGAACGCCTTGCCGCCGGTATCGGCGTTGCGCATCGCCTCTTCGATGGCCTGCTGCGAGGTCACGCCGACCTGTTTGAGGAACTTGCGCATCGACATGTTGAAATCGTCGCTCATCTTTTCAATTCTCCTGTTTCATTTGACGCACCAAGGGACAGGGGCCTAGCATATCCCCATGAGCCCCGGTGTTGCCTATACCATCCGCGGACTGGCGTTGTGCCTGTCCATTGTTCCGATGCCCCTTGCCGCGCAGGAAAACCGCCCCGTGCGCCTGCACGCGCCGCCCGCATTGGTCGACAGCGGTCTGATCAAACATATCCTGCCGCGCTTCACGCTCAAGACGCGGGTGCGTGTCGACCTGGTCGACGACCCGGCGGCGGCTGATATCGCGCTGGGGGACACGGGCGTGCCGCTGTTTGCCGGGCTGGATGCCATCTGGCACCTGCAGGTTCAAGGGGACCACGCCGGGACCGCGCGTTTCGCGGACTGGCTGGGATCCGAGGTTGGCGCCAACACCGTGGCCAGCTTTGCCCCCGATGGCGCGGCGCTGTTCGGCCCGCCCCCCGACGCCGCCGATGTCGCGGTTGTCGTGACCTATGAGGGCGACGCCAAGCTGGGGCACAAGGTCAGCCGCGCCAAATGTACCCGCTGCCATGTGATCGACGAGGCGACGCGCGGCTTTGGCATCGACTCTACTCCCAGTTTCATGGTCCTGCGCACGCTGAGCGACTGGGATGAACGGTTCTATGCCTTTTACACGCTGAACCCGCACCCTGCCTTTACCGTGGTCGAGGGGCTGACGCTGCCGTTTCCCAAGAACCGGCCATCGCCCATCGCCCCGGTCGAACTTACGGTCGAAGAGGTCGACGCGATTGTCGCCTATGTCGCCGCCTTGCAGGCCGCCGATCTGGGGGCGCCGCTGATCCATCAGTGATCCCGGCGCTTTGACAGGTAGTCATCGGTGGTGCGGGGGCGCGGCCGTTCGGCGCCGGCAAAGGGATTGTCCTGGGCGTTCATCTGCGATTTCACCCGGCAGTCGTCACACATCTGGATCATCCGCAGCTTTTCCGGGCTCTGGAACATCGCATGGCCGGACAGCTTTTCGGTGATCCGGTCAATGGCGGATTTCGATCCGAACAGTGATCCGCATTCGACGCAGGCAAAGGGCTCTTCCTCGTTCAGCACCTCTTGGCGCAGGGCCGCGTCGCTGAGGTCAAGGCGCGGCTCCAGCGTGATGGCCTTTTCCGGGCAGATGGTCGCGCAGATGCCGCATTGCAGGCAGGCGTCCTCTTGAAAGCGCAATTGCGGCTTGTCCGGGTTGTCGCCCAAGGCCCCCGACGGGCAGAGCGACACGCAGGACAGGCACAGGGTGCAGGCATCGGTATCGACCAGCACCGCCCCATAGGGCGCGCCTTCTGGCAGCGGCAGGACGGTGGCGTCCGCGTGCAGCGCACGGGCGGCCTGCCGGGTGATCTGCCGCCGGGTGCCTAGCGGGCGGACGGGATCGGGGACGGGGGCCGGGGCCACGGCATCATAGAGCGCGTCGCTCATGGCCTCTGGGTCTGGCGTGTCAAGGATTCCCACACGGGCCTCACCGGCAATGGCGGTGGCCAGCGCGACCTGAGGGGCCAGCGCAGCGCGGTCGGTGCCCGGCCCGGGCAGCAGGGTGACAGAGGCAAACCCGGCGGCAAGGGCGGCCACCGCCTCGGCATGGCCAAAGGCCCCAAGCGCGGGCAATTCCAGCGGCACAACGTCAGCGGGCAAGCCGCGACCGTGCCGTGACGCCAGGCGGATCATCTCAGCCCCGTGGGCGTCATGCACCAACAGGCGCGGTGCTGCGCCGCCCGCGTCAAGGAAGGCCTTGGCCAAGGTCTGCGCCCGGCGCATGGTCAGATCCACAGGCGGCGCGTCATAGCTGATCGCGCCAGAGGGGCAGACCGCCGAACAGGCCCCGCAGCCTGCGCAGATCATAGGATCGACGGTGACGTGGTCGCCGTCCGGGGTGATCGCCCCCGTCGGGCACAGGTCCAGACAGCGGGTACAGCCGGTCTGGCCGGCCCGCGAATGGGCGCAGAGCAGCGCCTCTGTCCGGACATAAAGAGGTTTCTCAAAGGTGCCGACCAGATGCGAGGCGGCCAGAACCGACGCCGCCACGGCGGGCGCATGACCGGGGTCGGCGCGCAGATAGCCCTCACGCTTTTCATGCGCCGGAAACAACGGTGTCGCACCGCGCAGGTCCAGCAGGATGTCGCAGTCCGACCCGCCGCCGTCGCGCGGTTCTGACAGCGTGAACCCGCCGCGCCCGCCCGGCTCGATCTGGCGCAGCGCGTCGATCACAACGGTAAACTGCCCCAGCGCACCACTGGCCTGCCGCAAACGACCGGTTACAACGTCATAGGCGCGTGTGTCCGGCAGGTCTGCGCCCTCCGGCAACAGCACCGTGACCCCCAGATGCGGGGCCAGTTGGTCTGCGGCGGGCAGCGCCACCTCTGGCGCGCCGATGATCAGGCACAGGCCCTCTGAAATCACGTCCAGCGTCCGGTCCGGGGCGGCGGGCAGCAGCGCTTCGGCGATCAGGGCGGACATTTTGGGTACTGTTGACCCGGTGTCAGCGGTCCAACCGGCCCGGTCCCGCAGGTCCAGCACCGGGGGGGGCGACACGCCCAATTCCTCTGCCAGGCCTTCAAAGACCCGCGATTCCTGGGTGCAACAAAAAATTGTGTCGCTCCCTTCGAGCGCCGCCGCGGCGCGGTCGATCTGGGTGGTGCAGAGCGCGGAACAGGGGCGGCGGACCTTTAGCCCGGTGGTGCGGGAGAGCGCCTCTGTGTCCAGTGTCATCGTGCCCTGGCAGTCGCATGTTATCAATGACTTGACCATTGTTCTTCCCCTCGTTCAGAGCCCGCTTGACGGGTCCGAATTTACCTCACCCGGCCAGAGCCTAGCCATGATTCGATCCCCGCCACAACCGTTTATCGGTCGCGGACCGCGCCCCGTCCCGTCTGTTCCCGAGTTGCTGCGGCGCGGCTGATTCGTGCTGTTCCGCAGCACTCGCTTCCTTAGTGAAAATGTCGGGTTGGACAATTCGACCGGAGACGCCCGGCGACCTTGTCCGGGCTGCCCAAAATGTCCAAAACCGCCTCCGAAAATGGTGGATGGCGGGATTTCGCTTTTCCTTTGCGGGGGTTGTGGCGCTTACTCAGGTTGGGGAGGACGACTGTGATCCACAATCCGAATGCGTATCGGACTATTCCGCTTGGGATCGTGCTGCGGCGCGCGCCCGGTGTGACCCGTTGGGCCAAATGGGTCTGGACCGCCTCTGCCATCTTGCCGGGTGCCGGTGCGGCCGACTGGCGTGAACTGCGGCGTGAGGGCGATACGGTGGAATACCACGCCGCGACGCTGGAGCTGGAATTGCATGGTGCCGAAACAGAGGCCTACCTGCATGAACTCTGCGCCCAGACACCCAGCGTCTACATCATCCTGCGCCAGGAGGGGGCGGGCGATTTCCCGTTGCGGGCCCTGACCGTCACGGCCTCGCCGTATGAGGCTCAGGACTATGCCGACAGCGGTGAGGAAATCATCGAAAAGGTGCCGATGACGCCGGCCTTCTTTGCTTGGGTGGCGGAGTTCGTCGAAGAGTTCCATCACGAAGAGGTTTTCATCAAACGCAAGCGCGACAAGAAACGGGTCGATCTGACTCAGGACGGCATCGGCGATCCGCGCATCGGCTCGCTTGAGGATGTCTATGCCTCACCGGCCCTGCAGCGGAGGCGTTTGCAATGAGCGCGACATCGGGGGATTTCTGGTCGCGCCGCCGCGCGCAAGTGGCCAAGGCAGAGGCTGCCGAAGTGCAGGCCGCCGAGGTTGAGGCGCGGGCCGCTGAGGATGCCAAGCTCGAACAGCGCCCGGACGAAGAGATACTGGCCGACCTAGACCTGCCCGCGCCCGAGGAGATGGTGAGCACCGAACAGGTTCAGAAACTGCTCAAAGCCGCTGTGCCGCAACGGTTGAAAACTCGCGCACTGCGCCGGATGTGGCGGCTGAACCCGGTGCTGGCCAATGTCGATGGGCTGGTGGATTACGGTGAGGACTACACCGACGCAGCCGTGGTCGTGGAAAACCTTCAGACGCTTTATAAGGTCGGCAAAGGCATGTTCGACAAGGCGGTAGAGGCGGCCGAGGCCGAGGCTGCCGCTTTGGCCAAGGCCGAGGCCAAGGAGGCCGACAGCGCCGAGGCCCCGGATCAGGCCGGAGGCGACGATGTGCCTGAGGCCGACCCAATCGCAGATACTCACACCCAGGCCGCCGCGGACGTTGATCCGGGGAAAACCGATCTGGCCGAAGACGTAGACGCCGCCTCCGCGCAAACCCCGCGCCGGATGCGCTTTCGTTTCGAGACCGCCACATGACGGACAAGGACCAGATGACCCAAACCGCCCAAACCGCCCAGGCCCCCCACATCGCCGACGAAGATCGCCTGCGCGCCGACCTGTACAACTACCTTGGCCTGATGCTGTCCGGTCCGCCGGACGACATGTTGCTGGCCCAGACGGCGGGGCTCAGCGGGGACGACACCGAAATGGGGCGGGCCATCGGCACCCTGGCCAAGCTGGCCAAGGTCTCCAAACCCAAGGCTGTCACCTCCGAGTACAACAAGCTGTTCATCGGGCTGGGGCGGGGCGAATTGCTGCCCTATGCCTCGTATTACCTGACGGGCTTTCTCAACGAAAAACCGCTGGCGCTGCTGCGGCAGGACATGACGCGACTGGGGCTTGAACGGGCCGACACGGTGTTCGAGCCAGAGGACAATATCGCCAGCCTGATGGAAATGATGGGCGCGATGATTGTCGGCCGTTTTGGTCCGCCGGCAGCGATC
Organism: Antarctobacter heliothermus; assembly: GCF_900188425.1. Taxonomy (GTDB): domain Bacteria; phylum Pseudomonadota; class Alphaproteobacteria; order Rhodobacterales; family Rhodobacteraceae; genus Antarctobacter; species Antarctobacter heliothermus. The sequence goes on from NZ_FZON01000019.1 coordinate 23,355, forward strand.
GAGGTGCAGCGCGCCTTTTTCAACAAACACATCGGCCCTTGGGCCGCGCATTTCTTTGGCGACCTCGAAGGTGCCAAGAATTCGGTTTTCTATACGCCCTTCGGCACCGTCGGACGGCTGTTCATGTTGATCGAGGCCGAGGCCTTTCGGATGAGCGGCACATGACACTTTGAACCGGGGCGCATGCCCTTTTCGAGCGGCAGAGACCTGCCGGAACCCATGAGAGACCATTAAAAGGAGTACCTTTCATGACCCAGGAGACCACGGCCTCGCGCCGGAATTTCCTCAAGCTGGCAAGCGTTTCGGCCCCTGCGGCCGCTGTCGCCCTCGCCAGTGGCACCGTGGCCGAGGCCGGCCCGGCGGAGCCTGACCTGACATCGGAGAAGATGCAGGACACCGCGCACACCCGCGCGTTTTACGAGACTGCGCGCTTCTGATCAGCGCGTCCCGCTTCGCCCGGCATCTGCCCGGACGACGCTCCACGGCCAACGGCGACTGGTTGCGTGACGCCCGACTGCCAAGGCCACTGTCATAGCCAAGCAAGCTGCGCCCCGGGCACTGATCCAATGGGCAACGCGCGTTAGGGAGAGAGAAACATGCTTAGGAAAAAGACCAACGGGGTTGCGCGACGCCCCCAGCGGACTTCGATCCTGTCCGAGGCCGCCAACGCCTCGGTTGACCGCCGCGCCTTTCTGCGCGGCTCGGGTCTGGCCATCGGCGGCATTGCCGCCATCGCCGCGACCGGCGGCACCGTCCAGCAGGCCAGCGCCGCAAGCGCCGCCGCCCTGGGCGCGGTGGAGCTGAAGAAATCCGTCTGCACGCACTGCTCGGTCGGCTGTACGGTCGTGGCCGAGGTCAGCGATGGCGTCTGGGTCGGGCAGGAACCCGGCTGGGACAGCCCGTTCAACCTTGGTGCTCATTGCGCCAAAGGCGCTGCCGTGCGCGAGCACGCCCATGGCGAGCGCCGCCTGAAGTACCCGATGAAAAAAGAGAACGGCGAATGGGTCCGTATCTCTTGGGAGCAGGCGATCGACGAGATCGGCGATGGCATGATGCAGATCCGCGAAGAGAGCGGACCGGACAGTGTCTATTGGCTGGGCTCTGCCAAACACAACAACGAACAGGCGTATCTGTTCCGCAAGTTCGCCGCCTATTGGGGCACGAACAACGTCGACCATCAGGCGCGGATCTGCCATTCGACCACCGTTGCGGGTGTTGCGAATACATGGGGCTACGGCGCCATGACCAACAGCTACAACGACATCCACAAATCCAAGGCCATTTTCATCATCGGCGGCAACCCGGCAGAGGCGCATCCCGTCTCGCTGTTGCACCTGCTGAAGGCCAAGGAGCAGAACAACGCGCCGCTGATCGTCTGCGATCCGCGCTTTACCCGCACGGCGGCCCATGCCGATGAATATGTGCGGTTCCGGCCGGGTACGGACGTGGCGCTGGTCTGGGGCATCCTCTGGCACATCTTCGAGAACGGGTGGGAGGACAAGGAGTTCATCCGCACCCGTGTCTGGGGCATGGACCAGATCCGCGAAGAAGTGGCCAAGTGGACGCCCGAAGAGGTCGAACGCGTCACCGGCACGCCCGGATCGCAGTTGCGTCGCGTTGCGCTGACCCTTGCCAACAACCGTCCGGGTACGGTGATCTGGTGCATGGGTGGCACGCAGCACTCCAACGGCAACAACAACACCCGCGCCTATTGTATCCTGCAGCTTGCGCTGGGGAATATGGGCACTGCAGGCGGCGGCACCAACATCTTCCGCGGCCACGACAACGTGCAGGGTGCCACGGACCTTGGTGTTCTGGCTGATACCTTGCCGGGCTATTACGGCCTCTCTGCCGGATCGTGGGCCCATTGGGCGCGCGTCTGGGAAGAAGATCTGGACTGGCTCAAGGGGCGCTTTGACACCACCACCGGCAAGGATGGCAAGGAAAAGGCCATGATGAACCTGACCGGCATTCCGGTCAGCCGCTGGATCGATGGTGTGCTGGAGGCCAAGGAAAACCTTGACCAGCCGGACAACACCCGCGCGATGGTGTTGTGGGGCCATGCGCCGAACTCTCAGACCCGTATGGTCGAGATGAAAAAGGCCATGGAAGACTTGGATATGCTGGTCGTGGTTGACCCCTATCCGACGGTTTCGGCGATCCTGCATGACCGCACCGATGGCGTCTATCTGCTGCCGGCGACCACCCAGTTCGAAACGCGTGGCTCTGTCACGGCGTCGAACCGGTCGCTGCAATGGCGCGAAAAGGTGGTCGACCCGCTGTTCGAAAGCCTGCCGGATCACATCATCATGGCGAAGTTCGCCAAGAAGTTCGGCTTTGCGGACAAACTGTTCCGCAACATCGCGATGGACGCCGACGATGAGCCCAACATCGAGGATCTGACGCGCGAGTTTAACCGGGGCATGTGGACCGTGGGCTATACCGGCCAGTCGCCGGAACGGCTCAAGTTGCACATGGCCAACCAGCACACGTTCGACCGGACAACGCTGCGTGCCGTGGGCGGCCCGGCAGATGGCGATTTCTACGGTCTGCCGTGGCCTTGCTGGGGCACGCCGGAAATGAACCATCCGGGGACAGCCAACCTGTACGACATGTCCCTGCCAGTGGCCGAAGGCGGCCTGACCTTCCGCGCGCGTTTCGGCGTTGAACGGAATGGCGACAACCTGCTGGCAGATGGCGTCTATTCCGTCGGGTCGGAAATTCAGGACGGTTATCCTGAATTCACCATGCAGATGCTGATTGACCTGGGCTGGGATGGCGACCTGACGGACGAGGAACGCCGCTCTATCGAGTATGTCGCAGGTTACCGCGATATCGAAGGGAAGCTGACCGGAGAAGGCGAGGAAGTGGGCGAACAGTCCCAAACCGGGCCCTATCCGTCGGACTGGCAGGACAAGATCGGCGGCGTGAACTGGAAAACCGACCTGACGGGCGGCATCCAGCGGGTCGCGATTGCCCATGGCTGTGCGCCCTTTGGCAACGCCAAGGCGCGGGCCGTGGTCTGGACTTTCCCCGATCCCGTGCCCATCCACCGCGAGCCGCTGTATACCAACCGTCGTGACCTGTTGCCGGATTACGCAACCTACGAAGATCGTCACTTCTGGCGGGTTCCGACGATGTATGCGTCGATCCAGAAGCAGGATTTCAGCCAGGACTATCCGATCATCCTGACCTCTGGTCGCCTGGTCGAATATGAGGGCGGCGGTGATGAATCACGGTCCAACCCATGGTTGGCCGAGCTTCAGCAAGACATGTTCGTCGAGATCAACACCCGCGATGCCAACGATCTGGGTGTTCGGGACGGCGCGGATGTCTGGGTCGAAGGCCCGGAAGGCGGCAAGGTCAAGGTTATGGCCATGGTCACCGAACGGGTTGGGGCAGGCGTCGCATTTATGCCCTTCCACTTTGGCGGACATTATCAGGGGCAGGATCTACGGTCCAAATACCCGGATGGCGCCGATCCCTATGTCTTGGGGGAATCGACCAACGTGGCCCAGACCTATGGCTACGACTCGGTCACACAGATGCAGGAAACCAAGGCCACCCTGTGCAAGATCACAGTGGCGTAAGGAGAAACTGATATGGCTAGATCTAAATTTCTCTGTGACGCCGAACGATGCATCGAATGCAACGCCTGCGTTACAGCGTGCAAGAACGAACATGAGGTGCCTTGGGGGATCAACCGCCGTCGCGTGGTGACCATCCAGGACGGCAGCCCGGGTGAACGCTCGATCTCGGTGGCCTGCATGCACTGTTCAGATGCGCCCTGTATGGCCGTCTGTCCGGTGGATTGCTTCTACCAGTCCGAAGAAGGCGTGGTCTTGCACTCCAAGGACCTGTGCATCGGCTGCGGCTACTGCTTTTATGCGTGCCCCTTTGGCGCGCCGCAGTTCCCGCAGGCGGGCAACTTTGGCTCTCGCGGCAAGATGGACAAATGTACCTTCTGCGCCGGTGGCCCGGAAGAGACGCATTCGTCGGCTGAGTTCGCCAAATACGGTCGCAACCGGATTGCAGAGGGCAAACTGCCGATCTGCGCCGAGATGTGTTCGACCAAGGCGTTGCTGGCCGGAGACGGTGATGTGGTGTCTTCCATCTACCGCGAACGCGTGGTGTCGCGCGGCTTTGGCTCTGGTGCTTGGGGTTGGGGCACCGCCTACGACCAGAAAGGCGGCTGATGCCGCCGGGCGGGATTTCGGTCCCGCCCGCTCTGCTCATCCTTCAGAGAGGCCCGTTTCACCGGGCCTCTCGTCACGGTTTATCATGACGCCTCGGGCCTTCGGTGCCGCCGTTTCGGCCGCCGTGCCCCCGGCGTGACTTTTCGACGAGGACAGTCATGTCAAAACGCTCCAGCGGTTTCGGATGGTTCATGCTTTTGGCGCTTGGCCTGGCCGCGCTGACCTACTTTTTGCAGCCGCCCGCGGCACCCGGCCCGGATCCAGCGGTTCTGGCCGAGGCGCGCAAGGCGACCGGCGGCGCGCAGACGCTGGAGGACATTCTTGCCCGCCAGCGCGGCGAACAGATCGACGACACGTTCCGTCAGGAATTCGGCCAGCCGGGCGCAGCCCCCGATTTGCCCGGACAGCTTGGGACACGCGGCGGGGCGTCGGATCCGGATTTCTGGCGTGCGCTGCGCTATGACGCGGCGGACCTGAATGTCTCTGCCGGGGGCGATGTGGCCAAGGTGCTGGTGCAGGACGGCGGCATGGCCTGGTTCGATTTCCGCAAGAATACGCTGGCCCCCTATGGCGGTTGGTTGTTGCTGGGCACCATCGGCGCGCTGCTCCTGTTTTATCTGCTGCGCGGCAAGGTGATGATCGACGAGCCCATGACCGGCCGCACCGTCACCCGGTTCCGGTTCTTTGAGCGGTTTTCGCACTGGTTGCTGGCCGGATCGTTTGTCCTGTTGGGCCTGTCGGGACTGCTGACACTGTTCGGCCGCTGGGCGATCCTGCCGCTGTTCGGGAAAGAGGTGAATTCAACCCTGCTGATCGGGGCAAAGTTCGTGCACAACAATTTGGCCTGGCCCTTCATGCTGGGCCTCGTGCTCGTCTTCTTCCTTTGGGTCTGGCACAACATTCCCAACCGCACCGACATCACATGGTTTGCCCAGGCGGGCGGCATCATCGGCAAGAACCATCCGCCCGCGAAGAAATTCAACGCCGGGCAAAAGATCATCTTCTGGTCGGTGATCCTGCTGGGCGGCTCTATCTCGTTGTCGGGCCTGTCGCTGCTGTTTCCGTTCGAACTGCCGCTGATGGCCAAGACCTTTGGCCTGATCAACGACACCGGTCTGCCGCAGTGGATCGGCTATGGCGTGCTGCCCGTCGATCTCAGCCCGCAGGAAGAAATGCAGCTTGCGCAACTCTGGCATGCCATTGTCGCCTTTGTTCTGATGGCGATTATCGTCGCCCATATCTATATCGGTTCAATCGGGATGCAGGGCGCCTATGACGCCATGGGGTCTGGTGAGGTGGATGAAGCATGGGCGCATCAGCACCATTCGATCTGGCTGGATGAGGTCAAATCCAAAGACACAACCGCGCCCAGGGACGGGGGCGCGACAACCCCGGCAGAATGATGTGCGCGCTGTGGATCGCGTTGCTGGTGTGCTGCGCATCGCCCCTTGCGGCGCAGGAGTTCACCACCCTCAAGGGGCACGGCGGGCCGATCATGGACATCGCCGTGAACATGGACGGGCAGGTGGCGACAGCCAGTTTCGACAACTCCGTCGGTCTGTGGACGGGGCGCGTGCCGCAGTGGCTCGATGGACATGCCGCAGCCGTGACCACCTTGGCCTACTGGTCCGAGGTGTCTCTGGTGTCTGGCGGTGACGATTTAAGCGTCCGGTTCTGGCCGGGTGTAAGTGTCTCGCGCGTGCTGGGCCGACATCTGGGCAAGGTGACGGATCTGGCGATCTCGCAAGAGGCACAGCTGGTCGCCAGTGCCAGTTGGGATGGCACCATTGGCCTCTGGCCGTTGTCCAATGAATGGGGGCCGGCAATGTACCCGCCGCTGGATGCGCCAAGGGGCCGCTTCCTGTCGGCTCCGGGCGGGGTCAATGCGGTGGCCTTTGACGGGCCATCGCGGCTGTATGCCGGAACATCGACCGGGGTCTTGTTGCTGTTTGATCTTGCCACGGACAGCGCGCCGCTGCCGCTGGTCTCGCACGGGTTTGGCATCAATGTTGTCCTGACGAATGGCGACTGGATCGCCTATGGCGCGGTTGATGGCGGCACGCGGGTGATCCAGCCGGATACCGGCGCGCAAATCGCCGATCTGACACTCGACCGCCGCCCGATCCTTGCGCTGGCCTATCACGCCGAAACCGCCCAGCTCGCCGTTGGCGACGGACACGGATACATCATGATCGTCGACACCGACCGTTGGCAGATCGCCCGCGATTTCCGCGCCATGCGCCATGGGCCGGTCTGGGCACTGGCCTTTTCGCCCGACGGGCAGACAGTCTATGCAGGCGGGCTGGACGATGTGGTCTATGCGTGGCCCGTTGCCTTGCTGGATGAACTGGAGTCGCCCCAAGGGTCCGGCCAGCGCAGCTTTCTGCGTGACCCCGAAACCATGCCCAACGGGGAACGCCAGTTCATGCGCAAATGTTCGATCTGTCACGCGCTGACCGCCGGTCCCTCGCGCAAGGCGGGGCCGACGTTGCACGGTGTCTTTGGGCGGCAGGCCGGGACACTGCCCGATTACCGCTATTCCGACACGCTGGACGGTTCTGATATCATCTGGTCAGAGACAACCATCGACGCGCTGTTTGACACCGGCCCCGACCACTATATCCCCGGCTCAAAGATGCCCATGCAGGTGATCGCGCGCCCCGAAGACCGGGCCGACCTGATCGGGTTTCTCAAGTCCGCAACCTTAGGAGACGCCAAATGAAGGCCATGCTTACCGGCTTTGTCGCCATGATCCTGCTTGGTGTGGGGGCCTGGTATGGCCTCAACGAACTGGGCTTTTCCTCGGCTGATGTCTATTCCGGTGGGAATGTCCGGCTCGATTAGGACTTTCAGCAGGTTGGACGGTCCGCATGACACCATTGGATGACTATGGTCACAGCCTCGCCGGGGCCTCGGTGCTTGTCGTCGACGACGAACCGGGGATGCGCAATTTTCTGGCCAAGACCCTGGGCCCGCGTGTCAAGCTGGTGGCCGAGGCGGCCTCGGCGCGGGAGGCGACACTGCGGCTGGATGAGGCGCAGTTCGATGTGATTGTGGTCGACAACAAGATGCCCGGCGGATCGGGCATCGACTGGGTGCGCGACCAGCGACGCAAGGGGCTGTACGCCGAAACGGTGCTGATCACTGCCTATGCGGATCTTGAAACCGCCATTGCCGCGCTGCGCGCGGGCGTCAGCGATTTTGTCCTGAAACCGTTCCGCGCCAATCAGTTGGTCGGCGCCGTGGCGCGCACGTTGGACCGGGGCGCGTTGCGCCGGGACAACCGCCTGTTGCGCCATGCGCTGGGTACGGACGGCGATACCCAATTGCTGGGCCGTTCCGCGCCGATGCAGGCGGTCCGCGGGATGCTGGGCAAACTGGCGCCGCTGCCGACGCCGGTGCTGTTTACAGGCGCGACCGGCACCGGCAAGGAACTTGCTGCGCGCACGCTGCACCGGATGGGGGGGCGCGCGGAACGCCCCTTTGTCGCTGTCAACTGCGCGGCCATCGCGCCAGACCGAATTGCCGCAGAGCTGTTTGGCGCGGTCGAGGGCGACCGCCTGCGCCCCGGTCTGTTCTTGCTGGCCGATGGCGGCACGCTGTTTCTGGATGAGGTGGCGCAGATGTCCGACACCCTCCAGGCGGCGCTGCTGAGGGTGCTGGAGGATCAACGCGTGCGCCCGATTGGGGCGGAGCGGGAAATTCCGCTGAACCTGCGGCTGACATTTGCCACCAACACCGACCTTGAACAGGCGGTGGCAGAGGGGCGGTTCCGCGCCGACCTCTATCACCGTATCAACGTGCTGCGGATCGAGATGCCGCCGCTGCGCGACCGTTCCGAGGATATCGTCGAACTGGCCGCGCTGTTCATGATGCATTTCTCAAAGGCATTGGGCATGCCCGCGCTGCGGCTGGACGACCAGACCTTGATGAAGCTCAGCCGGTACGCCTGGCCCGGCAACGTGCGTGAATTGCGCAACCTGGTGGAACGCTCGGTGATCCTGGGCGGGTTTCCGGACGAATTCGCCGGCAGCGGGTCCCTGACGGGGATCGAGGCGATCGAGAACCTTGATCTGGTCATGCAGCGGCACATTCACCACGTTTTGGAACTGTCCGGCGGCAACCGGGCAGAGGCGGCGCGCCGCCTTGGCGTCTCTCGCAAGACGGTGGATCGCAAGGTCGCAAGCTGGGGAGAGGACGGTTGATCCTGCACCCGCGCGGCCAAGAGTTTCCGCAGTGAATCGAGGAGCTGCATAAAGCTGCAGTATTTCCAGCACGGCCGGGACAGATTGACCCGTCCGACGCAAGAAATTCTTGCGGGAAGGTCATCTTGACCCCTTCTTTTGCTTGAAACGTTGCGTTCTTCTTTCATACTCTGCTGCAAGACAGGCGCGCGGGTGCCGGAAATTATGCAGGGATAAGTATGCTGGACATGGGGGAGGCTTTTGGCGTCGCGGTGGCGCTTGTCCTCTCGGGGGACGGGGATCTGATGGAGATTGTCGCCCTGTCCTTGCGGGTCAGTCTGACCGCCACCATCGCCGCCTGTGCGATCGGCCTGCCGGTGGGGGCACTGGTCGCAACCAGTCGCTTTCGGGGGCGCGGCGCTGTTCTTGTCGTGATGAACGCGCTTATGGGCCTGCCGCCGGTTGTTGTCGGCCTGATCGTCTACCTGCACCTGTCGCGCGCCGGGCCGCTGGGTTTTCTGGGTCTGCTGTATACGCCCGCAGCGATGATCATCGCCCAGACCATCCTGATTGCTCCCATCACCGCCGCCCTGTCGCGGCAGGTGATCGAGGACATGCACGCCGAATATGCCGATCATTTCCGTTCCTTGTGTCTCAGCACGCGCCAGACCGTTCAGGCGCTGCTGTGGGATGCGCGCTACGCGCTGCTGACCGTCGCCTTGGCAGGCTTTGGCCGGGCCGTGGCCGAGGTGGGCGCGGTGATGATCGTCGGTGGCAACATCGACCATTTGACCCGTGTCATGACCACCGCCATCGCGCTGGAAACCTCCAAGGGCGATCTACCACTGGCCTTGGGGCTGGGCATCGTGCTGATGATCTTGGCGCTTGGCGTCAATGCCTTGGTGCACAGCCTGCGCCTGACAGCCGTGAGACAAGCTTATGCGTGAAGCCATTATTCATGGACCCGAAGCCCTGATCGAGGGCGCCACTCCGGCCTCGAACCTGCTGCCCTTGCGGGTTGAGGGATTGACGCTGGACCTTGGCGGACGGCGCGTGCTGGACGGGCTGAACATGGAGCTGGGACCGACTGGCTGTACTGTTATCCTCGGGCCAAACGGGGCCGGGAAAAGCCAACTTCTCAGGGCGTTGCACGGACTTCTTCAACCTGCCGCCGGTGTGGTCGACTGGAACGGGGTCACGCCTGCGCAGGCCATGTCCCGGCAGGCGTTGGTGTTCCAGAAGCCTGTTTTGCTGCGCCGCTCGGTCGCTGCAAACATCGATTTCGTCCTGCGCAGCCGGGGTTTGCCGCGGGCGCGGCGGGACGACCTGCTGGATCATGTCGGACTGGCCCACAAGGCGCGCCAGCCCGCCCGCCTGCTGTCAGGTGGTGAGGCGCAGCGCCTGGCCCTGGCGCGCGCCTTGGCCACCGATCCCGATGTTCTGTTCCTGGACGAACCCACCGCCAGCCTGGATCCGGCGTCGGTCAACCGGATAGAGCACATCATTCGCCGCGCCACCCTGCGCGGCGCGCGTGTGATCCTTGTGACCCATGACATCGGTCAGGCCCGCCGCATGGCGGATGACATTGTTTTCCTGCACGGCGGGCGCGTTACTGAACATGCCCCCGCGACCCGATTTTTCCCACATCCCGAAACCCTTGCTGCCCGCGCCCATGTGACGGGCGGCCTTGTTCTCTGACTGAAAACCAACCGAAAGGACTACAGCGATGACTCGTCTTCGCCTCGCCGCGCTGCTTTGCGCGACAGCACTTCCCATGGCCGCAAGCGCCGATAGTATCCTTGTGCAATCGACCACCTCGACGGCCAATTCCGGGCTGTATACCTACCTGCTGCCCATCTTTACCGAGGCGACGGGAATCGAGGTTAACGTGGTTGCCGTCGGTACCGGGCAGGCCATTCGCAATGCGCGCAACTGCGACGGGGATGTGCTGCTGGTGCACGCCAAACCGGCCGAGGAACAGTTTGTCGCCGATGGTCGAGGTACGTCGCGCACCGACCTGATGTACAACGATTTTGTCATCGTTGGCCCGGCGGACGACCCGGCCGGTGTCGCGGGGCTGGAGGATGTTCAGCCAGCCTTGGAAAAGATTGCCGGGGCCGGGGCCCTGTTTGCGTCGCGCGGCGATGACTCTGGCACGCACAAGAAAGAAGTTTCGCTTTGGGCCGGCACATCTGTCGATCCATCGACCGGTTCGGGGGACTGGTATCGGGAAACCGGGTCGGGCATGGGGGCCACGCTGAACGCCGGGATCGGCATGGGGGCCTATGTCATGACGGACCGGGCCACCTGGATCAGTTTCAAAAACAAGCAGGATTACCAGATCGTGGTGCAAGGCGATGCCGACCTGTTCAACCAGTACGGTGTGATCCCGGTCAGTCCCGAAGTGTGCCCGTCGGTCAATGCGGATGCCGCGCAGGCGTTTGCGGAGTGGCTGACATCTGCCGCCGGGCAGGAGGCCATCGGCGCCTACATGGTGGACGGCCAGCAGCTGTTCTTTCCCAACGCGCCGGAATGAGCTAGGTCAGGGGGCCGACAGGAGGCCCCCGCCATGCGCGCCGATGCGCCCGAACATCTGCACGAATACCTGACAGTCGCCGAATTGGCCGACCTGTTGCGGCTGAAAGAACGCAAGATCTATGATCTTGCCGCCTCTGGCGCGGTGCCGTGTTCGCGCGCCACCGGCAAACTGCTGTTTCCCGCGCGCGACATCCGCGCGTGGATCGCCGAACACAGCACCGGAACCAGCCTTGGCCCGACGCCGCGTCCCAAGGTGCTGCTAGGCAGTCATGATCCGTTGCTGGACTGGGCAGTCCGCGAAAGCAGCTGTGGTCTTGCCACCTATTTTGACGGATCCCTTGACGGCGTGGCCCGGTTCCTCGCGGGGGAGGGCGTTGCCTGTGGCCTGCATGTCTATGACGCGGACAGCGAAGACTGGAACCTTGGGACCGTGGCGCAGGCGCGCGATGCTGTGCTGATCGGTTTTGCCTGCCGTCGCCGTGGTCTTGTGCTGCATCCCGATGGTCCGCAGGTGTCGGCGTTGGAGGATCTGGCGGGCCTGCGCTTTGCGCCGCGACAGCCGCTTTCGGGCACGGCAACCCTGTTCCGACACCTCTCGGACGCGGCTGGACTGGCGCGCGATTCACTAACCATGACCCAAGTCGCACGGACCGAAACCGAGGCGGTTCAGGCCGTCGCGCGGCAAGAAGCGGACGTCACCTTTGGGCTGGAGACGGTCGCGCGGGATTTTGGCCTGCGTTTTGTGCCGCTGATGGATGAGCGGTTCGATCTGCTGGTCGACCGCCGCGCCTATTTCGATCCTCCGGTGCAGCGGCTGATCCGGTTTTGCACCGGCAGCGCCCTGCGCCTTCAGGCGGAGAGGCTGGGCGGCTATGATCTTGGCGATGTCGCAACGGTTCGCTGGAACGCCTGATCCCCCCCCCTCGGGTCTGTCAAATTCCGGACAAAGCCCCTGGCTGCGAATGTTGCGTTTTTTTGGGAATTCCTATCTAATTCGAGATACGGGATAGATTCCCGGGGGGATACACATGAAAAGCGATCTGACGGTCCGCCTTGCCGGGCGCCTGTCGGCGCTGCGGGCTGCCCGCGGCTGGACGCTGGATCAACTCGCCGCCGCCAGCGGTGTCAGCCGCGCGGCCCTGTCGCGGCTCGAGAACGCCGAGGTCAGCCCCTCCGCGGACGTGCTGTCACGTCTTGCGGTGGCGCACGAGATGTCGCTGTCGCGTCTCTTTGCGATGATCGAGGACGGGTTTTCGGCGCATGTCACGCGGGATGAACAGGCGGTCTGGCGTGATGGCGACTCTGGTCTGGCCAAGCGTTTCGTCTCACCTGCGGCGGCGGCGCTGTCGGGCGAGGTGATGGAATGCAAGATGACGCCCAATTCGGAGATGGTGCAGGATTCACCCGATGTGGTGGGGCAAGAGCATCATCTGGTCCTGTTGACCGGTTATCTGCACGTCAATCTGGACGGATCGGGCTATGATTTGGGTCCGGGGGATGCGCTGCGCTACCGCGAACACGGTGAGGTGCGGCTGATCACCGATCGGGGTCAGGGTGCCAAATTCATGCTGGTCAGCGTTACAAGCTGAGGGTGGCAAGGGGGCGTCATGCCGGAGGCATGCTTGCAGCATGACCTCCTCGGCCTGCAGCCGCCCCCCGGGATATTTCAGGGCAGAAGAAGCCGGGGGCGGTGCGCCTAGCAATTCGGCACGTTCACCGCGAGCCCGCCCAGAGAGGTTTCCTTGTATTTCTCGCTCATGTCGTGGCCGGTCTGGCGCATGGTTTCGATACAGGCATCCAGCGGCACAAGGTGGGTGCCGTCCCCGCGCAGGGAAAGCGAGGCGGCAGAGACTGCCTTGATCGCGCCCAGACCATTGCGTTCAATACAAGGTACCTGCACCAGCCCCTTGACCGGGTCGCAAGTCATGCCAAGATGGTGTTCCAGCGCGATTTCAGCAGCGTTTTCCACTTGTTCCGGGGTGCCGCCCATGACGGCGCACAATCCCGCAGCCGCCATGGCGGCTGCGCTACCGACCTCGGCCTGACAACCTGCCTCGGCACCCGAGATCGAGGCGTTGTATTTCACAAGCCCGCCGATTGCGGCGGCTGTGAGCAGAAATTCCGGGATGCGGGCGCGGCTGGACCCGGGCACATGATCCAGCCAGTAGCGGATCACCGCCGGAACAACGCCTGCGGCCCCGTTGGTGGGGGCGGTCACGACCTGTCCGCCGGCGGCGTTTTCCTCATTCACGGCCATGGCGTAGACGCTCATCCAGTCGTTGATCGTATGTGGCGGAGCCAGATTCATGCCGCGCTCGGCGATCAACTGGTCATGGATGTTCCGGGCACGGCGTTTCACGCCCAACCCTCCGGGTAGAATGCCGTCATGGGCCATGCCCCGGTCGATGCAGTCGTTCATCACCTGCCAGATCCGTGCCACCCCTTTGTCGAGAGTGTCGCTGCCGCCGCGCGACACTTCGTTGGCGCGTTTCATCGCAGCGATGCTGTGTCCGGATGTCCTGGCCATTTCCAGCATCTCGGTCGCGGTCTTGAACGGGTAGGGGACCGGCGCGCCCTCATCGGTGTCCTTGCCTGCGGCCAGTTCGCCCTCTGTCAGCACAAACCCGCCGCCGACCGAGTAGTAGGTTTCCTGCAGGATCACGTCGCCCTGGGCGTCGGTGGCCTTGAGGATCATGCCGTTGGCGTGCCCCGGCAGGGCCGCACCAAATTCAAAGACAAGGTCTGTCCTTGGGTCGAACACCAATTCCGGCAAGCCTGTCGGGGCCACGCGACAAGTATCTCGGATCTGTTCCAATGCGGCCTCGGCGTGGGTGTGATCGTAGGTGTCGGGCACAAACCCGGCCAGTCCCAGCACCGTTGCCCGGTCCGTTGCATGGCCCACGCCGGTGAACGCCAGAGAGCCATGCAGAGAGGCCTTGACGCCATGCGCCGCAAACGGTGCCGCGCGCAGCAGATCCAGGAAACGCGCCGCCGCCATCATCGGCCCCATGGTGTGCGAGGACGAGGGCCCGATGCCCACCTTGAACATCTCGAAGACCGATAGAAACATGGCGCACCTCCTGTGGTTCTGGTCCGACACTTACCTCAGACCGCAGCAACTGCCGATGTGAAAGCGACATGCGGCGACCCAAAGGCGCGCTCACGCTTTGGTGATCGCTATGTGATCGATTGTGCGAAACTACCCGGTGGATCGCTTCGTGGCTGAGGGCATCGGGATCGCAAGACGCGCTCCCTGACAGACCAATAAGGGAAAGGTTTCCAATGACACGCTTTACCACGCTCGCCGTCCTCGCACTGACCGCAACCGCAGGCACCGCCTTTGCGGAAAGCCATGCCGCAACCGGCAACCCGATGGTTGGCGGCGCGCCGATGTTCGCTGACAAGACCATTGTCGAGAACGCCGTGAACTCTGCCGATCACACAACCCTGGTTGCTGCCGTTCAGGCCGCCGGCCTGGTCGATACGCTGTCCGGTGACGGTCCCTTTACCGTCTTTGCGCCGACCAACGACGCTTTTGCGATGATCTCGGAGGATACTCTGACCGCCCTGATGCAGCCCGAAGCCAAGGCGCAGCTGGCCACCATCCTGACCTGTCACGTCGTTGCGGCCAACGCCATGTCCGACGCCATCGCCGGGATGATCGCCGATGACGGTGGCATGCATCCGGTGCCGACCGTGGGTGGCTGCACGCTGCAGGCCAAGATGGACGGGGATGACATCATTCTGACCGACGAAAACGGCCGCGAGGCGACCGTCACCATCGCCGACGTGCGGCAGTCCAATGGCGTTATTCACGTCATCGACCGCGTGCTGCTGCCCAAGCAGTAAGTCCCCCGAAGTTGCGCGAGGCCCCAACCCCCTGGGTTCCCCCTCGCGCAATCGTGCGCGCCTCGTGCTTGTCCCAGGATGGCGGGGCGCGCATCCTTTCTTCCAAAAAGGAGATCCCCGATGAAACGTCGTGATTTTGTTGTGAGTGTTCTTGCCACGCCCCTTTTTGCGCGTGCCGCACAGGCGGCCGGGGGCAATTTTGAAGTCTCGCGGACGGAGGCCGAGTGGCGTTCCATGCTCAGCGATGCTGAATACCGGGTGATGCGTGAAGAAGCGACCGAGCGCGCCTTCAGTTCGCCACTGAACGATGAAAAGCGCGCGGGGACGTTCCATTGCAAAGGCTGTGATCTGCCGCTGTATTCCTCGAAGACGAAATACGACAGCGGCACCGGCTGGCCCTCGTTCTACGAGGCGCTCCCCCGCGCGGTCGAGACCAAGGCAGATCGCAAGCTGTTTTACACCCGGACCGAATGCCATTGCCGCCGCTGCGGGTCACACCTTGGGCACATCTTTGACGATGGTCCGGCCCCGACCGGCAAGCGGCATTGCCTCAACGGAGTCAGCCTGACGTTCAATGCAGCCTGATCCCAGTGCGGGGTGATGCAGACACAGGAAGACGGACGCACGGCCTGTCATGGCCGCGCGTCCGTTCCCGTGAGTGGGGGAGGTGTTGGGAGATGAATATCTCAATCCTTACTCTCCCTATGATTGAAAGTCCAGAAAATACGCCATGCCCATGACGGTCGCGATGTCCAGCCGCCCAACCGCGCGGCCCATTTTCCGATAGCCTGAAATCTCCGGGTATTGGTAGGTCAGTTCGGAATCGAACTGACCGCCAAAAGCCTGCTCCAGCGTGTCTTTGGCACCGGACGCCTGAGTGTTGCTGAGCACCACCCGCCCGAAATCCGAACTTGGCCCCAGTGGCAGATCCTGCGCGTACACAGAGGCCGCAAGGACAACGCTTGTTTCGGCGGCAATCAGGTGGCGAAGTGGCATAGCGAAACGATCCCCTGAAATCAGAGGATCGGCTCCCTCAATTCCCATGCCGAAAGTCAGGCCCGGACCACACGGGCCGTCCCGTCATTTGAAGCTGCGGCTGTCCTTGATCTGGTCCCAGGCCCAGACGACCTGTTGCAACTGCTCTTCCTGACTGCGGTCGCCGCCGTTCATGTCCGGGTGCAGCACCTTGATCAACGATTTGTAGATCTTGCGGATGTCCGCTTTTGTCATGCTGTCGTTAGCGTCCAGAATATCCACCGCGCGGCGTTCTGTCGGAGGCAGCTTGCGCCCGCCGCCCGGCTTGGCCCGGCCAGGGTTGCGGGTTGCGTTGTTGCCAAGCACCTGATGCGGGTCCTCGATGCCCAGCCGTGCCCAGGCCTTGGCCTCGGGGTCGCGCCAATCCTTGGTCTTGCGTTCCCAAACCTTGTCCGACGATTCCTGAGCGTTCATCTCCGCCTCGGTCTTGCCGTCAAAAAAGCTCCACTTGGCGTTGTAGTCGCGCACATGGTCCTTGCAGAACCAAAAGTAGTCATCCAGCACATCCGGTGCCTTGGGCGCACGGAATTTGCCCGGCTCATCACAACCGTCATGGTCGCAGATCCGTGTCGACGTCTCCTGCGCGCCGGTCATGCCCTTGCGTCCGCGCGGATTTTTCTTTTTCGCGGACCTCACGGACATGTCGAAACCGAAGGGATCATCTTTGCTCATACCGCACCTCTTCTCGACTCGGACGCCAGAGCATAGACTATCGCCGATCAGTTTACAGGGGGGGCAGCGAAAAATGTCGCGCGCGGATGAAATACAGACGAAACTAGAGGCAGCTTTTGAGGCTAGCCAGATCGAGGTCCGCAACGACAGCGGGCGTCACGCCGGCCATGCGGGCGATGACGGCAGTGGCGAAAGCCATTTCCACGTCATGCTGCGCGCGCCCGAATTTGCCGGTCAGTCCCGCATCGCGCGCCACCGTGCCGTGCATAGTGCCCTGGGGCCGGAGTTGGTGAGCGCGATCCACGCGTTGTCACTGGATCTGGATATCTGAGCGGCACGCAGCCGGGACACAGACGCCGCACGCCGGACGAAAAAGGGGCGGGTCCTGTCGGACCGCGCCCCTGACTTTCTATGAACTAACGGATGAAATCCCCCGAGTTCAATCATTTGCGTGTCGCGTCGATCAATCCTGACGCTGGTGATGGCTATCAGCCGACGGTAACACATTATTAACATATTTGCATGACGCAGGGTCAGTCAGGGATTCCTTACCCGCGTAAGGCAATGCCGCTGACCCAATCCCGGAACGCGACCGCAAAAGAGTAATCCGCCCCGGACTTGATCCGGGGCCTCTATACAAAACAAAGAGCGACTCTTTGGGCCGGTCGATGCACGGCTGCCCGCGCGCGGATTACAGACCCAATTTGGCCGCGACGAGTTCGTTGACCGCCTTGGGATTGGCCTTACCCCCCGTGGCCTTCATCACCTGACCCACAAACCAGCCCGCAAGTTTCGGGTTCTGCTGGGCTTTTTCGACCTGCGCGGGGTTGGCGGCGATGATCTCATCCACCGCCGTTTCAATCGCGCCGGTGTCGGTGACCTGTTTCATGCCGCGATCTTCGACGATCTGCTCGGGGTCGCCGCCTTCGGAATAGACGATCTCGAACAGGTCTTTGGCGATCTTGCCGCTGATGGCGTCGGACTTGATCAGCTTGATGATCCCGGCCAGTTGTGTCGGGCTGACAGGGCTATCGGCGATGTCGCAGTCGTCCTTTTTCAGGCGCCCGAACAGCTCATTGATGACCCAGTTGGCCGACAGTTTTCCGTCGCCCGCCGCCGTGACCACCTCTTCGAAATAGGCGGCATTCACCACCTCGGCGGTCAGCACGCTGGCGTCATATTCCGATAGGCCGAAGATTTTGACAAATCGCGCCTTTTTCTCATCCGGCAATTCCGGAAGGCTGGCGGCGATATCGTCCACCCAGCCCTGTTCGATCTCCAGCGGCAGCAGGTCGGGGCAGGGGAAGTAGCGATAGTCATGCGCCTCTTCCTTGGACCGCATCGACCGTGTCTCGCCCTTGTCGGGATCGTACAGGCGCGTTTCCTGATCCACATTGCCGCCCGCCTCGACAATCGCGATCTGGCGCTTGGCCTCATAGTCGATGGCCTGCTGGATAAACCGCATGGAGTTCATGTTCTTGATTTCGCACCGCGTTCCAAGGTGGCCGAAATCCTGCGTTTCCATGTATTTCTCATACTGGCCCGGCAAGCAGATCGACACGTTCACATCCGCGCGCAGGTTGCCGTTCTGCATGTTGCCATCGCAGGTGCCGAGATAGCGCAGGATCTGGCGCATCTTGACCACATAGGCGGCGGCCTCTTCGGGGCCGCGAATGTCGGGGCGGCTGACGATCTCCATCAGCGCGACGCCGGTGCGGTTCAGATCGACAAAGGACATGTTGGGATCCATGTCGTGGATCGATTTGCCCGCGTCCTGTTCGACATGGATACGTTCGATGCGGACAAGGCGTGCCACGCCCGGTTCCATGTCGACGATCACCTCACCCTCACCCACAAGCGGATGATACAGCTGGGAAATCTGGTAGCCCTGCGGCAGGTCCGGATAGAAATAGTTCTTGCGGTCAAAGGCAGAGGTCAGGTTGATCTGCGCCTTCAGACCCAGCCCGGTGCGCACTGCCTGCTCGATGCAGTATTCGTTGATAACCGGCAGCATGCCCGGCATCGCCGCGTCCACAAAAGAGACGTTGGAGTTGGGTTCCGCACCGAATTTGGTCGAAGCCCCCGAAAACAGCTTGGCCTGACTGGCCACCTGCGCGTGGATCTCCATGCCGATGACCAACTCCCAGTCGTGCTTGGCCCCGGCGATCACCTTGGGTTTGGGCGCTTCATAGGTCAGATCCAGCATCACGGGCGTCCTTATGCGGGGAAGAAAAGGGTTGTGATGCGGTCTAGAACAGCCGCGAGAAGGGGGCAAGGGGGGCGCGTCAGCCGCCTTTGATCACGCGCAGGCCGTCCGGTTCCAGCACCAGCTTCCGACCGGCGTCCAGTGCCGGGGTGAAAAACTCGCTCAGGGTCGCCATCGCGCGCTCATGGCCCAGCTTTCCGATCTCGATTTCGGCGCTGCACGGTGCTGAGGGTCGGGCCGGGGTCTCTGCCCAGATCAGCGGGTGAAGTTCACGCAGGTGATCCTGCACGATCCAGCCAAGGCAATCCGCGATCCGCCTCCGAGAGCTGCCTTCATCGGTGCCCCCGCCCAGCCGGTAGCCAATCAACGCCGCCATCCGGTTGGCCATCACCTGCGACGGTTGTCGGGCCAGGATATCGTGCAATCCCTCCACGAACAGCTCGACGTCGAGCCGACGAAAGGCGCCCTGATCCTCGACCAGCGCCCCGAGATAGACCCATGTATACCCGCCAGTGCCCCAGATGTCGGCGGTGCGCGCCGCCGTTCGGCGCGCCTGTGCATCCAGCATTTCCCAACTGCCAAATCGCACCGGGCGCAGGGCGTTGCCGAAATCCATCATATGATGCGGATTGCCCGGCTCCAAGTCGATCAAGTCCTCAAAGTCATCGGCGACGCGCGCATGTGGCTGCGGGTCGGCCTCCAGCACGGCGCAACGCACCAGCGCCCAAAGCGGGGTGTCGTGTTCAAAGGGGTCGAAACGGTCGTTCAACCGAACTGCGGCGGCCATGTGGCGGGCATAGGCATCATGACGTTCGGCGGACAGGTTGCCGGTCATGACCGCCCCGCGCCAGGCCCGCGCCGCATCGACATGGGCCATGGCGACGATATGGGCGATGACCGAACAACCGGGCAGTTCCGCAAACAGGGGCTCCAGCGAGGCCACCGCCGCCTGCACCGCCCGGAAATCGCCTCGTTCCACGCCTTCGACAATAGCGTCGGTGATGTCCTGCCGCGCTCCTTCGCACATCAGAGCGGCCTGTGAGTGCAGGCCGGGGGTCAGGGCCCGAGTGCTGTCGGCCGTGCGGATCTCAAGCGCCAATTGCTCCCAGTCCTCTTGTCGGGCCAGGAACCGACCGCGCGCGCGCAACTGCGCGGCATCCTGCGCGGCCGGTTCCGGATCGCGCACCGGGATCTGGACCGCAAGGCGTCGCGCATCGCGGTCTCCCGGTTTGGACAGACTGGGGAACCCCGGCGCCACAGGCTGAACCGGCGCGGGATTCGAGGCCGTCAGTCGGGCAGCCAAGGAGCGGAAAAAGGGGAACAGGGTACACAATGTCATGACCGCAATTTGACCGCGATTCGCGGCCAAAATCCGGCGGCTTCCGGGAATTGCGCCGACCTTCTTCAGGCGATTGCCCGACTTTGGTGAAAGACCGCTGACAAGATGTTGCGGGGTCGTGGACAATGCTCCGCCAGCATTGGGGGCGCGGGCGGGTTTTTGCTGTCACGGCAGCGGGTTTCGCCCCTGCGGCGGCAGGGCCGCTTGCATCCCCTTGGCCGGTCAGGGACATTCCAACGCCATGAAAACGCTTTTCGCCCTAATTTGCGGTGCCGGATTATTCGGTGCTGCGGCCCTTGCCAACCCCGATCCGGCGGTTGCGGTGGCCTTGCACAGCCCTGTGGCACCCGCTGCTGAGCTGGTTTCCGGCCTTGCTGTCCCGGTGTCTTTGCGCCCGGTGGCCCGCAAGCGGATGACCGTGCCCGACGCCCGGTGGGACAACATCAACGGCAGCCGCAGCTGGAGCGTCGCCATCCTGCAGTCGCTGCGCACCCACGCAAATGAACTGCCCGATCTTGTGCCAAAAGACATTGCGAAATACTGCCCCGCCTATCCCAGTGCCGGGCGCGCGCAGCGCGAGGCGTTCTGGGTCGGTCTGGTCTCTGCGTTGGCTTGGCACGAAAGCACGCACCGCCCCTCGGCTGTGGGCGGTGGCGGGCGCTGGTACGGGTTGGTTCAGATCTATCCACCGACGGCAAAATTCTACCAGTGTCGGGCCAAGAGCGGCGGCGCGCTGAAAGATCCCGAAGACAACCTGTCCTGCGCGCTGCGGATCATGGCGGTGACGGTGCCGCGTGACATGGTGATCAGCCGCGGGATGCGCGGTGTGGCGGCGGACTGGGGACCGTTCCATTCTCGGCGCAAGCGTGAGGATATCATGTCCTGGACCCGGTCACAGGACTACTGCACTGGCCTTGCCCGATCGCTGCGCCCCATGGCGCGCCCGGACGGGGTTGGTCCGCAAAAAGAAGACATGTCCCCGTTGCCGATGCCAATGGGCGTCCTGTCCACCGACGGAAAATAGGACACGGCCCGGCGCGAACTTGCCCGGTGCGGTCAGACCTTGAGCCAGCTGGGCCGCCGCGTGGCATCGACCAGCGACACGGCAGGGGCCTTGGGGCCCCCCAAGGCCAGCGTGGCGCGGCGCAGCATTTCAATGCCCTCTTCGGACTTGGCCGGCAGCGCCTTGGGTGAGATCGCCTCACCCAGCGTGATGCGGTAGGGCTGACGCGCCTTGTTCAGTGTCTCATGGAACAGGGTGATGTCGCGCAGTGTCGGGTGCAGCAGGTCGAACAGGTAGAACAGAACCGAATTGCGCGCCCGGATATGCACCGGAATCACCGGCAGGTCGAACTTGCGTGCAATCATCGCGGCGCTCGCCATCCAGGGCCGTTCGTGCAGCGACAGCCCGCGCCGCTTGGCCAGCCGACCAGCGGGAAAGATCACGCCAAGCCGCCCCTCATCCACCGCTTGGCGGGTATAGGCCATCGTCTCACGCGTTTTGCCGTGGCTGCGTTTTTCCTTGCGCCATTCGACGGGTGCAATCATTTCGGCGTATTGCGGCAGCACCCGCATGATGTCGTGATTGGCAAAGTAATAGGTGTCGCGCCGAACCTGGCCCAGAGCGTGATGCAGCATGATGCCATCGGCGATTCCGGTCGGGTGATTGGCGACAATCAGCGCCGCGCCCTGACGCGGCAGATTGTCGAGACCGATGACTTCGGTGTCCATGGCCAGCATTTCAGCCATGACGCGCATGATCTGGTCGGCGGACATATCCTGCACCAAGCGGCCGATTTCCAACGTTTTCTCATAGCCCAACATACGATTGAGGACGGACCTGACCGGTCGGACATAAGCCGAGTTGGAAAACAGCCAGGGCGCGCGCTCGGCGATCAGCGGATCAATGCGGTCTTTCATTTTAGCCCCAAGATCATAATTTCGTGACGCTTCAAAGACAGCGGCGCCTCGTCAAAGTGAATAGTACACCACAGTGACTGCGGACGCACGCCCGTGACCTATTGTTTCGGCAATGCCTTGCCGCAATGGGCGAATCAACCGCAAGCCTGTTGTCGTCCTGCCGCAACATCTGGTTGGATACCTTGCCGAATGCAGGTCGAGTTTCGGGGGTGATTGGTGAGAGAAAGTCTTTTATTTTAAAGGTTTGGCGAAGGTTTGTCGCCCATCACCCGAACAGCACGAAATGATGCCTCTCGGTCCGGATGCCGCGCGCCTCTACTGCGTCCTGAAAAAGGGGATGCGGCGGCAGGCTGTCCTGCGGCAGAGTGATGCGGCGACCGTCCTCCAACACCAGACGCGCGCGGATCGAAAAATCGAGTCGCGTCTCCAGCCGGATGTGATCAATGCGCGCCAGCGCCACATCGCCCTCGGCCTTGCCCGAGCCCCAGCGCAAAACGGTGTCGTCCAGCCGCAACCAGGCGCGGCGGCCAGTCACGAAATCCAGCAAGGCGGGCAGGGTCGCAAGCATGACAAACCCCACTACCCAGACAGAGGCCTGTAGTACAAACCACAGCGTCAGCAGCGCCATCCAGATCAGCATCAACACCAGAAAGGCGCGCAGGCTCCGGCCCGACGACGCGTGTTCCAGGGGTGTCACCGCCCCCCCGACACGTCGAGGATCGACCGTGTGACATACGACGCGCGTTCCGACAGCAGCCACAGGATCGCTTCGGCGCATTCCTCGGTGGTGCCGGCCCGGCCCATGGGCGTGGTGGGGGCAAGGCGTTCCAGACGGTCTGGTTGCCCGCCCTTGGCGTGTATGCCGGTCTCGATCAGTCCCGGGCGGATGGCGTTGACGCGGATGCCCTCTGGCGCCAATTCATCGGCCAGCCCAAGGGTAAAGGTGTCGATGGCCCCCTTGGAGGCGGCGTAATCGACATATTGATGTGCCGAACCAAGCCGCGCAGCCATGGACGAGATATTGACGATCGCGCCGCCATGGCCCCAGTCGCGCATCAGGGCAACGGACTGCCGTGCCACTTCGATTGCGCCGAAGACATTGACCTCAAATACATGTCGCACCCGGTCAGGTGTCAGATCGGCGATGCTGCCGTGCGGAGCGACGATGCCGGCGTTGTTGACCAGACCGATGGGACCGGGTTTGAGGTCGCGCACCTTGGCAAACATCTTTTCGATGGCCTTGGGCTTGGCGACGTCCGCCTGGATCAGATAGGCCTGCGCGCCCATGCTTTCGACCATGGCGGCGGTGGTTTCTGCGCCGTCGCGGTCCTGACCGTAATGGACCACAATCCGCTGCCAACCGGAAAAGGCCGCGATCCGCGCTGTTGTGGAGCCGATCCCGGCGCTGGCCCCGGTCACGATCAGAACGCCGTTCATGCGCGGATCTCCGTCGCGTCAAGTGGATGGTCGGTATCGGCAAAAACAGGCGGCATGGGCGTCTCCGGAGCGGTTCGGAGGCAGGCTAGCCCGGTTTCGCAGCGGGCCACAAGATTGCCTGACGTGTCAGGGCGGCAGTCGTGCGCCCAACGCTTGATTTGACATACCGGCCGGCGCGGTTTCCCGCACCAGCCGCAAAGGAGTCTCGGACTGCTATGCGCCCAGAATACGCGCGACCATTTCCGCAGTGTCGCGGCTCAGCTTGGGCTTGTCGCGCAGGCGTTCCAACTGTTCCTGAACCAGCGCCTGACGGTCTGCGTCATAGCGTTTCCATGTCTGGAACGCGGAACACATGCGCGCGGTGGTCTGCGGGTTCAGATCGTCGAGCTTGATCAGCCAGTCGGTCAGCAGACGATACCCGGCCCCGTCCTTGCGGTGGAACCCGGCGTGGTTCATCGCCATGGCCCCCAAAACCGCGCGAAAGCGGTTGGGGTTCTTCCAGTCGAAATCCGCGTGCTGTGTCAGGGCCTTGGCCCTTGGAACCACATTGTCGGGTGCGGTTGCGCCGACCTGCAGGCCAAACCACTTGTCCATGACCAGACGGTCCTTGCGCCATTGCGCCTCAAACGCCGCAAGGGCGTCCTGATCCTTGCCAGCGCGCACAAGTTGCACCAGCGCCGACAGTTGCAGCGTCATGTTGTCTGCGCGCTCAAATTGCGCCTGCGCCGCCTTGCCGCCATCCAGTCGCGAGGTCAGCGCCAGCACGGCGGACCCCAGCGCCCGTTTGCCTGATTGTTCAGCGTCGGGTTTGTAGGCGGCGTCAACTGTGCCTTCGGCTGCCAGTCCCGGCAACAGATCGGCCCAGCGTTCGGCCTTGAACTGGGTCAGCGTTTCTTGTGCCGCAAAGATCGCGTCCGGGTCCGGTGTCACGCCGCGCTCGAACAGCACCTGCGCCATTTCTGCCTGTGACGGCCAGCCCATCATCATGGCCCGGAATGCCGGGTCCAGATCGCGGTCGCGCAGCACCCGTTCCAAGCCGTCCAGCCAAGCCACATCCGGGCCGGTGTTTTCGGTGATCATGGCAAACAGGCAGTCGCGGCCCAACAGGAACGAGGCCTCCCAGCGATTGACCGGATCGGTGTCATGGGCCAGCAAAAAGGCGCGTTCCTCGGGGGTCGAGTCGCGGTCCAGCACCACCGGCGCGGAAAAGCCGCGGTTGATGGACGGGACAGGGCGCGCGGCCAAGCCGTCAAAGCTGAAGCTCTGCGTTTCTTCGGTGATCTCCAGCACGCGTGTCGGAAGCACCTCGTCACCGTTCGGGTTCAGCAGGCCAACCGCCATCGGGATCACCTGCGGCGCCTTGTCGGTCTGTCCGGGCGTGGGCGGCGTGGTTTGGGCAAAGGTCAGGGTGTAGGTGCCATCGGCCCAATCCTCTGTCACGGTGACGCGCGGCGTGCCGGCCTGAGAATACCACCGTTTGAACTGCGCCAGATCGCGGCCTGTTGTATCCTCAAAGACCTTCAGCCAGTCCTCGATCGTGGCGGCGTCGCCGTCGTGGCGGTCAAAGTAGAGGTTCAACGCCTTGGCGTAGGCCTCATCCCCGACCAGCGTCTTGAGCATGCCGATCACCTCGGCGCCTTTGTCATAGACAGTCGCGGTGTAGAAGTTGTTGATTTCCTGAAAGCTCTCAGGCCGCACCGGATGCGCCAGCGGCCCCTGATCCTCGGGGAACTGGCGGCCGCGCAAGGACGCGACATCGTCGATCCGCTTGACCGGGGCAGAGCGAATGTCCTTGGTGAATTGCTGGTCGCGGAAGACAGTCAGCCCCTCTTTCAGGCATAGCTGAAACCAGTCGCGGCAGGTGACACGGTTGCCGGTCCAGTTGTGGAAATACTCATGCGCGATGATCGATTCGATGCGTTCGAAATTGTCGTCGGTCGAGGTCTCGGGCGAGGCCAGAACGCAGGAGGAATTGAATACGTTCAACCCCTTGTTCTCCATCGCGCCCATGTTAAAATCATCCACCGCCACGATGTTGAACACGTCCAGATCATATTCGCGGCCATAAACGTCTTCGTCCCAGCGCATCGACTTTTTCAGCGCCTCCATGCCAAAGGCGCATTTGCCCTCGTCACCGGGGCGGACCCAGATGTTCAGCTTGACTTTGCGGCCGTTCATCGTGATGAAACTGTCGGGAAAATTGACCAGATCACCGGCCACCAGCGCAAACAGGTAGGCCGGTTTCGGCCAGGGATCGTGCCATTCGGCAAATCCGTCACCACGCTTGACCGAATTGCCGTTCGACAGCAGCACCGGCAGATCGCCTTCGACCCGCACGGTAAAGACGCTCATGACATCCGGGCGGTCGGGGTAATAGGTGATCTTGCGAAACCCTTCGGCCTCGCATTGGGTGCAGTACATGCCGCTGGACATGTAAAGCCCCTCCAGCGCGGTGTTGTCCGCGGGCGCAATCTCGACCTCGCATTCCCACAGGAACGGACCGTCCGGCACGGCGCAGCGCAGCCCGTCCTCGGTCACTTCCGGTGTGACCTCGACGCCGTCGATGGCGGCGCGGATCAGGGTCAGTTGCTCCCCGTGCAAAAAGAAGTCCTGCGCCGGGGCTTCGGGGTTGGGCGCAAAATGGATCTTGGACACCACTCGCGTGGATTTGGGCGCAAGATGAAAGGTCAGATGCACGTCGCTGAGTTGCCAGCCGAAGGGCGTATAATCCTTGAGGTGGATGGTCACGGGGGCTGCGTCTTTCATGGGGCTCTCCATTGCGGGGTTGGTAAGAGGTGTAACAGGGTGCGCGTGGGCTGCAATCCTGTCCCCCTGACATCCTGCTGACAAAACGCTGTCAGCAGGGGTATGCGAGAAGGGTGTCATCGCTTACCCAAGGAGTTGGACACGATGACCTACGCACCTGAACATTTCACCGTCTGGGCCGAAATTCCGGTTACGGACATGGAGGCGTCCATGATCTTTTACCAAGCCGTCACCGACGCAGCGCTGGAAGAGGACAGCACCGGGCCGAATCCCGTCGTGATGTTCCGACCGAAGGATCCCAAGACGGGCGTCGCGCTGCACCTGTATCCGGGCAAGCCCGCCGGGGACGGGTCTGGCCCGACCATTCACCTCGCCATTCCCGGCACCGCCGAAGAGGCCATGGCCCGCGTCGAAAAGGCAGG
This sequence comes from Antarctobacter heliothermus, assembly GCF_900188425.1. Taxonomy (GTDB): domain Bacteria; phylum Pseudomonadota; class Alphaproteobacteria; order Rhodobacterales; family Rhodobacteraceae; genus Antarctobacter; species Antarctobacter heliothermus. The sequence goes on from NZ_FZON01000019.1 coordinate 49,919, forward strand.
CGGCAAGGTCGTCTCTCCGGTGATCGACATCCCGCCGGGCCGCTTCTTTTACAGTTTGGATCTCGATGGCAATTCCATCGGCTTTTTCGAGACCCGCTGATGCGCCGCGCCGACCGTCTGTTTCAGATCGTTCAGGCCCTTAGGGGCGGTCGGCGCACCACCGCTGCGGCATTGGCTGAAAAGCTGGAAGTGTCGCGGCGCACCATCTACCGCGACATTGCGGACCTGCAATCCACCGGTGTGCCGATCGACGGTGAGGCGGGGTTTGGCTATGTCATGCAAGAGGGCTTCGACCTGCCGCCGCTGATGTTCGACAGCGACGAGATTGTCGCCCTGGTGGCGGGCGCGCGGTTGGTGCAGGCCTGGGGCGGGGCGGCTATGGCGCGGGCCGCCGAAGAGGCGCTGGCCAAGATCGACGCGGTCCTGCCCGCAGCCGCCCGCGCCCGAGCCCGCGCGGTGCATGTGCATTCCCTGGGGCTTGGCCTGGCCCCGGACTTGCGCGCCCGGATCGACCGGATCGAACAGGCGGTCGAACAGAGCGAACGACTGGAACTGGCGTACCGGGATGAGGCCGGGGCCAAGACCACGCGTGTCGTGCGCCCGTTGGGTCTGTGGTTCTGGGCACCCGCCTGGACGTTGGTCAGCTGGTGTGAATTGCGCGAGGATTTCCGGATGTTCCGCCTCGACCGTATCGCCCGCATGACGGATGCGGGCCGCTTTCGCCCGGAAAGGGGGCGCAAGCTGTCGGATTTCTACGCCAGCATGCAGGACAAGGACCGGGACATCGTGAACCGCTGACGGGCTTGGCCGATTATTCCGCTGCGCGCAGATCCGGTGACAGATCCTTTGGTGCCTCCGGGGCGTCTTCCCAAATAATTTCCGGCGATTGCACCCGCTTGGCGGCGCGGTTCAGCGCCCAGTCGCGGGCTGCCCGACTGCCGCGCCCAAAGCTCAGCCGGGCCAGCAGGCGGGCGAACCATTCGACATAGGTGGTAAACCAGACCCTGATCGCCAGCATGGCAGGGGTAAAGACCAGAGTCAGCACCGTCGCAATGCCCAGACCAAAGACCACCGCCGTGGCCAAGTTCTTCCACCAAAGCGCCGTGGGGCTGTCGATGGAATAGCCACCGCCAAAGAAATCGAGGCTCAGGCCCAGCATCATCGGCGTCAGGCCCGCCATCGTCGTGATGGTGGTCAGCAGCACGGGTCGCAACCGGTCCTGCGCGGTGCGCACGATCGCCTCGATCCGGGGCATGAAACGGGAATAGTCCTGATAGGTGTCGATCAGGACAATGTTGTTGTTCACCACGATCCCCGCCAGCGCCACGATCCCTGTGCCGGTCATGATGACGCTGAAATACTGATCCATCACCAGCATCCCGATCAGCACCCCAGTGGTCGACATGACCACCGCCAAAAGCACCAGCACCGCGTTGTAAAAGCTGTTGAACTGCGCCAGCAGGATGATGAACATCAGGAACAGGGCACCGCCAAAGGCCGACTGCAAGAAGGCCTGCGATTCCTCCTGGTCCTCCTGATCGCCGGTCCATTCCCATTCGATGCCGCTGGGCAGCGGGTTGGTGTCCAGCCAAGCGGTCAGAACCTCGATCCGTTCGGGGCCGGTCACCGGCACCGCCTTGAGCGGGGCGTGACCCTCTTGGGTCAGGGCCGCGTCAATTTCCGCCGGGGACAGGTCGGTGAGCCATCGGACGTCGGTGAAATATCGATGGTTCGGCCCCAGCAGCCATTCGTAAAATCCCGATGACCGACCAAAATCACGCTCCCATTCCGCCGTCGACACGTCCTGCGTTTCGGGGTCCATCTCGACCCCTGTCAGGAGCGGTTCAAAAACGGTCGTTTCGGTGCCATCCGGCGCGGTCGAGGTCACGTTCCAGCCGATCTCCATCAGCTTTTCACGCACCCCCGCCTTGACGTCAAAGTACCGCTTTTGATCGATGCGCTCGATTTCGGCGAGTTTGGCGACCGGCTCTCGGGTGATGAAATTGCTCAGCGGAACCAGACCGTCGGCAGTCCGCACCTTGAGGCTGTCCAGCGTCGACAGCACGCGGTCACTTTCCGGCAGGCGGACGCGGATTTCGATCTCGTCGTCCGATCCCTCGGGGGTGTAGCTGTCCAGCAGCACGCCGCGCGTCACCAGTTGCACCATCGCGCCCACGGTGGCCACGTCGGCCCCGTAGCGGCCGGCCTTTTCCACGTCCACGTCTATCTTCCAGTCGATGCCGGGCAGGGGGCGGGTGTCCTCGATCAGGGTCAGTCCCGGCGTTTCGCCAAACTTTGCGCGTACTGTCCCGGCGGCGTCCAGCAGGGCGTTCCAATCGTCGCCCTTGATCCGCAGATGGACCGGTTTGGCGCTGGCCGGGCCACGCGCCTGGGCGAGGATTTCGACCTCGATGCCGGGGATGCGTTCCAGCTTGCGGGTCAGATCGTCCAGGATGACGTCACCGTCCAGTTGCGCCAGCGGCACGCCAGTGTCGCGGGCGTAGGCCGGTCTGCCCTCCCAGGGAATGGTTTCGAACTGGACCTGTCCGATGGTGTCCTTGGGGGCAATCGCGCCGCCGGTGTTGTTGTCCAGCCCGCCTTCTCCGGCAAAGGAAAACGCGTTGAGGATGCCGGGGTGGTTCAGCACGATTTCCTCGGCCCGGCGGACAAGCGCGTCCTTTTCGGCCAGTCCCAGGTTGCCGCGTGCGCGGACATAGACGATGGCCTGTTCCGGCTCGCTCTCGACAAAGAAATCCACGCCGTTGTTGTTCTCACCGTAGTAGGTGAAGACGTTGACCACGAGGAAGATCACGGCGGCGACCGTGACCAGCGGCATGATCGGATTGCCGGCGATGAACTTGGTGAAATGGCCAAACAGCGACCGGCGGTTGCGGCCCTCGATGCGGCGCGGCGGACGGCGCAATTCGGCCGAGTCCATGACCACCGATGCGATCACCGCAAACAGCATGAAAACCACGACACCGGGAACGCGCGCGCCCCAGCCAGTGGCGTCGGTCTGCACCAGATAAGAGGGGTTCAGCACCATCATCGCACCGACAAACAGCCCCAGCAAGGCTAGCGGCACCAGCAGGATGCGCAGGCTCCAGTGCAGGCGCGCGCGCAGCCAGTTGCCTGCCCGGTGGACATTGCGGGAAAAGCGGCCCGACACGCCGCCCATGACCGGCAGATAGATCAGCGCGACCACCAGAGACGCGGACAAAACAAAGATCAGCGTGACCGGAAGCATCCCCATGAACTCACCCGCCACGCCGGGCCAGAACAGCATTGGCAGAAAGGCGCACAGCGTGGTCGCCGTGGACGATACCACCGGCCAGAACATCCGGTGCGCCGCCTCGACATAGGCATGCATCGGGCCGGTGCCCTCACTGATGCGCTTGTCCGCGTATTCGACCACCACCACGGCGCTGTCGACCAACATGCCCACCGCCAGAATGAGGCCGAACATCACGATGTTCGAAATCGTCACCCCCATCAACGCCAGCAACACGAAACACAGCATGAAACTGGTCGGAATGGCAAACCCCACCAACAGGGCGGGGCGCAAACCCAGCGAGGCCAGCACAACGATCATCACCAGCGCAATGGCGGTCAGCACCGACCCCTCCAGCTGGCCCACCATGCTGGCGACCTGTCGGCTCTGGTCGTTGGAGGTGCCCACGTCCAGCACGGCCCGCAGCTCTGGCGGCCAGTTTTCCTGCGCCGCCTCGATCACCGCCTGCACCTGCGTCACGGTGTCGATGATGTTGAACCCCTTGCGCTTGACCACTTGCAACGCAACGGTCTGGTCGCCGTTGAACCGCGCTGTGCCCTTGCGGTCCTCAAAGGTCAGGTTGATTGTGGCCAACTCGCCCAGCGTGACCACCCGGTCGCCGTTGACCTTGACCGGCAGATCATAAACGTCGCGCGGCTCGTCAAAACTGGACGGGATCTTGACCGAGAACGTGCCATTATCCGTCTCGACTTCGCCTGCGGCGATCAGCTGGTTGTTGTTCTGAACCACGCGGATCAGCTCATCCGCGGTGACGTTGTAGCTTTCCAGCCGCAGCGGGTCGATCACGACCTCCAGCATTTCGTCGCGACTGCCGGCGATACCGGCCTCCAGCACGGAATCCAGCCCCTCGACGCGGTCCTGCAGGTCCTTGGCGACCTGCGTCAGGGTGCGTTCGGGTACCGGGCCGGATAGGTTGACGATCAGGATCGGGAATTCGGAAAAGTTGATTTCGTTGATCGAGTATTTCTCTGCCCCGACGGGAAAGTTCCCCTCGGCGTTGTTCATTCCGTCGCGGACATCGGCGATGATTTTTGTCTTGTCCCAGCCAAATTCGAATTCCAGTGCCAGCCCGGCATAGCCTTCGGCGGCGGTGGCGGTCATGGCCTTCAAACCGTCAAGATCGGACAGTTCCGTTTCCATCGGTTTGACCAGCAGCTTTTCCGCGTCGGTGGCGGAAATGCCGGGAAAGGGAACCGAGACAAACAGCGCCGGGATCTCGATGTCGGGCTCACCCTCCTTTGGCAGCGACAGATAGGCATATGTCCCGGCGACAAGGCCAAGAATGATGAAGGCGATGATCATTCGGGCGCGGTCTGCGGCCCAGTCGATGATGCCGGTCATTGCAGGACGTCCTCATAGCTTGGGACAACCCGCACGCCGTTGGTCACGTATTCCTGCCCCACGGTGATCACGTTGATTTCGTCCGGCAGCCCGGTGATCCAGACACCTTCGCGGGTGTCGCGCAGGATTGAGATGTCCATCCACTGGACGCTGTCATCCGCCGTCACGGTCCGCACCCCCAACTTGCCCTGATCGTTCAGGGTCAGCGTGGATTGCGCCAGCAGATGCGCCTTGGCGCCCTCTGCCTCGATGGCGATTTCGGCGGTTTCGCCGTCGCGGATCGACAGATCGGCGTTGTCCACCGTCAGTTCGACCGCAAAGGTGCGGGTTGTCGGATCGGCGCTGCGTGAGACAAAGCTGACCTTGCCCTCGACCTTGCGTCCGTTGGTCAGGCGCGCGCCCGCCGGAGCACCCGTCTTGACGCGGGCCACGGTGGTTTCGGGGACATAGCCCACAAATTTCATCGGGTTGATCTGGATCACCGTGGCACAGGCCGACCCCGGCTGCATCAACGCGCCCAGTTCCGCCGTGTCGGTTTCCAGCAACCCGGCAAAGGGGGCGTGGATCTTCAGCCGCTCGATTTCCTTGCGCGCGGCGGCCACACCGGCCTCGGCGGACTGGATCGCGGCCAGTGCGCTTTCGCCGCCGGTCCGTGCCGACTGCACGCCTGCTTCGGCGCCTTCGAGTTGTGACTTGGCAGAGATCACCGCCGCCTTTGCGCCTTCGACCCCTGACAAGGCCGATGACACGGCGGCCTTGGCCCCCTGAAGCTGGCTCTCGGCGGTCTGGATCCCGGCCAGTGCGTTCTGGATCTGGCTTTCGGCGGCCTGAACCCCGGCTTTGGCGGTTTCGATCTGGCTGCGCGCGGTTGTGACACCGGCCTCTGCGTTGCGGATCTGGGTTTGCGCCGACTGGATCTGCGCCTTGGCCGAGACGATCTGCCCGCGCGCTGTCTGCACACCGGCGGCGGCGTTGTTGATCTGGCTTTTGGCGGACTGGATGTCGGCCCTTGCGGTTTCAAGCTGGCTGATGGCGGTTTTCACCCCGGCCAGTGCGTTCTGGATCTGGCTTTCGGCGGCCTTGATTCCGGCTTTGGCCGTCTGCACCTGGCTGCGCGCGGCCTGAACACCGGCGCGGGCGTTGACGATCTGCGCCTCGGCGGTCTGGATGCCGGCCTTGGCGTTTTCGATCTGTGTCTTGGCCGATTGCACGCCGGCCTTGGCGTTGTTGATCTGGCTTTCGGCAGAACGGACCGCCGCAATCGCGGTTTGCACCGCGCCGCGTGCCGCGTCGATCCCGGCGCGCGCGCCTTCGAGTTGCGATTTGGCGGCCTCGATGGCGGTGGCCGCTGTCTTGAGCCCTGCCAGTGCGGATTGTTCCTGCGCCTTGGCCGACTCAAAGGCGGCCTGCGACGCGGCCAGCCGGGTCTGCGCGGCAAAGCCGTCGCGGGCCAGTTCCTCAGACGCACGCAGGGTGATTTCGGCCTCGTTGATGCGGGCGCGGGCCTCCGTCAGGCGGGCCTGACTGGCGGGCACCTGCGCCTCTGCCTCGGCCAGCCGCGCCTCGGCGGCGGGTACCTGTGCCAGCGCTTCCTTGAGGCGGGCCTCGGAGGCCGGCAGTTGTGCCTTGGCCTCTGCCAGCCGCGCCTCTGCCTCGGGGACGCGGCTTTGCGCCTCGTCCAGGCGGGCAGCGGCCTCGGGGGCGCGGGCCTTGGCCTCTGCCAGCCGCGCTTGGGCCTCTGGCACGCGGGCCAGCGCCTCTTCCAGACGCGCTTCGGCCTCGGGCAGCTTGGCCTTGGCCTCTGCCAGCCGCGCCTCGGATTCGGGGACGCGTGCGCGGGCCTCTGCGAGCCGCGCTTCGGCGGCGGGCACTCCGGCCTCTGCCTCTGCCAGCCGCGCTTTGGCTTCGGGGACACGGGCCAGCGCCTCTTGCAGACGGGCCTCGGATTCGGGCAGCTTGGCTTCGGCCTCGGCGATGCGCGCCTCGGCTTCGGGGATACGCGCCAGCGCCTCTTCAAGCCGGGCCTGCGCCTCGGGCACCTTGGCCTTGGCCTCGGCCAGCCGGGCTTCGGATTCGGGGATGCGCGCCTTGGCTTCGATCAGGCGCGCCTCGGCGGCGGGAATACCGGCGCGCGCCTCTGCCAACTGCGCCTCGGCGGCGGGCACGGCGGCTTCGGCCTCCAAAATGCGGGCCTTGGCGGCGGGCACCTGCGCCTTGGCCTCGGCCAGCCGGGCGTTGGCCTCGGGCAGGCGTGCATTTGCCTCGGCCAACCGGGCCAGCGCCTCTTGCAGCGAGACATCGCGCGTTCCGGGGTCAATCTCGCACAGCAGTTGACCCGCCTCGACCATCGCGCCCTTGCGCAGCGGGTCCGACACGATCTTGCCGTTGGTTTCGGCGCGTACCTCCACTTGCCGGACGGCTTCTGTCTCGCCCCGCAGGATGACGGCGCTGTCGACCACCTGCGCGGTCGAGCGGCGCGCCATCACCCGCACAGCCCCCTTGGGAAGGGCGCTGTCCTCGGCACTCTCTGCCAACGGGGCCGGGTCCGGGCCGGGATCGCCGGACGCAGGGTCCGGATCCGTGACGCCCGGCTCACCCGCCAGTGCGGCCGGTGCAACTGCGCGGGCGAACCCGATCAGTCGATCCCGCTCCAGCACGACGCCGTAGAGCACCGCAGCAACGATGCAGGCAGTCAGGATCGACATGATGCGCATTTTTTCGTCCCCCCCGCACGGGGACAACCGGCCCCGGGCACGTCAAATTCGTTCTGTGCGGCGCTCTTGTGCCGCGTAGTCAACCGGTCACCTGAATAACGTGACCTGAACCGTTCGGTTTAGGTTTAGGGCGCTGTTTGGCTTGCTTCAAGCGCACCCTCGGCATTTGCAGGGGAAAACGGCGGTTTTTCGTCAATTGAATGTAGTTTTCAGCAACAATTGTGTCGGACGCACAGGATTACCCACCCGGACACGACTACACATGGCATGACGGGACCGTAGCGCAGGGGCGCCATCGCGACTTGGCACTGCGCGACGGTGCATGTAAGAGAGGGAAAACCGACCGGAGGGGGCCCGCGTGAGCGACGCTGACAGTTTCATCGACGAAGTGACCGAAGAGGTCAAACGCGACCGCTTGTTTGCGACGTTGCGCAAGTGGGGCTGGGTTGGCGTGGTGATCGTGCTTCTGATCGTCGGCGGCACCGCTTACCGCGAGTACCGCATTGCCTCAGAAGAGGCGCGCGCGCAGACTTTCGGAGACGGCATTCTGACCGCGCTTGAGGGTGAGGACGCGGCTGCCCGGATCGAAGCGCTGGCCAAGGTCGATGCGCCCACGTCCGGGGGGGCGGCGGTGCTTGCCCTGCTGACGGCCGCAGAAGAGGCCGGGGACGGCAACGATGCAGAGGCGGTTGCCCGCCTGCAAGCCGTGGCCGCCAACACAGAGATCCCGGCGATTTATCGCCAGATCGCCAGCTACAAGGCCCTGACCCGTGGTGCAGGTGTCCTGTCCGTGGAAGAACGCCGCACCGGGCTGGAGGCACTGGCCGTTCCCGGTCAGCCACTACGCCTTTTGGCCGAGGAACAACTGGCCTTGATCGAGATCGAAACTGGCGCGCGGGAGGCGGCACTGACGCGCCTGCAAGCGCTGGCCGAGGACAGCGAAGCAACGCAGGGCTTGCGCCGACGCGCCTCGCAACTGATTGTGGCACTGGGCGGGGACGCCCCGGCCAACTGAGCCCGCGACCGTGCGGAGCTGTTGACCGGGGGGACGGACCCCGGCAGGTGACGAAAGGGGCATTTTAATGCTGCGCAAGACCTCTCTGCTGTTCCCGCTGGCCGCGCTGGTGCTGGCTGGCTGCGCCGATCGCGAACCGATCCTTCCGGGTGACCGGCTGAACGTCCGCGATGTTCTCAGCGGTGACTACGCCGAAGAGGGCACACCGGCCGAGGCCGCAGGTCCGCAGGCACGCGGCTTTTCTGCCCCCGCCACGGTGACAAATGCCGACTGGGCGCAAAGTCCGGTGTCGCCGCATGTGCGGGTCACCAACGCGACGCTTGGGGCGGCGCTCTCGCCGCTGTTCTCCGTGCCGATCGGCGCGGGCGACGGGCGCAAGACCCGGCTTAACGCCGATCCCATCGTGGCTGGTGGGCGTATCTATACCATGGACGCGAACCATCAGGTGCGCGCGACCTCGACCGCCGGTCAGGCGCTGTGGAGCAAGGTGCTGATCCCGCAGCGTGACAAGGCCCCCGAAGGGCAGGGCGGCGGACTGGCCTATGGCGACGGCAAGCTGTTTGTTTCTTCCGGTTTTGGAATGTTGACTGCGCTGGACCCGGCAAGCGGCCAGATGTTGTGGGAACAGGATCTGAACAACACCGCCACGGGCGCGCCAAGCTATCGTGACGGTCTGGTCTATGTGATTTCCGGGGACAGCACGGCCTGGGCGATCGAGGCGGGGGATGGCCGGGTGCGCTGGCAATTCGACAGCGGCGACAACTTCAACAACATCGCCGGGGCTCCGGCGCCTGCGGTCAACGACAAATATGTGGTCTTTGCCTTCGGCACTGGCGCGGTCTCTGGTGCCTTCCGTCAGGGCGGACTGCGGGTCTGGAATGCCGAGCTGCTGGGCCGTCGTAACGGGTTCACCATTGCGGGCATCAACGATGTGACCGGCGATCCGGTGATTTCGGGGGATCGTGTCTATGCGGCCAACCACGCAGGTCGCTCTGTCGCGTTGTCGATCTACAACGGCGAACGTCTGTGGACTGCGAAACACGGCGCGCTGGGTCCGATGTGGCCGGCTGGCGATTCGGTGTTCTTTGTGACCGATCTGAATGAACTGGTGCGGCTGCACAGTGACACCGGGCAGGAAATCTGGAAACGCGATCTGCCGGGCTATGAACCCAAACGCAATCCGAACCGCCGTCGCGACGGGTCCTTTGCCAACCACGGACCTGTTTTGGCCGGCGGGCGGTTGATCGTGGCCAGTACGGACGGAAAGATTCGTGCCTTTAATCCGGTTGATGGCGCTCTGCTGCAGGAAGTTGCCATTCCCGGCGGTGCCACGACACGCCCCGTTGTGGCCGGAGGCACCTTGTATGTTGTCTCTCGCAAGGGTGTGTTGCACGCCTTTCGCTGACCTGTGATCCGCAAGTGATCTGATTGTGCGCGCCTGCGGCGCGCGCTTGATGTCTCGACCGGCGATCTTGCGGCCTTGGTCTCGGGCCGGGGCGTTGCCCTGACTGAGCAAATGCGTGCTGCGCGGTGTATTTCAGACTGGGGACATGCCGGACGCGCAGAGCCGCAATGGCGCCTCTTTCACTGGGCTGGAAAATGCGTTAAGCCGCGCTCTTGATCTTCGGAGCCGCTCCATGTCCTTCTCTCTAGCCATCGTCGGCCGCCCCAATGTGGGCAAGTCGACCCTGTTCAACCGCCTTGTGGGGCGGCGTCTTGCACTGGTCGATGACCAGCCGGGTGTGACCCGCGACCTGCGCGAAGGTGAGGCGCGGCTGGTGGATCTGCGGTTCACCGTGATCGACACCGCCGGTCTGGAGAACGAGACCGACGATTCGCTGCCCGCGCGGATGCGGCGACTGACCGAGCGTGCGGTGGACGCGGCGGATGTCTGCCTGTTCATGATCGACGCACGCGCCGGTATTCTGCCCGATGATCAGGTCTTTGCCGAGATTCTGCGCAAGCGGGCAAAGCATGTGATCCTGGCTGCCAACAAGGGCGAAGGATCGGCGGCGGATGCGGGCGTGATCGAGGCTTATTCATTGGGTCTGGGGGAGCCTGTCCGGCTGTCGGCCGAACACGGCGAGGGAATGCATGACCTGTACTCCATGCTGGTGCCTCTGGCGGATGCCTATGAGGAACGCGCCCAGGAGGAAGCCCCCGAGGTCGAGGTCACGCTGAGCGAAGAAGAGGCAGAAGCCGGCGAGACCGAACTGCGCAAGCCAACCGCCGACAAACCGTTGCAGATTGCCGTCGTGGGTCGCCCCAATGCGGGTAAGTCGACGCTGGTCAACGCGCTCCTCGGCGAGGATCGTCTGCTGACCGGGCCAGAGGCCGGGATCACCCGAGACGCGATTTCCGTCCAGATGGAGTGGAGCGGCGTGCCTGTGCGGATCTTTGACACCGCCGGAATGCGGCGTCGCGCGAAGGTTCAGGAAAAGCTGGAGAAGCTGTCGGTCTCTGACGGTATCCGCGCGGTGAAATTCGCCGAGGTTGTGGTGGTTCTGCTGGACGCGGCGATCCCGTTCGAGACCCAGGACCTCAAGATCGCCGATCTGGCCGAGCGTGAGGGGCGCGCGGTGGTGGTCGCGGTCAACAAGTGGGACATCGAGGACGAGAAGCAGGACAAGCTGCGCTGGCTGCGCGAGCAGTTTGAACATGTGCTGCCGCAGCTGCGTGGCGCGCCTTTGGTGACGGTTTCGGCCCGGACGGGCAAGGGGCTGGACAAGTTGCAGGCGGCGGTGATGAAGGCCTATGAGGTCTGGAACCGGCGTGTGCCGACAGCGCAACTGAACCGCTGGCTGGAGGGCATGGTGCAGAGGCATCCGCCCCCCGCGCCGCAGGGCCGCCGGATCAAGCTGCGTTACATGACGCAGGTCAAAACCCGGCCGCCGGGGTTTGTCGTGATGTGTTCGCATCCAGACAAGCTGCCCGAAAGCTATTCGCGGTATCTTGTGAACGCGCTACGCGAGGATTTCGACATGCCCGGCACGCCGATCCGGCTGACCATGCGCGGGCAGGGGGACAAGAACCCCTACAAGGGTCGCAAGAAACGGAATGCGGGTGCGTTGAAGAAACACCTCGGCAAGTTGCAGGCGAAGAAGGACTGACCGGACTGGGCGTGTTGTGACCAAGGGGCCGGGGGTGTCGGACGGGACTCGTCACGGCCCTGCGGACCGCAACATCGCCCGCCCGCCGACCCTGCCGCGTAACGCCCCTGGAGACGTGCCTGTGGAGACCTGCCTGTCGGCGCGTTGGACGCTTCCTGATTCACCAATGAACAGGCTTGCGGACTTCGGGGCGGCAGTCGCCCGGGGCAGGCGGTGGCCGGTATCGGGCGTGGCCAGTAGACCATATTCGGAGCTGTTCGCCGCCCGGTATCCTGGCGCACCCTTGGGTCCGGTCCTTTGGTCCGGGGCAGGGTGTCACGCGCGTGTGGTTCCCCTGAAAGACCTGCGCGCCGATTTGGTCGCGCGGTCCATGGGCGGTCAGGTTCATTTTGCCTGTCCGCACGGCGCCCAATTAGAGTGCGTCCCTTGACCGGGGCGTTGTCGGTGCGGTGTTACTCTGTATCGGTGGCGCGGACGCCTAGGATAGCGATCATGCCCACCAGGGCCAGCAAGGTGACAGCGGCGTTGAAGGGTTGCCAATTGGCCACGACCACACCCACCAGCGCCCAAATCACAGTGATGCCGTATTCCGGGGCGCGGTGCAGGCGGTACTGCACTGTCACCGAAAGCGCCATGCAGAGGGCAAGCGACAGCAGCGCCGCCGGGGTGGGAGGCATCCAGCCGTAGCCGCCAATCAGCACACCAAGCGCCACGCAGGCCGCAGCCGAAAGCCAGCCGGCGTAGACCGCCACCGGCCCCTGTTGCAGCCAGCGATCGGTGTCTCCGACACGGCCAAGGGCCACCAGCGCGCTGGCCAGCATGATCCAGATCAGCACCGTGGCCAAAACCGGGGAAAGCTGTGCCACGGGCAGCCAGATTGTCCCGACAGCGAGGCTGACGAAAAGCGGTTGGCGCATCGGCATCCAATCGATGTCGTCGCCGCGTCGGAGCAGACCAAAGCCTGTGCCGACAATCAGCCAGACATAGATCAGCCCCCAGATCGCAAAGGCATAGCCCGCTGGTTGCACTGGAGGGTCTTCGAGCGGCACGGGAAACTGCGAGGCCTCAAACCCGTTGAATCCCGGCGCGAGCCAGGGTGAGGCCGCAAAGCTGACTGCCGCAAGCAGACAGAGGAGGGCCCAGAGGCGGCTCATGCCAGGGTGCCCTCGGCGGTCAGGCGGGTGTGGCCGCGCAGGTAGGGATGCAGGGCCTCTGGAAGGTCGACCGACCCATCCGCCTGTTGGCCGTTTTCCAGCACGGCGATCAGGCAACGTCCCACAGCCAGACCGGATCCGTTCAGGGTATGTACAAATTCCGGCTTGCCGCCTTCGCCCGGTTTGAAGCGGGCATTCATGCGCCGGGCCTGAAAGTCACCGCAGACCGAGACAGAGCTGATCTCACGATAGGTGTTCTGACCGGGCAGCCAGACCTCGATGTCATGGGTGCGTTGCGCGCCGAAACCCATGTCGCCGGAACACAGCGCCACGGTGCGATAAGGCAGGCCCAGCCGTTCAAGGATACCCTGCGCGCAGCCGGTCATGCGGTCATGTTCCGCAAGGCTGTCTTGGGGTTTGGTGATCGAGACCATTTCGACCTTTTCGAACTGGTGCTGGCGCAGCATCCCGGCGGTGTCGCGGCCTGCGCTGCCTGCCTCGGACCTGAAGCATTGCGAATGGGCAACGTAGCGGCGGGGCAGGGTGCCCTCATCGACGACCAGACCATTGACGATATTGGTCAGTGTCACCTCGGAGGTGGGGATCAGCCACCAGCCATTGGTGGTCTCATAGCTGTCCTCGCCAAATTTCGGCAGTTGGCCGGTGCCATACATCATCTCCGGGCGGACAAGGACCGGGGTCCATGTCTCTGTCAGGCCGTTGTCCTCGACATGGGTGTCGAGCATGAACTGCGCCAGCGCCCGGTGGATGCGGGCCACGGCCCCCGAGAGAACGACAAAGCGTGCGCCGGACAGTTTGGCGGCGGTTTCAAAGTCCATGCCCGGTTTCACGCCGTCGAGGTCGTAGTGTTCCCTGGGCGCGAAATCAAAGTCGCGCGGCGTCCCCCAGCGGTGGATTTCGACATTGTCGTCCTCATCCGCGCCGTCCGGCACATCCGGGTGCGGCAGGTTGGGGATTCCCATGAGAAGGTCGGTCAGCTGGCTGTCCAGCGTCTTGGCCTTGTCCTGCATTTCGGCCACTTCGGCCTTTTTCTGACCGACGAGGGCGCGCAGGCGTTCAAATTCCGCCTCATCGCCGCTGGCCTTGGCGCGGCCTACGTCCTTGGAGGCGCGGTTCTGGTCTGCCTGCGCCTCTTCGGCGGCGGTGATCGCGGCCCGGCGGGCGGCGTCGAGGTCCAGCACGGATGACGACATCGGTTCCAGCCCACGGCGCGAGAGGGCCGCATCCCATGCGGCGGGATTTTCGCGAATGGCGCGGATGTCGTGCATCACTTCACTCCAAAGGTTGGTTGAGTCGGGGCGGTTATGCCCGATCTTGGGAAGGGAGTGTAGAGGGCAGGACCGGGGCGCTTTGTCATTCCGCCGGGTGACGCCCGTTTTGTCATCAATTTGGAAACGCTGTTTTTCTCGATGGTGGCGTATAGGTTGATTTGAATGCTTCGTACCTTTTGGGGATAGAGCGCGGCGATTTTGGTGAATGGTCATGGGTCTGGTTCTTTTGTTGATGTGCGGATTGGCCCTGACCATGATGCTTGGCGGCGACGGTGGCACCGAGGAAGGCGACGACGATTCTGGCAAGATCCGCGTCGATGAAGACAGCATTTACGGAACCGACAGGGACGACGTCATACAGGGCAGTGACGGGGATGACGTCATCCTGGCCGGTGACGGGGACAATGTGATCCGGGGCGGTGACGGCGACGACGAGATCTATTTCGGCGCGGGCAGCAACTTTGTTCGGGCCGGGGGCGGAGATGATTACATCTCTGGGGGGGTATGAGTTTGACGATGACTCTCACGACACCCTGTACGGTGGACCGGGGAATGACACGATCTATGGCGGCACCGGCACGGATGCGCTGTATGGCGGGCTGGGAAATGACAATCTTTACGGTGAGGTCGTCCCGGGAGACACCGCTGAAACGCCCGATCTGCTGGATGGTGGCTTTGGCGATGATACGGTCTGGGGCAGTGATGGCGACACGCTTGTCGGTGGTCCAGGTACGGATGCCTTTGGCGTCAGTTTTTCTGATGCCGATCAGGTGGTTCCCACGGTGATCGAGGATTTCGAAGAGGGAGAGGGTGTTGCCATCGTCAGCTACGACCCGGACTTCCTGCCCGGCGGGAGCAAACCGGAGGATCTGGCGGATGACTACCTGTCGTTGACCCAGACCAGTGAGGGCGTGTCGGTGTCCCTGTTGACAGAGACCGGGTCGCAAGAAGTGATGATGGTGTTGAACACGACAGTGGCGGAACTGGGCACCGCGTTGCACCTATTCGATCAGTCCCAACCGCCAGCATGAGGCCCTAGCGTCGGGAGAGTTGCTGTCTGGCCCAGTTGTCCAATGGGACCACCAGCGCCTCTTCGTCGCGGGTGACGGCAACGATGACGCCAACGATGCGGCGGGCCGCGCCGTCGCCAAAGAGCACCGGGCCGCCGCTTTGCCCCGGTTCAACCCGGCAGCCGATGCGCCAGATGCCATAGGCCTCGGACCCGTAACATAACGGTGTGACGGTCAGCCTGTGGGGCCGTGAGCGGCGATACCCCATCAGCGTCAGCGGACCGGGCAGGGCGGCGCTGCCTATGCGCAGGGGCGTGGGGGCCAGCGTCTCATCCAGATCAATGACGGCGATGTCGTGGCCCAGATCGAACCGACCACCGGAAAACGCCTGCGGGTGGACATGCACCGCCTTGATCCGCGCCGCGCCTTTGTGGCTGCTGCCGTCCCAGCCCGCGACAAAGACCATGTCGGTCAGGCGTTTGAGATAGCCGTCCTCTGGCCGGGTGACGCAATGGGCGGCGGTCAGCGCACGGTCGGGCGCGATCAGGGTCGCGGTACACATCTCGGTGATGCGGTAGCCGCCTGTGTTCAGGCGTCCGATGGCGGGCTCATCCTCGGCCCGCGCAGGGGGGGACAGACAGAACGCGAAACACAGACAGCCAAGGGCAAGCACGATCCTGTGGCCAAGCGCCGGGAAGGTTCTGGGCATGATTCTGGGCATAGTGCGCTCCGATCCGGCTTATCCGGGCGCTGAACCCGACCATTTGCCTGTGAGATCCCTCTGCGGGACAGGCCTGCATATTCCCCACACCTTGCCGCGACAAAGTCACCTTTACGTCAAAGCGGTTCAAGGCTCCGCCCCGCCTTGCATCTGTCCAGCGCCGCGCATAGGTTCCGGCCAGCTTTCGCGGGGGGTGCCCCGTCGTAATTCAACAGGAGCATCCCAAATGGACGCAAGCGCAATCGGCCAGTTTCTTCCGCTCATCCTGATCTTCGCGATCATGTATTTTCTGCTGATCCGTCCGCAGCAAAAGAAGATGAAACAGCATCAGAACATGGTCAACGCCGTTCGCCGTGGTGATCAGGTCGTGACCCAGGGCGGGTTGATCGGCAAAGTGGTCAAGGTCAAGGACGACAAGGAAATCGAAGTCGAGATTGCCGAGGGCGTCAAGGTTCGCGTGGTCAAGGCGACCATCGCGCAGGTTCTGTCGAAAACCGAACCAGCAGAAAGCTGATCCCCGATGCTGCAGGTCGAACTCTGGAAACGCGTGCTGATCTGGATGACCGTTGCGGTCGGCCTGATCCTTGCCACGCCAAACGTCTTTTACAACCGGGTGGAAACCCACAATGACGCCGTAAAGGCGATTGATGCAGGGTTCGACACGACCGAGAACCGGGCAACGGCGGCCACTTGGCCGTCGTTCCTGCCGTCGGGGCTGGTGAATCTGGGGCTGGACCTGCGCGGCGGCGCGCATCTGCTGGCCGAGGTTCAGGTTCAGGAGGTCTATGAGGCCCGCATGGAGGCGTTTTGGCCCGAAGTGCGCGATGTGTTGCGCGATGCGCGCGACACCGTGGGCACGATCCGGCTGCAACCGTCCCCTGACAAGGGGGAACTGCGGGTCAAGATCTCGGAACCCGGCGGCATGGACCGGGCGCTGGAACTGGTGCGCGGACTGGCGCAGCCGGTTGTTTCTCTGACCGGGGCCGGATCCACCGACATCGTCGTGCGGGGAGAGGACGACGTGATCGTCGTGTCCCTGTCCGAGGCCGAACAGCAGGCCATGGACAACCGCACCATGCAGCAAAGCCTTGAGATCATTCGTCGCCGCATCGACGAGGTCGGCACGCGTGAACCGACGATCCAGCGTCAGGGCTTTGACCGTATTCTGATCCAGGTGCCCGGCATCGGATCGGCTGCGGAACTCAAGGCCATCATCGGCACCACCGCGCAGCTGACCTTTCAGCCGGTGATCAGCCGCACCACGGATGCCAGCGAACGCCCGGGTGCGGGGAATGAACTGGTGCCTGCGCTGGACGATGAGGGCGTGTTTTACGTTCTGGAACAGGCCCCTGTCGTGACGGGGGAGGAGCTGACCAACGCGCAGCCCGCCTTTGACCAGAATGGCCGCCCGGCGGTGAATTTCAACTTCAACCCATCAGGCGCACGCAAGTTCGGCGACTATACCGCCAACAACATCGGCTCTCCGTTTGCCATCGTTCTGGACAACGAGGTGATCAGCGCCCCGGTCATCCAGAGCCATATTCCCGGCGGATCGGGCATCATCACCGGCAATTTCACGGTTGAGGAATCGACCCATCTGGCCGTTCTGCTGCGCGCCGGTGCACTGCCCGCCAAGATGGTGTTCCTTGAAGAACGCACAATCGGCCCGGAACTGGGGCAGGACAGCATCGACGCGGGCAAGGTCGCCACGATGGTGGCCTTTGTCGCGGTGCTGGTCTTTATGGCGCTCAGCTATGGCTTGTTCGGGCTCTTTGCCAATATCGCGCTGATCCTCAACATCGCGCTGATCTTTGGTCTGCTGTCGCTGATCGGCGCCACGCTGACATTGCCGGGAATCGCGGGGATCGTTTTGACCGTGGGTATGGCCGTTGACGCCAACGTGCTGGTGTTCGAACGCATCCGCGAGGAACTGCGCACCGCCAAGGGGCCTGCGCGGGCGATCGAACTGGGCTATGAAAAGGCGCTGTCGGCGATCATCGACGCGAACATCACCACCTTTATCACGGCGGTGATCCTTTATGTCATGGGCTCGGGTCCGGTGCGCGGCTTTGCCATCACGCTGGGCTTTGGCATCCTGACCTCTGTCTTCACTGCGATCTTTGTCACGCGGCTCTTGATCATCATCTGGTTCGAGCGTCGCCGTCCGAAAACCATCGAAGTATAAAGGGGGCTCGTCCTGACATGCGCCTGAAACTGGTTCCCGAACAGACAAAGTTCGATTTCTTCTCGCGTCCGGTCCTGTGGCTGGGCATATCGGCATTGCTGATGGTTGTGGCGATGGCCAGCTTTCTGATGCAGGGGCTAAACTATGGCATCGACTTTCGCGGCGGCACGACCATCCGCACCGAAAGCACGCAGGTTGTCGACGTGGGTGCCTATCGTGCCGCCCTTGGCGCGCTAGAGCTGGGCGATGTGGTGATCTCAGAAGTGTTCGACCCGAACTTTCGGGACGATCAGAACGTCGCCATGGTCCGCATCGGCGCGCAGGACGGCGAAGAGGCCGTCAGCACCGATGTGATCGAAGACGCGCGTCTGGCATTGGCCGCGGTGGCGCCGGACATCAAGTTCGTATCGGTCGAATCCGTTGGTCCCAAGGTTTCGGGAGAATTGATCCGAACAGCCGCCATCGCGGTGACCTTGGCCATCGGAGCGGTGCTGATCTATGTATGGCTGCGCTTTGAATGGCAGTTCGCCGTGGGCGCTGTGGTGGCCTTGGTGCATGACGTGGTGCTTACCATCGGCATCTTTTCAGAGCTTCAGATCCGGTTCGATCTGGCGATCATCGCGGCCTTGCTGACCATTGTCGGCTATTCGTTGAACGATACGGTGGTGGTGTTCGACCGGGTGCGTGAGAACCTGATCAAGTTCAAGTCGCTGACATTGAAAGACGTGCTGAACCTGTCGATCAACGAAACGCTGAGCCGGACCTTCATGACCTCTGTCACCACGCTGTTGGCGCTGATCGCGCTGTTCGTGCTGGGCGGGGACGTGATCCGCGGCTTTGTCTTTGCGATGATCTGGGGTGTGATCGTGGGCACCTATTCGTCGATCTTTGTCGCCTCGACCATCCTGATGCGTCTGGGGGTCAAGCGCGATTGGTCCAAGCCGGTGGACACCACCGGCAACCAGTTCGGCGACATTGACGCCTGATTTTTTCAACCTGGCCCCGGAGGGGCTGGGTTGGATTACCCCGGAGGGGCTGGGCTGGATCTTGGCCGCAGCCTTTGTCGGTGGCTTGGTGCGCGGCTTTTCCGGATTTGGTACGGCCATGGTGTTTTTGCCCGTGGCCGCGCCGTTCCTTGGCCCCTTCGGGGCCATCCTTGCCCTGACAATCATGGATCTTTTCGGGCCGCTGCCCAATCTGCGGCGGGCGTGGGGCGCGGTCGAGAAACCAGACCTGTGGCGTCTGCTGACCGGGTGTGCCCTGGCTCTGCCCGTCGGCTTGTGGGTGCTGACTCGCGTTCAGCCAGAGGTCTTTCGCTACGCTGTCAGCTTTGTGTCGCTGGGTATGGTTGCGGTGTTGCTGCTGGGATTGCGGTATCGCGGCACGGTGCGGCGCACGATGGTCGCGGTGATTGGTGCGGCTGCGGGACTGCTGGGCGGCGTTGCAGGTATTCCCGGCCCGGTTGTCATCCTGTTCTACATGTCGCGACCTCTGCCGGTGGCAGTGATCCGCGCCACGATCCTGCTGTTCCTGTTCTTTTTCGACATCCTTATTGTGGGCTACATGACTGGCATGGGTCGAGTCACAGTGCCGGGCGCGGCTCTGGGTCTGGTTCTGGCCGTGCCGAATGTGGCGGGCAACTGGCTGGGGGGCCGGCTGTTTTGCCCCGATCAGGAGCGACTGTATCGCGCGGCAGCCTATGTGATGATCGCGCTGGCGGCCTTGTCTGGCTTGCCGGTTTGGGGGTAGGAGAGGGCCATGCGACTGAATGAGATCACCTATACCAATGCCGTGCCTGTGGATGGCTACGGGCCGGGCTTTTTCCGCGTCGGCGGGGTGGCCCATATGGGGCCGTTGCTGGTCTGGGACCGGGGCCGCGCCGATTGGGGCGGTCTGGACGATGTCGAGACGCTGCTGAGCATGGCAGAGACGGTGGATGTCCTGTTCATTGGCACCGGGGCCGAGACGGCGCATCTACCCGCCGGTCTGCGCACGCGTCTGGAAGAGGCGGGACTGGGTATCGACGCAATGAATTCGCCCTCAGCCTGTCGCACCTACAACGTCTTGCTGAGCGAGGGGCGGCGGGTCGCGCTAGCCGCGCTTTCGGTCTGATCGGTCGGGGCGATTTTTCGTCGAAAAACCGTTTCATCGCGGGCATGGCGTCGCGGAGGCGGCTTGGCCCTTTTGCGGCGGCGCGGGCTGGGCTAAGCCCGGTGTCATGGATTTGACGGCAAGCAATCTGATGGTGGCGCGCGGCGGTGTGCCGGTTCTGGAGGGGGTCAGCTTTGCTCTGGCGCCCGGTCGGGCACTGGTGCTGCGCGGGCCAAACGGCGCGGGCAAGACCACGCTGTTGCGCACCGTGGCCGGATTGCAGCCCGCGTTGCAGGGTGAGGTGACTGGCGCAGGCGAACGCATCGCCTATGCTGGCCATGTGGACGGGCTGAAAACCATGTTGAGCGTGGGCGAGAACCTGGATTTCTGGGCGCGGGTCTTTGGCAATTCCGGCATCGACGCGGCGCTGGTGGCCTTCAACCTTGTGGCGTTGCAGGACCGGATGGCGGGGACGCTGTCGGCGGGGCAAAAGCGGCGGCTGGGGCTGGCGCGGTTGATGGTCACCGGGCGGTCGGTCTGGGTGCTGGATGAGCCGACGGTGTCGCTGGACACCGACTCGGTGGCGCTGTTTGCCGGTGCGGTGCGCGCGCATCTGGGGCAGGGCGGGTCGGCGTTGATGGCGACCCATATCGACCTGGGCATCCCCGAGGCGGACGTGTTTGACGTGGCGCCTTACCGCGCCAAACCGCGCGCGGCCGTTCAGGATGAGGCCTTTCTATGATCGCGTTGCTGACACGGGACCTGCGGCTGGCGGTGCGGGCGGGCGGTGGCTTTGGCCTTGGTCTTGCGTTTTTCCTGATTGTCACCGTGCTGGTCCCCTTTGCGGTCGGCCCGCAAACCGGGTTGCTGACGCAGATTGCGCCGGGCGTGTTGTGGATCGGCGCGCTGCTGGCCTGCCTGTTGTCGCTGGACCGGATCTTTGCGCTGGACTGGGAGGATGGCAGCCTCGACCTGCTGGCCACCGCGCCCTTGCCGATGGAGGGGATCGTCAGCGTCAAGGCGCTGGCCCACTGGATCACCACCGGCCTGCCGTTGGTGCTGGCCGCGCCGCTGCTGGGGGTGCTGCTGAACCTTGCCGGGCCGGGCTACCTGTGGCTGTTTGTCAGTCTGGCCCTTGGCACGCCCGCGCTGTCGGTGATCGGCACCTTTGGCGCGGCGCTGACCGTGGGGCTGAAACGCGGCGGGCTGTTGATGTCGCTTCTGGTTCTGCCGCTGTATGTCCCGACGCTGATATTCGGCGCAGAGGTGGCGCGGCGCGGGGCCGAGGGGCTGGCGGTGCAAACGCCGCTTCTGATGCTGGCGGGGATCAGTTTCGGGGTCACCGCCCTGCTGCCTTTTGCCAGCGCCGCTGTCCTGCGGATCAACCTGAGGTGAGCAGACCCGTGACGTATTGCGCCCGCGCGATATTTACGCTGTAACCCCGTGAAAGGGAGCCAAGACGCCATGTCGATCTGGGAATACGCCAATCCGGTCAAGTTCATCCGCACAGCGGACGTCCTTTTGCCCTGGGTGACACTGGCGGCAGTGATCTGTCTGGTCACCGGGCTGATCTGGGGATTTTTCTTTACGCCCGAGGATTACCGGCAGGGCTCTACGGTCAAGATCATCTATTTGCATGTGCCTGCTGCCATGATGGCGATCAACGCGTGGATGATGATGTTGATCGCCTCGCTGATCTGGATTGTGCGCCGCCACCATGTCAGCGCCTTGGCCGCCCGCGCCGCCGCCCCGATCGGGGCTGTCATGACGGTGATCGGCCTTGTCACCGGCGCGATCTGGGGGCAGCCGATGTGGGGGACGTGGTGGGCCTGGGATCCGCGCCTGACCGTGTTCCTGATCCTGTTCCTGTTCTACCTTGGCTACATGGCCCTGTGGGAGGCGATCGAAGACGACGACACCGCCGCCGACCTGACGTCGATCCTGTGCCTTGTGGGATCGGTCTTTGCAGTTCTCAGCCGCTACGCGGTGCAGTTCTGGAATCAGGGCCTGCATCAGGGATCATCGGTGCTGCGGGCGGGGGCCGTCACCGGCGCGGATACCGGCGAAAAGGTCAGCAACGTCTATTTCATGCCGCTGATGATCTCGGGCATTGGATTCGTCCTGCTGTTTGTGGCGCTGGTGCTGCTGCGCACCCAAACCGAAATCCGCGCCCGCCGGTCCCGCGCGCTATTGGCACGGGAGCGGATGGCATGATGCCGGAACTGGGGAAATACGCGGCCACTGTTCTGGCGTCTTACGGCGTGTCGATTGCGCTGTTGCTGTTGCTGGTGTTGGCCAGTGTCCGGCGCGCTCGTAAGGTGCGGGCAAATCTGGAACGCATCGAGGAGCGTCAGAGAAATGGCTAAATTCTCTCCGTTGATGATTGCGCCGCCGCTGATTTTTGCCGGGCTCGGGTTGTTGTTCTTCTTGGGACTGGGGCGCGATGGCAAGGACCGTCTCGATTCGATGTTCGAGGGCAAACCGGCCCCCGCGATGACCGAAGTGGCGTTGACCGGCTATGATCCCATCACGCCGGAGATGCTGGCCGGCGGTGAGGTGACTCTGGTCAACTTCTGGGCCAGCTGGTGCCCGCCGTGCCGCGCCGAACATCCTGTCCTGTTGCAGATGCAAAAAGACGGGCTGCGCATTGTCGGCGTCAACTTCAAGGATCAGGCGGCTAACGCGACCAAATATCTGGAGGATGACGGCAATCCCTTTGCCGCGGTGGCTTTTGACCCGGCAGGCCGCACGGCCATCGACTGGGGCGTGACCGGCCCGCCGGAGACCTTTATCCTGGATGGCGACGGCACAGTAGTTTTCAAGTTTGTCGGGCCGCTGGTTGGCACTGACTACCAACAACGTTTTGTACCCAAGCTGAACGAGGCACTGGGGCGCTGAAAAGATTTCCCTGAAAAACTCCTTTGGAACGCGCTATTCTTGGCCCGTTGTACGAGTCGATGCGGTTTCCAAAGAAGTTCTTTTCAGGGAGAGTGCGATGATTTTCAGATTGACGGGCCTGAGCCTTGTGCTGGCTGTTACCGGTGCAGTTGCCCATGCCGACCCAAGCCTTGACCGGGGGCGCTATCTTGTCGAAGGACCGGCAGGCTGCGGCAACTGCCATACGCCGATGGGGCCACAAGGCCCGGTGGCGGAACAAGCCCTGTCCGGGCGGTTTGTCGACAAGAATCCGGCCTTTACAGCCATTGCGCCCAACATCACGCCTGCGGGCGCAGCAGGCGGCTGGACCGACGCGGAACTGGCAAAAGCGATCCGCGAAGGGCTGCGCCCCGACGGATCGGTGATCGGGCCGCCGATGCCGTTCGCCATGTACCGCGGATTGTCAGACGACGACGTGATGAGCATGGTGATGTATCTGCGCACGGTGCCAGCGGTCGAGAATGATCCGGGCAAGAGCACCTACAACATCCCGCTGCCGCCCGCCTATGGCCCACCCATCGACAGCGTGCCGCACCCGGACGAAGGCGTCAGCGTCGCCTATGGTGCGTATCTTGCCGGGCCTGTGGCCCATTGCATGGAATGTCATACCCCGATGGGGGACAGGGGCCCGATGCTGGACACCCGGCTGGGGGCTGGCGGGTTTGAGTTTCATGGGCCGTGGGGCACGTCGGTGGCGGCGAACCTGACTTCGCATGAGGACGGTTTGGCGGTCTATTCAGACACAGAGCTGGCGGACATGATCATCAAGGGGCTGCGGCCAGACGGCGCGCAGATGATGCCGCCGATGCCCTATGGCTATCTGGCGCGGATGACCGATGACGATCTATCTGCCATCATCTTTTACCTGCGCAGCCTGCCACCGCTACCCGACGCAGGGTGAGGCCGCAGACGGGGTCTGCGATCAGAGATCGCAGGCCTCGACGGTTGCGGCGGGCGCCGCGCAATTGTGGTCGCCCGCATCCTGCCCGGCATAGGCGCCGATCACAGCCAGCATCAGCAAGGCCGCAGCCTGCAAAAGTGTTAGGGTTCTCATTGTCCTGCCTCATCCGTTCTTATGCCCAAGACATGGGGTCACAAGATTGATTTACAGGGGGAACCTGCGGGCGCGCAGGTCAGGAAAACCGTTAGTGTGGAGGATTTGCGCGGAAACCGGCATCTCTGCCCGTGAAATTGGCGGATCACTGCCAGCCGCCGTGCCGCCCGATCACGTCTCCGGTAAAACGCGCGGCCTTTTGTGACACTAGGCCAGTTCACAGGTGATGGCGGCGCGGATGCCGATAGAGACCTCCGCAATCCGAACCTGGGATCAGAGGCATGTTGGCAGCAGTCCTGGCGCAAGGCCGGTAAAGGGGCTGCCGTGGGACCAGTTGGCGGCCCCAAGACACTCGGCCCCAAGACACTCGGGCCCGGGGCACTCGGCCACGAGAGAGGGACTAAGCGGTCAGAGCCAGCTCATCATCCGCCGAATTATTCAGGCGCGCCCGGATCGTTTCTGGAACATGTCGGGCGCTGGAAATGCGCGGATGGGGCATTTCGGGGACGATCCGCTCACACCCGTACAGGGTGAGGTATTCGCCGTGGTTGTCAAACGCCGTGCGGCCCGCATAGTCGACAAAGGTTTCCGACGGCGCACCATTGGCGAGGATCACGTCATGCGCCTCAGTCTCGACATGGTAGACGGTGAACTGCTCGGGCAGATCGGCCATCGGCACCCAGTCGATGGTGTCGCGGTTGACCAGCGCCGAGGCATTGATCACCAGTCCGTCCTGCACCATGCCGTGATCGGCGGTCACGGTCAGGTCGCTGTGGGGCTGGTTGTTGCCAAAGGCTCCTACGCGGATGCGGACAAGCGCGGTTTTTGGCCCGACGAACCGGGTCTGCACAGTCTGACGCCCGATCCATTTGACGGGGACAGGTTTGCCCACAGCATTCAGGACGACCTCCCCGATTGTCAGGTCCTCGACCATGCTTTCGCCTGTCGGGGTGGCGATCCGGGTGCCCTCGGCAAAGCAAAGGGCAAACGCGCTGGTATCGGAGCCAAGCGAGGCGACCGTGGGGAACGTCGCCTCTGGAAGGTGGACACCAAACACGAAGGTCGTGCCTGAGGAATTCTCGAATATGGGATATGATTCCCCCATGTATTCAACTTGGCCCTGATAGATGACGCCTTGTGGGGGATTCGGCGCAAAGGTCATCTGGATGCCGCCCTCACCATCCGTGAATTGATTGTCGTCGATGGAACCATCGGACACCGTGATGGTATCATTCCATGTTGAATTTGCGTCGAAATCTCCGTCCGACCCGTAATTGGTGTATTGAACGATCGGGCTAAGTACATAGTCGGCCATGAATATAACTTTCTGTAAAACATATATGTTACTCGCCACTATGCGGGGCGGACTTTGTAAACTCAAGGTAAATGGACTGACGGTCGGCCTGGATCAGGGGAGGGTTAACCGCTCAACCGGACGACATATGGCGCGCTCTGGCCCTGTTGCGTCCGCTCGACATCCGGATGCCCTAGCTTTTGGCGTATCAGTTCCGGCAGCATCCGTTGGGCACTGATCCGGGGGAGGGGCATTTCGGGGATGATCCGCTCGACGCCGCAAAGGTCCAGATATTCTTGATCCCGGCTTATTCATCCAAATCAGGGGAAATAGCTGGCGTGCCCGCGAAAGCTTTGTAGAATCAAGCTGCTAGACAAAATCCGACAGCAGCCATCGGAGCACGCCATGGGTGAAACGCTACAGCCGGTCGCCACGAGCTTCAACAGGTCCCTGCGCGTCGAAAGCCGTGCCGAGCGGCTGACCGGTGATGCCGGTGCCGTGGTGCTGCGCGAGATCATGGAGCGCAGCGGCATCGTCGAATGGATGGTCCCGCAGCTGACCGATCCGCGGCGTCAGGAAGATGTCGTCCATGACCTCGGCTCGCTCATCCGGACCAGCGTGCTGCTCGCCGCCCAGGGTTGGCGCGACCATGACGACGC
>NZ_FZON01000079.1 GCF_900188425.1 Antarctobacter heliothermus
CCGGAGCGGGCGTTCAGGTGATAGTCGCCGATCCAGGCCTGGGTGGCGGAAGCGGCCGAAGCGGTCATTGCGGCGGCGGCGATGAAGGCGGAAAGAATGAACTTTTTCATGGTGTTGATCCTTTGATAAAGTCTTTGATCTGAGGGCTGTTTTGGCTTGGCTGCGGGTCTTTGGGGTCTTCGTATTCTGTGACCTCAATCTAGCGGTTCGGGGGTCGGCCCATAAGTCAGGCATACCTGACGGAGGTATTCCCGACCCTTGGTGACGTGCCAAATCCAGACCTGCGGGCGCTTGAAGGCCTGGGGGGAGCGCTCTAGTGTCCGGGGCAACAATGCGGAGGCGGGCATGGCAGAGAAACGCAAGCTGTTTGAAGAGGTGGGCGAAAAGGCGCAGGCCCCGTCCAGGCCGTCAGGGGGCATGATCGACGCAGGCAAGCGTGGCGCGCGCGGGGCCGTGCGGGTCTGGCTGATGCTGCTGTTTGCACTTGTGGTGGTGATGATCGCCGTCGGCGGGCTGACCCGGCTGACGGACAGCGGGTTGTCGATCACCGAATGGCGTCCCGTGACCGGCGCGCTGCCCCCGATGAATGCAGAGGCGTGGGGGGCCGAGTTCGAGAAGTACAAACAGATCCCGGAATACCAGCTGCAGAACGCGGGCATGACCCTGTCCGAGTTCCAGTTCATTTATTGGTGGGAATGGGGTCACAGACAGCTTGGCCGGGTGATCGGTCTGGTCTGGGCGATCGGTTTCTTTGGCTTCCTTGCGGCAAGGGCGATCCCGCCGGGCTGGACCGGGCGGCTGTTGGGCCTTGGCGTGCTGGGCGGCCTGCAGGGGGCGATCGGCTGGTGGATGGTGTCGTCCGGGCTGGGCGGGGACCGGCTGGATGTGGCGTCCTACCGTCTGGCGACGCACCTTGGGCTGGCTTTTGTCATCCTCGGGTTCATCGCGTGGTATGTGTACCGCCTGACCTATGAGGAACGCGCGCTGATGCAGGCGCGGCGCAGCGCGGAGCCCAAGCTGTTTTCCATGTCCACCGGTCTGCTGCACTTCAGCTTTTTGCAGATTCTTCTGGGCGCGCTGGTGGCCGGGATCGACGCCGGGCGCAGTTACAACGACTGGCCGATGATGGGCGGAGAGCTGTTTCCGTCAAACGCACTGGACCTGGAACCGCTGTGGCGGAACTTCTTCGAGAATGCCGGCATGGTGCAGTTCATCCACCGCATTGCGGGTTACCTGTTGTTGGTCTTTGGTATCATCGTCTGGCGGCGCGCGCGCCGGTCGCCTAACCGCGATACGCGCTTTCGTTTCAATGCAGTCCTTGCCGCCTTGCTCCTGCAAGTTGCGCTGGGTATCGTCACGGTTGTGTATACTGCCCCGTGGCACATCGCGATCCTGCATCAGCTGGGGGCGGTGATCCTTTGGGCATTGATCTTGCGGGCGCGCTTTGCCGCGCGATACCCTGCACCACAAAGTATAAGAGGGACGGCCTGAATGGGTGTGTACGAAGAGTTGATGGCGTTCCAGCGCGATACAGAGGCGCTGGCGCAGGTTGCAGGGCGTCTGAGCTGGGATCAGGAAACCATGATGCCGCGCGGCGCGGCAGACCAGCGCAGCGACGAACGCGCGGCGATGGAGGCGGTGCTGCACCAGCGCCGGACCGATCCGCGTGTCGGCGATTGGCTGGCGGCGATTGCCGAAGACGGGCTGGATGCAGTGGCCCGCGCGCAACTGCGCCACATCCGCCGCAGCCATGAACGCGCGGTCCGCGTCCCCGAACGGTTGGCGTCCGAGATCGCGCGTCTGGTCAGCCGCAGCCATGTGATCTGGGCTGAGTCGCGCGCCGATGACGATTTTGTAGGCTTCGCGCCTGTCCTGAAAGAGGTGATCGCCCTTCGTCAGGAAGAGGGGGCGGCGCTGGCTGCGGGCGGTGACGTCTATGACGCTCTGCTCGAGGACTATGAACCGGGTGCCAAGGCGGCTGATCTTGAGGCGATGTTCGGGGCGTTGCGCCCGCGATTGGTGGCGCTGCGCGAGGCGGTGCTGTCGAAACCGCAGCCCCATGGACTGTCCGGCACGTTTGACGAAGGCGGCCAGATGAAACTGGCGCGCCTGCTGGCCAAGACCTTTGGCTATGACATGAAACGCGGCCGCGTGGACAAGGCGGTGCATCCGTTCAGCTCTGGCTCGGGTGACGATGTGCGGATCACGACGCGCACCATGCCCTTGGAGCCTTTCAACTGTTTCTATTCGACCATCCACGAGGTCGGCCACGGCTGCTATGAGCAGAACATCGACTCGCAGTACCGGCTGACGCCGCTGGGGGCAGGGGTGTCGATGGGTGTGCACGAAAGCCAGAGCCGCATTTATGAAAACCAGCTGGGCCGTTCCCGCGCCTTCACCGGGTGGCTTTACCGTCAGTTGCGCGATACCTTTGGTAACTTTGGTATCACTGATGAGGACGGGTTCTATGCCGCCGTAAACCAGGTCCGGAACGGCTATATTCGCACCGAGGCGGATGAGTTGCAGTATAATCTGCACGTCCTTTTGCGGTTCGATCTGGAACGGGCGCTGATCTCTGGCGATCTGCTGGTCGATGATCTGGAGGCGGCGTGGAATGATCGGTTCAAGGCCGACTTCGGCTTTGCCGTGGACAAACCCTCTGACGGCGTGTTGCAGGATGTGCATTGGTCCGCCGGTCTGTTCGGCTATTTCCCGACCTATTCGATGGGCAATGTCTACGCCGGGTGCCTCTACAAGGCCTTGCGGGATGCTGTTCCCGATCTCGACACGCAGTTGGCTGAGGGCGATACCTCGGCTGCGACGGGCTGGTTGCGGGACAACCTGCAACAATACGGCGGGCTGTATACGCCGCGCGAAGTCATCGAAAAGGCCAGCGGCAGCGCCCCGACCGAAGCGCCTTTGCTGGACTATCTCGAAGACAAGTTCTCGGCTTTGTACGCGTTGTAAGTTCCGCGCCTTCATCCATCCAACAGCGCTGCAATAGCGGCGCTGTTGGATGGATGTCTTTCATGCTCTGCCGATCGGACACAATCGCCACCAGCCGCAGACCAATGAGCTCAACCGTCTGTAAAGATAAAGTTTTTGCGCGCGTCTTCCAGGGCAGACAGACCACGGTTGATGGCGGGGTTTGCCCGGTTGACCAACCGTGTCACCTGCGGCTCAAGCGCGGCTCTGTTGTCGGCCTGCGACAGCATCTCATAGGCCTGATCAAAATCGTCGGACTGGCTACGATACACCTCTGCCAAAGCCCGGGTTTCGGCCAGCAGTTTGGCGCGTCCCGGTTCGGGGTCCTCGTCAGCAAGACCTGAAACTAGGGCAGTCAGTTCCTCGGCGCGCTTGGACATGCTCCTGCCGCAGGTTTCACTAAAAAACAGGGCTACATTTTCGGTGGTTTCGGGCTGCGGGTAGTTGCCCGTCGTCAGGCCAATCATCCAACCGGCGCATTCCTGTGAGGTGCCATCAATCCCATTGATGGCTTTGATCAGCTTGTTGGCGTCGGCCTTTCGGTCGTTCTGGGCCTCTATGCGCTGGTTCTGTTGGTACCGCTCATATCGGGCATAGAAAAAAAGGACTCCCACGCCGAAGGCAACAAATGCCAGAACAAGAGAAAGTACACGCATAGAAGTCCTGTTTGGTCTGTCTGATCAATCCTGTTCGGATGCTGCTACATCACCATCCTCTGCCTCATCGCCCTGATCGGCGATCCAGGCGACGGACACAACGGTTTCACCCGCGCCGGTGTTGAACACCTTCACACCGCCAGCACTGCGCGACCGGAATGAGATCCCGTCAACGGGCACACGGATCGACTGACCCGTTGAAGTGGCCAGCATGATCTGGTCGTCCATTTCGACCGGGAAAGAGGCCACGATCTCACCGCCGCGCATGGATTTCTCCCATGCGGTGACACCCATGCCGCCGCGCCCGCGGACGGGGTAGTCATGGCTGGACGACAATTTTCCCAGTCCCTTGGCCGTGATGGTCAGCAGCAGGTTTTCCGCCGCAGACATCTGGGCATAGCGTTCTGGCGGCAACTGGCTATTGGCGTTGCCCTCTTCTTCGTCGGGCGTTTCCGCATCGTCGGCAAGCCCGGCCATGGCGCGGCGCATCTTGAGGTAAGAGGCGCGCTCATCGGACTCGGCCTCAAAGTGACGGATCACCGACATTGACACGACCTCATCGCCATTTGACAGGCGCACGCCACGCACCCCGGTGGAATTGCGAGAGTTGAAGACCCGCACCTCGGGCACCGGGAACCGGATCGCGCGGCCGGAATTTGTCACCAGCATCACGTCGTCATCCTCAGAGCAGATGCGCGCGTTGATCAGACGGGTGTTCTCATCATCACCCTCGAACTTCATCGCGATCTTGCCGTTGCGTTTGACGTTCGTGAAATCCGACAGGAGGTTGCGCCGGACGGACCCCTTGGAGGTCGCAAAGACAATCTGGAGATCGTCCCAGTCCTCTTCGGGGCGGTCTACCGGCATGATGGCCGCGATGGAAACCCCTGTTGGGATCGGCAGGATATTGACGATGGCCTTGCCTTTGGACGTGCGACCGCCCAGCGGCAGGCGCCATGTCTTGAGCTTGTAGGCCATGCCATCGGTGGTGAAGAACAACAATTGCGTGTGGGTGTTGGCGACAAACAGCGTGGTGACCACGTCGTCGTCCTTGGTCGCCATGCCCGACAGCCCCTTGCCGCCGCGTTTCTGCGCACGGAAGTCGGCCAGCGCGGTGCGTTTGATATAGCCGGACTGGGTGACGGTGACGACCATGTCCTCACGCTCGATCAGATCCTCGTCTTCCATATCGCCGGCCCAATCGACAATATTGGTGCGGCGCGGCACGGCGAATTCATCACGGATCGCGCGCATCTCATCGCTGATGATTGTCATGATCCGGTCGCGCGACGACAGGATGTCGAGGTAGTCCTTGATCTTGCCGGCAAGGTCTTCCAGCTCGTCGGTCACTTCCTTGACGCCCAGTTGGGTCAGACGTTGCAGCCGCAGTTCAAGGATCGCGCGGGCCTGGGTTTCGGACAGGTTATAAGTGCCGTCCTCGTTCGCCTTGTGGGTCGGATCGTCGATCAGCGCGATATAGGGCAGGATCTCTCCGGCGGGCCAGCGCCGTTCCATCAGCCGGGTGCGCGCCTCTGGCGCATCGGCGGAGGAGCGGATGGTGGCAACCACCTCATCGACGTTCGACACCGCCACGGCCAGACCGCACAGGATATGCGACCGCTCGCGCGCCTTGCGCAGCAGATACGCGGTCCGGCGCGCTACGACTTCTTCGCGGAAGTCGATGAAGGCGCTCAGAAAGCCGTAAAGCGTCAGTTGCTCGGGCTTGCCGCCGTTCAGCGCCAGCATGTTGCAGGCAAAGCTGACTTGCATGGGCGTAAATCGGTACAGCTGGTTCATCACCACCTCGCCGGTGGCGTCGCGTTTCAGCTCGATCACGACGCGCACACCGTCACGGTCGGATTCGTCCTGAACGTGGGCGATGCCCTCGATCTTCTTGTCGCGGGCGGCCTCGGCGATGCGTTCGATCATCGTCGCCTTGTTCACCTGATAGGGAATCTCGTCGATGACGATGGCGTAGCGATCTTTGCGGATCTCTTCGATCCGGGTCTTGGCCCGGATGATCACGCTGCCACGGCCCTCAAGATACGCCTTGCGCGCGCCAGAACGGCCAAGGATCACGCCGCCGGTCGGAAAATCCGGTGCGGGGATGTATTCGATCAATTCTTCGATCGACAGGTCCGGGTTTTCGATCAGCGCCAGCGTGGCGTCGATCACCTCACCCAGGTTGTGCGGCGGGATGCGGGTCGCCATGCCGACGGCGATGCCCTCGGCGCCATTGACCAGAACGTTGGGATAGCGCGCGGGCAGGACCGTGGGTTCCCGTTCCTTGCCGTCATAGTTGTCTTGAAAATCGACGGTGTCCTTGTCGATATCGGTCAGCAGCGCCAGCGCGGATTTCGCCAGCCGCGATTCCGTGTAGCGCATCGCCGCCGGGCTATCGCCGTCCATCGAGCCAAAGTTGCCCTGACCGTCGATCAGCGGCAGGCTCATGGAGAAATCCTGCGCCATGCGCACAAGCGCGTCATAGATCGCGCTGTCGCCGTGCGGGTGATAGTTGCCCATCACCTCACCAACTGATTTCGCGGACTTCCGATAGCTTTTGTCGGGCGTGTAACCGCCGTCAAACATGGCATACAGGATGCGCCGGTGCACAGGTTTCAGGCCATCGCGCAGATCGGGAATCGCGCGGCTTACGATCACGCTCATCGCGTAGTCGAGATAGCTGACCTTCATCTCGTCTTCGATCGAGATCGAAGGGCCGCGATGTACGGGGCGCATTTCGTCTTCGTTTTCAGGGGGTTCTGGCGTGTCGTTCACGAAATGAGCCTGCTGCTTGTTCTGCCATATCTTGTTGAGGCGCTTATATCAGAGACTATCTGTAGGGTGCAATGGCAGCGCGAAAGACGTTCATTGGCAGCCATCGACCATCAGTGCTAACACACTGTTTTTATTGAAAAGTAAAGATTTGCTTGGCAGCATTTACCGGCGAGCTGACATCAAGAGGTAAAAACCGATGCAGGAGTCTGAAACAGAGCTGATGCTCAAGGGCTACGGGCTGACCACGGCCGAGTTCTTTTACCACATGCCCGACTACGCGCATGTCCTCAATACCTTCATCTGGCAGGAGTACGATCTGGCGCCGGATCACCCCAAACTCTTCGAGTTTATCGAATTCTGGCAAGATGAGATCGAAGGGCCGCTTCATTCGGTCCGGTTCACACATCGCAAGATGATCTCGGCCGGGGAGTGGCGCAATATGGTGGGCGAGTTCCGCTATCACTGAAACGCGTTGCGACTGATCGCAAGCGACAGAGAGGCCTGGCCCCTCTGTCGCGGGTCGGATCAGGGAATGATGCGGGTGTATTTCACGCCTTCCAGCGTTGCGCCGACGCGCAAACCGGCCTGACCAAAGATCACGGCAATCACCGGAGCAAGCGACGTGGTGGTTTCCGCCGCCAATGTCTCACCGCGTTCAAGAACCGCGTATTCCAGGTTTGCGCCCGCCGCAAAGCCGGGCGACCGGCGGAACGTCTGCAGCGCCTCGTCGGTCATGAAGAACAAGACATGCGAATACTGCTGCGCGCCGATCTGAAGGCCGCCACTGGCCTTGGCGACGGAATAATAGTCCACAGTCGCGCCGCCAACACGCAGCGCGCCACGGCCGTAACCACCACCAAAGCCCAGCCCGGCCTCTGTCACCACCGGCATGACCAGCATGCCAACGGATTTCGCAGACAGGTCGCGGGTCGCGGGATAGTCGCTGTACAGTCTCGACAGCGTCTGGTCGACGCGGGCATCGATCCGCGCATCACCGTTGCTGCCAACGCCGTTACAAGCGCCCAACAGGGCGGTCGCGCCCAAGCCAAAGGTCACGTTTCGTCTGGTGAGTGTCATGGGTCCGCCTGTTCGTTGAAATGCCTCATGGTCCGGCTTTTTGCCGGTTGCGCCGCAATATAGTTGGAGAGACAAGTGTTGTCACGACATCTTGTGGTTTCTCGGCGGCGCCTTGCCGCGCGTCAATCAGCCGTTCAACAAACGCGCCGCAGCAGGAGCAAAATAGGTTAGCACGCCATCACAGCCCGCGCGCTTGAAACTGGTCAGGCTTTCAAGCATGGCCTTGTCGCCGTCGATCCAGCCGCGCTCACCCGCGCCCGCGATCATCGCGTATTCACCGGACACCTGATAGGCAAAGGTCGGTGCGCCGAACATCTCATGCGCGCGGCGGCAGATGTCCAGATAGGGCATCCCCGGTTTCACCATGATCATGTCCGCGCCTTCGGCCAGGTCGCGTGCAATCAGGCGCATCGCCTCGTCCGAATTGCCAGGGTCTTGTTGATAGGTCTTCTTGTCGCCCTGCAAGGCACCGCTAGCACCCACCGCATCACGGAATGGCCCGTAAAAGGCCGAGGCGTATTTCGCCGCATAGCTGAGCAGCAGCACGTTCTGGTGACCGGCGCCCTCAAGCGCGGTTCGCAGCGCGCCGATGCGCCCATCCATCATGTCCGAGGGGCCGATGATGTCAGCGCCAGCGTCAGCCTGGCTGAGCGCCTGCTTTACCAGAGCCTCGACCGTGCGATCATTGACGATCTCGCCATTCTCGACAAAGCCGTCGTGCCCGTTGATATTGTAGGGGTCCAGCGCCACGTCGGTCATGATGGCGATATCCGGCACCGCCTGTTTGATCGCGCGCGTGGCCCGGTTGGACAGGTTGTCGGGGTTCCACGCCTCGGCGCAATCCTCGGTCTTGAGGGCGGGATCGGTGTAGGGAAACAGGCAGATCGCCGGAATGCCAAGCGCATGCGCCTCTGCCGCAGCCTCCACCACCTTGTCCACCGACAGCCGGTTCACACCGGGCATGGAGGTGATGGGTTCCACCACGCCCTCCCCATCGCGCACAAAGACCGGCCAGATGAAATCGGCGGGGGAAAGTGTGGTTTCCTGCACCAGTGCGCGGAGGGCGGGCGTGCGGCGCAACCGGCGCAGGCGTGTGGCGGGGTAGGGGGCAAGGGTCGGTTGCATCTGTGTGGTCCTTCTCGGCGTTACCTTTGGGTGACACGGAAAAACGCAGGCGACAAGCCCATTGCAGACCCGGCAGGTGCAGGCCATAAGCAGATCGCTGGGGATAAAACAACCGGGAAGAGAACAGGCATTGGACTGGTACAGCACCGTTTTCGAAGTCATCGACATGCGGTCCTTTTCGAACCTCTGGTTCTGGGTCATGCTGGCGGTGCTTTGGTCGTCGACCAGCCACTGGGTGTTGGGCGTGCCCTATGACATGGTCGCCCGCGCACGGCGCGCAGGCGGGCAGGCAGCGCAGGATCTCGAGGATCTGGTGCGGATCAATACCAATCGGCTGCTCTTCATCGTCGAGGAATCGGGGCTGTGGATCGTGGCGATCGGCTCTGCCTTTCTTAGCGGGACAGCCATCCTTGGCTTCTACTACTGGGTGGAATTCGCACAGGCCGTGTTCCTGCTGGCCTTTCCCATGATGCTTGTCGGGCTGCTCAGCATCAATTCTGCCCGGCGCATTCAGGCAGGCCAGAACGCGGGTGAGGCGCTGTGGCGGCGGTTGCGCCTGCACCGGATGATCACGCAGTTCATCGGTGTGTTGTCGATCTTTTGCACCGCGCTCTGGGGCATGTACATGAACCTGACGGTTCTTGCCTTCTAATCGACCCTGTGCGCGGTTGACGCGGCGCGTCCGGCGCGCCATTTGAGCGATCATGACAGAACAGCGGATCATCATGGGCGGCGCGCCCGAGGGCTATGACGCCCGTCTGGTGCTGCGTGAGGTGGCGCGGGCCAAAGGTCCGGTGATCCACATCGCGCGTGACGACAAGCGGCTGGCGGCCATGCGCGATGCGCTGGCCTTTTTTGCGCCTGAGATGCCGGTGATGGTGTTTCCCGCCTGGGACTGCCTGCCGTATGACCGAGTGTCTCCCAATGCCGACATTTCGGCGGCACGCATGGCAACACTGGCAACGCTGGTGCATGGAGGCCCGACGCATTTTGTGTTGCTGACCACGCTGTCCGCCGCGATGCAGTTGCTGCCCGCGCGCGACGTTCTGCGCGAGGCGGCCTTTGCTACGCGGGTTGGTGATCGGGTGGATGAGGCCGGGTTGCGTGCCTTTTTGGTGCGCATGGGCTTCAGCCAGGCGCCCACGGTAACGGAACCTGGTGACTACGCGGTGCGTGGCGGCATTATCGACATCTTTCCGCCGGGGGATGGCGGTCCGGTGCGGCTGGATTTCTTTGGTGACGTTCTGGATGGCGCGCGGCGGTTCGACCCGGTGTCGCAGCGGACCACTGAAAAGCTGGATGTGGTGGAACTCGCCCCCGTCTCCGAGGTGATCCTGGACGACGCGGCGATCACGCGGTTCCGGCAGAACTACCGGATCGAGTTTGGCGCAGCGGGCACCGATGATCCGCTGTATGAGGCGGTCAGCGCGGGGCGCAAGCATCAGGGCGTCGAACACTGGCTACCGTTCTTCCATCAACGGCTGGAGACGTTGTTCGACTATTTGCCCGGCGCGCCGGTTGTGATGGACGATCAACTGACGCCCTCGCGCCTGTCGCGCTGGGACAGCATCGCCGATCAGTTCGACGCGCGCCGTCATGCCATGAGCCAGAAAAAATCACTGGGCAGCACGGTTTACAAACCGATCCCGCCCGAGTCCCTGTATCTGGACGATGACGCCTGGTCCGCGGCCCTGGGTGCGCGGCGCGAGGTGCAGTTTCATCCACTGCCGCAGGCCACCGGCCCCGGCGTGGTGGATGCGGGTGGCCGTATCGGTCGCAATTTCTCGCCCGAGCGACAGCAAGAAAACATCAGCCTTTTTAGCGCCTTGGCGGACCATGTTAAGGCGTGTCTGCAGGACGGGCCGGTTGTCATCGCCTCATATTCCGAGGGCGCGCGCGAACGTCTGACCGGCCTGATCGAGGATGAAGGTCTGGCAGAGTTCATCCCCGTTGCCAATGGCACCCGGATCGGCAAACGCGGGCTGCATCTGGCGGTCTGGCCGCTGGAGGCTGGGTTTGTCGCGCCTTGGGAGGCTGGGAACGACAAGGCGCGCCTGACAGTCATTTCCGAACAGGACGTGCTGGGCGACCGGCTGATCCGCCAACCTAAGAAACGGCGCAAGGCCGAGAACTTCCTGACCGAGCATCAGTCCCTGTCACCCGGCGATCTGGTGGTGCATGTGGATCATGGCATCGGGCGCTACCTGGGGCTGGAGGTGGTCACGGCGGCAGGGGCTGCGCATGAATGCCTGCTGCTGGAATATGCCGAAAGTTCAAAGCTATACCTGCCGGTCGAGAACATCGAACTGCTGTCCAGATACGGCCACGAAGAGGGCCTGCTGGACAAACTGGGCGGTGGCGCGTGGCAGGCCAAGAAGGCTAAGCTGAAAGAGCGTATCCGCGAGATGGCGGACCGGCTGATCCGCATCGCGGCTGAACGTGCCTTGCGCAAGGCCCCGGTCATGGACCCACCGCCGGGCGCGTTTGAATCCTTTTCCGCGCGCTTTCCTTATCAAGAGACAGATGACCAGCTAAAGGCCATCGAGGATGTCATGTCCGACATGCATTCCGGCCAGCCGATGGACCGGCTGATCTGCGGTGACGTAGGCTTTGGCAAGACAGAGGTCGCCATGCGCGCGGCCTTTGTCGCGGCAATGTCCGGCGTGCAGGTCGCGGTGATCGCACCCACCACGCTGCTGGCGCGCCAGCACTACAACAGCTTTGCTGAGCGGTTCCGCGGTTTTCCCTTGCAGGTTTCGCCCCTGTCGCGCTTTGTCGGCACCAAACAAGCGGCGCTGACCCGCGAGGGCATTTCCAAGGGCACCGTAGATATCGCCGTCGGCACCCATGCGCTGCTGGCCAAGGGCATCCGGTTCAACAATCTGGGTTTGCTGATCATCGACGAGGAACAGCGCTTTGGCGTCCAGCACAAGGAACGGCTAAAGCAACTGCGGTCCGACATTCACGTCCTGACCCTGACCGCCACGCCAATTCCGCGCACGCTGCAACTGTCGCTGACCGGGGTGCGCGATCTGTCGATCATCGGCACGCCCCCGGTGGACCGGCTGTCGATCCGCACCTATGTCAGCGAATTTGATCCGGTGACGATCCGTGAGGGACTGCTGCGCGAGCATTATCGTGGCGGGCAATCCTTTTTCGTGGTGCCGCGCCTGACCGACCTGCCAGAGGTCGAGGTCTTTCTGAAGGAACAGGTGCCTGAGGTGTCCTATGTCATCGCCCACGGCCAGATGGCGGCGGGGGAACTGGACGACCGGATGAACGCCTTTTACGACGGCAAATACGATGTGCTGGTGGCCACAACCATCGTGGAATCCGGACTGGACATTCCCACCGCCAACACAATGGTGGTGCACCGGGCCGACATGTTCGGCCTCAGCCAGTTGTACCAGATCCGGGGCCGCGTCGGTCGGTCCAAGACCCGCGCCTATGCCTATCTGACCACCAAACCGCGCGCCAAACTGACCACCACCGCCGAAAAGCGTCTGCGCTTGCTGGGCAGTCTGGATACGTTGGGGGCCGGGTTCACGCTGGCCTCGCAGGATCTGGATATTCGCGGGGCTGGCAACCTGCTGGGTGAGGAACAGTCCGGCCAGATGCGCGACGTGGGCTATGAACTGTACCAATCCATGCTGGAAGAGGCGATTGCCAAGATCCGCGCCGGCGAGATGGAGGGCCTCTCCGAAGCCGACGACCAATGGGCGCCGCAGATCAATCTGGGTGTGCCAGTGCTGATCCCCGAGGCCTTTGTGCCCGATCTGGACGTCCGTCTGGGTCTGTATCGTCGCCTGTCCTCGCTGACCACCAAGGTGGAGCTGGAAGGCTTTGCCGCTGAGTTGATTGACCGTTTCGGCAAGCTGCCGCGTGAGGTCAACACGCTGTTGCTGGTGGTGCGGATCAAGGCGATGTGCAAACGCGCCGGCATCGCCAAGCTGGACGGCGGGCCAAAGGGGGCCACGATCCAGTTCCATCAGGACAAGTTCGCGTCTCCCGAGGGGCTTGTGGCCTTCATCAAGGCTCAGGACGGGTTGGCCAAAGTGAAGGACAACAAGATCGTGGTGCGCCGCGACTGGAAGCGCGACAAGGACAAGATCCAGGGGGCCTTTGCCATCGCGCGCGACCTTGCGGAAAAGCTCGTGACTGAAAAGAAAAAGGCCAAGACCTGAAAGCCGCTGGGGGATCCGGCATGTCCCGTTTGACTGATTCAGCGCAGGGGTTTTGCATTGGCCCGGGTCACCGGGTCTGCCGTGCC
This sequence comes from Antarctobacter heliothermus, assembly GCF_900188425.1. Lineage (GTDB taxonomy): Bacteria > Pseudomonadota > Alphaproteobacteria > Rhodobacterales > Rhodobacteraceae > Antarctobacter > Antarctobacter heliothermus. Next base: position 12,892 of record NZ_FZON01000079.1, read on the forward strand.
GTGGGACAGCGGTCGGATTTGGCCCAGCAGGCCCTGTTGGCAACCTGAGGAATACGCTTTGGTGATGTTGGACGCACCCGAGTCGGGGGCTCCGAGTGCTGATCCACGGAAATTGTCGAGATCCACAGAATGGCCAATCTCGTGCCAAAGAAGACGATGTCCCGGTCAATTCGTTGTGAATTGACAGCCAGTCTTGTTTCCGGATGCTATCGGCGTAGGCGCAACGTGCGAAGCTGAGAGAGCGCTGAACGATGGAAAGCCACTAGTGCCACGAGGCAAGCCGAAGCCGTGAGCGCCGCAAAAGTCATCTGCTGGACACTATGGTCGACGAAGAGCGGGTTCCGTCGTCGGAGTCATGTCATACCGACGATGCACCGTGCGAAACCTCTGGTCCAATAGCCGATGGCACGGGCCTTCAACCAAGGAGTGTCCGAGTTCTGGGTCTGTATCATCGGACTGAGAGGCAACCTTTGTTGGAATCCCGACCGGGACGGTTGAACTCGGTCACCACCAAATTTACGCAACCTGGGCGATCATTTATTCCAAAAAACGATACGCGCAAAGGTTGATCTTTGTATCAGCCTTTGTATGGCGCTTTGACCAATGAAAGAGGTGCAAAGCTGGCTGGCCGATCCACATGGATTCACATATTCCGACGGTTGAAATGTAACAAGGGTTTGTCAGATTGGTGAAAATTCGGACAAAAATGATCCCTACGCGACAGTAGATGATTCTAAAAGACATCTTCCAAAATATTGATATGATGCAATATTTTGCGATCTGAACGCCCGCGCTGGCCGTTTCTTGCATACCTGGTTTGCAATATTAGCAAGGGGAGGCCGAAGCGCTTGAAATTATGCAAATTTTTTGTCCGGCACGGTTCGACTTTGAGAGTGCCTGCTTGACCCCGGCTTATTCATCCAAATCAGGGGAAATAGCTGGCGTGCCCGCGAAAGCTTTGTAGAATCAAGCTGCTAGACAAAATCCGACAGCAGCCATCGGAGCACGCCATGGGTGAAACGCTACAGCCGGTCGCCACGAGCTTCAACAGGTCCCTGCGCGTCGAAAGCCGTGCCGAGCGGCTGACCGGTGATGCCGGTGCCGTGGTGCTGCGCGAGATCATGGAGCGCAGCGGCATCGTCGAATGGATGGTCCCGCAGCTGACCGATCCGCGGCGTCAGGAAGATGTCGTCCATGACCTCGGCTCGCTCATCCGGACCAGCGTGCTGCTCGCCGCCCAGGGTT
>NZ_FZON01000080.1 GCF_900188425.1 Antarctobacter heliothermus
TCGGTCAGTTCCGGCACGGCCTGGAACAGGTCCGCGACAAGGCCGTAGTCGGCGACCTGAAAGATCGGAGCCTCTTCGTCCTTGTTTATTGCAACGATGACCTTGCTGTCCTTCATGCCGGCCAGGTGCTGGATCGCACCCGAAATGCCGACCGCGACATACAGATCGGGGGCCACAACCTTGCCGGTTTGACCAACCTGCCAGTCATTCGGCGCAAATCCCGAATCGACCGCCGCACGTGACGCGCCAACGGCCGCGCCCAGTTTGTCGGCCAGTTTCTCGATCAGGGCGAAATCGTCCTGGCTGCCGACACCGCGCCCGCCGGACACAACGATGCCCGCTGAGGTCAGCTCGGGGCGGTCGCTGGCCGCGACTTTGTCCTCGACCCATTCGGACAGGGCGGGGTTTTCGCCGGTGGCGATGTCCTCGACCGCAGCAGAGCCGCCAGTGGGGGCCGCGTCAAAGGTCGAGGTGCGGAAGGTGATGACCTTTTTCGCGTCCTTCGATTTCACGGTCTGGATGGCGTTGCCGGCGTAGATCGGGCGTTCGAACGTGTCGGCGTCCACCACAGCGGTCACATCGGTCAACACCATGACGTCCAACAGCGCGGCGACGCGCGGCAGGATGTTCTTGGCGTCGGTGGTCGCGGGGGCGACGATGTGGCTGTAATCCCCCGCCAGCGACGCGATCAGCGCAGAGACAGGCTCTGCCAGACGGTGACCGTACAGGTCATCCTCGGCCAGCAGTACCTTTGACACGCCCTCGATGGTGGCGGCCTCGGCGGCGGCATCCTTGGCCGACGCACCCGCAGCCAGCACGGTCACCTCGCCCAGCGCCTGCGCAGCGGCGACGGTCTTGGCGGTGGCATCCATTGCCAGCGCGCCGTCAGTAATTTCGGCAATCAGCAGAACGGCCATCAGATGATCCCCTTTTCCTTGAGCTTCGCCACCAGTTCATCGACAGAGCCGACGATTTCGCCAGCCGCACGGGCCGCCGGTTCCCCGGTCTTGACGATTTCCAGACGCGGCGTGACATCGACACCCAGATCGGCGGCGGTCTTTTCGTCCAGCGGCTTTTTCTTGGCCTTCATGATGTTCGGCAAAGAGGCATAACGCGGCTCATTCAGGCGCAGGTCGGTCGAGATGATGGTCGGCATCTTGACCTTGATGGTCTGCAACCCACCGTCGACCTCACGAGTGACGACGGCATGATCGCCCTCGACGTCGACCTTGTTGGCGTACATGGCCTGCGACCAGCCCAGCAGGGCCGACAGCATCTGGCCGGTGGCGCCGAGGTCGTTGTCGATCGCCTGCTTGCCGCACAGCACAAGGCCCGGCTGTTCGTCTTCGACGATCTTGGCCAGGATCTTGGCGACGGCCAGCGGCTCGATGTCGGTGTGAACGTCATCAGCGGCGACCACGAGGATGGCGCGGTCAGCGCCCATGGCCAGCGCGGTGCGCAGGGTTTCCTGGCTTTGCTTGACCCCGATGGAGACCGCGATGACCTCATCGGCCTTGCCGGCCTCCTTGAGGCGAATGGCCTCTTCGACGGCGATTTCGTCAAACGGGTTCATCGACATCTTCACGTTTGCCAGATCGACACCCGATCCGTCCGCTTTCACGCGAACTTTCACGTTGTAGTCGATCACGCGCTTGACCGGTACCAGGACCTTCATCTGCGTGTCTCTCCTCAGGTTTGTCATGCCCGCGGGAGCGCCCGCGAAACTTCCTTGCACGGTGGTGTAGCCCGCCCGGACAGGTGGAAACAGCGAAAAATCGTCGCGTTATTGTCAATCCGCGTCGCCATGACGGAACGTTTTTCACCATATCGCCGGATTCAATTTTCCCGATTGCGCTATCAGGCGGTAGCCAGCCCCTTGGCTCCTGCGGGGGGAAGGGGCCAGGCGATGTCCAAGACGTCAGGGATCACCGGCAGATATTGCGCAGCGCCTGCCATTCCGCATCATTCAGAATCGGACGTGTGCCGGATTGGGATTGCGCAAAGCCGCGCGCCTGTTCGGCGCGTTCTGCGGTGACGGGATGGGTCGACAGATAGGCCGGGATCTCGATGCCTTTCAAACCGTCCATTTCGTCAAAGAACCGGGCAAAGCCTGCGGCGTCCACATTCGCCGCCTGTAACATGTCCAGAGCAAACAGGTCGGCGGCGGCCTCTGCGTCGCGGGTGTAGGCGGCGGTCATCAGGTGCTCACCGACCAGCGCAATGGCAGTGCCTCCGGTGAAATCGCCGATGAGCATACTCAGCAGACCGGCAGATCCGGCAGTGCGCAGGGCGTGGCGGGTGGCGTCCCGCGATTCGACGTGGCCGATTTCATGTGCCAGCACGCCGGCCACTTCATCCGGGCCTTGCGCATTGTCCAGCAGCCCGCGCAGAATCACCACCTGCCCGCCGGGCGCGGCGAAGGCGTTGACCATTCCATGGTCAAAGACCTGTGCCGAAATCTGGTACTCCATCTCTTGGTTTTCGGTCAGCCGCGTCAGCATGGTGGTCAGCGCGGCCCGACCCGCCAGATTTTCGCAGCTCAGCGACTTTTTCTCGGTGCGGCCAAGAACCCGTTCCATCTGAGAGACGACAACCTTGCCAAAAGCGATCTCACGCTCGACCGGGATGATCAGGGCCAGTGTGTTGGCCATGGCGGGCAGGATCACAAACAGCATCAGCCCGGCGGCGACAAGCGCGCCGCCGCTATACAGAAACACCTTGCGCCATGTGCCCTTGTGCAGGTCGGTGCGGAACAGGCCGGGCCGGGTGCGGTGCATCCAGGCAATCAGCTCGGGGTCGTGCAGGACAAGTCGGGCGGGATCTCGCGGGGCCTCGTCCCCGGTATCGGCGTGGCGCGTCAGCGTCAGCCGATCCTTGTGTGAGGTGTCATGGAGCGCGCGCAGGTCCATCAGCGACCAGCGCAGCGGTTCCGGCAGCGTGTCGCCGGTGATGATCATGGCCTGCCGGTCGTCGGAAAGGGCGACATGAACCTCATGCCGCCCCGCCGTGAGGCCATTAAAGAAATGCGCCTCTGTCTTTTGCATCAGATCGCGCCGCCAATATCCAGCGCATCGGCAAAGCCTTCGGCGTCGACGCCGGTTTCGGCCTCGCGCTGGGCGATGCGGTTCAGGCCATCGGCGTTCACGATTTCCAGCTTTTCGATGTAGTGCGCTAGGATCGGCTGGGTGATCAGGATCAGGCTGAGTGCCTGCGTCAGCACCAAGGCCACCACATAGCCAACTGCCATGACGATGCCGAAGGCGATCATGCCGCCCCCATTCTGAAGCAGCGGGATAAAGGCGGCGGCAATGGTGCCGACGATCCCGAAAGCGACAGAGGCCAAGAGGCCGACCAGCAGACCGCCGACGATATAGGTTTTGATGACAAAGCCGGTGCGCGGCGCGGCGGTAAAGTGGATGTCGTCGCCCAGAACCTTGTTCGCGGTCAGGTAGGCAAAGGACTGCACACCGTAGTGGATGCCGCCGATGATGACCCAGACATAGCCGACAAAGGCCGCGAACCCGCCAAACCCGATCAGTCCGACATTTTCGGATACGGCGCCGCCGCCGATCAGGGCAAAGCTGAGGACAAGGATGCCGATGCCGATCAGCATATGCTTCATGGCCGGGTAAAGTTCTGTCCATTTGCCGGTCTGGGTAAAGCGCGCAGAGCCGTAGTAGCTGCGATCCGCCTGGTATTTCTCCAGCCGGAAGGTTTGCAGCGGCGTCAGGATGCCCAGCGTGATCACGGCCAGAAACCCATACCCCATCGCGCGCCAGACAAACCCCCATGCGCCTTTTTCCATGCCGAACCGGATGCCCCTCCAGCGGGTGCGCGCCATCTTGTAGCGCCGCGCGCGATAAACGGCATACAGGATAAACGGCAGGACCGCGAAGAAGGTGATATAGAGTGCAATGGTTTGGGCGATCATCTCCTGGGGTGACGCGCGCTGTGGATCGACCATGACGCTCAGACCCGCGTAAAACAGAACCATCTGGATGATGCCGATGTAGATCGCCAGAAAGACCACGGCGATCAGGAACCCAAGCAGCTTTTCGATCCCGGTGCCGGTGTATTCAAATGTGTCGCCACCCGCGTCGACCGAGGACCAGATGTATTTTCGGATGCGGGTCTTTTGCCAGAACCGATAGATGCCCAGCGTGACAACGGTCAAAAGACCGGTCTTGAAGGCAAGGTTGAATAATGGGCCTTTTTCGCCCGTATAACGAATGTCCATGGAATCTTGAGTGGTACTCATAGTCACAATCTCTCGGTCGCGGGTGGGGCGCAGTCGGTGCGTGCGCAGACAATGCTCCTACGATGAGGGGAGGGGGGCCATGCGTAAAGTCGGGAATGCCTGCCCTTGGGGGGTGATGCGATTTGGCGTCAGTAGAGCGTTCCGTCCGAACATATATCTTGCAAGGCCCGCCATTCGTCGGCGGCAAGCAGCGGGCGCGGACGGAACCCGGCGGGCACGGCGTCGCGGGCGGCGGCGATGCGGTCTCCCAGACCGGGGTGCGACAGGAAATGTCCGATAAAACCCTCGGCGTCGCCTCCCAGCGCACGGAACCGTTCAAACATGACTGCCAGCGCGGCGGGCGACAGGCCCGCGCGGATCATCAGGTCATGGGCAAAGACATCCGCCGCCCCCTCTGCCCCCTGACTGTATTGTGCCTCTATCAACTGTTCGGCCAAAAGCAGCACAACCGCACCGCCCGCGAAATCGCCAAAGATAAGGCCCAGCACCCCGATGGATCCGGCCGACCGCAGGGCGTGCCGGGTGGGATCGCGGCTGATCACATGGCCAATCTCATGGGCAAAGACCGCCGCCAGTTCTTCGGGGGTAGTCGCCTCGTCGATCAGGCCGCGAAACAGGACGATCTGTCCGCCGGGCAGGGCAAAGGCATTGACCATCTCATGATTGAGGACATGTACCGACAAATCCACAGGTGTTGCCATCTGAGCGGTCAGTCGCGCCTCGATCTTGCGCAGGGCCTGCTCGCCCTTGGGCGCGGTGCAAAAACTGACGGGGCTCAGGCCGGTGTCGTCCAGCGCCTCGCGGATCTGGGTCAGCGTCACCTCTCCGAGGGCCTTTTCGCCGCTCGGCGGAATGTATTCGGCCAGTTGATCGGCCATCAAAGGCACCAGAACAAACAGGATCAGCGCCACGGAAGTGACCGCTGCCAACGCCCAGCCGAACAGCCGCCCGCGACGGACCAGCGGCGCGGATCGCCTGCGATTGGGCAGCCGCGGGCGAATGTCGCCGTGGCGCAGGATCAGACGGGCAACGGGATCGCCCTTTAGCCGCAGAACGATCAGGTCGCCGCCCGCCTGATCCATGACCTCGCGGATGTCGTCCACCGGCCAGTCGATGCCGTCCCCGGTCAACAGGCGGCGATCCGTGTCGATGCGCAGGTTCACCGGGCGTGCAAAAGCGGTTTCGCCGTCAAAGAAATCACCGCTGGTCTCAAGCGGTGGTGGCCTTGTGCCACCGTGCGGCACCCTGCTCATAGGGAGGCTCCGACATCCAGCGCCTCGGCAAACCCTTCGGCCTCTAGGTGGTCATCGCGCGGGCGTTGGTGGATGGCGGGCAGCGACTCGGCCCCGTCGATCCGCAAACCGCGCGCATAGAGCCGGGTCAGGGGCAGCGTGACCCAGGCTTGTGTCACCGCCGACCAGATCAGGAAAACTGCGAAATAGCTCATGGCCGTCATGCCCACCAGCAGCCAGCGATCGGCCCCGGAAAAGAGCTGTGAGACATTTTCCATTCCAACTTCGGTCAGCGTATCTGCCGATTGCAAGCGCAGGAACAGCACACCCAGAAAGGCGGTCGGGATCGCCGAGACCAGCAGCGCCAGCGCGTAGCCGGACAGAAGGATCCAGAACACGCGAAACGGACTCAATACCAGTTGCAGACGGATCGGGCCAAGGCGTTTGGCCCCTGCCATCCGCTTGCGCGTCTCGACGCGGTAGTAGACCGCGCCAAACAGCAACATGAGCCCGGCCAGGATGTAGCCAAGGATCGCCAGCGGGGCGAGACCGGCGCCCAGCACCACAGTCGACACAAACAGCAGTCCCAGGGCGAACAGATGCCATTTGATGCACCAGAACAGCATGAACCACGACCCGCCCTGCTCCATGCTGTGATCGCCGAACCATGTGCGATCCGTGCGGTATTTTTCCAGCTTGAAGGTCATGCGCGGCCACAGCAGACCCAGCGTGATCAAGGTCAGCAGCCAATGCCAAAGCGCGCGCAGGGCAAAGCCCCAGGCGCCGGGGGCAAGGCCAAAGCGCAGCCCCATCCAGCGAGTGCGCGCCAGCACATACCGCCGGGCTCGGTAGCGGGCATAGAACCAGATCGGGATGACCCCCACAAAGCTGAGCGCATAGGCGGCGGTATTGCCCTGAAAAACCGCGAAACTGGCAAACATCAGGCCAAGGTTCACGATGCCGATGTAAAACGCCAGAATGACAACGGCGATGAGAAACCCCAGCAATTTTTCGAACGGTTCGCCGACATAGTCCAGCGGATGCCCGCCGGGACGGATTGCGGACCAGTACCAGCGGCGAATGCGGGTCTTTTGCCAAAACCGATACAGGCCAAGGGTCAGGACCGTCAGAACGCCAGTGCCAAGCGTCAGCTTGAAAATCGGCCAGCGACGGCCCGCGAAATGCGTCGACAGGTGTTCGCCGCGCTCTTGCTGCGCCACATCCTCGGCCCGCGCCTGCGTGCCCGGGGAAATCTCCTGCGCCTTCAAATCGGTCCCCGTCCCGCCGCCGTTTCCGCAGGCAGATTGGCGGTTTCGGGGCGAGGGTGCAACTGCGCTGTTGCGCGCCGCAGCGACGGGCACTGCGTCAGGCATGGCGGACCACGAGCAGGCGCGGTTCAGCAAATTCTGAGTTTGTGGTTAACCTGTTGTTAACGCGAGATGTTTCGCGCGCGAAACGCTCAGGTGAATGTGTTGTCCCTTGGGAAGCCGCGCGGCGCCATGCGGCCCGTCCCGGCGCGCTTGCCGGTCCATTCCTCCAGCGCGGTTTCCGTCCGGGTGCGGCCTGCCGGATCGCGCCAGCTGAGACCGTCAGCCAGCGTAAAGGTCCGCGCGTCAGACAGCCCGCCATCCTTGTACTTTTGCAGGCGCACGCCCTTGCCCCGGCCCATCTCGGGCAGTTCGTCCAGCGCGAACACCAGCACCTTGCGGTTCTCACCCACCACGGCGACATGATCGCCATCGATCGGTTTGCACACCAGTGCCCGCGCCGGGGCGCGCACGTTCAGCACCTGCTTGCCGCTGCGGGTCTGGGCGATGATGTCGTCCTCAGGCACCACGAACCCGTCCCCGGCAGAGGAGGCCACCAACAGCTTGCGCCCCGGTTTGTGGATGAAGATGTCGATGATCCCGGCCTCGTTCGGCAGATCCACCATCAGGCGCAGCGGTTCGCCCATGCCACGCCCGCCGGGCAATGCCGCTGCTGACAGGGTGTAGAACCGCCCGGTCGAGGCAAAGACCAACAGGCGGTCGGTGGTTTCGGCATGGAAGGTAAAGCGCGGGCCGTCGCCGTCCTTGAACTTCAACTCGCGGTCCAACGCGATATGGCCGGTCATGGCGCGAATCCAGCCCATCTGCGAACAGACCACGGTGATCGGCTCGCGGTCGATCATCGCCTCCAGCGGGACGTCTTCGGCCTCTCCGGCCTCGGCCAGGGCGGTCAGGCGCGCGCCGCGATCCAGCCCCTTGCCGAACTTCTTTTTCACGTCCTTCAGCTCGTCCGTGACGCGCTTCCATTGCAGGTCTTCGCTGTCCAGCAGGTCCTCAAGGCCTGCGCGCTCTTCCATCAGGGCGTCGCGTTCCTTGACCAGTTCCAGTTCCTCAAGGCGGCGCAACGACCGCAGGCGCATATTCAGGATCGCCTCGGCCTGCACATCCGACAGCCCCTCGGACCGGCCGACAAAGCGGGCGGGCACCTTGGCGTCGGTGCCGTCATCGGCCAGCACGCCGCGCGCGATGGCCTCTGGGTCTTCGCGCAGTTCCAGCGCCGCCACATCGACGCCCGTCAGGGGCGAGAAATAATCGCTTTCGTCCGTGGCGCGGGTCAGCGTGGCCTGATGTGGGCGTGACCAATCCTCATACATCAAGGCCGCCTTGGGGTCGTCGTCGTAGCGGATGATGTCGATCACGCGGTCAAGGTTCAAAAAGGCGACAATCAGCCCTTCGAGCACTTCCAGCCGGTTGTCGATCTTGGCCATCCGGTGACGTGATCGACGGATCAGCACCTCACGCCGGAAATCAAGGAAGGCACGCAATACCTCCTTGAGCGAGCAGACCTTGGGCGTGACCCCGTCGATCAGAACGTTCATGTTCAGCGAAAAGCGGACTTCGAGGTCTGAGTTCTTGAACAGCATGTTCATCAACACGTCGGGGTCGACGTTCTTTGACCGTGGTTCCAGAACCATGCGCACGTCTTCGGCGCTTTCGTCGCGGACATCGGCCAGGATCGGGACCTTCTTGGTCTGGATCAACTCGGCGATGCGTTCGACCAGTTTGGATTTCTGCACCTGGTAGGGGATTTCGGTGACGACAACCTGCCATGTGCCGCGTCCCAGATCCTCGACCGACCATTTCGCGCGCAGGCGGATGCTGCCGCGCCCGGTGCGATAGGCCTCTGCGATGTTCTCTGCCGGTTCGACAATCACACCCCCGGTGGGGAAGTCCGGCCCGGGCACATACTGCATCAGCGTGTCATCGACCGCGTTCGGGGACCGGATCAGATGCAAACAGGCGTCGATCAGCTCTGCGATGTTGTGCGGCGGGATGTTGGTGGCCATGCCGACCGCAATTCCGCTGGACCCGTTGGCCAGCAGGTTCGGGTACGAGGCGGGCAGCACCGACGGTTCCATCAGGCGACCGTCGTAGTTGGGGCGGAAATCGACCGAGTTCTCGTCCAGCCCTTCGATCAACGCCTCTGACATGATGGTCATGCGCGCTTCGGTATAGCGGCTGGCAGCAGGGTTATCGCCGTCGATGTTGCCAAAGTTGCCCTGACCGTCGACCAGCGGGTAACGGATGGTGAAATCCTGCGCCAGCCGTGCCATGGCGTCATAGATCGCCGTGTCGCCGTGCGGGTGGAAATCCCCCATGGTGTCGCCGCTGATCTTGGCGGATTTCAGAAAGCCCCCGGTGGAACTAAGCCGCAGCCTGCGCATTGCATACAGGATACGCCGATGAACCGGCTTCAGCCCGTCGCGCGCATCCGGCAACGCCCGATGCATGATGGTGCTGAGCGCATAAGTCAGGTACCGCTCGCCAATGGCGCGGCGCAGCGGCTCTGCCAGATTGCGTTCAGGCATGTTGGGGGTGTCGGCGTCGTCGTCCATAGATGTGGTGATATCCCTGCCACGTCGCCTCAGCAAGCGGGGCCGGGGAATATTCCGGGTTTTTCCCTTAGAGGAAATCGGGGAATCGCTTAAACACGGGTCTGCGCGCCGGGGGGTGATAGCGACAGGGGATGGGCAGTGTGGGGGGTAAAGATGGTTCGGACCATGGTGGTGACGTTTGCGGTGCTGGGGTGGTCGTGGTACGCGCTGTCCGGCGGTCGCGATTTCGTTCCGGGCGGCAACGGTGTCTCCATCCTTGCCGACGTCGATACGACTGCGCCGCGTGTCTTGCCCGACCGGCCTGCGCTTGCGGGGCTTCAGCCGATTCCGGCCGCAAAAAACACTCCCGATCCTGCGCCCGATCCTGCGCCGCGTGTGACCTCGTTGAGTGTCCGCGAACCGCTGTCGTCCAAATCGGTGAAAGTGACAGTGCCGCCTGTGACCCCAGCAGAGAGTGACGCACCAATCAGAACGGCAGAGATCACGCCCCCGGCCGACCCTGGTGCTGACCCCGCCGTGCAGCCCCTCGCCCAGCCTGTTGACGAAATTGCGTTGGCATTGGCCGGGGCGCTTCCCGCGGAGGAAGTTCTCTTTGACCCAGAAGCGCCGATGCAGCGGATTGCGGGACTGGGCACCTCGCTTCCGCTGGGGACAAAGATGGGAGGGGCGCTTGCTCCGGAGTTTGTGCCGGAAGAGCGGGACGTGCGGGTGGTCTCTGCCAGCCGCGTGAATCTGCGCGACGGACCGGCGACCTCCTACGAAATCGTTGCCAAGCTGGACGAAGGGGTCGAGGTCGAGGTTCTGGATGACACCGGCGACGGCTGGGTCAAACTGCGGGTTGTCGGTGCCGAAACCGAGGGCTGGATGTCGGATGATTTCCTGAACGTCCCCAACTGACGCTTGTTGGTCAGAGGGCGAGGCATAGTGAGGGCCGCGCCTCTTTCCTTTCCGTCACTTGCGCCGTAGAGGGCGCGCATGACACAGCGATCCATCCTTATCACTGGCTGCTCTTCGGGGATTGGCTATGACGCGGCGCATGGGCTGAAGGCGCGCGGATGGCGGGTCTTTGCCGCCTGCCGCCAAGAGGCGGATTGCGCGAAGTTGCGGGCCGAAGGCTTTGACAGTCCGCGACTGGACTATAGCGACACCGCCAGCATCGAGGCCGCACTGGCCGAGGTTTTGACCGCAACCGGCGGCACGCTGGACGCGCTGTTCAACAACGGGGCCTATGCGATGCCCGGCGCGGCAGAGGATCTGCCAACTGAGGCGCTGCGCGAGATATTCGAGGTGAACGTCTTTGGCTGGCATGATCTGACGCGGCGCGTGATTCCGGTGATGCGGGCGCAGGGTCACGGGCGGATTATCAACAACGGCTCTGTTCTGGGCATTGTCGTGGCCCCTTGGCGGTCCGCCTACAATGCCGCCAAGTTTGCGACCGAGGGGCTGACCAGTACCCTGCGGATCGAGATGCGCGACACGCCGATACATGTCGTCCTTTTGAACACCGGGCCGATCACGTCAAAGATCCGGCAGAACTCGATCCCGCATTTCGAGCGCTGGATCGACTGGAAGGCCAGCCCCCGTGCCGCGCAATACAAAGACAGTCTGCTGCAGCGGCTGTACGAGGATCGCGGCAAGCCCGATACATTCGAACTGCCGCCCTCTGCCGTGACGGCCAAACTGATCCACGCACTGGAAAGCCCGCGCCCGCGCCCCCGGTATTTTGTCACGCGCGCCACCTGGCTGATGGAGACGGCGCGGCGGGTACTGCCGATACGGGTTCTGGACTGGATGGTGGCGAAGGGGTGACTTTCCGTCCCTTCGCTTTTTCCCAGCGCTCCGCTATGTCACAGGGAAAGTCTCAGGAGGCGTTATGGCCAATGATCCGCTGTTTATCGTCGTCGCCGTTGCCATGCTGGCGGTTCTGGCTGTGCTGCTGTTCGGCATCGGCAGCTTTGCCAGGGGCGGTGCGTTCAACAAGAAATATGCCAACAAGGCGATGCGCTGGCGCATTGCGGCGCAATTCATTGCCGTTGTGCTGATCCTGCTGTTCGTTTGGATAAGAGGGGGCTGACAATGGTCGTTCTGAGCAAGATCTACACCAGGACCGGGGATGCCGGCGAAACGGCGCTTGGCAATGGGTCGCGGGTGGCAAAATTCTCCACACGGGTGACGTCATACGGCACGGTGGATGAATTGAACTCTGTCGTGGGCCTGGCACGTTTGCAGGCCGAGGGTGAGTTTGACGTGGAGCTGAGCCGGATTCAGAACGACTTGTTCGATCTGGGGGCTGATCTGTGCACGCCCGACATGGAAAAGGACGCAGAACGTGAGTATCCGCCGCTGCGCATGGTCGCGGCGCAGGTGACCCGTCTGGAGTCGGAAATTGACGTGATGAATGGCGTGCTGGAGCCGCTGCGCAGTTTCATCCTGCCCGGTGGGTCGGCGCTGGCGGCCCATCTGCACCACTGCCGGACGGTTGCACGCCGGGCCGAACGGTTCACAGTGGAACTGGCGACGATGGAGACGGTGAACGGCGAGGCGGTGAAATATCTCAACCGTTTGTCGGACTGGTTCTTTGTCGCGGCACGGATCGCCAATGACGATGGCCGCGCGGATGTGTTGTGGGTTCCAGGCGCGAATCGCGCGTAGCGAGATGCTTCTTTCGGTGGAAGAAACGGCGACTGGATAGGCGGAGCCCCAGCCCGCAACAGGGCGGCGCGAACCGCGCGTGGCGGACGAGGCTGCGGCCTGACGAAAAAGTGACCCCCGGGTCCGCAAGGACCAGGGACAGATGGTCGGCGCAGGATTCTGCCGCGATGCCCGCCCGCTTCGCGGATGTGCATAGCCATGCAAGGGCGGGACATCTGTGGCACCTTGGTCGCTGTTGCGAACATAGGCCCGGACGGGGGGTCGACAAAATTGGCGTGTGAATGCACGCAGGCGATTGGCGCCTATCGAGGTGCCGACATGGAGGGATGTTAATGATCCGGATCGCTGCCGTATTGCTTTTGGCGCTGGGGCTGGTTGCCTGCACGGACGCCACGCAAGACCTGGCCGGGCCAACAGAGCCTATGGGGAATTTCCTGCTCGGCCACGCCGAGGTCGTCACAGAAAAACCCGCGCCGAACAAGCTTCTGGTGTCGCGCGATGCCACCCCAGAAGAGTGGATCAAGGCTGTGGACGGGGCACTGGAAACCCGGTTCCGCCGTTTCGAGGGCGACAGCTATTATCATCTTGGGGTCAAGGTGATCGCCTATTCCCTACCGCCCCCGATTGTCCCCGGCAAATCGGCCTTGCACGTCACCGCGACGATCTACGACGACGCCAACTGCATCAAGATGAACAAGAAGGTGCATGACGTCATGGTGATCCAGGTGTTCGAGACGCGGCTGGAACTGACCCGCGAGGAACAGATGCAGCGGCTGGCCGAAACTGCGGCCAAGGACATCGAGAAATGGCTGCGGGAAATGATGGCCAGCGACGACTGGTTTACCGAAGACTACAAACCCGCCTCCAACGCGCCAAAGATCGCTGGCGGCTGCTGAGTGTTTTCGAGCGTCGACCTACAACACCCAAGTGGCGCTTGATTTTTGCGGTGCGAGTCAATAAATGGCGCGCGATGAAACTGCCGGGGCACGTCGGGCCCCCAACCGAGAGGCGTCTGAAAGATGGGTAAGGAAAAGTTTGAACGCAGCAAGCCGCACTGCAACATCGGCACCATTGGCCACGTTGACCACGGCAAGACGACGCTGACGGCGGCGATCACCAAGTATTTCGGTGACTTCCGCGCCTACGACCAGATCGACGGCGCCCCGGAAGAAAAAGCCCGCGGGATCACCATCTCGACGGCGCACGTCGAGTATGAAACCGACAACCGCCACTACGCGCACGTCGATTGCCCCGGCCACGCCGACTACGTCAAGAACATGATCACCGGTGCCGCCCAGATGGACGGCGCGATCCTGGTCGTGAACGCCGCTGACGGCCCGATGCCGCAAACACGCGAGCACATCCTGCTGGGCCGCCAGGTGGGTATTCCCGCCATGGTTGTTTTCCTGAACAAGGTTGATCAGGTCGACGACGAGGAACTGCTCGAGCTGGTCGAAATGGAAGTCCGCGAGTTGCTGACCGAATACGACTATCCGGGCGACGACATTCCGATCATCGCGGGCTCTGCGCTGGCGGCGATGGAAGGCCGTGATCCGGAAATCGGCGAGAACAAGATCCGTGAACTGATGGCCGCCGTGGATGAGTACATCCCGCAGCCGCCGCGCATGATCGACCAGCCGTTCCTGATGCCGATCGAAGACGTCTTCTCGATCTCGGGTCGTGGTACGGTTGTGACCGGCCGGATCGAGCGTGGCGTGATCAACGTGGGCGATGCCATTGAAATCGTTGGTATCCGTGACACGTCCTCGACCACCTGTACCGGTGTCGAAATGTTCCGCAAGCTGTTGGATCGCGGTGAAGCTGGCGACAACGTCGGCGTTCTGCTGCGCGGCATCGATCGTGAAGGCGTCGAGCGCGGCCAGGTTCTGTGCAAGCCGAAGTCGGTGAACCCGCACACCAAGTTCGAGTGTGAGGTCTACATCCTGACCAAGGAAGAAGGTGGCCGTCACACGCCGTTCTTCAAGAACTACCGCCCGCAGTTCTACTTCCGCACGACGGACGTGAC
>NZ_FZON01000021.1 GCF_900188425.1 Antarctobacter heliothermus
CCCGTCATGGAGTGCCTCAAGATGTCCATTATCGATCATGGACATTATCGACAGCAGAGGCTCACCGTCAGAGCGGTCACAACGGACGGATACTCACCTGGGCCATCTGGGTGAAATCAATCGCTGCCGGATCGTTGACCAACACCGCCACCACGGCCTCGACCCGCAGTTGCGGATTGCCGATGGCATCGGTCAGACAGGTTCCCAGGCCGTGACCGGGTGCCGCCTGAGCGGTGGAATAGACAAAGTGGATCTCGATCGTGTCCCCCGGCACAAGGTCGCCGTGTTCGCTTTCCCCGACCTTCATTCCAATGGGCGCAAGTTCGCCCTCGCTGAGCGTTCCGTTGAATTTGAACCCTGTTCCATTACCGTGGCCATCGCCATTGCCGGCATAGGTGGTGAACTCACCGCCCTTGTGTTCGGCGTTCTCGTGGAAATGAATGTCGCACAGCGTCATGGCCTCATGGCTTGGCGCGGTGCCGAACGCCCGTGCATTGACGCCGGCCACAGCGTCGATATCGCGGGGCGATTGCGGGCCGAACCCAAGACCAGCGGTGGCCGCTGACAGTTCGGCGCGCTGACCAGAAATGACCTCGTCCGACACTGGGCCATGCGCCTCTGTCTCCGCGAGGCCTGTGGTGCCTATCACGCAGGCGAAAATCACCGCGGCAGATCGCTGGTGGAAAGATGTGGTCATCAGACCCTCCTGGAAAATAACTTGGACAATCGAGTTGCGGCTTCGGCCAGAACCCAAGGCCAGCGGACGCCGAATATGGACGGGTCGTCAACAGTCAATTCAAGCGTTCGTCACCCCCGCGATGGCCCTGCGAGGCTCGCCACCGACCTTACCTAAAGGTGTCTCAATGGGTTGGCAGGCATTGCTATGGTTGTGCGTCAGCGCGGTTTTTCGGTGAAGCAGCTGAAAAAACGTGTGAAACTCCACCGCATTTCGCGTCTCGAACGCAACGATTGCAGCCTAATCACGGAACGCCGCTGCAGGAGACTGGACAGCATTGCACAGCGCACCTTACCAACCGGTCAAACACCGGAGACGCACATGACCTCTATCCTTGTCCTCAACGGCCCCAATCTCAACCTGTTGGGGACACGCCAGCCGGAAATCTATGGCCACACGACCCTCGCCGATGTCGAAGAGATGTGTGTGGCCCACGGCAAGACGCGCGGAATTGACGTTGCGTGCGCACAGTCCAACCACGAAGGCGCGCTGGTCGCCCACATCCACGAGGCGCGCGGCCAACATGCCGGGATCGTGCTGAACGCCGGGGCCTATACCCATACCTCGATTGCGCTGATGGACGCGATCAAGGGCACCGAGATGCCCACCGTGGAATTGCACCTGTCCAACGTCCACGCGCGTGAAAGTTTTCGCCACACGTCATTCATTGCGCCGGTGGCCATCGGCGTCATAGCGGGATTTGGCGCAAACGGGTATAAACTGGCCATAGACGCCCTGCTGGGCTTTCTGGAGACACGGCCATGACCCCCGAGCTGAGAGATTACCTGATCGACCTGACCAATGCCCATGATGTGCAGGAGCTTTGGGAAATGCACTGTGCGCGGATGGACAGCTATGGGTTTGACCGGCTGATCTACGGGTTCACGCGGTTCATGACGGCAACCAGCTTTGGCGATCCGAATGATTTTATCGTGCTGACCAACCACACGCCTGCCTATCGCAAGGGCTTTGTCGAGGACGGGCTGTATCGCTACGCGCCGATGGTCCGCTGGGCTTTGGAAAACGAGGGTCATTGCAGCTGGCGCGCGATGGCGGAACAGATCAACAAGGGCACGCTGGACGACCGCGCCGCCAAGGTCGTGGCCTTCAACCTGCAGCACAAGGTGCACGCGGGCTATACGATCAGCTTTCAGTCGGTGTCGCACCGCGCCAAGGGGGCGATTTCGCTGACCACGCGCCCCGAACTGAACCAGGACGAGGCAGATGCCATCTGGGCGAAACATGGCCAGGACATCATCCTGCTGAACAATCTGGTGCATCTCAAGATCATGACCCTGCCCTTGCCGCTGGCTGGTCAGAACCTGACCCCGCGCCAGCGCGAGGCGCTGGAATGGGTCGGCGATGGCAAGACCATGCAGGACATTGCCACCATCATGGGGCTGACGCAGGCGACGATCGAAAAGCACCTGCGCCTTGCGCGTGAGACGCTGAATGTTGAAACCACCGCGCAGGCCGTGGCCAAGGCGGCGTTTCACAACCAGATGTACATCATCGCCGCGCAATAAAACATTAACAGGGCCAAGATGTTGACACCAAAGGGTTAAAATCCCGCCCTTTGGCGTAAATTCTGCGTGAGTCCGGGCGTTTTACCCTTTGGTCAGGAAATCCGTACTTCCTTTACCATAGGTTAATTGCGATTGTTTCCTTGTTCCGTGAGTGGTGGCTTTGGCCATGGAGCAAAGGGACCGCAACCCGCGAATTTCCGGGCCCTGCGGCGCCCCCGGTGTTTGCCGGACGCTGGTTCGACGGGGCAATTACCGCTTCCGTCGGCCAGCACCCTTTCGGGGTCCCTGGATCTCATCCCCAATGTCTCACCGGGGGCCCCGAATCCTATCCTCTGTTCTCTCCATGCGCCCTGCCCTGACCGGCACGCTGTCTTTTCTCACCATGCGAAGCCTTGGCCGTGCCCGCAAGCCAAGTTGTCGGCGGCGCTCCGTTCCGGCGGGTGTTCGCCCAAAAACAGCGCATCTGGTGCTGCCAGAACGCAAAACGCCCCGAACTGTGTCCGGGGCGCGTTGATGATGTGCGTTCGAGCCGGATCAGCCCAAAGGGATCAGCCCTGAGCGGCCTTGGCCACCTCGGCGGCAAAGTCTTCCTGGACCTTTTCGATGCCTTCGCCGACCTGCATCCGCACGAAACCGACAACCTCGGCGCCCGCGTCTTTGGCGGCCTGCTCAACGGTCTTGTCGGTGTCCAGCGCGAACTGCTGACCCAGCAACGTCACCTCAGCCATGAATTTCTTCATCCGGCCAACGATCATCTTTTCGATCACGGCGTCGGGCTTGCCCGATTCCTTGGCGATGTCGATCTGGATCTGCTTTTCCTTTTCGACCACGGACGGATCGAGCGAGGCCTCGTTGAGCGCGGCAGGGTTCATGGCGGCGATGTGCATGCCAACCTGTTTGCCGAACTCTTCGGTGCCGCCCTTGAGCGCGACCAGAACACCGATCTGGCCCATGCCGTCGGTGGCCGCGTTGTGGACATAGGCCGCCACGACGTCACCTTCGACCGACGCCATGCGGCGCAGGGACATGTTCTCGCCGATGGTGGCGATCTTGTCGGTGATCACGTCGGCCACGGGCTTGCCACCCATGTCGGCGGTCTTGAGCGCCTCGACGTCGGACACACCCAGCGCCGCCTTGGCGATCCCGCCAACCATCTTCTGGAAGTCGGCGTTCTTGGCGACAAAGTCGGTTTCCGAGTTGACCTCGACGGCCACACCCTTGCCACCGGCAACCTCGACGGCCACGAGGCCCTCGGCTGCGGTACGACCGGATTTCTTGGCCGCTTTGGCCAGACCCTTGGTGCGCAGCCAGTCAATGGCCGCTTCCATGTCGCCGTCGGTTTCCACCAGCGCCTTCTTGGCATCCATCATGCCTGCGCCAGTCATTTCGCGCAGTTCTTTCACCTGTGCAGCAGTGATCGCCATGGTTTGGCTCTCCTCATCGTCTCATTGCAGGAGGTCGGGTGGCCGCCGCGGATCCGAAACCCGCAGCTTTGGCCACCCCTCATGTCATGGGCATGTATCGCTTTTGCGACACGGCCCGCGAAGGCAATCAGCCTTCGGCTTTTTCACCGGCCTCGACCAGCGTCTCTTCGACAGGCGCGTCTTCGAGTGCGCCAAGGTCGATGCCGGCGGCTTCCATCTGGCCGGTCATACCGTCCAGAGCAGCGCGGCTGACGAGGTCGCAGTACAGCGCAATGGCGCGGGCCGCGTCGTCGTTGCCGGGGATGATGTAGTCGATGCCAGCGGGCGAGCAGTTGGTGTCGACGATGGCGACAATCGGGATACCCAGCTTGTTCGCCTCGGCCACGGCCAGTGCCTCTTTCTTGACGTCAATGACGAACAGCATGTCCGGCACGCCGCCCATCTCACGGATACCACCCAGCGACGCTTGCAGCTTTGCCTGGTCGCGTTCCATTCCAAGACGCTCTTTCTTGGTCAGGCCCTCGGCGCCGTTTTCCATCTTTTCGTCGATTTCCCGCAGGCGGTTGATCGACTTGGACACGGTCTGCCAGTTGGTGAGCGTGCCGCCCAGCCAACGGTGGTTCATGTAATACTGGGCGCATTTCTCGGCCGCCTCGGCGATCGGAACAGCGGCCTGACGCTTGGTGCCGACGAACAGCACGCGGCCGTTCTTGGCCACGCATTCACGGATCGCGTTCAGCGCCGCGTCCAGCATCGGAACGGTCTGCGTCAGGTCCATGATGTGGATGCCGCTGCGCGCGCCGTAGATGAACTCGCCCATGCGGGGGTTCCAGCGCTGCGTCTGGTGGCCAAAGTGAACGCCAGCTTCGAGCAGCTGACGCATGTTGAACTCGGGAAGAGCCATGCTTCTATCCTTTCCGGTTTATGCCTTGGCGGGGGATCAAGGCGGATGCCTCAACCGGTGGACGTTTGGGGATGTCTCTCCCAAAGCGCCCGCCCCCGCCTGCGGAGTACGTGGAGCGGCCCTTACAGCAGGTCCGGGCAGGGCGCAAGGGGGATTGCCATCCCCCTGCCCCGGCACGCTAGGCCCGCGCCAGATTGGTCAGATGGGCGACATGCGCGTCAAGGGTGTGCCTGCCGAACAGGGTCGATGCGCCCTCGTAGTGCTGACAGTCGTATTCCTCGGGCGTGGTGACGTACTGACAATAGTCGTTGGCATAACAGACCGTCAGGACGTGCGATGGTCTTTGCCCGCTTGGGTTGCAGACCTGGCCAAGGGCGTCACGCAGACGACGACCGGCCATGGTCGTCATCTCGCCCGGAAGCGCCGCGATGAGGATCGGCCCCAGCCAGAACACCTGTTTGGGCGGGCTCTCGGGTGAAATGCGACGGGTGAGGATCGCAACGGGCTTGGGCGCCTGCCCCCCAACATAATCCGCCCCGACAGAGATCGCGTCCGTATCCATGTCGAACTTCAGCTTGAGCAAGCCCACGACCGCGTCGGTCAATGCATTCGGTATCGGGCCGACAAGCTGGACGATGTCCTTTTTCGGCGTGCGCGACGAAACCTCCATCAAGAGCGACCAGAGCCCGCGCTCCGTGATGCTGGCATTCTGCGTCGTGATCCCTTCGCGCAGCCCCAGAGGCCCCGGCCCATCCATCACCGCGCCAGCCAGGGTCGACAGACCCACAGCGCCCCGCCACGTCCGCTTGTCGCCATCCTGCCAGTCGGTCATGTCTGGTGTGCCGTAGGCTGCGTGGATTTCCCCCTCCACGGTCGTGGGAAAAGAAGCCAGGTGTGTCTTGCTTTCGGGCGCCCCATGCGCTGCGGCAAAGGCTGCGCCGATCTCTTCCGCCAGCGCGACAAAGCCCTCTTCCTCTGTCTGGGGCGGCGCATGGTTGCCGGCGAACAGGCCCTTGAACCAGTCGATCGCTTCTTCGCCCCAATGCTCAACCTGCGCAATCGGGTTGTGCGGCACGCGCTGGCGTTTTTGGACATAGCCCTCGCCGCTGGCCTTCATGTTGGGGGAAATGTCGCCGCAGCAACCATTCAGGCTACCGGCCACAAAGGGTGCCGCGCCAGCCAGTTTCCTTCTCGTCACGAAGCCCTCAATGTGGGTCGAGACATTGCCGGGAATGTCGCCGCTCAGATTGCGGTTGTCGGGCCCCAGCGCAGTGCCATGAACCGCGAGGAAGTTCAGCGATCCGATCAGCGCGCCAGTGTCGGCTTCGCGAAACAGGAGCGTGGCAAAGTTCTTTTCCACGGCCGACCGATGGCGGTTCCGTTCTGCCTCCGGGTTGGCCTTGTAGGCCTCGAGCGACCGGTTGCCGAACCATGCGCCACTGGCGGCATCCCCCTTGTCCACGATGTCCAGGATCTCGATCCGCGCCGGGCGCCGGGTCTGGTCGGCCTGCTGCAAGGCCTTGCACATCGCCAGCGCGATGTCATCGACGACCGCCTGGGAATACCCGCCCGACAGCTGGGCATAGAGCCGATGATCGGTTATCCCGGACGGCCCGCTGTGGGTATGCGTGCCCGCCACCATGAGGTGACCGCCCGACAAGCGCGCGCCCAATTCCGTCCCCTTGAGACGCTTGAGCAGTGCCGTGCGGATACTCTCGGTCCCGGACCAGATGTCGGCCACTACAAGCGCGATCAGGTTGCCATCCGTTTCAATCACGAATGCGCGGGCGGCCAGCTGGCCGATCACTTTCTCTGCGATCTGGTTCTCATCGTTGAAGCCCATGAGGGGGCGTTTCAAAAGGTGTCTGTAGTCGATCTCAGCTTTTCCGGCCCCGATAACAAATTCGCCCACCCCGTGATCCCCCGATGAGAGTTTCCCTCATAAGGTTAGTCGGATTGGGCCGTTGGTGTCCACTTATTCCACCTGACGGGGCGCAATTGGGCCGGTTAGAGAAAGACCCGCTCTACGAACCAGTAGGCGCCGACACAGGCAATCGCCAGCGAGGCGGGCACGGCAACGAAATGGCGATAGGCCCGCACGTCGCTGACAAAAGTCGCCGACAACAGGCACAGCAGGCAGAGCCCGGCCAGCGGCCACAAAAAGACCGGCGCGCCCGCGCCCATGGCGGCGGTAAAGCCGGGGCCGTTCAGCAAGAAGCCGAAGCCGACAAAGGCCAGCGCAAGGATGCCGTAGACCACCTGCCCGGTGCGCAGATCGGTGCGTCCGCTGTCCACCCGCTGCGCCAGGAACACCAACAGAAAGGCGATGGCGATGACCGTCAACTGACCCAGTTCCACGCCGACGTTAAAGCCGATCAGCGCCGGTACAAATTGATCCGCTGGCAATCCGAACTCTCCCAGAACAGAGGCAAAGCCCAGCCCGTGCAGCAAGCCAAAGACAAAGATCACCAGAGGTCGCCAGCGGTGCAGTTTGTCCGAGACGATGTTTTCCACCGCCACATAGACGATGGAGGCGGCAATGATCGGTTCCACGATGCTGCCGGGAATGTTGACATACCCCAGCGCCCCAAGGGCGAGCGTCACAGTATGCGCCAGCGTAAAGGCCGAGATCTGCCACAACAGCGGCCCCATCCGGGTGGACAGAAAGAACAGCCCCAGCACAAACAGGATATGGTCCAGCCCCATGGGCAGGATGTGCTCAAAACCCACCGGGATGTAGTAGCCAAAGGTGCCCAGACCGGACATGGCGTCGCCACCGGCAATGGCGATGGGATCGGATGTGCCGCCGGTCAGATAGCCGGTAAAGCCATCCTCGACATCGATTTGCCGCAGGATCAGCGTGCCGTATTCCGACGGCCAGCTGACCGTCAGGCTTTGCGCGCCGTCGGGCAGATCGCCGGACAGAAACAGCCGAGACTCGCGCGGCAGGTCGACCTGCGGCACATCGTCGACCTGGATGTCTGTCACAGTCAGGGGCACGTCCGTTCCATCCGCCGCAATGGCGATTTGGCCCAGAACGCCGTTCATGGCGGCCGTGATGTCGGCCTTCATGGCCTCCGGGTCCAGCGCGCGCAGCCTGTCCACCGCATCGGCGCGGTCGGTGTCGTTGGTGTCCTCGACCCCTTCGAGATCGACGCCGGCCAGAACCGGCTCCATGCTCAGCCGCAGGACCAGAGCGACGCCGTCCTCGCCGGTGGACAGATCGCCAATGGCGGGGCGGACCTCATGTGCCGAGGCGGCGGTGACGGATATGAGCAAAGCGAAAAACGCGACAAGACTACGAAACATGAGACCCCCGAGAGCACAATTTCGTAACAAAATGACGCAGTCGCGGCAGAGTTCAAGCAAATGCAGACCCGACCGGACCAGAAACCGGAAAAAAGGCCGCGCCGTTGTGCAACGGCGCGGCCTTATTTGTTATGCGACGGACACAGCGAACCGGTCAGCCAAGCGCGTAGCCCGCGCCGCGTACCGTACGCAGCGGATCGCCGCCGCCGTGCTGGCACAGCGCCTTGCGCAGGCGCCCGATGTGGACGTCGACAGTGCGCGTGTCGACATAGATGTCGCGGCCCCAGACCCGGTCCAGCAGTTGCTCGCGCGACCAGACCCGGCCCGGCTTTTCCATAAAGGTGGTCAGCAGGCGAAATTCGGTCGGGCCCAGCTTCAGCGACTTGTCGTTGCGGGTGACGCGGTGGGTTTCACTGTCCAGCATGATGTCCTGGTATTCCAGCCGCAGACCCGCCGCCGCTGGACGCGCCCGGCGCAGTTGCGCGCGCACCCGTGCCATCAGCTCGATCACCGAATAGGGTTTGACCACATAATCGTCTGCCCCGGTTTCAAGGCCGCGCACCCGGTCCACCTCTTCCGAGCGGGCCGACAGCATGATGATCGGCACGTTGCGCGTGTCGGGGCGCGTCTTGATCTGGCGGCACACCTCGATCCCGGACACATTGGGCAACATCCAGTCCAGCACGATGATGTCGGGGTTTTCCTCGTCGATGAGGATCAGCGCCTCTTCGCCGTTTTCGGCGCGTGCAACGCGGAACCCCTCGGCCTCGAGGTTGTAGGTCAGCACTTCTCGCTGGGCGGCTTCATCCTCGACCACCAGAACTGTTGGCTGATCTGCGGCCATCGTTCAATCCTCTCTGTCCTCGTCGCCGTCCAGCGCATCCAGGGACAGGCTGGCATCGGTCGAGGTGCGGTCATCCTTGACGCGAATATCGTCCGGCTTGCGCCCGGATGTCAGGAACACGACCTGTTCGGCGATCGACGTCACATGGTCGCCCATGCGTTCGATGTTCTTGGCGATGAAATGCAGATGCATGCAGGCGGTGATGTTGCGCGGGTCTTCCAGCATGAAGGTCAGGAATTCGCGGAACAGGGTGTTGTACATCTGGTCGACGTCGCGGTCGCGTTCGATCACGTCCATGGCCAGTGCCTCATCGCGCTGGATATAGGCGTCCAGCGCGTCCTTGAGCATCAGTTCCACATCGCGCGCCATCCGGCGCAGCGATTGCGAGGTGCCGCCGATGGGCTGCATCTGCACCAGCACGGTTGTGCGCTTGGCCATGTTCTTGGACAGATCGCCGATCCGTTCCAGATTGGCCGACATGCGCATCACCGACAGGACAATGCGCAGGTCCGACGCGGTCGGCGCGCGCAGCGCGATCACGCGAGCCGCCTCTTCGTTGAGGCTTTCCTCCAGCGCGTCGATGGCGGCATCTCCGCGGCGGACCTGATTGGCCAGCTCTTCGTCGCGGGTCTCCAGCGATTTGGCCGCGCTGAGGATGGCAGCCTCGGCAAGGCCCCCCATCTTCATGATCTTGGCCTGTATGCCCTCAAGATCGCGGTCAAACGCGCTTGCGATATGTTGATTGAGCTCTCTCATCATCCGATCCGCCCTGTGATGTAGCTTTCGGTCCGGCTGTCGACCGGGTTGGTAAAGATCTTGCTGGTGTCGCCGTATTCCACCAGATGACCCAGGTGAAAAAACGCGGTCTTCTGGCTGACCCGCGCGGCCTGCTGCATCGAGTGGGTCACGATGACCACCGAATACTCCTGCCGCAGTTCGTCAATCAGTTCCTCGACTTGGCTGGTGGCGATGGGGTCCAGCGCCGAACAGGGTTCGTCCATCAGCAGAACCTCGGGTTCGGTGGCCACGGCGCGCGCGATGCACAAACGCTGTTGCTGGCCGCCCGACAGGCCGGTGCCCGGCGCGTCCAGCCGGTCCTTGACCTCATCCCAGATGGCCGCACGGCGCAGAGACCGTTCGACGATCACGTCCAGATCGGCCTTGTTCCGGGCCAGACCGTGGATGCGCGGGCCATAGGCCACATTGTCGTAGATCGACTTGGGGAACGGGTTGGGTTTCTGGAACACCATGCCGACCTTGGCGCGCAATTGCACCGGATCGACGCGCTTGTCATAGATGTCTTCACCGTCGATGGTGATGTCGCCCTCGACGCGGCAGATGTCGATGGTGTCATTCATCCGGTTCAGGCAGCGCAGAAAGGTGGATTTGCCGCAGCCAGAGGGACCGATAAAGGCGGTCACGGTCTTGTCCTGGATCTCGCAGTTCACGTCCTTGATGGCGTGGGTGGTGCCGTAATAGACCTGCACCTTGCGGGCGCTGATCTTGATGTCTCGCTGCTCCACGTTGATCTCCGTGTTCGGTACGTCGTACATTGTTGTGCTCTCCTAGTTCCGCAACCCGGCGCTTACCAGCGACGCTCAAAGCGGCGGCGCAGAATGATGGCGATGATGTTCATGGTCAGCAGAAAGATCAGCAGGATGATGATACCGCCCCAGGCCTTTTCGTAAAAGCTGGCATCGGCACGGGCCGCCCATGTGTAGATCTGCGCCGGCATGGCAGAGTTCGGGTCGATAAACCCGCTGATGAACCCGTCGGGATAGCCACGGGCGACAAAGCCCACCATGCCGATCAGCAGCAGCGGTGCGGTTTCCCCCAGCGCCTGCGCCAGACCGATGATTGTGCCGGTCAGGATGCCGGGCATCGCCAGCGGCAGAACGTGGTGGAACACCGATTGCATCCTTGAGGCCCCGACCCCCAGCGCCGCGTCGCGGATCGACGGCGGCACCGCCTTGAGCGACGCGCGGGTCGAGATGATGATGGTCGGCAGCGTCATCAGCGTCAGCACCAGACCACCCACCAGCGGCGCGGACTGCGGCAAGTGCGCGAACTGGATGAACACCGCCAGACCAAGGATACCAAAGACAATCGATGGCACGGCGGCAAGGTTCGAGATATTGACCTCGACCAGATCGGTCCAGCGGTTCTGCGGGGCGAATTCCTCCAGGTAGATCGAGGCGGCCACGCCGATGGGCAGCGACAGGAACAACACCACCAGCATCATGAAGAACGATCCCACGACCGAGGCGCCGATCCCGGCCCCGCCGGGGTTGTCCACGCCTGAATCCGCCCCGGTGATAAAGTTCCAGTCAAAGGTGGTGGTGATGATACCGGCCTCGGCCAGCGCATCGACCAGATCAAGGTCGGCCAGCGTCAGAAAGCGGCTGTCCTGCAACCCTTCGCGGGTCACGCGGCCCTTGAAATAGCCGTCTACACGCGACGATGCGCCCAGGCTGAAATCCACCGGCTGTCCCAGCGTGTCAGGCGAGGCGCTGTAGTGTTCGCGCAGCGTGCTGCCGATCTTGCCCATGACCCGTTCGATCGAGGCCTCGTCGAAGGAGACCTTGATCCCCTTTTCCGTCAGGGTCGTTTGCAGCGCGCTGATGAAGTAGTTCGAATAGGCCTTGGTCTTGAACAGTTGCCCTTCGGCCTCGTCGAATTCCTCCTGTTGCAGGGTGAACTCGACACTGACCACCGTGGTGGTGAAGGCCGGGATGCCCGACCGCAGGATCGAGGTGGCCAGCACCAGCAGGAAAAACAGGCCAATGGCGATGGCGCCGATGCCATAGGCCTGGAACCGCTTTTCTGCCTTGTTGCGCTTTTTCGTGCGCGCATCGTCGGCAACCAGCGAGATCTTTTTCCGGCGCGGGGTCGGGGTGTCCATGCTTGCATCGGTCATTAGTCGTACTGCTCCCGGTATTTGCGCACGATAAAGAGGGCCAGGACGTTCAGCCCCAGCGTCAGGACAAAGAGGCTCATCCCCAGCGCGAAGGCGACAAGCGCCTCGGGCGAGGCAAAGTCACTGTCGCCGGTGAGTTGGCTGACAATCTTGGCGGTGACGGTGGTCATCGCCTCGAAGGGGTTCAGGGACAGGCGCGCGGCGGCCCCTGCCCCCAGCACCACGATCATCGTCTCACCGATGGCGCGGCTGGCGGCCAGCAGGATGGCCCCCACGATGCCCGGCAGGGCGGCAGGCAGGATCACCTGCTTGATGGTTTCCGACTTGGTGGCGCCCAGCCCGTAGGAGCCGTCGCGCATCGCCTGCGGCACAGCGTTGATGATGTCGTCCGACAGGGAGCTGACAAAGGGGATCAGCATGATGCCCATGGCCAGACCGGCGGTGATCACCGCGCGCTGTCCGCCCATCCAGCCGGTGCCATCGGGGCCAAAGACGCTCAGCAGCATCGGGCCGATGGTCAGCAGGGCAAACAGGCCGTAGACGATGGTCGGGATACCGGCCAGCACCTCCAGCATCGGCTTGGCAAAGCTGCGCACCGTGGGAGAGGCGTATTCGGACAGGTAGACGGCGGCGAACAGGCCCACGGGCACCGCCACCAGCAGCGCCACGATAGAGATATAGAATGTCCCCCAGAGCAGCGGCAGCACCCCCAGGCTGGACGATCCGCCCCGGCCCGAAAAGCTGGGCGCCCATTCCAGCAGGGTAAAGAAGTCCCCGGCGGGATACAGGTTGAAGAACACCCAGGTGTTCCCGATCAGCGAGAACACGATGCCGATGGTGGTCAGAACCGCAATAGAGGCGGCGGCGATCAACAGCGCCATGACGCCCTGTTCCACCACGTTGCGGGCCCGGAAATCGGCGTTGGTTTCCTTCAATCCCCACAGCACGCCGACCAGCGCTGTCAAAAGGACAAGCCCGGTCATGACCCAGTTTCCGGTCGCGTTCAGCGCGCGGTAGCGTTGTGCTGCGTGCAGCACCGGCTGTGTGATCTGGCTGGTCACGACCTGTCCCGCATCCTTGAGCCGGGTGGTGACCGCGTCGAGATCGGCACCGGCGTCACGCGCCATGTCATCTGTCAGCGCCCCGCTGGCCACGGCATTGGTCAGCCCGTCTGAGGTGCGCCGCACCTCTGCGAGGATCAGCCCGCGGCTGGAGCCTTCGGAAATGACGCTGTCGGGGATCATGCCCGACACTGCATAGTTGACCGCAAAGGGCTGGGCGATCAGCCAGCCGATCATCAGCAGAAAGGCCGGCACCAGCGATTTCATCGCCACGTTGGAGCCATAGTAGATTGGCAGCGAGTGCAGGTCGCGTCTGTCGCCCCCGGCGCTTTGCAACGCGCGGGCCCGGCCGAGGATGAATCCAACGGCCGCCAGCGCGAGAACGATCACGATGAGCCAGAAAACAGGCATATGCCCCCCGAGGTCTGTGTTTGGGAAAAGGTCCAAAAAGGAAGGGGGCGGCGGAATATGCCGCCCCGCAGGTATCAGGCGCAATCAACCCAGTGCGGGTGGATCACATGCCACCGCCCATGACGACTTCGTCGGCAACCATCTGCTGGATCTTGCCCAGTTCGGGGTCGGACACGAGGCCATAGTTGGCCAGCGGACCGGAGGGGCCAGCCAGTTCGTCAGAGATAAAGAACTGCGCATACAGCTTCAGTCCGGGGATCACGCCGATGTGGGCCTTCTTGACGTAGAAGAACAGCGGACGCGACACCGGGTACTCTCCCGATGCGATGGTTTCGGTCGAGGGCGCGACACCGGCCATGGTGGCGACCTTCAGCTTGTCGGTGTTGTTTTCGTAGAACGCGAGACCGAACACGCCGATGCCGTTCACGTTGGCGTAGATGGAGGCCAGCGTTTCGGTATAGTCGCCATCGATGTCGACAGAGCGGCCATCGGTGCGGACCTCAAGGCAGGCATCTTCGGCGTCGTCTTCGGACATGCCGGCGTCGATCATGGCCGCCATTGCGCCGGTGGCCTCACAGCCAACCGCGATGACCTTTTCTTCGAACACTTCACGGGTGCCGTGCTTGGTGCCGGGGATGAACGCGAGGATCTCGGCGTCGGGCAGATCGGCGTTGAAGTCCGACCATTTGGTGTAGGGGTTGTCGACCAGCGCGCCGTCAACCATGACCTTGGGCGCCAGCGCGGTAAAGATGTCGGCCTGGGTAAAGGCCGTGTAGTCCGGGCCGCCCTGCTGCGAGGCAAACACGATGCCATCATAGCCGATGCGGACCTCGATGATGTCGGTCACGCCGTTTTCGGCGCAGGCCTGGATCTCTTTTTCGCGGATCTTGCGCGAGGCGTTGGCAACGTCGGTGTGCTCTTCGCCTACGCCCTGGCAGAACCGCTTGAGCCCGGCGGAAGAGCCGCCCGATTCAACGACCGGTGTCGGGAAGTCGGTGTTGTCGCCAAAGGCCTCTGCCACGATCGAGGCATAGGGCAGAACGGTCGACGATCCGGCAACCTGGATGTTGTCACGCGCGACAGCAGAGGTGGCCGACACAGCGGCGATCGCCAGAGTGGAAGCGGTCAGTTTAGCGAATTTCATGGAAAGCTCCGTGAACCTAGGAAACGATCATCCCCACGATGACCTTGTCCCGGACCGCTAACGGCCCGACGCTATGGTTTTGTGACGCTTGTGTAACGGTTTTATGACGCGCGCGGTTTTTGCTGCATTGCAGCAGGGATTCGCGCTCCGGGCGGCGGCGACAGAAATCTGCAACCCGAAAAGCGGCTGTGTTCCGCGCCGTCACGCAGTTTCATAGCTCTGGCAAGGCAGGAGGGGATTCGTCAGGTCAACTCACCGGCAGCGTGATGGTAAAGCGGGTGCCCACGCCCTGCTCGCTCTGGATCTTGAGCCGCCCACGGTGGCGATTGACGATATGTTTGACAATCGCCAGTCCCAGCCCGGTGCCGCCCATCTCGCGGGAGCGGTGTGTGTCGATGCGGTAGAACCGTTCCGTCAGGCGCGGCAGGTGGATCGGGTCGATCCCCGGCCCGTTGTCCTGGATGATCAGGGTCGCGGCCTGCGCCCGCAGTCCCGGCGCGTAGTTCGGCACGCCCAGCCGCACCGTTACCGTGGTGCCCTTGCCGCAATACTTGATCGCGTTCTCTATCAGGTTGGTCAGCACCTGATGCAGCTGATCCCGGTCTGCGGGCACCACCACCTGCGTGTCGGGCAGGTCATGAACCAGCGTGACCTCCGCCTCCTGCGCCAGTGGAGACAGCCCGTTGATGGTGGCCATGATCGACGCGCCCAGATCAATCCGTTCCGTCGGGCGGACCCGTTCATCCGCCTCGACCCGGCTGAGCGACAGCAGATCGCTGACCAGCCGGTTCATCCGGTGCGCCTCGGCCTCCATGATGTTCAGGAACCGCGCCTGCCCCACCGGATCGTTGCGCGCCGGTCCCTTCAACGTCTCAATAAAGCCGATCAGCGCGGTCAGCGGTGTTTTCAGTTCGTGGCTGACATTGGCGACAAAATCGCGCCGCATCTGGAGCAACTGTTCGGCGTGGGTCACATCCTCGAAACTGACCAACACACCCGCCCCGCTGGGCAACTCGACCGGACGCACCGCCACGCGAAAGGTGGTGTCCTGCCGTCCGTCGTTGCCCATATAGTCGGCGGCGCGCGGGGCGCTGTCCCGCAGGCTGTGTTCGATCGCGTCCAGCAGTTGCGGTTGCCGCAACGCGGTGATGAAATGCCGCCCCACGATCCCGGGCCCCAACAGGCTCCGGGCCTGCGGATTGGCGGCCTCGATGCTTTCGTCGCGCCGGATCACCAGTGCCGGCAGCGGCACCGCATCGACAAAGGCGGCGATGAACGGCGCCACCTCAGGCCACCGTCGGCACGGCGCGCGGCGATCGGACCGCCGGAACCGCTGCGCACCAGCGTGGTTGGCGCAATAGGGCCATCACCTTACCTCCACAGGGTTTTTGTTGCGACGGCTGTTTAGCTGATCGGTTCAGGCCGGTCGATAGGCATGATCCCGCCCTTCCTGCCCCTGACTGACACAATTCATCATTATGAATGACTATCCTTGAATATGAATTGCCGTTACCAGCATCAGGGTAAAGTTTTCGAATGATCGGTCGAGGGCAGCAAGAGACATGGACGGGACCAGACCAATCCACGACGGGCTATCGCCCGAACAGATCAAGGCAGCCTCTGTCCCGGAGGCCGTGACGATCTATCAGGACACCATCGACGCCATCAAGAAACACTTCTGGGTTGGCAATTGGGACGCTCTGGTGTCGTGCATCGCGGTTCCGAACCGGATCAGTGCACTGGATACCGCACGGGTGTTCGAAACCCATGAAGAATGGCTGAACGTGACCCGCGCCGCGCGGACCTGCTTTGCGGATCAGGGCGTGACGGAATATCACCGCATCTGCAGCGGTGCTTTTTTCATGGACGCCACCAAACAGGAGATCACCGGGTTTCACGAAACCTATATCCTGCGCGGCTCTGCCCTGGCCGCACCCCGGTTCAAGGGATACATGCGGCTGGTTCTGCGCGATGGTCGCTGGCAGTCGCAAGGACTGCACACCGAACAGCGCGATTCGGTGTTTCCGACCATCTACGCAGACCGTCTGGTGGCCGCCAAGGACCAGCGGATAACGCCCTAAAGCGCCGTCAGCCCGGTGGCAAAGCGGGCGGCATTCGCCTGATACCCCAGCGCCGATTTGCGCAGCCCTTCGATGGCAGCCTCGTCCAGTTGGCGCACCACTTTGCCGGGCATCCCCATCACCAGACTGCCGTCGGGGATCTCTTTGCCCTCGGTGATCAGCGCGCCTGCGCCGATCAGGCAGTTCTTGCCGATCTTCGCGCCATTCAGGATTGTGGCCCCCATGCCGATCAACGTGTTGTCGCCGATGGTACAGCCGTGCAGCATGACCTTGTGGCCGATGGTGCAGCCCCGCCCGATCACCAGCGGATAGCCCATGTCGGTATGGCAAACGGTGTTTTCCTGCAGGTTCGAACCTTCGCCGAGGCGGATTTCCTCATTGTCGCCGCGCAGCGTGCAGCCGAACCAGACCGAAGCGCGCGCCTCCAGCACCACCTTGCCGATCAGGTTGGCATCCGGCGCGGCCCATGCGTCCCCGGCCAGTTGCGGCGCGATCCCGTCCAATGCGTACAGAGTCATGACAAATCCTCGAATTCTTGTTGCAGGGCGCGGACGTGATCCAGCAGGCCGGGTTGCTGGGTGCGTCGCAGGCGTGCCGCCGTGACCACGCTTTTCAGCCGCGCCTCGGTCTCGTCCAGATCCTCGTTCACCAGCACAAAGTCGTAGGATCCCCAATGGCTGATCTCGTCCCAGCTTTTCTGCATCCGCTTGTCGATCACGGCTTCGTCGTCCTGCGCCCGCCCTTCCAGCCGCCGCTTGAGTTCGGCAATCGACGGCGGCAGCAAGAAGATCGACAGCGTGTGCAGCGCCAGTTCCGAATTGGTCATCTGCTGCGCGCCCTGCCAGTCGATGTCAAACAGCACATCCTTGCCCGCGATGATCGCATCGCGCACTGGCCCCTTGGGAGAGCCGTAGAAATTGCCAAAGACATGGGCGTGTTCCAGCATCTCGCCCTGGTTGACCGCCTTCCTGAAGTCCAGTTCACTCATGAAATGGTAGTCTTCGCCGTCAACTTCGCCGTCCCGGGGTGCGCGCGTCGTGGCCGAGACCGAGAAGACGATCGACGGGTCCCAGGCACGCAGCCGACGCGCCAGTGTGGATTTTCCCGCGCCCGAGGGCGAGGACAGGATGATCAGCAATCCGCGTCGTGTTGGTGTCTGGGTCATGTCGGGGTCACTCCACGTTCTGAACCTGTTCGCGCATCTGGTCGATCACGGTTTTCAGCGCCAGTCCGGTCTGGGTCAATCGCGCATCCCCGGATTTCGAGCATAGCGTATTGGCCTCGCGGTTGAACTCCTGCATCAGGAAATCGAACTTGCGGCCCACCGCGCCCTCTGCCGCCAGCAGATCCCGCGCGGCCACGATATGGGCGCGCAGCCGGTCGATTTCCTCGGTGATGTCGGATTTGACAGCGATCACCGCCAGTTCCTGCGCGATGCGCGCCGGATCGACGCCATCCGCATTGCCGATCACGCGGGCGAGTTGTTCGCGCAGGCGCTCGGCCTGTTGTGGCTGACGGTCGGCCACGGCCTTGGTGGCGTCGTCGACCAGCGTGGTGATCTCGGCCAGTTGGCCCTCCAGCACGACAGTCAGCGCATCGCCTTCGGCGCGGCGCATGGCCACGAAATCCGTCAGCGCAC
Organism: Antarctobacter heliothermus; assembly: GCF_900188425.1. Classification (GTDB taxonomy): domain Bacteria; phylum Pseudomonadota; class Alphaproteobacteria; order Rhodobacterales; family Rhodobacteraceae; genus Antarctobacter; species Antarctobacter heliothermus. Next base: position 17,997 of record NZ_FZON01000021.1, read on the forward strand.
CGTCAAAGTCTGCCAGCAGCGCGGCGGCCAGCGCCACCGGCTCTGCCTCTGGCGCTTCGGTTGTCAGAACGCCGCGCAATCCAACGATCTCTGCCGCCGTCGAGGGGGCCAGCGACAGGCCCTCTGCCATGGCGTCTGCCTCGATCCGGTGCATCGCGGCCAGTACGGCGGCCAGTTGCGCCTCATCCAGACGCACCCCCGCGTCGCCCTCATCCGCTGCAAGTTTCAATGAGATTTGCAGGTTGCCGCGTTTGAGCAGCGCCGCGCAACGCGCGCGCACACCGGCCTCCAGCCCGTCGATCCCGTCGGGCATCCGCAACCGCAGGTCCAGCCCCTTGCCGTTCACACCGCGCAATTCCCAGACCCAGCTGCGACCAAGTCCCTGTCCGCTCCGGCTTGCAAAGCCCGTCATAGATTGGCGCATCTCGCCCCCTCCGCCGTCTTTCGAACCGGGGTATCGGCAGACGCTGCCGGGCGCAAGTCGGGGTTAAGTCCTGGGCGTTCCGTTAACCTTCGCCGAAGAATTGGGACGAATTTGAGACGAACCTCTGCTAGTAAGGTTTCAGTAACTTCAATTAAGCAGGCTGGGTGGCAGACACGCCTTACCATGCCGCGGCGGACGACAGGAGTTTGGCATGTTGGGCAAAAGTGGCAAGGACAAGGGCATCGTTTCCATGACGGAACGCGAAAAGATGCGGCGGCTCGCCCCTCTGCGGCAGGTCGAGGCCTATTGGCACGGGCTATGCGCGGCAGACGCGGTGCCGATGCGCAGCCAGATCGATCCGCGCGGCATGGAAGACGCGCTGGAGAATGCCTTTCTGATGGAACGGATCGCGCCCAGCATGGCCAAGATCCGCGTCGCCGGCACACATCTGAACGACATCATGGGGATGCAGATCGCCGGGATGCCGCTGTCCTGCTTGATCGCGCCGCCGGACCGGGAACGCTTTGGCGAGGCGGTGACACGGCTGTTTGCCGATCCAGCGATTGTGCGTCTGGATCTGACCGCAGAGGGCGGTTTCGGCAAACCCGACCTTGAGGCGCATATGATCCTGTTGCCGCTGCGGTCGGATTTCGGCGACCAGACCCGCGCTTTGGGTGCGCTGATCAGCCATGGCCGCATTGGCCGCACCCCGCGCCGGTTCACCCTGCGCCATGTCGAGGTGACGGCAGCACTGTCGGGCAAGCCGGTCACAGCGGCCCCGATGGAGCCCGCCAAACCTGACGCGCCGGTAATGCACAAGGCACCGGCGGCATCCATGCCGCGCGGCGCGACGCCGGTTCCGGCCCCCGCCGCCGTATCGGCTACGGGCGACAGGACAAGCCACCTGCGCCTTGTGGTCAGCAACGACTGACCCGGCCAGTCCTGACAGGGACGCAGCAAAGGATTGGCCCCGATCACAAGGTCGGGGCCTTTTGTTTCAAAGACATGTATTGACCCGCTGCCCCCCGGTCGAGCAGACCAGACAGGGTTTTCAGACAATCTTGATCTGGAACGGGTCGGTCCCTAAACTCGTCAACAGACAAGGGAGTGCTCTGCCAGTGATCAATTAAACCAACCGCACAATTGCCTTCGGGTGTGTCGGAGTTTTATTGAGGAGCAGGCAATGCATCCCATCGTTTATGATGTCGCTGTCTCTGTTGACGGCTTTATTTCCGGGCCCGACGGGGACATTTCAAACTTTGCGCAAGACGGGCAGGTTGTCGAAGACTACCGCGCCCGATTGGCGGGCTACTCTGTCGCCATCATGGGACGAAAGACCTATGAGTTTGGCTATCGTTTTGGCATGACCCCCGGTCAGAACCCTTATAGCCATATGAGAACAATCGTTTTTTCAAAGTCTCTGGACCTACCCGAAGAGAGCGAGGTGGAGGTGCGCAGAACATGTGACCTCGCAGTCCTCAAGACTCTCAAGACAACTTCGGATGGGCCTGTCTACCTCTGTGGCGGCGGGGATTTTGCGGGTGCGCTAGTGTCGATGGGTGCAATTGACCTGTTGCGCCTGAAGCGCGCGCCAATTCTGCTGGGGGGCGGAGTCACGCTGTTCGGTCAGACGGCGGTGTCTGCCCCCCCCCATCCATATTCGGTCCGATATTTACCCCTGTGGCTATGTGCTGCAAGAGTTCGCGCTGTAGGGTCAGGTCCGCTCATTCCGGCAAATGGACCGCAAAAGAAAAACGCCGCCGCAATTCCCTGCGGCGGCGTTTCTCATGTCTCAACGATTGGCCGAAATCAGGCGCTGGCCGCCTCGGCCGCCTTGGCGCGGCGGGCCACCAGTTCCTCGGCCACCAGGAACGCCAGTTCCAGCGACTGCGAGGCGTTCAGGCGCGGGTCGCAGGCGGTGTGGTAGCGGTCCGACAGATCCTCATCGGTGACTTCGCGCACGCCGCCGGTGCATTCGGTCACGTCCAGGCCCGTCATCTCGAAATGCACGCCGCCGGGGATGGTGCCCTCGGCCTCATGCACGCCAAAGAACTCACGCACTTCGCGCAGGATCGAATCAAAGGGGCGTGTCTTGTAGCCGGTGGCCGACTTGATGACGTTGCCGTGCATCGGGTCGCAGACCCATGTCACCTTGGCGCCCTCTTCCTGCACGGCCTTGATCAGGCGCGGCAGATTTTCCCCCACCTTGCCCGCGCCAAAGCGGGCGATCAGCGTCAGCTTGCCCTCTTCGTTCCTCGGGTTCAGCTTTTGCATCAGAACCTTGAGATCCTCTGCCGTGGTGGTCGGGCCGCATTTCAGACCGACCGGGTTCAGCACGCCGCGGGCGTATTCCACATGCGCGCCGTCCGGCTGCCGGGTGCGGTCGCCGATCCAGATCATGTGACCCGAGCCCGCCAGCCAATTGCCAGAGGTCGAATCCTGACGGCACAGCGCCTCTTCGTATTCCAGCAGCAGTGACTCGTGGCTGGTGTAGAATTCCACCGTGTGCAGCGTGTGCGCCTGATCGCCGGTGACACCGGCGGCGGTGAGGAAATCCAGCGCGTCCTGAATGCGGGTCGACATCTCGCGGTAACGCGCGGCCTTTTCGCTCTCGGTAAAGCCCAGCGTCCACTGGTGGACCTTGTGCACGTCGGCATAGCCGCCGGTCGAAAAGGCGCGCAGCAGGTTCAGCGTCGCCGCCGCCTGCGTGTAGGCCTGCAACATGTTACGCGGATCGGGGATGCGCGCCTCTGGCGTAAAGGCCAGCCCGTTGATGATGTCGCCCCGGTAGCTGGGCAGTTCGACGCCATCCTTGACCTCTGTCGGCGCGCTGCGCGGCTTGGCGAACTGGCCGGCCATGCGGCCCACCTTGACCACCGGCACCTTGGCGCCATAGGTCAGCACCATCGCCATTTGCAGCATCACCTTGAAGGTGTCGCGGATCGCATCGGCCGAGAATTGTTCAAAACTTTCAGCACAGTCGCCGCCCTGCAACAGGAACGCCTCACCCCGGCCCGCAGCGGCCAGGTGCTGCTTCAGCCTGCGCGCCTCGCCGGCAAAGACGAGCGGCGGATACTTGGCCATCTGCGACTCGACAGCGGTCAGGGCCTCGGGATCCGTATACTCCGGCATCTGAACCCGCGGCTTGCTACGCCAGTTCGCTTTCTGCCACTCGGTCATCGTGTCTCTCCGGTTCATCATTTCGAGCGCTAACGGTTGGGCTGTATAAGTCACCCTCTCGCCCCTGACCAGCGATGATTTGCCTGCAAATGCCGCACAGTGCAAAAGCACCGCCCCGGACGAGCCGTGCAAATCGATGCAGACATCGTCGGGCAGACCACGAACCGGCAAACCGGCAGACCCGCCCGGCGTTGTCCGGCAATTGTTTCCGACATGTCTTGACGCTGCCGGGGAGTTCTGCCCATGTGCCACGATGATATTGCGGGCAACAGGCCGCAACCCGATCAGGAAGGTGGCTTTCCATGTTTCCCCCGCCGCAGCGCCAGGTCATCGAACTCGACAGCGTGCCGCCCAAACCGCGCCGCTTTGTTTTTGTTCTGTTGGACAATTTCACCATGTTGTCGTTTGCCGCAGCACTGGACTGTCTGCGGCTGGCCAACCGCATGTCGCAGAAAAAGCTGTATGAGTGGCAAGTGGTCGGTGAAGGCGGGGAAACCGCGACCTGTTCCACCGGCACGGTGTTTCATCTGGATGGCGGGTTGAACGACCTGCACCGCGACGACACGGTTGTCCTGTGCGGCGGGGCCGAGGTGCAGCAGGCGACGACCAAACGGCTGCTCAGCTGGCTTCGGCGCGAGGCGCGCAAGGGGCTGGTCATGGGCGGGTTGTGTACCGCCACTTACACGCTGGCCAAGGCCGGGTTGATGGACGGCAAGCGCGCCACCATCCACTGGGAAAACCAGGACAGTTTTTCAGAGGAATTCGACGAGGTCGAGTTGACCAAATCGGTGTTCACCATAGACGGCAACCGGCTGACCACAGCGGGCGGCACATCGTCCATCGATCTGTTCCTGCAGATCATTGCCAATGATCATGGTGAGGAGCTGGCCACCGCCGTGGCCGATCAGCAGATCTATTCTTCGATCCGGACCGATCAGGACACCCAGCGCCTGTCGGTGCCCACCCGCATCGGTGTGCGCCACCCCAAGCTGAGCCAGGTCATCCAGATGATGGAAACCAACATCGAGGAACCGATCAGCCCGGCGATCCTTGCCAAGGATGTGGGCATGTCGACCCGTCAGCTGGAGCGGCTGTTCCGGCGCTATCTCAACCGTTCGCCGAAACGCTATTACATGGAATTACGGCTGCAAAAGGCACGCAACCTGTTGATGCAGACGGAAATGAGCGTGATCAACGTGGCGCTGGCCTGCGGCTTTGCCTCGCCCTCGCATTTCTCGAAATGCTACCGGGCGCATTACAAGACGACGCCGTACCGGGAACGCGGCGCGCAGGCCACCCGCCTGTCGGTATGATCCGGACAGAGCGGCTGTTGCTGCGGCCCGGTCGGCTGACCGATCTGGAGCCGCTGCACGAGATCCTGTCCAACCCCCAGGTGATGCGTCACTGGTCCGGTCCCGCCCATGAGGACATCGCGCAGACCCTGCAATTCCTGCGCCGGTTCATGGATGGCTACGGCCATGACGGGCGGGTGGAATACATCCTCGAAAAGGACGGGCGCTGTATCGGCAAGGCCGGGCTGTGGCAGAATGCAGAGGTCGGATACATCCTGCACCCCGACTACTGGGGACAGGGTCTGGCCTATGAGGCGATGTCCGCCATCCTGATCGAGATCGCCCGCCGCCGCCCCGACCTGACGCGCCTGACCGCCGATCTGGACCCGCGCAACACCGGATCCATCCGGTTGCTGGAAAAACTGGGGTTCATCCATGACCGCACAGAAACCGGCGACTACCTGTATGGCGGGTATGAGGTCTGCGACAGCGCCTACTACAGCCGGGTGATGCCCGCGCAGGACTGAGGCCCGCCGCAAGGCCGGGGCCTTGGGCGGGGACTGGCAGAGTAGTGATAGGTCCGAAAGAACGGCGGCCGCCGGTCGGATCATGCCACCGGGGTGTCAAACCCGGCGCCTTTGGGGCGTCGCCCCTTCGTTCCGCGCAGATCGAAAGGCCCCCATGAGGGCGTTGATCCTGTTTTCGGTGGTACCAGGGGCGAACATGCCGCGCACAGGTTTACGGAACCCAAACGCACCGCACGGCGGTCAATCAGCAGCAGATCAGTCGGCGGCAGGCACCAGCCGGTACAACGCGCCATTGCCGACGCTGAGGAACCACAGCGCACCGTCCGGCCCGGTGTCCACATCGCGCACGCGCAGGGTTTCATCGCTCTTGATCTGCTCGACCTCTGTCAGCGGGTCGCCCGACAGCCGCGAGATGTAGTCGAACTTGAGCGAGCCGATAAAGGCATTGCCGGACCACTCCGCCACGCTGCCGTCATAGAACCCCATGCCAGAGGGCGCGATGGACGGATCCCAGAAATGCACCGGCTGCGCCATGCCCTCCTTGGCGGTGCCCTGCCCCAGCTTGGAGCCGTCGTAGTCGACCCCGTAAGAAATCACCGGCCAGCCATAGTTCACGCCCGGATCAATTCGGTTGACCTCATCGCCACCCTTGGCGCCGTGTTCCACGACCCAAAGCTGTCCGCTGGCATCCAGTGCGGCACCCTGCGGGTTGCGATGGCCGTAAGACCAGATTTCCGGCAAGGCACCATCCGTGTCGACAAAGGGATTGCCCGGCGCGGGCGCGCCGTCGCGGGTGATCCGCAGAACCGAACCGTTGTGCATCGACAGATCCTGCGCCTTGGGCCCGTCGCCGCGGTCGCCCACGGTCACAAACAGGTGCCCGTCCGATCCCTCGACCAGACGAGAGCCAAAGTGGTATCCGCCGCCGGTTCCGCGCGCGATCTCGAAAATCGTCGTGCCGTCTTCCAGCCGCGTGCCGTCCTCTGACAGCCGGGCGCGGTAGACCGCCGTGCCGGAGCCGCGAAAGCCCTGACGTTTGGCATAGGTAAAGAACAGTTCACGGCTGGTGGCAAAGTCACGCGGCACCAGAACGTCCAGCAGGCCGCCCTGCCCGTTGGCCACAACCTTTGGCACGCCGCGCACCTCTGTCCGCGCGTCACCGTCGATCCGCAACAGCTGGCCCTCGCGTTCGGTCAGCAGAATCGCGCCATCCGGCAGAAAGTCAAAAGCCCAGGGCGTGCCCAGATCCTCGACCATCGGTTCGGCAGTCATGGGACCGGCAGAGGTCTGAATCGGGGCGGCGGCAAGCGGACCCGCCATGCAGACGGAAAGTGCCGTAACGGCATGTTTGAGAATCATGTTTGCGCCTCCTGTTTCCCTTGCGATATGGCGGCTCTGCTTTGCCGGGCAAGGGGACACGGGGAAGAAACCGCAGCTTTCAAGGGGCCTTTCCTTTTCTGAAAACCCTGCTTAGGCTCACGCTAGGACACAAGATCCAACACGGGAGTTAACAATGAAAAAACTACTGATGGCCACAACGGCCTGTACCCTCGTCGCCTCTGCCGCATTTGCAGAAAGCCACGCAAGCGAAGCAAAGATCGGCATCATCCTGGGCTTCACCGGCCCGATTGAATCGATCACACCCGCAATGGCAGACGGCGCAGAGCTGGCGATTTCCGAGGTCAACGCATCGGGCAAGTTCCTGGACGGTGTGACACTGACCCCGTCGCGTGCGGATTCGACCTGCATCGACGCCGCCGCCGCCACAGCCGCCGCAGAACGTCTTGTCACCACCGAGGGCGTCGTCGCCATCATGGGCGCGGACTGTTCCGGCGTGACCGGCGCGATCCTGTCGAACGTCGCCGTGCCGAACGGTGTGCCGATGGTATCGCCCTCTGCGACCTCGCCTGCGCTGTCGACTGCCGAAGACAACGGCCTGTTCTTCCGCACCTCGCCGTCGGATGCCCGCCAGGGTGCCGTTCTGGCCGAGATCCTCGCCGAGAAGGGCATCACCGAAGTTGCGGTGACCTATACCAACAACGACTACGGCAAGGGATTTGCCGATGCCTTTGCATCGTCCTATTCCGGCACCATCACCCTGTCGGCGCCGCATGACGACGGCAAGGCCGACTATTCGGCCGAGATCGGCGCGCTGGCATCGGCCGGCGGTCAGGCCCTGATTGTTCTGGGCTATACCGACCAGGGCGGCAAAGGCATCATTCAGGCATCCTATGATACCGGCGCGTTCGACACCTATGTCATGGGTGACGGCATGTACGGCGACACGCTGTTCACCGAACTGGCCGACGCTCTCGAGGGGTCGATCGGCACCGTGCCTTGGGCCGAGGGCGCAGGCGCAGACGCGTTTGCTTCAATCACAGCCGCCGCAGGCATCAACGGCGACAGCTCATACACGCGTGAGTCCTATGACGCCGCGGCGCTGATCGCACTGGCGATGATGAAGGGTGGCGCAGCTTCCTCCGACGTGATTGCCGCCAACCTGCTGGACGTGGCCAACGCACCGGGTGAGCTGATCCTGCCGGGTGAACTGGGCAAGGCGATGGAAATCCTCGCCGGTGGCGGCGACATCGACTATGTCGGCGCATCGGGTGTCGAGCTGATCGGACCGGGTGAAGCCGCTGGCAGCTACAAGTACTACACCATCACGGGTGGTGCTGCGGAAACCGTCTCGTTCAAGTAAACCGGAACCGTGACAAGAGCAGCCCGACAAATGTCGGGCTGCTTTTTTCGCTATATGAGGACGCCACCCCTGCGGGCGGCGCTCTTGGGGGATAATCCTTGATCAAGGTGGATAACCTGCACCGGCATTTCGGTGCGTTCCGGGCCGTCGACGGTGCCTCGCTTGAGATCGCCACAGGGTCGATCACCGGGCTTGTCGGACCAAACGGCGCGGGCAAGACAACGCTGTTCAACGTGATTGCGGGCGCGCTGGAACCAACCAGCGGCACGGTGACGATGGACGGTGAGGACATCACCGGCCTGCCGCCGCATGAACTGTTTCACAAGGGCCTGCTGCGCACCTTTCAGATCGCGCATGAATTTCACTCGATGACGTGCCGCGAGAACCTGATGATGGTGCCGGGCGGGCAATCCGGTGAAACCTTGTGGAACACATGGGTGGGCCGCAAGCGGATCGCCGAAGAGGAACGCGCCCTGCGGGCCAAAGCGGACGAAGTGCTTGAGTTCCTGACCATCGAGCATCTGGCAGATCATCCCGCCGGGGCCATTTCCGGCGGCCAGAAAAAGCTGTTGGAACTGGGCCGCACCATGATGGTCGACGCCAAGATCGTGTTTCTGGATGAGGTCGGCGCCGGTGTGAACCGCACGCTGCTGAACACCATCGCGGATACGATTGTGCGGCTCAACAAGGAACGCGACTATACGTTCTGCGTGATCGAACATGACATGGATTTCATCGGCCGCATCTGCGACCCGGTCATTGTCATGGCCGAGGGCAAAAAGCTGGCCGAGGGCACGCTGGACGAGATCAAGGCCAACGATGCGGTGATCGAGGCCTATCTGGGCACCGGACTGAAAAACAAGGACCAGGTGGCGCAGGCATGAGCGGCAATCCATACCACAACGATCGCGGCAACAAGGACGCCTCGATCACCCGTCCGGGCAAACCCAGCGAGATCGACTCGACCCGCAAATCTGGCCCGATCAAGGACGCCCCCGGCGGGCCGTTCCTGATTGGCGACACCATGACCGGCGGCTATGGCAAGGGGCCGGACATCCTGCACGACTGCACCATTGCTGTCGACAAGGGTGAAATCGCGGTGATCGTCGGCCCCAACGGCGCGGGCAAATCGACCGCGATGAAGGCGGTGTTCGGGATGCTGGACGTGCGCAGCGGCGCGGTGCGGCTGGACGGCCACGACATCACTGCGCTGACCCCGCAAGACCGGGTGGCGCAGGGCATGGGCTTTGTCCCTCAGACCTCCAACATCTTTACCTCGATGACCGTCGAGGAAAACCTTGAGATGGGGGCGTTCATCCGACTGGATGATTTCCGTACCACGATGGAACAGGTCTATGAACTGTTCCCGATCCTGCACGAAAAGCGCCGCCAACCGGCGGGGGAACTGTCAGGCGGTCAGCGTCAGCAGGTGGCCGTGGGCCGCGCGCTGATGACCAAGCCCAAGGTTCTGATGCTGGACGAACCCACCGCCGGTGTCAGCCCCATCGTGATGGACGAACTGTTCGACCGCATCATCGAGGTGGCGCGCACCGGCATTTCCATCCTGATGGTGGAACAGAACGCACGGCAGGCGCTGGAAATCGCGGACAAGGGCTATGTTCTGGTTCAGGGGCGCAACGCCTTTACCGGGACAGGCAAGGAACTCTTGGCCGACCCGGAAGTCCGCAAGAGCTTTCTGGGGGGCTGAGCGGTGCGGGCCGTGGAACACGCGGTACTGGGGTCGCTCCTGCTGGGGGCGCTGCACGGACCGGCGCGCGCCGGGATCGAGGGCTATGACTGTGACCTGACACGGGGCGATGACAGCCTGTCGCTGCGGTTCGATCTGGACACCGCCAGCTTTGCGCCGCCGCTGGACCGGAATGAGCCGCCGCACAGGCGTATCAGCCGGGTGACGCTGAACGACGGTGGTTTCACCGCCGAGGCGATCCTGTCCGAAACCGGACAACGCGGGTTCTGGTCGCCTGACCGGGGGTGGTTGCTGACCGTGGATCGCGATGGCGCGGCGCGGTTGAGCGATGCGGATGACACGCCGTGGCTGGGCAAATGCAAGGAGACCGGATGATGCGAAAACGGATTCTGGCCCTTGGCCTGACAGGATGCGCGGTGGCCGCCTCTGCCGACATCATCGAGGAACAGGGTGCCGCGCTGATGTCGTGCAGCTACACCGTCGAATGCCTCGAAGAAGAGACCTGCACCTTTGCCCAGTTCGGCCATGACGTCGACCTGCCGCAACAGATGCCCGGCGACGTGGTGCTGGAACTGGGCACCGGCCCCGCCAAGGGCACGGCGCAGGTCGTCAACGGCCTGCTGGTGATCAACGCATCTGACACCCACGGCAGTTACCTGCTGAGCCAGACGCCGGACGGCATCGCCAAACTGAGCGTCCATTTCGCCGATCCGCTGATGGTCGTCACCTATCACGGCGCATGTGTGGTCACGGAGTGACCGGACACATGACCGACATACACACAACAAGAGCCGCCGGAGCAACCGCGCGGCCGACCAACGAGGGCAACCCCTGATGGACTTTATCAACGCCATCGTGGCGCTATCCAACTTCGTTCTCATCCCGGCGATGACCTATGGCAGCCAACTGGCGCTTGGGGCGCTGGGGGTGACGCTGATCTATGGCATCCTGCGCTTTTCCAACTTTGCGCATGGCGACACCATGGCCTTTGGCACGATGGTCGTGATCCTGTTCACTTGGCTGTTCCAGTCCTGGGGCATCAGCCTGGGACCGTTGCCGACGGCGCTGCTGGCGATTCCCTTCGGGATCGCCGGGACCGCCGCGCTGATGCTGATCACCGATCGCGGCATTTATCGGTTCTACCGCAGTCAAAAGGCCAAGCCGGTTGTCTTTGTGATCGTCTCCATCGGAGTAATGTTCATCTACAACGGGCTGACGCGTTTTATCCTTGGCACCGATGACCAGAGGTTCGACGATGGTGAACGGTTCATCATAAACGTGCGCGAATTTAAAGAGATGACCGGCCTTGCAGAGGGTCTGGGGATCAAGACGACGCAGGGGCTGACGGTGATCACCGCCATCCTTGTGGTGATCGTGCTGTTCTGGTTCCTGAACAAGACGCGCACCGGCAAATCCATGCGCGCCTATTCCGACAATGAGGATCTGGCGCTGCTGTCGGGGATCAACCCGGAACGGGTGGTCATGGTGACCTGGCTGATCGTGGCGGCGCTGGTTACGATTGCGGGCACGCTGTACGGGCTGGACAAGTCGTACAAGCCCTTCACTTATTTCCAGCTGTTGCTGCCGATCTTCGCCGCCGCCATCGTCGGCGGGCTTGGCTCGCCGCTTGGGGCGATTGCGGGCGGCTTTGTCATCGCCTTCTCGGAGGTGACAATCACCTACGCCTGGAAAAAGGTGCTGGTCTACCTGATGCCTGACGCGCTGGAGCCGTCCGGTCTCGTGCAACTTATGGCGACGGAATACAAATTCGCTGTCAGCTTTATGATCCTCGTGGTGGTGCTGTTGTTCAAGCCCACGGGCCTGTTCAAGGGGAAGTCGGTATGAGCAACCATATCCGAACCGTCACACTCTTTGCTTTTGTCGCGCTGCTGATTGTCGGCACCGGCATGTTGCAAAGCTGGGATCTTGCGCTGGTCATCCTCAACATGGGCCTGATCAGCGCCATCATGGCGTTGGGGGTGAACCTGCAATGGGGCATCGCCGGGCTGTTCAACGTCGGTGTCATGGGGTTTGTCGCCCTTGGTGGCATGGCGGTCATGCTGACCTCTGTCGATCCGGTGCCAGAGGCCTGGGCCGCGGGCGGGGTGCGGGCCTTGTTTGCGCTGATCCTGGGCGCGGGCACCATCATCGTCACCTTCTTTGCATGGAAAAAGACCAAGAACCGCTATCTGGCAGCGGCGCTGCTGGTCGCCGGGTTCGTGATCTATCGCATGGTGCGTGACCCTGCCGTGGATGCCATCGAGGCGGTGAACCCTGCTGGCACCGGCTTTCTGGGCGGGTTGGGCCTGCCGGTGGTGATCGGCTGGATGGTCGGCGGATTGCTGGCCGCAGGCGCTGCATGGATCATCGGCAAGACGGCGCTGGGGCTGCGGTCGGACTATCTGGCCATCGCGACGCTGGGAATCTCCGAGATCATCATCGCGATCATGAAAAACGAGGAATGGCTAACACGCGGCGTCAAGAACGTCTCTGGCCTGCCCCGCCCGGTTCCCGACGCCATCGAGTTGCAAAATGATCCTGCCTTTGTGGAACGTGCGGCGGGCTTTGGTCTGGATGCCACCGCCGCCTCGACCTTGTATATCAAGATCAGCTACGGGCTGATGTTTGCGGTCGTTCTGGTGATCCTTCTGGTGCTGGCGCAACTGGCGCTGAACTCTCCCTGGGGCCGGATGATGCGGGCGATCCGCGACAATGAAACCTCGTCGCGCGCGATGGGCAAGGACGTCACCTATCGCCATTTGCAGGTCTTTATCCTGGGCTCTGCCATCTGCGGTATCGCGGGCGCAATGATGACCACGCTGGACGGCCAATTGATCCCGACCACATATCAGCCGCTGCGCTATACCTTCCTGATCTGGGTGATGGTGATTGTCGGCGGATCGGGCAACAACCTGGGCGCGGTGCTGGGCGGTTTCCTGATCTGGTTCCTCTGGGTGCAGGTCGAAACGCTGGGCCCCGGATTCATGACCTGGGTCACAAGCTGGATGCCCGACGATTCCAATCTCAAGGCTCATCTTCTGGACAGCGTGCAGCATATGCGCCTGCTGACCATGGGGGTGATCCTGCTGATGGTATTGCGGTTCAGCCCACGCGGGCTGCTGCCGGAACGCTGATTCAGCCAGTCGCGCTGTCCCCCGTCACAGGGCGGCGGCGCGACTGTGCCTGCGGCATCCGGTCAATAGGCCCTTGGTCGCAATGGATGCGACCCCTTTCCCCTTTTTCAACGTCCACAAAAAAGATACATTTCAGAGTCGGCGGACATGAAGGAGCGCCTGACATGAACTGGCATGAGCTTTCGGCAAACTGGGACAACACGGTTGGCAAGCTGCAAACCTGGTTTCCCGCGCTGGACCGCAGTCGCCTGGCGGACCCGCCGCGCGACAGCCGCGCGCTGACCCGCCACATCGCCGATATGCATGAGCTGACCGTCGAAGAGGCGCGAGACGCGTTGCAGGATTTCATGCACCGTGAGGATCTTGCCCGTCGGGCCACCGAACTGGCCAGCCAGTAGCAGGTCAGCCACAGTAGAGGATCAGCCCAGCGACGTGACCCAAAGGATGGTTGCATCCTCGGGCGAGGCTGACACGACGTTGTGCCCCATGGTCGCGTCGTAGTAGGCGCTGTCGCCGCGTTTCATCTCGATCGGTTCGTAAAATTCCGTGTACAGCCGGACCACCCCGGTCAGGACATACAGAAACTCCTCACCGTCGTGGCGGACCCAGCCGTCAAACTCTTCCATGCTGCGGGCCCGGACACGCGCCCGGTAGGGCAGCATTTTCTTGCGCGTCAGGCTTTCGGCCAGCAGTTCATGTTCATAGGTGGCGGTGGCGTGGCTCTGACCCGCGTCCGACCGGGTCACGGCCATCCGGCCATTGACCTTTTCCTGCTGCGGCTGAGTGAACAACTGCGGCACAGAGATTTCCAGCCCGACGGCGAGTTTCTTCAACGCGTCATAGGTCGGCGACATCTGTCCGTTTTCGATCTTGGACAAGGTCGATCGGGCCAAACCCGCCTGACGCGCCGCCTGTTCCAGCGTCCAGTTGCGTTCCTTGCGCAGCTCGCGCACGCGGTGGCCAAGGTCCAGAGGCTCTGGCTGGGGCGCGTCGCCGGACTCGCGGGCGATGCGGATCAGGGATTTGGGATCTCGCGACATAATCAGGTGCTATAGGATGGTGCCCGCAGTGTTGCAAGCGCGCCCCTTGCAGGCGCGCGCATTGCGGGCTACGCGAAGCGTCATGTCCATGACCGTATCGCTCTTTGATGAGGGGGCGTTTGCGCCCTGCCCGCCCAACTTCAACCTGGCTGCCCATGTGTTGGCGGCCGGTAGTGCCGTGCCCGACAAGATCGCGCTGGCGGTGGTCCGGCCAACTGGCGCGCAGCGCTGGTCCTACGCCCGGTTGACGGCGGCGGTGCGCGGGACGGCCACTGGGCTGTTGAACGCGGGCCTGACCCCTGGTGACATCCTGCTGATGCGGCTGGGCAATACCGTCGATTTTCCCATTGCCTACCTTGGGGCCATCGCGGCGGGCATCGTGCCAGTTCCGACCTCGTCGCAGCTGACTGTGCCTGAAGTGACCAAGATCATCGACCGTCTTGCACCAAAGGCCATCCTTCGTGCCGAAAACGTCCCTTGCCCGGACACCGACCTGCCGGTGTTCGGACCGGAAAGCTATGAGGCATGGCACGACCTGCCGCCTGCCGACTATGCCCTGGGCGACCCAGAGCGGCTGGCATATATCATCTACACCTCCGGCACTTCTGGAACGCCGCGCGCGGTCGGTCATGCCCACCGGGCGATCTGGTCCCGGCAGATGATGATGGACGGCTGGTACGGGCTGCGCCCCGACGACCGTCTGTTGCATGCAGGCGCCTTCAACTGGACCTATACGCTGGGCACCGGGTTGATGGACCCCTGGACGATGGGTGCCACCGCGCTGATCCCCGCCGCAGGCAGCGATCCGGCGCAACTGGCGCTGCTGATGAAACGGTTCGAGGCGACGATCTTTGCCGCTGCACCGGGAGTCTACCGGCAGATGCTGAAATTCCCTGTCCCGCCGATGCCCGCCCTGCGGCATGGGCTGGCGGCGGGCGAAAAGCTGTCCAGCGCGCTGCGCGACGGCTGGCGCGCGGAAACCGGTACAGAGATCTTTGAGGCCTACGGTATGTCGGAATGTTCGACCTTCATCTCTGCCGCGCCCGACGTGCCAACGGTCGCGGGCACCCTGGGCCGGCCCCAACACGGGCGGCAGGTGGCAATCCTTGACCACGACGGACACCCCGCGCCGCTGAACACCGAAGGCGTCATTGCCATTGCCCGCACCGATCCGGGCCTGATGCTGCGCTATGTCGGTGCGCCCGAGGCGACGGCAGAGAAGTTCAGCGGCGACTGGTTCTTGACCGGAGATCGCGGCACGATGGATGCAGCGGGCCATGTGACCTACCTGGGCCGCGATGACGACATGATGAACGCGGGCGGCTACCGCGTCTCTCCGCTAGAGGTCGAGGCCGCGCTGGCCGGGTTGCCCGGGGTGATCGAACTGGCGGTGACGGATATTTCAGTCAAACAAGACGTGCGCCTTGTGGTCGCCTTCTACACCGCAGATCAGGAACTGGACGAGGACACCCTGAAGGCCGAGGCCGCAACCCGGCTGGCGCGCTACAAATGTCCGCGCAGCTTTGTCCGCGTCGATGCCCTGCCCCGCAACCCCAATGGCAAGCTGCTGCGCAACCGGCTCCGGTCGCATGTGATCGGCTAGCAGCGACGAAACGTCGACTCTGCGCCACGCGCGTGCCATCTAGGAAGAAAATACGAGGTTCCCATGATCCAACTCGACATCTTTTCCGATCCCATCTGTCCCTGGTGCTATATCGGCAAGGCGCATCTTGACCGCGCGTTGCAGGACTATCCGGATCATCCGTTCCAGATCCGCTGGCTGCCGTTCATGCTGAACCCCGACATGCCCGCCGAGGGGATGGGCCGCCGCGCCTATCTGGAACAGAAATTCGGCGGCAAGGACGGCGCCATTCAGGCCTATATGCCGGTGCAGGGCGCCGCCGAGAAGGCCGGGCTGACCATGCATCTGGACGCGATCGAAAAGACCCCAAGCACCATCAACGCGCATCGCCTGATCCACTGGGCAGAGATCGAGGGCCGTCAGACGGCGGTGGTGTCCGCCCTGTTCCGGGCCTATTTCGTCGACGGCAGAGACATTGGCGACACCGAGGTTCTGGCAGACGTGGCCGACACGCAGGGCATGGACGCCAGCCTGATCCTGCGCCTGCTGGCCTCGGACGAGGACCGGCGCGAAATCGTCGAACGTGACGCGACGGCGCGGGGCATGGGGATCAATTCTGTCCCCACTTTCATCGTCGCGGGACGCCACGCGGTTCCCGGCGCGCAGCCGCCCGAACTGTGGCGCCGCGTTATTGATGAATTGCGCGCGGGGGCCGATCCCGCCGCATGACAAGACTGCGTTTTCTTAGCCTGTTTTTGACGTTGGGCCTGATAATCGCATTGGGCACCGTATTCTTTCGTTATGTCGAAGGCTGGAGCTGGTTGGATTCCTATTTCTTTTCCGTGGTGACCCTGTCGACGGTGGGTTACGGCGAACTGGTGCCGGCAACTGCGGCAGGCAAGATCGGGACCACGGTGTTTATCCTGCTGGGGCTGGGCATTTTTGCGGTGGCGATCCAGCAATTCGGTGTGTTTGCCATGCGCAAGCGCGAAGAGCATACCGAATGGCTGGTGGCCCGCCTTGGCCATGACAAGGACCCGCGCCATCCCGCTAACGAAGATGACCCGCCCGACGCCGCCAGTTGATCTGTTTATCCTGCGGGGAGCGTGATAAGGGCGGCAGACCAGCATCCGAGGTCCCCATGCACTCTCCCCAGGACGCCCCCACGCCATCCCGGACTGTCGCGTCCGGACCCTCGGCGCTACCCGGTCGCGTGGAACTCATTGCGCTGATGGCGATGATGGCCGCGACCATCGCCTTTTCGATCGACGCCATGTTGCCGGCGCTGCCCGCCATGGCCGCGGACCTGAGCCCGGAGGCCCCGAACCAGGTCCAGCTGGTGGTGACAATCTTTGTGCTGGGCATGGGGCTGGGCACGCTGTTCACTGGACCGTTGTCCGACACGTTCGGACGCAAACCCGTGGTGCTGGCGGGCTGCGGGCTGTACATCGTGTCCGCTGCACTGGCGGCGCAGGCCGACAGTTTGGGCCTGTTGCTGGCCGCGCGACTGGTCCAGGGGTTGGGCGCGGCCGGGCCACGCGTGGTGGTCATGGCGATCATCCGCGATCTGTTTGTCGGGCGGCAGATGGCGCAAATCATGTCCTTTGTCATGATCGTCTTTACGCTGGTCCCTGCTCTCGCCCCCAGCATCGGCGCGGCGTTGATGGCGCTGGCCGGATGGTCGGCGATCTTCTGGGCCTTTGTGATCTTCGCCGCCGTGGTCAGTCTCTGGCTGTTTTTGCGCCTGCCTGAAACGCTGCCGCGCCCCGCGCGCCGTCCGTTCAGCGCCACAGCCCTGCTGTCCGCCACGCGCGAGATGCTGGCCAACCCGGTCGTGCGCCTGTCCATCGCGGTGCAGGCCCTGGTGTTCGCGATGCTGTTCGCCACGATTTCCAGCATTCAACCGATCTATGAATCGGTTTTTGACCGCGCCGACAGCTTTCCGATCTGGTTCGGGGTGACCGCGCTGCTGTCGGCCTCTGGCAGCGTGGTCAATGCCATGCTGGTTATGCGGTTGGGGATGCGGCGGCTGGTGTCGGTGATGCTGGGCGTTCAGATTATGGTCAGCACGGTTTTGTTGACAGCCATTCTGGTGGGTCTGGCAGGCGACGGCCTGTTTGCCATGTTCTTTTTCTGGCAGTTCATGGCGTTTTTTCAGGCTGGCATGACCATCGGCAACCTGAACGCCATCGCGATGGAACCCATGGGGCACATCGCCGGTATGGCCGCCTCTATCATCGGATTTATCGCAACGGTTGTGGCGGTATTGCTGGCGGTGCCTGTCGGACTGCTGTTCAACGGGACGGCCATTCCGCTGACCCTGGGCGTCCTGGTCTTTGCCGTTGCCGGGCTTGCCCTGATGGCGGCCATGCGCCGGGCCGAGGACGCCGAGCGCTGAACCGCCAAGGCCGATACCTCAGGCCTCGGACATGCCGCGTCGCAGGTCGTCCTCGGTGAAGGTAAAGGCCTGAATGTCACAAGACAGTTTCTTGGAGGCGATGGTCATTTTTCGCGACCGCGCAGCCAGGGTGCGGCCTGTTTCGGCGGCGACACCAAACTGGCGATCCGCGTCGCAGATAGCCGCGTTCAGCTCTTGCAACGCCGCTATCAGATCGGCGTTCCGGGTCGAAATTGCTTGTGTGACCTCACTTGCTTGCGCCGCTTTTTCCTGGATCTCAGTCACGCTGTGACCCACCGCATCCACCAATTCCGCGCCGGTCTTGACCTGTTGTGAACTGTGCGTGATCAATTTTCGTATCCCTGCTGCCGCCTCTGACGTGCTTTGCGCCAGGTGCCGGACCTCTGTGGCGACAACGGCAAATCCCTTGCCCGACGGACCGGCGCGCGCCGCCTCGACCCCGGCATTCAGCGCCAAAAGATTGGTCTGGAACGATACATCGTCAATCAGATCGACGATCCGGGAAATCTGGCGCGAGCTGTCCTCGATTCCGCGCATGGCGGTCACAGCCTGCGTGGTCACGGCGTCAATCCGCTCTGCGCTGGTGCGCGCCTGTCCCGCAGAGGCGGCGGCCTGGCCGGCCTGTTCCACGGTCTTGGCCAACCTG
This sequence comes from Antarctobacter heliothermus, assembly GCF_900188425.1. Classification (GTDB taxonomy): domain Bacteria; phylum Pseudomonadota; class Alphaproteobacteria; order Rhodobacterales; family Rhodobacteraceae; genus Antarctobacter; species Antarctobacter heliothermus. Next base: position 36,650 of record NZ_FZON01000021.1, read on the forward strand.
TCGAGAAGGTTGGCCGACGATCCTGTCATCTCCTGAAGGTGTTTTGCCTGCTGATCGGATCGGCCGGACATGTCGATCATCTCTTGTGCCAATACCTGAGCCTCTGCGGTAAAGACCCCGGCAAGGTCGCTGGCGTTCAAAAAGGCATCGCGCAGGGTTTCAACGGTGGTGTTGAAATCCTCACGCATGATTTCATAGGTCTGAGGAAACGGTCGGGCAATCGAACAGGTCATGTCCCGTCCGCTGAGCCGTGACAACGCAATGCGCACCTCATCAATGACCTCTTGCGAAACGCGCTGTGCGGATTCTGCCTCTGCCTGGGCATCTGCGGCCATGCGGCGCTCTGTCTCCAGCCGGATTGCGGCCTGTTCGATTTGTTCGCGTGCCTTGCGTCGCTGCAATATCGCCACCGCCAGCACCCCGCCCTCGAGCACCACTAGCGCCAAGTGCAACCCGCCTTGCAGCAGCGCCGCCCGGCTTTCCACCAGCGGCAGGCCCGGTGTCGGCCAATAGAATGCCGCCGCCAGCAAAAAGGCCGATGTCAGCGCACAGGCCAGGATCAGCGCACGCACGCGCCGCTGCGTCGAGATGATCGCCAACAGTGCGAAAAAGATGACATAGGTATCGGTTTGCCACGGATGGCCGGCGAACTGCACGGTGAGCAGGCAGGCCTGAGCGATCAGCATGGACGCGATGAGGGTATCGCCCAGCCCGCCGTTTATGCGCCCCGCCAGCACCGCTCCCCCGGCCGCCAGGGGCAGTCCGAACAACAGCATCGCGGTCAGGCTCTGCCCCGACAGCCAGATGACGCCAAAGGCCAACGGTGCAAACAGCACGCTGATACCCGTCGCAAGGAGGCGCCCGTCAAACCGATCCAGCATAGGTGTTGGCGTACTCATGAATCGACACTCCGAGTTGCCCTCTGACCGAGAGGTAGCGCGGCGTCCTTACGCATGGATTAATGCTCAAATTTTAGGGCCTGAATCTGCCTGTCACGCGCGATGGCAGGGCCGGTTCAGGTAAATTGTGTATACCTTGGCATACCGCATTCTCGCGCCTGCAGAAAACCGCTATGACAGAGACGAGTCACCCAAAGCCGAAGGGGCGCATCATGACAAAGATCAAGGTCGACAACCCGATCGTGGAAATGGACGGGGATGAAATGACCCGCATCATGTGGGATTTCATCAAGCAAAAGCTGATCCTGCCCTATCTCGACATCGATCTGCTGTACTACGATCTGGGAATCGAAGAGCGCGACCGGACCGAGGACCAGATCACCATCGACGCCGCCGAAAAGACCAAGGAGGTCGGTGTCGCGGTCAAATGCGCCACCATCACCCCGGATGAACAACGGGTTGAGGAATTCGGCCTGAAAAAGATGTGGCGCAGTCCCAACGGCACCATCCGCAACATTCTGGGCGGCGTGGTGTTCCGTCAGCCGATCCTGTGCCGCAACGTGCCGCGCCTTGTACCCGGCTGGACCGATCCGATTGTTGTTGGGCGTCACGCCTTTGGCGACCAGTACAAGGCCACGGATTTCACCTTTCCGGGCAAGGGCCAGCTGACGATGAAATTCGTCGGCGATGACGGCACCGAGATCGAGCGCGTGGTCTATGACGCGCCCTCTGCGGGCGTCTATATGGGCATGTACAACCTCGACGACTCAATTCGCGATTTTGCGCGCGCCTCGCTGAACTACGGTCTCAACATTGGCTGGCCGGTGTATCTGTCGACCAAGAACACCATTCTCAAGGCCTATGACGGGCGCTTCAAAGATCTGTTCCAAGAGATCTACGAGGCGGAGTTTGCCGAGAAGTTCAAGGATGCGGGCATCTGGTACGAACACCGCCTGATTGACGATATGGTGGCCTGTGCGCTGAAATGGAACGGAAAATTCGTCTGGGCCTGCAAGAATTACGATGGCGATGTGCAATCCGACACCGTGGCGCAGGGCTTTGGCAGCCTTGGCATGATGACCAGTCAGTTGATGACCCCCGACGGCAAGATCGTCGAGGCAGAAGCCGCCCATGGCACCGTCACCCGGCACTATCGCCAGCATCAGGACGGGCAGTCGACCTCGACCAATTCCATCGCCTCGATCTATGCCTGGACCGGCGGGCTCAAGCACCGCGCCAAGCTGGATCAGAACGTGGCCCTGCGCGAATTTGCAGAGACGCTGGAACGGGTGATCGTCGAGACGGTGGAATCGGGTCAGATGACCAAGGATCTGGCGCTGCTGGTCGGGCCGGATCAGGGTTGGCTGACGACCATGGGTTTTCTGGAAAAGATCGATGAGAACCTGAACAAGGCGCTGGCGGGCTGACGACGCTTTGTCCGGCATTGCCGAGGGCGCAGATCCGCTTTGCGCCCTTGGCCCTTGCCAAACTGATGTAATTGAGCGCATCGGGATGCCATGACCCTGCTCACCCTGCCCCCCGCCGATCGTCACAGCCTGTGGGAAGATGCCCTTGGGCTGCTGGTCGGCACCAGTCTGATGGCGCTGGCGGTGATGTTTCTCAAGGCAAGCGGACTGATCACCGGCCAGATTGCCGGGCTGTCCCTGATCGCCAGTTATGTCAGCGGATGGTCCTTTGGGGCGGTGTTCTTTGTGCTGAACCTGCCGTTCTACCTGTTGGCGATCCGGCAGATGGGGTGGCGGTTCACGCTCAAGACCTTTGCCGCCGTGGGCCTGCTGTCGACCTGGACAGAGGTGCTGCCTGACCTGTTGCGGCTGGATCCACAGCACCCGGCGGTCAGCGCGGTGCTTTTCGGTGTTCTGGCCGGGATGGGACTGATCGTGCTGTTTCGACATGGGGCGACGCTGGGCGGCGTGGGAATTGTTGCGCTCTGGTTGCAGGACACGCGGAGGATTCCCGCGGGTGCTGTGCAGTTGGGATTCGATCTGGCGGTTTTTGCGCTGGCGCTGGCGATCTTTGACTGGCAGGTGGTTGCGGTCTCACTGCTGGGCGCGGTGATCCTGAACTTGATGGTGATCATCAACCACAGACGGGATCGATATGTCGCGCGGTCGTGATTTTCAGGCCATGTCGAAGTCGGTTAAAATCTTTTTTATCTGGGGCTTACGCGGCACGTCTTATCTGGATCAGGGGTCTGGGTCGCGGCCTTAACCGTAGGGCAATTGTCCCGGATCGGGTCAAGAATGGGCAGGCGCTGAGGGCATTGGAGTGACCCGACGCCTGACAGCACGTCCGAAAAGGGTTGCACCGCTACCGCACACGGACCGAACCGCCCTGCTCACGCTTTGATCACGGGCCGCAACGGGCTATGAGTCCTTGTGTCGATCTGCTGACAGGTATGGAGAGTAAAGATGCCAGTTGCCCCAATCCGCCGATCCATCCTGCACGCGCTGTTGTGCGGCGCGGCCCTTGCGCCGGTCCCGGCACTGGCCGGTGACATCGTGACGACCACCGGCAAGCACTTTGACTGTGCCGCCACCCTGACGGGTGAGATCGCCGACGGTGACCTGGACAAGATCCGCGCGCTGGACAGCCGCAGTTTTGCCAGTGGCACGCGGCCGCTGTGTCTGGACAGCGCGGGCGGCTCTTTTGCCGAGGCCATCCGGATTGCCGACTATCTTTATGATCGCGGCATCCCCACGGCTGTCGATGACGGCGCGGCCTGCCTGAGTTCCTGCGCCTTTGCCTTTCTGGGCGGCAGCACACCCGGCACGGGGCGGCAGCACGAACCGAACAAGAGCCTGCACCTGAACGCGGAATTGGGATTCGGATCGCTGGCACGGGTCTTGGACGCCAGCCAGTTCGCCGACGGCGAGACACAGACTGCGATGGTTGCGGCGCTGCAATCTGCCAGCGCGATCACCGCCCGCATGGACAAGTTCCAGATGTCGGCGGGCTTTGCCGCGCAGGTCATGGCGCTGGAAGACAGCGACATTCTCTATGTCGATCGAGTGGATGAGGCGCGCGCCCTGGGTCTTCGGCTGGAGGGGTTCGAGGCCCCCAGCAGCCTGGGCGACCAGATGGTGACGCGCGCCTGTATCCGTGAAAACGCCGATTTCGATCCCGAGACCTCGCGCCCGGATCAGTCGGTTTATGATCACCGCGTCCTTCGCGAAAGCGGCGCGTCGGCACACCGCAAGGCCACCTATCTGGTCGAGGCGATCATCGACGGTGTGCCGTCCTGGATTGGCTGTCAGGTGGAATTGACCTCTGCCGCGGCAACCACGGACGATCCGGCTGCGTCGATCCGACTGCGGATGAGCAAGGATTGGACCACCGGCGGCAACCCGCGCCTGCGTGAGGTTCACGTCCGGCTGGTGGCAGAGGACTGGCGCACATTCCCGTTCCGCGATTTCTGGAAGCTGATCCCCGAGGATCAGACACTGCAGGAGGCGCGCAAGATGGCCTCGGCGGATGCCAGCGCGTCGATCATCGTGGATGCGGTCGGCGATCTGCCCCGCACCACCCCCGGCACCGAGGCGCTGATGGACCTGCGGTTTGATGACCGGCAGGAAATCCAGAACCGGCTGACGCTCTTGGGCTATGACACACGCGGAGCCGACGGGATCTTTGGCCCCGGCACGCGGCAGGCGCTGGAGGCATGGCAGGATAGCAACGGCTTTGATGCAACCGGGTTTCTGGATGCCGCGCAACGCGATGTTCTGGTCCGCCAGAGTGAGGTGCAATACTCTGACTTTCTAGAGGAAAAGCGCTTGGAGGAGGCCGAACAGCAGCGCGTCCAGAACGCACCTGCGCCGGTGTTCAATCGTCCGATCAACCAAGCCCCTGACCCGGCACCCGAACCGCAGGGACAGAGGGTGCGCGTCTGTCAGCGCACGATCTTTGGCGAACTGGTGAACTGCCGGATCGAATTCCGCTGAGCAGCCCCCAGACAAGAAGACGCAGAACAACAAGGCCCCGGGCGGGCATATTGGGGACCATAGTACCCGCCCAAGGCAGGTGCCCCGCCGCCCTTGGGAGGCGAGGCACATAATCAGGGTGATCAGCCGTCTGTGGCCGGGATCAGGCCGCCGTCCATGGCTGCCTGCAACTCATCGCCATCAAGGAACCCGTCCGCATTGGCGTCCGCCTGGTCAAAGTCGTCCTGCGACAGTTCCGGATAGGCGGTCTGTGCCTCCATCAGAGTGACAAGGCCGTCGCCGTCCGTATCCGGTCCGGCCATGTCCTGCGCAAAGGCCGGCAGGGACAGCAGGGCAACGGTTGCCGTGGTGAAGAGTGTCGCTTTCATGATCTTTCCTCCATGAGTGGTGGGTTGAAAGTACCCAAGACATGGCGGCGATTTTTGTCCCTCGCACCCCCCAGTCAGCGCGGATGCCATTTCGCGCGAAGGGTTGCCGGATTTGCCCCCTGCCATCAGCGGAGGAAGGCCTGAGAAATTCGCCGCGCGGGAAGCCGCGCCTGCCGCATCCACGCTTTGGCGCGCCACCGCCGAACCACTGAGCGAATGACGATCACAGGAACTTCTCCGCGAGTCGGGACACGCAAAAACCCCGCCGACTTGACAGAAACCGAGTCGGCCAGACGCATGAAAAAAGAGCGCCCCGGGGAGGGACGCTCTGAGGTTCGCTGACAAGGCTCTTTCTGTTCACCGCCCGAGGTTTTTGTTCTGCCTGCGGCCTTGCCCGCGTCTGGGGTCGGCGCACCGACCCCTGGACCGGATGGCGGGACGGGACTCCCATATGCCACCCTAACCACGCGGACCCCTGGCAACGGGCCCCGCATCACCCCCCAAGGGGTGTCTCAGGGGACAGGACGCGTGCGCCCTGCCCCGCAATCTCAGCTACAGCCCGAGGTGCCGCCGCAGGTGTTGCACTTCATGCAGGTGCCGTTGCGCACCAGCGTGTAGTTGCCGCACTCGTTGCAGGCCTCACCCTCGTAGCCCTGCATCTTGGCGCGGGTCACGGCGGTGCTGATCGCAATGGTCGAGGTTGATGAAACACTGGTCTTGGGGCCAGCGGCGGTGGCGGGCACCAGAGTGCGCAGCACCTGCTCGGCGTCGGTTCCGGCCTCCAGCGCGACAGTCGCCTGACCGCCTTGCAGCACCACCAGTTCTTGTGGCATCCGCTTGCGCAGGTAGCCGGTCGAGCTGATCTGCTTCAGCACTTCCAGTGACCGGGTCGCGGCGCTTTCCGACAGCTCCTTGAGGTTGGAAACCCCCTCTTCTTCACCGCGGCCGATGTCGTCAAAGGACGCGCCTTCGGGTTTGACATGCGCCAGATCGGTGCGGTCCAGGTAGCTGACCGCCAGTTCGCGGAAAATATAGTCAAGGATCGAGGTCGCATTCTTGATGCTGTCGTTGCCCTGCACCATGCCCGCCGGTTCGAACTTGGTGAAGGTAAAGGCATCGACAAACTCTTCCAGCGGCACGCCGTATTGCAGACCAACCGACACGGCGATGGCAAAGTTGTTCATCATCGCACGGAAGCCAGCGCCTTCCTTGTGCATGTCGATAAAGATCTCGCCCAGATTGCCGTCCTGGTATTCACCCGTGCGCAGATAGACCTTGTGCCCACCAACGATGGCCTTTTGGGTATAGCCCTTGCGGCGTTCCGGCATCTTGGAGCGCTGAGATTTCACGATCTCTTTGATGACGACCTTTTCAACGATCTTTTCGGCAAGAACCTGGGCCTTTTCGGTATGGTTGCCGCTTTCCAGGATCTCTGCCGCCTCATCGTCGTCTTCGACCAGGGCTGCGGCCAGCGGTTGCGACAGTTTCGATCCGTCACGATACAGCGCGTTTGCCTTTACCCCCAGCGACCACGACAGTTCATAGGCCTTCTGGCAATCCTCGATCGTGGCATCGTTGGCCATGTTGATCGTCTTGGAGATCGCGCCAGAGATGAACGACTGGGCCGCCGCCATCATGTGGATGTGGCTTTCGACGCTGAGATAGCGCTTGCCTTTCTTGCCGCAGGGGTTGGCGCAATCAAAGACCTTGAGGTCTTCGTCTTTCAGGAACGGCGCTCCTTCGAGGGTCATGGTGCCGCAGACGTGGTCATTGGCGGCCTCGATGTCGCCCTTGGAGAACCCAAGATGGCGCAGCAGGTCAAAGCTGGGATCGGTCAGCTTGTCCGTCGGTATGCCCAGAACGTCGCGGCAGAAGTCCTCGCCCAGCGTCCACTGGTTGAACACGAAGCGGATGTCAAAGGCCGACGGCAGCGCGGTTTCGATCTTTTCGATCTGCGCAGGGCCAAAGCCATGACCGATCAGCGCGGTGTGGTTGATGCCGGGCGCATTGCCCAGTGTCTGGTGACCGACGGCATAAGAGATAATCTCTTCGATCTGGCTGGAGCTGTAGCCAAGATGCTCCAGCGCGCCGGGCACCGACTGGTTGATGATCTTGAAGTAGCCGCCACCAGCCAGCTTCTTGAACTTGACCAGCGCAAAGTCGGGCTCGATCCCGGTGGTGTCGCAGTCCATGACCAGACCGATGGTGCCGGTGGGGGCAATGACGGACACCTGTGCGTTGCGGTAGCCATTCTTTTCACCCAGGCTCAGCGCCTCGTCCCATGCGGACATCGACAGTTGCACCAGCGTTTCGTCCGGGCAGTTCACCAGATCCAGCGGCACCGGCTTGACGGCCAGGTCATCGTACCCTTCGGTCGCGCCATAGGCGGCGTTGCGGTGGTTGCGGATGACCCGCAGCATGTGATCCCGGTTCTTGACGTAGCCCGGGAACGCGCCCAGCTCACCGGCGATCTCGGCGCTGGTTGCGTAGGATGTGCCGGTCATGATCGCGCTCAGCGCACCGCAGAGCGCGCGGCCTTCGTCGCTGTCGTAGCCAAAGCCCATGTTCATCAGCAGCCCACCGATGTTGGCATAGCCAAGGCCCAGCGTGCGGAAGTCATAGCTGCGCTGCGCGATTTCCTTGGACGGGAACTGTGCCATGGTGACGGAGATTTCCAGCGTCAGCGTCCAGAGCCGCGTGGCGTGGATATAGCCCTCGGCGTCGAACTTGCCGTCGTGCAGGAAGGTCAGCAGGTTCATCGACGCCAGGTTGCAGGCGGTGTCGTCCAGGAACATGTATTCCGAGCAGGGGTTCGATCCACGGATCTCACCGTCCGCCGGGCAGGTGTGCCAGGCATTGACCGTATCGTGGAACTGGATGCCGGGATCGGCACAGGCCCAGGCCGCGTGGCCCACCTGTTCCCACAGATCGCGCGCCTTGATGGTCTTGGCGACAGCGCCGTCAGTGCGACGGATCAGCTCCCACGGTTTGTCCTCGCGGACCGCCTTGAGAAAGGCATCGGTGACGCGGATCGAGTTGTTCGAGTTCTGGCCCGACACGCTGGCGTAGGCCTCGGAGTCCCAGTCGGTGTCATAGGTCGGGAATTCGATGCTGGCATAGCCTTGCTTGGCGTAGTCCAGCACGCGCTTGATGTAGGTTTCCGGGATCATCGCCTGCTTGGCGGCGCGGATCGCCTTTTTCAGCCCGTCGTTTTCCTTGGGGTCATAGGCACCTTCTTCGGTGCCGTCCCAAGTGCGGATCGCCTCGAAGATGCCGTTCAGCATTTTCTCGTGCATCTTGGACCCGGCCACGATGCTGGCGACCTTTTGCTCTTCCTTGACCTTCCAGTTGATGAATTCTTCGATGTCCGGGTGGTCGGCATCGCAGATCACCATCTTGGCGGCGCGGCGCGTGGTGCCGCCGGACTTGATCGCCCCTGCGGCGCGGTCACCGATCTTGAGAAAGCCCATCAGGCCGGACGACTTGCCGCCACCTGACAGCGGTTCATTGGCGGCGCGCAGCGAGGAAAAGTTGGTGCCGGTGCCGGAGCCGTATTTGAACAGACGTGCCTCACGCACCCACAGGTCCATGATGCCGCCATCGCCAACCAGATCATCCCGGACCGACTGGATAAAGCAGGCGTGCGGCTGCGGGTGCTCATAGGCGGATTTGGATTTCGTCAGCTTGCCGGTTTTGAAATCGACGTAATAGTGGCCCTGACCGGGGCCGTCGATGCCATAGGCCCAGTGCAGGCCGGTGTTGAACCACTGCGGGCTGTTCGGTGCAGCGGATTGCGTCGCCAGCATGACGCGCATTTCGTCGAAATAGGCCTGGGCGTCTTCCTCGGTGGTGAAATAGCCGCCTTTCCAGCCCCAATAGGTCCATGCACCGGCCAGACGGTCAAACACCTGACGCGCGCTCGTCTCACCCGTGCGGGGCGTTTCCTTGGTTTCAGGAACCGAGCGCCACAGGAACTCTGGCACGCCGTCTTCGGGGACGCGTTTGAGCGCGACCGGGACACCCGCCTTGCGGAAATATTTCTGGGCGATCACATCGCTGGCCACCTGGCTCCAGCCTGCGGGCACCTCAAGCGCATCAAGGGCAAAGACCGTGGTCCCGTCCGGATTACGGATTTCCGACTTGGTGGTGACAAAGTCGATCTCCGCGTATGCGTCCTGACCTGCCTTGGTGAACCTTCTTTCGATCTTCATCGCTACTGCCCCAGAGTTGTCCCGTTTTTTCGTGCCGGTGGGTTGGCAAGGGAAAGACGCACCTCCACCGCGGTTGCCACGCGGATCAGGACCAACGTCCCTGTAGAGTGTCTGCTGTGCTAGTCTGTCCCTTGCCGGTGACCACTATATCTAGTGGCTGTCCCGACCGGCCCGCACAAGATGCCGTTTGGAGGGTCGAGTCGTCAACGGGTTTTTCACGATATCTACATATATTTGGTGTTGACCAGACGGCAGGCCACTAGGGGCAGTATGTGGCCCTGATTCAGGCCGGGAATGTTAACATTTTCCGCCTCGCGGCAAGTCCCGGAAATTTAAGGAGAGACGGTGTCTTACGCACATCTCCTTGTGGATAACTTCAGGTACGCGGCGTCAGGCGGTTAATAAGTGTTAACCATTTGAGGTGTCAGGGATGTTGCAGTCGGATCACGTTCAACCCTGCAAATCGGGCCATCGCGCGGACGCCCCACCATATCTGGTGTGAACCGATTCTCCGCCCGCAGTTTGAAACACAACCGCCCGGACCATGGGGCCCGGGCGGTCGGAAAGGCGTTTCGCGTCAGGTCAGACCAGCACCATGTCCCCGGACACCTGGCCCAGTTGCGTGTCTTCCAGTGTCACCATGACATTCTGATCGGCAAAGACCACATCGGCGCCCTGCTGCGTCATCTGGGCGATGGCCGCATCGGCATCGGCATAGCCGAAAGCGGTGAAATCCAGCATGTCCCACGTTTCCAGATCCGTCACGGTGTGGCTGCTGCCATCATCCGTGCCAAACACGAAGGTATCCGACAGATAGCCGCCCGACAGGGTGTTGGCACCGCCATTGCCCGTCAGCACGTCATTGGTGCCCTGACCATCGACCCAATCGACCATGTCCGACGCGCTCAACGCCTTCAGCTCGGCGCTTTCGGAGAATCCCAGCAGCACGTCGGCGCGGCTAGCACCGCCATCCAGCTTGCCGGTCCAATGGGCCAGACCACCCGGATCCGCACCGCGGTCCAGCGTGTTCTGATACATCGCGCGGACAAAGTCCTCGTTCGAGCCGCCCCCATAGAGCGCCTGAAATTCCGGCGAATTGGAGAAACCGGTGGCCACGCGGTTCAGGTTGAAATCCCCGCCGCCCAGGCCGGTGGCCCAGGATTCAAAGCCCGGCGCATCGGGATCGCGGTCGAAACTGGACAAGTACAGCCGGTAAAGCTGGCCAGTGATTCCGGTGATGTCGCCGGTAAAGGCCCCGTCGCCGTAGATCATGTCATCGCCGCCGCCGCCGCCGATGTTGTCGGACCCCATGTTGCCGAACAGGATGTCATTGCCCCCGGCCCCACGCAGGATGTCATCGCCGCCGTCGCCAAAGGCCACGTCCGCCATCATGCCGGTCTGGGCGTTGGGCAGGCCCTGATCGCCGTCGGACCAAGAGCCGGTATGGATCTCATCGTTGCCGCCGCCGCCGTGGATCGTATCCATCCCGTCGGCCATCGCGTCAAAGACCGATCCGGTCACCGCTGCGGTGCGGCTGTCATCGTCACCGGTCAGGATCTCATCCCCTGCGCCGCCCATGATCATGTCATTGCCCGCGCCGCCCGCGATGCCGCTGTCATACTGTGCCAGCGTCAGCCCACCCGACGCGCCCGCATCTGCGGCATTGGCCACGTTCATGTCCATCTGGCCGGCGTCAATCGCGTCGTCTCCGCCGTTGCCTTCGAGGATGTCGGCCCCGGTGCCGCCCAGCAGCGTGTCATTGTCCGCACCGCCCGTGATCGTGTCATCGCCACCAAGACCGTCGACCATGTCATCGCCCGGGCCCGCGTCGAACATGTCGGCGGCGGGCGTCAGTACCACGTCGTCACTGGCTGTTTCACGGTGTTCGGCCAGAATGGCCAGCGCCTCTTCTTTCGTGGCCACTTCGATATCGCCCGCGGCGGCGGGCAGGATGCCGATATAGCCGTTGGCACCACCCGAGACCTCACCTCCGGTGCCCATGCCGATCCCATCCGGAATCTCGACCCCGTGCAAGACGATCTCACGCAGGACAAGCGGCATGATGTCGGCGGCGGTGTAGTCCGTCATGGTGACCGGGCTGAAAAAGTTGCTGTCGTCGCCCAGATCGTAACTCTGGATGAACGACACGCGGCCTGTGGCATCGGCCATCGGCATCATGCCACCCGAACTCAGCGGCAGCAGCACGTCGCCGTATTGGCCAACACCTTCGAGCACCTCGACCATACCATCCCGGTCCGCATCGTCGGCAATGGTCGGTGCGACGGAATCGATCGGCACGCCGTTGGCATCAAACAGCCCGTGAATATGCTGGGCATGCGTTTGCGACGGAGTCAGACCCGTTGCGGAAATCGCGATGTTCAGATAGGTCGATCCGTCGTCATCGGTGACCATCGCCAGCACGGCAGTGCCTTCGACGCCCGAACTGTTGAGCGCCCCCAGATCGACCGTCCAAAAGGAATCAGCCTGTTGCACGAAGGTTTCGAATGACGAGTAGTTAGAGGCCAGATGGGCCATGAAAATATCCTCCTAACGCGTTTCTTGTGATCAGAGACACGCGAGGAGTTTTCGAAAGTTTCAGATTTTCTCAGAAAAACAGGTGCCATCGACGCAGCGAAGCACCTTTGGCAGCGACGTGACGCGCAACCGCGTTCCATCGTCCCTGCGGGAGGCCCCATCGGATGCCCCATTGGGCGCGATTTTTGAGAGATTGATGGTGGTCGGGGCGGCGAGATTCGAACTCACGACCTTCTGTACCCAAAACAGACGCGCTACCAAGCTGCGCCACGCCCCGACGACTCGTGCGGTTTATCCGCACAAAAGCAGTTTGAAAAGCCCTCTTTGTGCCTCAGCAGGGCCAGGCCGCGCGACGCACAGCCGGGTGCCGGATTTGCGACCCCTCTTCGATACGCAACATCTTGGCCAGACCGCCATTGATCTCCAGAACAAACTGGACCTGGTCGCCTCCGGGGATGGATGTCAGGTCACCCGGGGTCGCGCTGTGATGCACCTTGACCACCACGCCGTGACTGTCGGCAAAGATCATGTCGAGCGGGATCAGCGTGTTCTTCATCCAGAAGGCGACAGGCTGCGGCGCCGGGTAGACAAAGAGCATACCCTTGCTGGTGGGCATGAAATCGACGTTCATCAAGCCCTGCGCGCGGTCCTCGGCGGTCTTGGCCACATCAACGGCAAAGCGGGCCTTGCCGAAGTCACCACGCACATACAGCGTGTCACTGCGGCACGCACCGATCCGGTTGTCGGGATCGGGTTTGGCGGCGGGATCGACACCGGCATCTGCGATCGGCTCGTCCCCGATGGGCAGGATCGGTTCCAGTACCGGCGGCACCTCATCCGGCGCGGTTGCGACTGGCGGATCGACCGGCGCATCTGTTGGCACCTCTTCGGCAGGCGGCTCAGGATCGCTTGGCGCCCGCGCCACCGGCACACCGTCCTCGGGTGCGTCAGCATCCGGGGTCTCTGCCACCGGCCCCACCGGCCCCACCGGATCCGCTGAATCCAGAGGCTCGACAGGCTCTGCCGCCGGTGCCGATGGCATCGGCGGCGGCACAGCTTCCTGTTCCAGAATCACAGAGCCATCGCCCTGCCCCAACACCGGCCACGCCACCAGCGCAGCCACAAAACTCAACGCGACAAGGCGCTTTCCCATGCAGTCACTTCCATCGCCATATGTCCCCGCTTGCCTTCGACCACGCGGATGGCAAGGGCTTCGCCCGGTTGCAACTCCGCGAGGCCCGAGCGGCGCAGGACCTCGATATGAATGAACACATCTTCGGGTTTTCCGAACACATTTGCAAACCCGAAACCTTTTGCCTTGTCGAACCATTTGACCCGCGCCGGTTCCAGCACGGCTTGTGCCATCACTTCGGGGTCAATCTGCTCGAAATCCGCCAATGGCGCATTTTCGGGGAGTTCGGGTGGTTCGACCTTCAAAACCTGCGTTGCCTGAACGCCTCGATCGGTGCGCTGGACCGTGATTTCTATGACGGCCCCGTCCGCAACCGAGCTTTGCCCAAAGTTACGCAGGACATTCGCATGCAACAGGATGTCCGGTCCGCCACTGTCCGATACGACAAAGCCGAAACCCTTGACCGGATCGAACCATTTTACCCGTCCCGCAACCGCGGTCTGGTCTATTTCCTCGTGTGTCAACGCCGTTTCCAACTGTACCAACTTATCCCCACCCCGAGTCTTGGAGCAAAGCCGACCTTCAAGGCAAGACAGGTCAATTGGCATTTTTGTGTCAGAGTCGCCATCCAGACCAATTGAGATCCAATGGCTTGTCGTGAAAACGCATGTTTCTTCAACAGGATCACGGATTCAGGCGGGCAATGTTCCAACTGTCTGACATATCCTTTCGAGACCAGCGGAACCTGTCGTGCAGTCGAAATGCTCCGTCTGCCCAGAATTCAATCTCCAGCGGACTGATCCGATATCCTCCCCAGAACGGCGGTCGCGGCGGATTTGTGCCCTGGCGCGCGGTGATCCGTGCGACCTCAGCCATCAACGCCGCGCGACTGGACAGTGGCTGGCTTTGATGACTGGCCCAGGCCCCCAACCGGCTCTTGAGGGAGCGTGAGGCATAGTAGGCATCGGCCTGGGGGCCGTCCTCTTTTTCCACCAGTCCGCGCACGCGAATCTGTCGGCGCAGGGATTTCCAGTGCATCACAAAGGCCGCCTTGCCCGCCTGGTCAATTTCCTGCGCCTTGCGGCTTTCGTAATTGGTATAAAAAACAAAAGCCGCGCTTTCGATTTCTTTCAGCAGCACCATGCGCGCGTTGGGCAGCCCGTCGGCGTCGACCGTCGAAAGGGCAATGGAATTGGGGTCGTTTACCTCGGTGCCTTCGGCTTCGGTCAGCCAGCTTTGGGCGATGACAAACGGATCGTCCCCGGCAAAAATCCCGCTACGGTCGCTCATCGTGTCTCTCCTTCTGGCCGTTGCCGCGACTTGGCGCCTGTGTCGCCCGGGATGCAAGGCAGGTTTTGCGCCAACGGCAGGCTTGATGGTCCCCATGCGATACCCTAAAGGTCGCTTTATCAAAGATCTGGCTGAAAGGGCGACAATGTCAAACCAGTTGATGGCGGGAAAACGCGGCCTGATCATGGGATTGGCCAATGACAAGTCAATCGCCTGGGGCATCGCCAAGGCCTGCGCCGACTCCGGGGCGGATCTGGCGTTTTCCTATCAGGGTGAGGCGCTGAAAAAGCGCGTCGATCCGCTGGCCGGGCAACTGGGATCGGATTTTGTGCTGCCCTGCGATGTCGGTGACGAAGCGTCGATAGACGCGCTTTTTGCCGGACTGAAGGAACGCTGGGACACGCTGGATTTTGTCGTCCACGCCATCGGTTTTTCCGACAAGAATGAGCTGCGCGGGCGCTATGTGGACACGTCGAAATCCAACTTTACCATGACGATGGATATCTCTGTTTACAGCTTTACCAGCGTGATGCAGCGCGCCGAAAAGATGATGAAAAACGGGGGCAGTGCTGTGACCCTGACCTACTATGGCGCTGAACGTATCATGCCGCACTATAATGTGATGGGTGTGGCCAAGGCGGCGCTGGAGGCTTCGGTCCGCTATCTGGCAGAGGATCTGGGCAAGGACGGCATCCGCGTCAACGCGATCAGCGCCGGCCCGATCAAGACGCTGGCCGCCAGCGGCATCGGCGATTTCCGCTACATCATGAAGTGGAATGAATACAACTCTCCGCTGCGCCGCAACGTGACCATTCAGGATGTTGGCAAATCGGCACTGTACCTGCTGTCAGATCTGGGCAGCGGCGTCACCGGCGAGACGCACCATGTGGACGCGGGTTATCATGTCGTCGGCATGAAGGCGGTGGACGCGCCGGACATCTCCAAGGGCTGAGCGTCCGGCGACCCGCCCCAGCGGCAGCGCATGACACGCCCCGGCCCCCGCGCCGGGAACCTAACCGTTTGACAGGCTGCGCGGCCTCTGGCCTGCTGTGATCAAAGCGTTCCGGAGCGAGTCATGGACTGGACCCACCTGCTGGCCTTCAACCTGACCTTGCTGGCGGCCATGGCCGCCCCGGGGCCCGCGCTGCTGTACGCTCTGCGGCAGTCCATTGCCGGCGGGATCCGGGTCGGCGTGGCGACTGGCGCCGGACTGGGCCTGGTGGCGGCGGGCTGGACCGGCGCGGCCCTGTTGGGGCTGGAGGCACTGTTTACCCTGTTTCCTTTTGCCTATGGCGCGATGAAACTGGCGGGGGCGCTATACCTGCTGTGGATCGCATGGCACCTGTGGCGGGACGCGAAAAACCCGGTCTCTGACAGCGCAAATCCCGGAGCGCGCGCCTTTCTGGGCGGGATGCTGGTCAGCTTGTTGAACCCCAAATCGGTGCTTTTTGCGGCCTCGGTGCTGGTGGTGATCTTTCCGGCAGGCCTGACCCTGGCGGACAAGGCGGTGATCGTGCTGAACCATTTCACCGTCGAGATCTGCGTCTACACCGCCTTTGCCGCACTACTGTCGACACCGCCAGCACGCACCGGGTATCTGCGGGCCAAGCCGGGGATCGACCGGATTGCGGCACTGGTTCTGGGCGCGCTAGGTTTGCGGCTGCTGTTCGGACGTTGAGGCCGTGCCACCAATCGACCGGTGCGGTTGGTGGCAGACACTTTTTCTGCCTGGCAGGCGCATTCATCGCAGCCTGCCTTGCCGGTTTTCACTCTGTCAGACATGTCTGTGTGCTGAACCACAACGTCATGCGCGCCGACTGCACCGCGCCCGCAGCCCCGCCCGGACGCAGGGCTTTCTTTTCACCTCCCTGACCTGTCACCACAGAACGGGTGTGTTGCGACTTCCCTCGCCCTCGCTGGCTTGCTATGCCCTTGCGCACCCTCACCATTGGAGACAGAGCGCCATGACCGACCGCCTGCCGCACGAAAAAGGCTTTCACGTCAGTTGGGACCAGCTGCACCGGGACGCACGCGCCCTCGCGTGGCGACTACAGGGACGCGGCCCCGATGACGGCGCCTGGCGGGCCGTGGTGGCAATCACGCGCGGCGGCATGGCACCGGCAATGATTGTCGCGCGCGAACTGGACATCCGCATCGTCGATACGATCAGCGTGAAGAGCTACAACCATCAGGCCCAAAGCGCGCCCAAGGTGATCAAATCGCCGAACATGGAATACATCGGCGACGGTACCGGAGTGCTGGTGGTGGACGATCTGGTCGACACCGGCCGCACACTGGAAGTGGTGCGCGCCCATATGCCGAACGCACATGTGGCGACAGTCTACGCCAAGCCCCAGGGTCGCCCGCAGGTGGACACCTTTGTCACCGAAGTGAGCCAGGACACCTGGATCTTTTTCCCTTGGGACATGGCGCTGCAATACGTCAAACCCTATCGCGGCGACGACTGAGGACGTGATCCAAAGGCGCGCCTGACGGCGCACTCTCACTCTTGGGGGCATAGCCCCCAAACCCCCAGGCGAGGGCTCTGCCCTCGCGCTCCCGGGACATTTCTGGACAGAAGAAATCGCCAGACGGAGGTGATACAATGGTCTCGCGCACGGACGCCACCTTTTTTCCACCGATCCCGGAGGCACAGCGCTGGTTGCGCGGGGTCACGTTTCCCAAGGACCGGCCCTTGATCAACCTCAGTCAGGCCGCCCCGGCCGACCCGCCACCGCCCGCCATGCGCGCCGCGATGGCGCAGATGATGGAGGAACCGTCCAGTCACTCTTACGGTCCGGTACTGGGGTTGCCGGGGTTGCGCGCGGCGCTGGCCGCAGAGTGGTCCGGGCACTATGGTGGCTCGGTTGATCCAGCGCAGGTGGCCATCACCGCCGGGTGCAATCAGGCCTTTGCCGCCATGATTGCCGCGACTTGCGGTGAAGGCGACGAGGTGATCCTGCCGGTGCCGTGGTATTTCAATCACAAGATGTGGCTGGACATGAGCGGAGTGAAGGCCGTTCCACTGCCTTGCGGGCCGGATCTGCTGCCCGATCCGCAGGCGGCGCGCGCCCTGATCACACCGCGCACGCGGGCCATTGCCATGGTGACGCCGAACAACCCCTGCGGAGTGGAGTATCCAGCCGAGGTGTTGGACGGCTTTTTTGAGGTGTGTCGGGACGCAGGCATCCGGTTGATCGTGGATGAGACTTACCGCGATTTCGACTCGCGCAGCGGGGCACCGCACGGGTTGCTGACGCGCGACGGCTGGGACGAGACGCTGATTCAGCTTTACAGCTTTTCCAAGGTCTACCGGCTGACCGGGCATCGTGTCGGTGCCATTATCGGAGCGGCCCCCTTGTTGCATCAGATCGAGAAGTTTCAGGACACCGTGGCGATCTGCGCGCCCTCTCTGGGGCAACGCGCGGCGCAATGGGGATTGGAACATCTGGCGCAGTGGACGGCCGAGCAGCGCGACGAGATCCTGGATCGGCGCGCCGCCGTCGAACAGCATTTTGCTCCGCTAGCAGCAAAAGGCTGGGCGCTGTTGGGCTGTGGCGCCTATTTTGCCTATATCGAACACCCCTTTGCCGAAGGCTCGGCCCAGCTCGCGCCGCGATTGGTGCGCGACGCGGGTGTGTTGATCCTGCCCGCCACGATGTTCACCCCCGAGGGCGACCGCAGCGGCGACCGGCAGTTTCGGGTGGCCTTTGCCAATTCCGACCGCGCCGGCATCGCAGAATTCGCCCGACGGCTGTCACAGGTCGAAGGCCCCCTTGCAGCCTCGCAAGGCGCGGAATAGACAGGGGCGGAACTGCGCGGGAGGGCGGCATGGCTGCGAAAAAATCCGGTATCGGAAAGTACTTCGTCTGGGGCCTGCTGGGTCTGCTTTTGTTGGGGTTGGGCGGCTTTGGTGCCACCAGCTTTTCCGGCACTGTTCGCTCTATCGGCAAGGTCGGTGAGGCCGAGATTTCGACCTCGGATTACTTCCGTGCCCTGCAGAGCGAGATGCGCAATGTCCAGCAGCGGACCGGACAGGCGCTGAGTTTTCAGCAAGCACAGTCGATGGGCCTGACCCAGCAGGTGCTGAGCCAGATGGTGGTGACCGCCGCGCTGGAGAACGAGGCTGCTGTATTGGGCATTTCCGTTGGGGATGCGCGTTTGGCCGAAGACCTGCGCAATATCGGTGCCTTTCAGGGCGTCGATGGCAGTTTCAACCGTGACGCCTACAAGCTGACGCTGGAAAACGCCGGGTTGAATGAGCGCGCGTTTGAGGAAAAGCTGCGCGACGAAAGCGCCAGCACGCTGTTGCAGGGGGCGGTTCTGGCCGGGGTGCGCCTGCCCGACACCTATGTCAACACGCTGATCGGCTATACCGGAGAGCGTCGCGCCTTTACCTGGGCCGAAGTGGATGAGAGCGAACTGGAGGTTCTGCCCGCCCCCACCGAGGACGAACTGCGCGCGCATTACGAAGAGAACATCGCCCTGTTCACCCGCCCCGAGACCAAGCGCCTGACCTATGTCTGGCTGACGCCTGAAATGATCGTGGACAGTGTCGAGGTCGATGAGGACAGCCTGCGCGCCGCCTATGACGAACGCATCGAAGAGTTCGATCTGCCGGAGCGCCGCCTGGTCGAACGCCTGGTGTTCAACGATCAGGCGGCGGCAGAAGCCGCGCTGGCGCGCATCGTCGCCGGAGAGGCCGTGTTCGAGGATCTGGTCGATGATCGAGGGTTGGACCTGTCGGACACTGACATGGGCGATGTGACGCGCGGTGATCTGGGTAAAGCCGCCGACGCGGTTTTTGACACCGATGTGGGTCAGGTGGCTGGCCCTGCGCCCACCACGTTGGGACCGGCGTTGTTCCGGGTCAACGCGGTGCTGCCTGCCCAACTGACGTCATTCGAGGAAGCCATCCCGGCGCTGCGCGGCGAACTGGCGTTGGACCGTGCCCGCCGTGTGATCGACACCCAAATGCAGAGCTTTGACGACGAAATGGCAGCAGGTGTCACGCTGGACGAACTGGCGGCCTCCACCGATCTGGTCGCGGGCACCTTGGGCTGGATCGGCGAGAACGATGAGGACATCGCAGGCTATCCCGCCTTCCGCGAGGCGGCGGATGCGGTGGACCTGTCGGACTATCCGGCGATCGCCCAGTTGGGAGACGGCGGGGTGTTTGCGCTGCGCCTGGACGAGATACTGGACCCGGAGCCTTTCCCCTATGAAGAGGTCGAACTGCGGGTGCAGGCGGATTGGCGGCGCGCGCAAAAGGCGGATGCGCTGTTTGCCCGGGCCGAGGCCCTTGCCGGTGAACTGGGCGAAGGCGTGACCTTTGATGGAGCGGGTCTTGAGGCTGCGACCGAAGACGGGCTGACACGCAATGCCTTTGGCGCCGATCTGCCGCGTCCGGTGCTGGAGGCCGTGTTCGACATGGCACCAAACGAGGTGCGCGCCGTGCGGGCGGACGATCTGGCCGTTGTGGTGCGCATGGATGAAATCCTGGCCGTCGACACCGACAGCGAGCAGTCAAAGCAACTGGCCCAGTTGTTCCGCGATCAAGCGGCGCAGGACGTGGCACAGGACCTGTTCCGCGCTCTGTCGACCGATATCCAGACCCGCGCGGGCGTCGAGCTGGACCAGCCCGCCATCAACGCGGTGCACGCGAACTTTCAGTGAGACCATGGCACATCTGATCCCTTCCTTCGACGGCTTTGCCGAAGCCTATGCGGCAGGCCGCAACCAGGTGGTCTATGCCCGTCTGGCGGCGGATCTGGACACGCCGGTGTCCCTGATGCTGAAACTGACCGGCGCTGCGCGAGACGCCTTTATGCTGGAATCGGTGACCGGCGGCGAGGTGCGTGGGCGCTATTCAATCATCGGAATGAAGCCGGATCTGATCTGGCAATGTCACGGGCACAGCAGCCGCATCAATCGCATGGCGCGGTTTGACCCGGACGCCTTTGAAACACAGACCGACGACCCGTTGTCCGCGCTGCGAAGTTTGCTGGCCGAATCGCGGATCGACCTGCCCGATGACTTGCCGCAGGCGGCAGCGGGGCTGTTCGGCTATCTGGGCTATGACATGATCCGACTGGTGGAGCACCTGCCGGACGTCAATCCGGATCCGCTGGGCCTGCCCGATGCGTTGCTCATGCGGCCCTCGGTCGTAGCGGTGCTGGACGGGGTCAAGGGCGAGGTGACTGTGGTCTCTCCGGCATGGGTTCAGGACGGGCTATCGGCACGCGCGGCCTATGCGCAGGCGGCGGAGCGGGTGATGGACGCGGTGCGCGATCTGGAACGCGCCCTACCCCAGGCAAGCCGCGATCTGGGTGACGCCGTGGAATTGGGAGAGCCGGTTTCCAACTTTGCCCATGCGGATTACCTGGCCGCCGTCGAGACGGCCAAGGACTACATTCGGGCGGGCGACATTTTTCAGGTGGTGCCGTCACAGCGCTGGACACAGGATTTTCCGTTACCGCCGTTTGCGTTGTATCGCAGCCTGCGGCGCACGAACCCCTCGCCCTTTATGTTCTACTTCAACTTTGGCGGCTTTCAGGTGGTTGGCGCCAGCCCCGAGATCCTTGTGCGGGTCTTTGGCGATGAGGTCACGATCCGGCCCATCGCGGGCACCCGCCCACGCGGCGCAACCCCGGCCGAGGACAAGGCGTTGGAACTGGATCTGCTGGCGGATAAAAAAGAACTGGCAGAGCATCTGATGCTGCTGGATCTGGGCCGGAACGACACCGGCAAGGTGTCCAAGATCGGCACCGTGCGCCCGACAGAGCAGTTCATCATCGAACGCTACAGCCATGTGATGCACATTGTATCGAACGTGGTGGGCGAACTGTCCGAGGATCAGGACGCGCTGTCGGCCCTTTTGGCCGGTCTGCCCGCGGGCACCGTGTCCGGCGCGCCCAAGGTGCGCGCCATGCAGATCATCGACGAGTTGGAGCCGGAAAAGCGCGGCGTCTACGGCGGCGGTGTCGGCTATTTCAGCGCCGGTGGCGACATGGACATGTGCATCGCCCTGCGCACCGCGCTGGTGAAGGATCAAAAGCTGTATATTCAGGCCGGTGGCGGCGTGGTCTATGACAGCGACCCCGAGGCCGAGTATCAGGAAACCGTGCACAAATCGAACGCCATCCGCCGCGCGGCGGCAGATGCGGCGCGGTTTACGGGCGCAGGAAACGGCTGAGCGCACTCCGGCACAAAGGTGGGCCTTCTGCCCGGTTCTGACCAATAGCGACGTTTGTGGAGTCGATTCTGCGACAGACTGCCCTGTGCAAGCGTCGTTCCCTTGGTGAACAGCCAAGGGATGATACGCCATGATTGCCACCGACCTCATTGACCTCGCCCGCTACCCGATCGACGGCACTGGGCGCGACGCCCTTTTGCACAAGGTCCGCGCGGATCTTGCCAGCGATGGCTGTGCCGTTCTCAAAGGGTTCCTGACACCGCAGGGCGTGCGCGCCATTGCCGCTGAGGCGGACAGCGTCGCAGACCAGGGCCACCGCAGCTTTTCACGCACCAACCCCTATTTCACCACTGACAATCCCGATCTGCCGCAAGGCGATCCGAGACGGCAGTTCTATGATCGGTCCAATGCCTTTATTGCCGCCGATAATTTTGCGTCCTCAGGCGCGCTGCGTGCAGTGCATGACTTTCACGCCTTTGATCCCTTCATCCGCGATTGTCTGCAAGAATCCCGATTTCATCGCTATGCCGATCCACTGGCAGATGTCATCGTCAACATGGCCACGGAAGGAAACGGCTTTCCTTGGCACTTTGACACCAACAACTTTACCGTCACGCTGGCCATTCAGAACGCGGACGACGGCGGTGCCTTTGAATATGCGCCAATGATCCGGAACAGCACATCCGAACAGTTTGATGATGTGGCCAAGGTCTTGGCCGGAACCTCCGACAAGGTCAAAAGCCTGACGCTGGAACCGGGCGACCTGCAACTGTTCAAGGGACGTTACAGCCTGCACCGGGTCGCGCCACTGAAAGGGCCGACCCCACGTTATGTGGCGATCTTTTCCTATGTCGAAGAGCCGGACATGGTGGGCGCGCCGGAACGGACCAAACAGCTGTATGGCCGTGTGTTGCCCATCCACCTTGAACGGGCAGGCCGTCGGGCGGATGCGCTGATCGACTAGGCCGCCTGCTCGCGAATCCGTTCAATCATCGCGCGCAACCCGTTCGACCGCTGGGCCGACAAATGGTCATGCAGGCCCAACCGGCCCAGTTCAGCGCGGGCATCAACCGACGACACCTCGGCCATCGGCAGTCCGTCGTATAGCCGGTGCAGCAGCGCGATCAGCCCCTTGACGATCAACGCGTCGCTGTCGCCCTGAAAGTGAAATGCCCCGCCTTCGGGTGTCATGTGCAGCCAGACCTGACTGGCGCAGCCTTCGACCTTGGTGGCGGGCACCTTCAGCGCGTCGTCCATGGGGGCCATATCCTTGCCCATCTCGATCACCATGCGATAGCGGTCTTCCCAGTCCTCCAGGAACTCGAAATCCTCGACCACCTCTTCAAAAGCCGCCTGCGCCATTGTGCCGTCTCCTTTTGCCGCAGACCTAGGCGGCGTCGTACCGAAGGTCCAGCCCCCGCCCGCGTGCGATGTGCTTTTCAACGCCGTCATTCTGCGCTAACCCTCTGGAACATCTCGCTGGGGGCTTGTCATGTTCAAATCGGTTTCGGTACTTCTTTTCGCGACGCTGGTTCTGACCAGCTGCGGCGCCGTCCGCGACAGCCGTGTCAATCCGTTGAACTGGTTCGGACGCAGCCAATCCGCCCCGGTGGTGGTGACGGATGCAGAGGTCAATCCGCTGATCCCCCGCCGCAAGGAATCCGTCTTTCGGCAAGAGAAAGACACCAGCTATCGCGGCACGACGCTGGGTGAGATCACGGAACTGGTGATAGAACGACGCCCCGGCGGTGCGATCATTCGCGCAACTGCGGTCGCCGATCAGCTGGAGGCGTTTGACCTGAAACTGGTCGAGGTCGAAGAAGAAAGTGGCGCAGGCACGCTGACCTATGCCTTTCGCGGCCTGCAACCGCGCCGTACACAGGGGCCTGTTGCATCGCGCACACATACGGCGGCCGTCTGGGTGACAGACAATCAGCTGCGGGATGTCCGGGTCATTCAGGTCAAAGGCGCGCGCAATGTGCGCACGGTGAAACGGTGATCGCGCCTCAGAGCTCGATCACCACCACCGACTTGCCCTTGGCGGCCAGCGCAATCTGACCGTCACACAGCCGCAGGGCATCCTCTCCGAAAACCTCGCGTCGCCATCCGCTCAGAGCGGCGACATCGCGCTGTCCGGCGGCGATGGCATCCAGATCCGATGCCGGAGCAATCAGTTTTGACGCCACGCCCGAGCTTTCGGTCTTGGCCTTCAGCAAGACGCGCAACAGGTCCGCCAGTGCCGGGTTCACCTGTAGCTTGTCGCGGTCATTGTCGACCTTGGGCAGGTTTTCCTTGGGGCACTCCTGTCCAGCTTTGACAGCGGCCAGAATTCCGTCGGCAATGGCACCCTTGCGCGCCTCACGCAACAACAGCCGAGAGCCGCCAAGATCATTCATCGTCGCCGGTTTGGTCGAGGCCAGTTCCACCAAGGCGTCATCCTTGTAGACACGGTTGCGCGGCACGTTGCGCTCTTGGGCGTAGGATTCGCGGAACGCCGCCAGTTCACGGACGATGGCCAAAAAGCGGGGCGAGTTGGAGCGGGTCTTGATCCGTTTCCACGCGTCCTGCGGCAGGGTCACATAGGTCTGCGGGTCCAGCAGCGTGGCCAGTTCCTCGGCCACCCAGCGCGCGCGACCGGTTTCCTCCAGCTTGGCGGCAAGGAATTCGTAAATCTGGCGCAGGTGGGTGACATCCGCCAGAGCATAGGTCTTCTGTGCATCGGTCAGCGGACGGCGCGACCAGTCGGTAAACCGAGAGCTTTTGTCCAGCGGCTGCTTGACGATCCGTTTAACCAGTGTCTCATATCCGACCTGTTCGCCAAAGCCGCAGACCATGGCGGCGACCTGCGTGTCAAACAGCGGTTTTGGGATCACGCCGTTATCGACCTGAAAGATCTCCAGATCCTGACGGGCGGCGTGGAACACCTTGACCACGCTTTCGTTACGAAACAGATCCATCAGCGGGTCCAGCGACAAACCCTCGACCAATGGATCGACCAGAACGGCGTTTGTGTCGTCGCGCCCCGGCATCGCAAGCTGGATCAGGCACAGCTTGGAGTAATAGGTGCGTTCGCGCAGGAACTCTGTGTCGACGGTGACATAAGGATGCTCTGCGGCGCCTTCACAAAAGACGCGGAGTTCTTCGGTCGTAGTGATTGTCTGCATAACGCGTTATTCGACTTTGCTTTTGGTGTTGGTCCCCGCCGCGTCGCACGATCCTACAGGTTTGCCGGGCAAAGGGAAGTGCCGCCGCCCCTGATCGCGGGTCAATCCAGCTGGACAGGTGTCAGGTCATCGGCCGCAAAGCGGCGCAGCACGGCAGGATACAGGCGATGCTCTTGCGCCAGCACGCGCGCGGCCAGTGTGTCGGGCGTGTCATCGGGCAGGATCGGCACCCGCGCCTGGCCCAAAATCGGCCCGTCGTCCAGCTCTGGCGTCACTTCATGCACGGTACAGCCTGCTTCTGTATCCCCCGCCGCGATGGCGCGGGCATGGGTGTGCAACCCGCGATACTTTGGCAAGAGCGAGGGGTGGATATTCAGCATCCGCCCCTCCCAGGGGGTCACAAAGCCCGCTGTCAGCACCCGCATGAACCCCGCAAGGCACAGGATGTCGGGCGCGTGGGGGGCCAGGGCCTCTTGCAGAGCGGCCTCAAACGCGGCGCGGTCCGCGCCAAAGGGCCGGTGATCGACCACCGCCGTGGCTACGCCCATGTCCGCCGCCTTGGCCAAGCCCCCGGCATCCGCACGGTTGGACAGCACAAGGACGGGCTGCGCCGGATGGTCATCGCGGGCCATGTCCTCGACGAGGCGGACCATGTTCGACCCACCGCCGGAAATGAAGATGGCGACCCGCTTCACCCCAGCGATCCGCTGTAGGTCACGCCATCGGCCACGGTGACGCGGCCCAGTCGGTGAACGCGTTCGCCCATCTCTGTCAGCAAGGCGTCAATCGCATGTTCGCTTTCGGGGTCGACCACAAGGATCATGCCGATGCCACAGTTGAACGTTTTCAGCATTTCCGCCTCGGCGATGTCGCCTACGCCGCGCATCCATTTGAACAGGTCTGGCAGATCCCATGCGTCAAGGTCGATCTCCGCGCCCAGCCCTTCGGGCAGCACACGCGGCAGGTTTTCGGTCAAGCCGCCGCCGGTGATATGGGCCAGGGCGCGTACACCCCCTGCCCCGATCGCCGCCAGCGCCGGTTTGACATACAGCCGCGTCGGCGTCAGCAGCGCCTCGCCCAGCGTCGACTGCCCCCAGGGGCACTCCGCGTCCCAGCCCAGGCCCGACATTTCGACCAGTTTGCGCACTAGGCTATAGCCGTTGGAATGTACCCCGTCCGAGGCAAGGCCCAGCAGAACGTCGCCCTGAGACACATCTGAGGGCAGCGCGGTTCCACGTTCCATCGCGCCCACGGCGAAACCGGCAAGGTCGAAATCGCCCGCCGGGTACATGCCCGGCATCTCGGCGGTTTCCCCGCCGATCAACGCACAGCCAGAGCGCACACAGCCCTCGGCGATGCCCTCAACGACGCGCGCGGCGGTCTCTGTCTCCAGCTTGCCGGTGGCGAAATAGTCTAGGAAAAACAGAGGTTCCGCGCCCTGGCAGACCAGATCGTTGACGCACATGGCGACAAGATCAATACCGACGCCGTCCACATGGCCGGTGTCGATGGCGATGCGCAGCTTGGTGCCCACACCATCCGTCGCCGCGACCAGAACCGGATCGGTGTATCCGGCGGCCTTGAGGTCAAACAGCGCGCCGAAACCACCCAGCCCGCTCATGACGCCCGAGCGGTTGGTGCGTTTGGCAGCGGGTTTGATCCGCTCGACCAGCGCGTTGCCCGCGTCGATATCCACACCCGCCTGGGCATAGGTCAGCCCGTTCTTGCCATCGCTCATCGGGATCTCCTTGACGCGCCCGGCCCCCTGACCCGGCGAATTGCGCCGTCGCTTAGCGCATCGCGTGCCGCCCTGCAACGTGCCTGCTTGACGCGCGGGGGCGCTCTGGTACGAAGAGCGGCACGGTGGGCCTGTAGCTCAACTGGTTAGAGCAGGGCGCTCATAACGCCTTGGTTGCGGGTTCAAGTCCTGCCGGGCCTACCAACTGCCGATATTTTTCCTTTTATTCCAAAACCCTGTCATGCGACTTGATGCTCCGCGCAGAGTGATCGGTCAAACACCGCTCTTGACCTGCCCCACCTTCAAGGACTCGCAACGGGGGTGTCGGGGATGGATTTTCGGCCAGGCGCACAACCGCAACTCGACGGCGGAACGTAACCATGCGTGACCCGGATGTGCCCTCTGCACCTGACCACGGCGGACGGCCGTCTTAGATCCGCTCCAACACCTCCTTCAGCAACCGTTCCGCCGCGCGCGACAGTTTGCGGCTGCCGTCGCGGATCACAAAGTAGTTTGGCACGATGATCGGTTGCTGCAGGTTTACCGCCGCGACGTTGGCACCAATGTCCGCATGGACCAGCAGTTCCTTCACCTCTTCCGACATCGGCGCAATCGCTTGCCCGCGCGCGACTTGCGCCAGCGCCACCAGCAAGGACGAACTGTTCAGAACCCGGGATGGTGTTGGCACGCCCTCTGCCAGAAAGGCGGATTCGACCGCCTGCCGGATCGGCATCCCGCGTTCCTGCATGACCCAGGGAAATCCGGTCACCTCTGTCAGACCCACATTCCGGCGCTGTGCCAACGGATGCGTGACATGCACCAGCAGGGCGACCACCTCTGTCCGGGCCGGATGGACATGGAAATTGCGGCTGTCGTGGGTTGGTGGAATCCGCCCCAGGATGAAATCGTACCGGCCCTCTTCCAGCTGCCGGATCAGTTCGGTCGAGGGGGCGACATCGACGGTGATCTCAAGGTCCGGTGTCTCTTCCAGAATCGCCTGGATCGCCGGGGTCAGACAGCCAGCCGCGGGCCCCGTGACAGAACCGACACGCACCTCGCCCAAAGCGCCCTCCTGAAGCTGGCGCAGTTCAAGCTCCAGCGTCTCGACTTCGCCCATGATCACCCGCGCATGACGCACAAAGGCCGCCCCGGCAGAGGACAGTTCCATCCCCTTGGGGTGACGGACAAACAGCGGGCTTCCGATGCTCCTTTCAAACTCTGACAAAATGCGCGAGGCGGCGGGCTGCGAGATCGCCAGCGCCTGTGCCGCAAGCTGAAGTTGTTGCGTTTCAGCGATCTTGAGGATCAACCCAAGATGCGCCGGTTTCATGCGTCGCGCGATGTCCATGTCGACGACATATCAATTTCAATATGCAGATCGTCAATAACAGAATTTTACAGGTATGAACCCCGCCGCTACTTTCCCGTCACGGATCACCTTGGTCCGAAACACATAAGGGCGCGAACGCGGGAGGCGGGGCGCCGATCCTGGGAGGGACATCATGACCATGAAACTTCTGCTCGCTTCGGCGGCAGTGGCGTTGACCGGCTTTGGCGCCATGGCTGAAACCGTCGGCATCGCGATGCCGACCAAATCCTCTTCGCGCTGGATTTCCGACGGCGAATCGATGGTGGAACAGTTCAAGGCCGCCGGCTACGACACCATCCTGCAATACGCCGAAGACGACATTCCCAACCAGTTGGCCCAGATCGAGAACATGATCACCAACGGCGTCGACGTGCTGGTGATTGCGGCCATCGATGGCACCACCCTGTCCAGCGCGCTGGAAAACGCCCATTACGCCGACATCCATGTGATCGCCTATGACCGGCTGATCCGTGACAGCGAATATGTCAGCTATTACGCCACCTTCGACAACTTCAAGGTTGGCGTGCAACAGGCCAGCAGCCTTGTGGCCGGTCTGAAAGAACGGTTTGGCGACGGCCCCTACAATGTCGAACTGTTCGGCGGGTCGCCCGACGACAACAATGCCTATTTCTTCTACAATGGCGCCATGTCGGTGCTGCAACCCCTGATCGACGCGGGCACCATCGACATCGTCTCCGGCCAGATGGGTATGGACACGGTGGGCACCCTGCGCTGGGACGGCGCGGTGGCACAGTCGCGTATGGATAACCTGTTGTCGGCACATTACACCGACAAGCAGGTGCACGGCGTGTTGTCGCCCTATGACGGCCTGTCCATCGGCATCATCTCATCGCTCAAGGGCGTCGGCTATGGCTCTGGCGATCAGAAAATGCCGATTGTCTCCGGTCAGGACGCCGAGATCCGGTCTGTCAAATCCATGCTGGCGGGTGAGCAGTATTCGACCGTGTTCAAGGACACCCGCGAACTGGCGCGCGTGACCGTGGGCATGGCCGAGGCGCTACTGTCCGGCGGAGAGCCCGAGATCAACGACACCACCACCTATGACAACGGTGTCAAGATCATCCCGTCCTACCTGCTGGAGCCCGTGTCGGTGGATCTGTCCAACTGGGAAGAGATCATCATCGGCTCCGGCTACTACACCATGGACCAGGTCAAGTAACGACGGTTCCTCCCGGGGTCCGTCCGTCCGATTGCGGGCGGGCCTTGGCAACCACAAAGGGCATGGACATGGCGGCGCTACTCGAAATGCGCGGGATCACCAAGGCGTTCCCGGGGGTCAAGGCGTTGGACGCGGTCAACCTGACCGTCCAGGCTGGTGAGATCCACGCGTTGGTTGGTGAAAACGGGGCGGGCAAATCCACCCTGATGAAGGTGCTCTCTGGCGTTTACCCGGCGGGCAGCTACGACGGCGAAATCCACTATGACGGCGCGTTGGCGGAATTCGCCAATATCTCGGACTCCGAGGCGCGTGGGGTCATCATCATCCATCAGGAACTGGCCCTGGTGCCTTTGCTGTCGATTGCAGAGAACCTGTTCCTAGGCAATGAACGCGCCAAGGCGGGCGTGATCGACTGGCGCGACACCAACCAGCGCACCGGTGCCTTGCTGAAAAAGGTCGGCCTGAATGAGCCGCCCAGCACGCTGGTGGACAAGCTGGGGGTCGGCAAGCAACAGCTGGTCGAGATCGCCAAGGCGCTGTCCAAAGAGGTGCGCCTGCTGATCCTGGACGAACCCACCGCCGCCTTGTCCGAAAGCGACAGTCAGGCACTGCTGGACCTGATGCTGGAACTGAAGGACCAGGGCGTCACCCAGATCATCATCAGCCACAAACTGAACGAGGTGCGCCGCGTCGCGGACACCGTCACCGTGATCCGCGACGGATCGACGGTCTCCACCATGGATGCCCGCGCAGAGCCGATCACAGAGGACCGCATCGTGCGCGACATGGTGGGCCGTGACATGGCCCATCGCTACCCTGCCCGTGAACGCCGCGCCGGCGACCTGCTGATGGAGGTCAAGGGCTGGAACGTCTGGCACCCGCTGCACACCGACCGGCAGGTCATCCACGACATCAACTTGGCGGTTCGCGCCGGTGAGGTTGTGGGCATCGCGGGTCTGATGGGCGCGGGCCGTACCGAACTGGCCATGAGCCTGTTTGGCCGGTCCTACGGGCGCGCCATCACTGGCAGCATCGAGATCGGCGGCAAGCCCGTCGATGTCAGCACCGTCAGCCGCGCCATCGCGGCGGGCCTTGCCTATGTGACCGAGGACCGCAAATCGCTGGGCTTGATCCTCGATGAGACGATCCAGCGCAACATCACGCTGGCCAACCTTGACGCGGTGTCACGTGGGCAGGTGCTGAACGAGACGGCCGAGACCCGCGTGGCCGAGGATTATCGCAAGGCGTTGAACATCCGCACGCCCAGCGTCTTTCAGCAGGTGGTGAACCTGTCGGGGGGCAACCAGCAGAAGGTTGTCCTGTCGAAATGGCTGTTCGCCCGGCCAGAGGTTCTCATCCTTGATGAGCCGACGCGTGGCATCGACGTGGGCGCAAAGTTTGAGATTTACGGGATCATCAATGACCTGTCGGCGCAGGGGAAAGGCGTTGTGATGATCTCATCCGAGATGCCAGAGCTGTTGGGCATGTGTGACCGCATCTACGTTATGAACGAGGGCGCTTTTGTCGGCGAACTCAGTGCCGAAGACGCCAGCCAAGAGCGCATCATGTCGCTCATCGTGACCGAGTAGGAGAGCCGGACATGGATATTGCAGAGCACGGGGCCGACGCCCCGCAGAAACAGGGCATCGGTGAATACCTTGTGCGCCACCTGCGCGAATACGGCCTGCTGTTTGCGCTGATCGCGATCATGGGGTTCTTTCAGATCGTGACCGGCGGCACGCTGCTCAAGCCGGTGAACGTAACCAACCTGCTGTTGCAAAACAGCTATATCGTCATCATGGCGCTGGGCATGCTGATCGTCATCGTCAGCGGCAATATCGACCTGTCGGTCGGATCCGTCATGGGGTTTGTGGGCGCGCTGGCCGCCGTGATGATCGTGGAATGGGAACAATCCACCGCCATCACCATGATCACCTGCATGATCGCGGGCGGGCTGATCGGCGCGGCGCAGGGCTATTGGATCGCCTACTGGAAGATCCCGTCGTTCATCGTGACTCTGGCCGGGATGCTGGTGTTTCGCGGTGCGTCGCTCTGGCTGCTGGAGGGACAGTCGCTGGGCCCCTTCCCGCGTGAATTCCAGATGCTGTCCAACGGTTTTGTGCCGGACATCTTTCCGGCGGGATTCAGCGCCACTGTTGCGGACCTTCTGGGGCAAAAACGGATCAACGTGCTGGCGTTTGGCACCGGCCTTGTCGCTGCTGCACTGATCCTGTGGATGGAACTGAAGGCCCGCGCCCAGAACCGCGCCTATGGCGTGATGGGCGAACCAAAGGCGTTTTTCATCGCCCGCATCGGCATCGTCTCGATTGCGCTGATCTTTATCCTGTTCAAGCTGTCGACTTTCCGGGGCCTGCCCAACGTGTTGATCACCATGGGCGTGCTGACGATCATCTATGCCTTCTTCACCGAACGCACCGTGACGGGGCGGCGGATCTATGCGCTGGGCGGCAATGAAAAGGCCGCCAAGCTGTCGGGGATCAAGACCGAGCGCCTGACCTTTCTCGCCTTTACCAACATGGGCGTGCTGGCGGCGATTGCGGGCATGGTCTTTGCCGCGCGGCTGAACTCTGCCACGCCCAAGGCGGGCTTTGCGCTGGAGCTGGACGTGATTGCCGCCGTGTTCATCGGCGGGGCGTCGATGTCCGGCGGGGTGGGCAAGATTGTCGGTGCGGTTGTCGGGGCCTTCCTGATGGGGGTGCTGAACAACGGCATGTCGATCATGGGCATCGGCATCGACTATCAACAGGTGATCAAGGGTCTGGTACTGCTCGCGGCCGTGATCTTTGACGTGTACAACAAATCCAGGCAGGCGTGACATGACATTCAAACCGGCACAATGGCCCCGCACGCTGCGCAGTCAGGCATGGTACGGCGGCACCTCGCGCGATGTGATCTATCATCGCGGCTGGCTCAAGAACCAGGGATATCCGGACGATCTGTTCGACGGGCGTCCGGTGATTGGCATCCTCAACACATGGTCAGACCTGACGCCCTGCAACGGACACCTGCGCGACCTTGCCGAAAAGGTAAAGGCGGGCATCTGGGAGGCCGGTGGCTTCCCGGTCGAGGTGCCGGTGTTCAGCGCGTCAGAGAACACCTTTCGCCCCACGGCAATGATGTTCCGCAACCTTGCCGCCTTGTCGATCGAGGAACAGATCCGCGGCCAGCCGATGGACGGCTGCGTACTGCTGGTGGGCTGTGACAAGACCACGCCGTCGCTGCTGATGGCGGCAGCCTCCTGCGATCTGCCGTCGATTGTCGTCACCGGCGGGCCGATGCTGAACGGCTATTTTCAGGGAGAGCGTGTCGGCTCTGGCACCCATCTGTGGAAGTTCTCGGAGGCGGTGAAAGCCGGGGAAATGACGCAGGAGGAATTCCTTGAGGCCGAACAGAGCATGTCGCGCTCTACCGGGTCGTGCAACACGATGGGCACCGCGTCCACCATGGCCAGCATGGCAGAGGCGCTGGGTATGGCGCTGTCCGGCAACGCGGCGATCCCGGCGGTGGACAGCCGCCGCCGCGTCATGGCGCAACTGTCGGGGCGGCGCATCGTGCAGATGGTCAAGGATGACCTGAAACCCTCTGATATCCTGACCAAACCGGCGTTCGAAAACGCCATCCGCACCAATGGCGCCATCGGCGGATCGACCAACGCGGTTGTACATCTGCTGGCCATCGCCGGGCGCGTGGGCATCGACCTGACGCTGGACGACTGGGACCGGTGCGGACGCGATGTGGCGACCATCGTCAACCTGCTACCCTCGGGCAAATACCTGATGGAAGAGTTCTTTTACGCCGGCGGCCTGCCGGTTGTGCTGAAACGTCTGGGTGAGGCGGATCTGCTCAACCGCGACGCACTGACCGTGTCCGGCGGCGCAATCTGGGATGAGGTCAAAGAAGCGCGCAACTGGAATGAGGACGTGATCCTGCCGGTTGAAAAGGCGCTGACATCACAGGGCGGCATTGCCGTGCTCAAGGGCAATCTGGCCCCCAAAGGCGCGGTGCTGAAACCCTCTGCCGCCTCACCGCACCTGATGCAGCATCGCGGCCGCGCCGTGGTGTTCGAGGATATCGACGACTACAAGGCCAAGATCGAGGACGATGCGCTGGACATTGATGAGACCTGCGTCATGGTCCTGAAAAACTGCGGCCCCAAGGGCTATCCCGGCATGGCCGAGGTGGGCAACATGGGCCTGCCGCCCAAGGTGCTGAAACGCGGAATCACCGATATGGTCCGCATCTCGGACGCGCGCATGTCGGGCACCGCCTATGGCACGGTGATCCTGCACACCTCGCCAGAGGCCGCCACCGGCGGCCCACTGGCCGTGGTGCGCAACGGCGACATGATCGAGGTCGACGTCCCGGCCCGCCGCCTGCATCTGGACATCCCGGAGGCAGAATTGCAGGCCCGTCTGGCAGACTGGCAGCCCAGCCATGACCGCCCCGATAGCGGCTATGCATGGCTGCACCAGCAACATGTCGAGGGCGCCGACAGCGGCGCCGATCTCGACTTTCTCAAGGGGTGCCGGGGCGCGCCCGTCGGAAAGGACTCGCATTGATGGACATCGCACTCGTCGGCATTGGCAAGATCGCAGTGGATCAGCATGTCCCTGCCATCGCAAACTCACCAGACTGGTCCCTTGCCGCCACCGTATCCCGCCAAGGCAGCGTCGATGGTGTCGACAGCTACACCGACTTTGCCAAGATGCTGGCCGAGCGACCAGAGATCCGGGTTGTCTCACTCTGCCTGCCGCCGGTGCCGCGCTTTGACTATGCCGCTGCCGCCCTTGCCGCCGGTCGCCATGTCATGCTGGAAAAACCGCCCGGCGCGTCGCTGTCGGAATGCCACAGGCTGATCGACATGGCGCGGGCGCAGGGCGTCACGCTGTACGCAACATGGCACTCGCGCGAGGCGGAAATGGTCGCCCCGGCCAAGGCGTGGCTGGCGGACAAGACCATGACACGCATGACTGTCACCTGGAAAGAGGACGTGCGCCGCTGGCATCCCGGTCAGGACTGGATCTGGGAGCCGGGTGGCCTTGGCGTGTTTGATCCCGGCATTAACGCCCTGTCCATCGTGACAGAGATCCTGCCCGAGCCCATCCACCTAACTAGCGCCACGCTAGAAGTCCCGGAAAACAAGCAAGGCCCGATTGCGGCCAGCCTGCGCTTTGCCCATCCGGCGGGGGCCGACGTCAGTGCGGTGTTTGACTGGCGGCAGGACGGCGATCAGATTTGGACCATTGAGA
Organism: Antarctobacter heliothermus; assembly: GCF_900188425.1. GTDB lineage: Bacteria > Pseudomonadota > Alphaproteobacteria > Rhodobacterales > Rhodobacteraceae > Antarctobacter > Antarctobacter heliothermus. Next base: position 70,963 of record NZ_FZON01000021.1, read on the forward strand.
TTGAAACCGATGCGGGTACGCTTGCCCTGCATGACGGCGGCGCGCGCATGGTCATCAATGGTCAGGAACAACGCGCCGATGGCCCGACCCTGGAAGGCGAATACCCCCGGCTTTACACCAACATGGCGGGCCTAGTCGCCACTGGTGCCAGTGACGTGGATCTGTCGCCCATGCGCCATGTGGCCGATGCCTTTCTGTTGGGGCGCCGCGAAACCGTTGCCCCGTTCCACGACTGACCCTGCCTCTCTTCGAAAGGACCCGACATGAAAACGCCCCTGACCGGCATCCTGCCCGTGGCCCCAACGCCCTTTCACGACGATTGCCGGGTCGATGAGGACGGCATGCGCCGCGTGCTGGATTGCATCATCGACCAAGGTGTGGATGCCATTTGCATCCTCGCCAACTACTCTGAGCAGTTCCTGTTGTCCGATGAGGAACGCGCCACCCTGATGCGGATCAGCCTGGAACACGTCGCGGGCCGCGTCCCGGTGATTGTCACCATCAGCCATTTTTACACCGGCATTGTCGTCGAGCGCGCAAAATCGGCGCAGGCCCAAGGCGCGGCCATGGTGATGATGATGCCGCCCTATCACGGCGTCGGGCTGGTCCCCGGCGAGGCCGGAATTTATGAGCAATTCCAGGCCGTATCAGATGCCATCGACATCCCGATCATGGTGCAGGACGCACCGCTGTCGGGCTGCCAGTTGCCGGTTCCGCTGCTGGTCCGCATGGCGCGGGAGCTGGAGAACGTCAGCTATTTCAAGATGGAGATGCCCTTTGCCGCCGATAAACTGGCCGCGCTGATCGAGGCGGGTGGCGATCACATTGTCGGCCCCTTTGACGGCGAAGAGGCTGCGACCCTGCTGGCGGATCTGGACGCGGGCTGCACCGGGACCATGACTTCGGGGCTACAATGCGAACAAATCGGTGTCATCATCCGCAGCTATATGGCAGGGGACAAGGACGCCGCCTTGGCGCAATGGACTCGCTGCCTGCCGCTGATCAACCACGAAAACCGGCAGTGCGGGTTGCGCGCCACCAAGGTGGTGATGAGAGAGGGCGGCGTCATCGGGTCGGACCATGTGCGCCACCCGCTCAAACCCATGTCCGCGCGCACGCGCGACCGTCTGCTGCACCTGGCAGGCGAGATGGACCTCATTGCCCTGAAATGGGGCAAATAAGGAGATACTCATGCCCGACGATTTCACCCCCCACGGCAAGCACCTGATCGCAGGCGAGTGGGTCGCCAGCACGGCGACCTTTGCCTCTGACCCCGCGCAGGGCCCGTCCCATGCCTATGCCATCGGCACCCCCGACCTGGTCGACCGCGCCTGCGTCGCGGCAGAGGCCGCGTTCGAGAGCTATGGCCAGACCTCGCGCGCCGACCGCGCCCGTTTCCTGCACGCCATCGCCGATGAGATCGAGGCCCGCGGCGCGCAGATCACCCAGATCGGCACGCAAGAAACCGGCCTGCCGGAGGCCCGCCTGAACGGCGAGCGCGGCCGCACCACCGGCCAGTTGCGCCTGTTCGCCGAACATATCCT
>NZ_FZON01000082.1 GCF_900188425.1 Antarctobacter heliothermus
TCCGACGCGCTGGACGCGACCACCGAGCGGCTTTTACGCGTCGGCGCCTTCGGGCTGGGTCTGGACGCAGGGCCAAATGTCTCGGATCTGGATGCGCATGGCCTGGCCGGGTTCTTCTTCGGCTACGGCGGGGCATCCGCCTCGCCGCCAGCCGGCGACAACCCGTTTCCCACCCTGAACGGCGCCTACGGGTTGATCACCGGCAATGGCACTTTGGGCGATGCCAGCGGCTACCTTTGGCAGATCGCCGTGCAATACGGCACCCTCTCCCCCCAGCTCAAATTCCGAAACAAGGCCGGTGTCACTTGGGATGCCTGGCAGACCGTGGTCGCGACGGACAATATCCTCGGCCCGGTCAGCCAAACTGGGGGTGTGCCCACCGGGGCCATCATCGAACGCGGCAGCAACGCCAACGGCGACTACACCCGCTTTGCCGACGGCACGCAGATTTGCACGCGCCAGGGCCTCGTCGCTTCCTATGTCGACGCTGACCACTGCGCTGTCACCTGGACTTGCCCGGCGGCTTTCGTCGCGCCACCCACTGCGGTCACGCTCACCCTCGACGGCGGCGCCTGGGGCGCGAGCGGTCCGGCCAGCGGGGTCGGTCGCGGCGACGTCCAGCCAGTCTCCGGCACCAATACAGCGTCGGCCGTTTCCGCGCAGGCCTGGGCATCGGGCAGCGTCACATTTGTATCCGGCGACACGGTCCCTTTGCTGGGCGTCGCCTTGGGCCGCTGGTTCTGAGGAGGAGCTTTCCATGAACATCACTTTGGTGCCGCAGCGCCGAGACACGCCGCTGGTCGCAGTCAAATCCGGCGATGTGCTGGCGCTCAACGGCGAGGCATTCGATTTTAGCCCCCTGCAGGACGGCGATGTGCTGCCCTCAGAGGCCATCGCGTCGGACCTCTTCGCGGGGCCGGTGACGCGCATCACTGGGGTCCTGCAGATCTCTCTTGTCCTGCCCATCGGCGCGCATGCGCCAGAGGAGGCGAGGTTTCCGCTGCCACTTTCGGACGTGCCGGATGGTAAGATCCTGCTTCCCGCGTTCGACGTCATGGCGGGTAGTGATGAGGAGAACACGTGATGACCAATATTGATTTTGCGAAGGCGCAAAAGGCAGAGGGTCGGACGGCCCGTAAACAGAAAGACCGTCGTCTTGCGCTAAAAGCCGAAGCCAGACGCCGCATCGCAGCGATCTTTGACGATCGGACCCAGATGAACCTGGTCGGGGCGGCAATCGCAGGCGATCTCTCGCGCGCCGAGATCGCGGTGTTCCGTGCATCAAGACGCTGGATCGCCGAAACGCTAAGCGCGCATCGTGCCGCGGCATCGTCCGGGGCCGATCCGAAGTGGCCAGACGCCCCAACCGGACTCGCAGAACTGGTCGCCAGGTTTTGACAGATGCACCGGCCGCAAATCGCACGTCCTGAAGGCGCCGCGGGCGCCTTCTCGTGATCTCGGCCTCAACCCACATGGAAAAGCCGGGCCAGAGGAATGGCCTGGAAGCACCGCATGCCTCGACAGCCCACCGCACATCCGGCCCACCAGTTCCAGTTAACTGTGTCAAAAAGCGGTGGATCGACCCCGATCCATGCCTGGATTGTGCCCCATCCTTGCGGAAAGTCTTTTCCAGAAAGGGGGCGACTTGTTGCACCTGAGCAAGATCGCGGTGTGAACAGGCCGTAATTGGATAAAAGACCCGCGACACTGCCCTCTCGTCCTTCGATCGACGGACACCTACTTCGGCGGTGCGGCGCGCTCCACAAGATCAACGCCAACGCCACGGCACGCATGCGCGGACGCCTCGTGCTGAACGGTTCGATAGAAATCCGCAGCTCTTTCGGCGAGAATAGCGGCGATCATGTTTTTGAGGCACCAGTGCGCTGGCTGTTGACCGTGGCGCCACAGACCGCGGGCGATACCGCCGAGATTCAGGGCAGTTTTAAGGGGAAGGACGGCGACTGCACTGCTGTGAACTCGGCCTTTTGTTGCGCCAAGATCGGTCAAGGGGCCCGCGCCTACGTGGGGAATACCGCCAGCCAAACACTTGACCAAGCACTCGAGACACGCAGTTAGAATCGCGATCATCACGTCAGACTTAATATGGCCATCACAACCAGACTCGCCCCGCGCGCAAGGTCCGCGTGTAGGCTTGGACCTTGATAACGAGCAGCCGAGCGCCAAACACCAACGACAGCCAGAAAATTATAAGGGACCGAAAGGGCGTATCCAACAAGCAGTGCCGCCCTAGGCTTGTCCACCGCGATCAGCGTCAGAAACAGCAAGCTGGAAGCCACGTTGATGACGAGGCCGATGGTCACTAGCCACGTCCAGAAAGCTTCATCGAGTGGCAGTTCGCCTCGCCACAGGGCACGGAGTGTTATCATGGTTCAATCTAAAGGCAATGTTGTGGGATTTTGCCAGTTGGCGCTTCCGACCTCAAGACACTGGAAGGCAGATCTGATCTACCGGAGATGTTTCCAAACAAGATGATCAGGGCCGTGAGTCGCGGTGTCCACCGCGCCGCCGTCAAACTTGCAGTCCTGTGTGATGAAATTTCTACCGAAGGAAATGATCCTGAGACAGCAACCCGAGCGGTGCAGTGCCTTATCCGCATATCCTAGCTCAAATTCCAGGCCATGTTGACGCGTCCCAAACCTGCGCTTGCCGATACCGGCCTCGACGGCGACGAAGCCGCGCTGGACACCCGTGATCTGCGCTCGCTGATCGACGGCATCCGGCTGTTGCGCCCCACCGCGATGCAGACGGCAGTCCGCATGAACACCCTGATGTCACGGCAAAAATGAAGGACGTCGACCCCCAAGCCTAGCTCGCAGAAATCCTCAAGCGACTACCAGACATGCCCTTATCACGCGTCCATGCGCGGCTAACGTGGAGCTGGAAGACCGCATAGGAAAACGTCAAGGCCGCACAGCTGCGGTCTACGCCGGATGCTTACTGTGATCCGGCGCCCCGCGGTGTGCCTCTGGCCCGCCTGACCGGGTCACATCCAGATCGCGCGCACGCGCTTCGTCAAGGCAGGCGGTTTCGAGCTGTAGAGTCACCACGTGAAAGCCGTGGTGGCCTGTCAAGTAACCGTATGCTGTTTCGAGTATGCGCGCTGCATCGGCGGGCTCGGCATGGCGGACATGAGCCGAGAAAACATGCTTGTCGCTGGTCAGTGTCCAAGCATGGACATGGTGCACATCCAAAACGCCGTCCTGCCCACGTAAATCCGCCGTCACGTCCTCGAGATCCAGGTCCTCGGGTGTCCCTTCCAGGAGTATATGCACCGCCTCTCGAATGACTCCGACAGAGGCCCAAAGCAAAACTACTCCGAATGCTATGCCGAGTATCGGGTCGATCGCCAGAAATCCGGTAAACTCGATGACGAGCGCGGTCACGATGATCAGCAGGCTGCCGACAAAGGTCTGAATGATGTGCCAGAGCGCACTGCGGGTATTCAGATCGTCCCGGCTGGATTTCCACATGAGGCCGTGCGAGATCACCTCCGTACTAGACCGCCGAAGGCTACCCAGAGCATGGGTCCTGTGGGCAAGTGGATCGGGTCGCCCGGCCGCATGGCGCCCATCCAAATCACCAGAAGAGCCATACCGAGAAGAAAGCCCCCATTCACCAATGCACCAATGATCTCGGCGCGATACCACCCGTAACTGCGCTCCATGTCCGCCGGACGCCGTGCGATCCGTTGCGCGATAATCGCCACGAGCACGCCTCTGACTGCCGACAATGTGTGAAACGCATCCGACAGGACCGCGATCGAGCCCGTCCAGAGCCCTACAGCCAGTTCGATTATGAAGTATGCAAGTGAGCCGAGCGGAAATCACCAGAGCCTCGCCGGATGTGGGCATGGACCCGGCGTGAGAATGAGCGGCCATGTCAGCGTTGCTTTCTTAGGGTGCGGCGTTCGCGCCAGACGACAAAAAGAACTGACAGGGCCGTGAATCCACCCAGAGCAAGAGCTGTCCAAGTGGCGGTCTGCAAGTCTCCATTCATGGCTTCGCTGCCCAGATGCGCGAGGAGGAAGCTCGCCGGAATGATCCCGGCTAGGGTCGCCAACGCGAACCGCCACAGATGCAGCTTGCTGAGACCCGCCGCGTAGCTGATCATGTCGAACGACAGAAACGGTAGCAGCCTGCTTCCGAAAACCAGCAATGTCAGAATGTTTTGCGACCCCAGGAGGCCTTGACCCATCCTGCCGCTGACACGGCGTTCGACAAAGGGACGTCCCAGCCCGCGCGCGAGCAAGAAAGCGGCAAGCGCGCCAAGTTCCGCGCCAAGGACCACAAGAAGCGTACCGAACGTATGTCCGTAGGCGGCTCCGGCGGCCAGCGCGATAGGTGCCGAGGGCAAGGGGCTAGCGACGATCGCAATCGTCATCAGCGCGACGACCAGAGCAGGGCCGAGCAGTCCGGCCGCGTCGATCCAGTTCCGTAGGTCCTCACGTTCCAGACGCTTCATTTCTGGGCCGAGAAGGTCTGGACCTGCAAAGGCCAAGACCAGCAACGTTAAACCCACCAGTAGAAAAAGACGCTTTGCCATTCCTCACTCCGTGTAGAGGGACGCGGGAAACCCAGCGGCGTCCAGGCCATCGAAAACGCATTTTGGCATGCACCACTCGGATTCGCGCCCATCGTCGCGGACCTTTTGCGCAGAAGAGTTTGTGACGAATTTTCTCATGCATCAGTATGTGATGCCTCCAGCAACTGGAAGGTCAATACACTTGTGGCCCATTGATACAATTTGCGACAAAGGAAGTTAGGGTCTTTCTGGAAAGATCAACCTACTCTTAGCCTTATGAAACACGACAAAATAGATCCAACATTGGTCCGACGCTTAGCCGTGGAGATCGGTCAAACGGAGCCCGGTTTGCTGGCGGGGATGTTCATGCTCTTTGCCACGATCATCAGCGTGTCAGGATGGCAGGCCGCGTTCGCGCAAACCGCCCCGCCTCTTTTCGATTTCATCGAGGAAGTTGCCCTGCCAGTCGGCCCTGATGCACATGAGCCGTCGATCGCCCAGCATGACGGCAGATTGTATCTAAGCTGGATGGAGCGCAGCCTAGATCAGACTGTCGTTATGATGGCAATCCGCGATGATCAGCAGTGGTCAGAACCACGCATTGTCTATCAGTCCGCAGACCTCTTCGTTAATTGGGCTGACCATCCTGGCATCGCCGTTTTCGCAAACGGAACCATCGCCGTCCATTGGCTCCGCGAAATTGGTCCGTCGAGCTTTGACTACCAGATAGAGATTGCGCTGTCTGCGGATGGCGGCGTGTCCTGGACGGACCCGCTGATACCTCACGACGACCGCACACTGGCGCAGCATGGATTTGCCTCGATGGTGCCCGTCGGACCGGACGAATTGACAGTGATTTGGCTCGACGGCCGCGCTTATGGACGCGATGCCGAAACGGGATCGGGTTTTCCGGATGCGATGCAATTGCGGGCAACAACGCTCACAGATAACGGCATCACAGGACCGGACGTCTGGGTGGACCTTCAAACATGCTCTTGCTGCCAAACCAGCATCACATCAACGGCAAGCGGAGCAATCCTGGCGGCCTATCGAGACCGCACGGATGGTGAAATCCGGGATATCTCTGTGGCCCGTCTCGAAGACGGAAAATGGCATCCACCAGTTTCGGTACATCGCGACGGATGGGAATTGGCGGGCTGTCCAGTCAATGGGCCCGCAATCTCCGCGGAGGGAAACAGTGTCGCGGTGGCCTGGTTCACTGGCGCGCAGGAGACAGCGGTGGTCAATGTGGCATTCTCAAACGACGCCGGTATCAGTTTCGAAGATACTGCGAGGATCGATTTGGGTAGTCCGGTTGGCCGTGTTGACCTCGAGATGCTGGAGGACGGCACCGCGATTGTTTCATGGGTTGAATGGAGCGACACCGGCGAGGCTTTGATGCTCTGCCGCGTTCAGCAAGGCGCGGGTTGCACTGCGCGCGAAACGCTGGCGATCAACATCGCAGGCGCGTCCATCAATTTCCCCAAACTCGCAAAGCTCGACCGCGACATCTATGTCGTCTGGACCCAGCCGGTTGATGCCGGAGATACACTTGCGATGCGCCGCGCGACTTTCGCCCGGAAAGACTAACGATGTCAGCGCCGCCCCATATCCTTGTCGTTGATGACCACGCAGAAATCAGGCGGTCGATCACCCGTTTCCTCGAGAAAAACGGACTGCGTGCGACGGGAGCCGGGGACACAACGGAAATGGACGCGCGACTGACACAATACGCTATCGATTTGATCGTTCTCGACATCATGATGCCAGGAGAGGACGGTCTTGACGCCTGTGCCAGACTGCGGCGTGACGAACAAATGACACCGATCCTGATGTTGACCGCACTTGGTGAAGACGACGACCGGATCAAGGGACTGGACACGGGCGCGGACGACTACCTTGCCAAACCGTTTAATCCACGTGAGCTGTTGGCACGGATCAATGCGATTCTGCGTCGTGCGGGTGAGGCGGCGCCCCCTCACGGAGGGAGCTTCGCGGGCAAGCAGGTGAGGTTTTCTGGGATTACATTCGACCATGATGCTGGTCACGTGATTGCCCCCGATGGCACGACAGCGACACTGACAACAGCGGAAGCTAAACTGCTCTTGGTCTTTCTGGAACGTCCACGTACCGTGATCAGCCGGGACAATCTTCTTGAATTGAGCGCTGGGCGCTCTGCGGGGCCATTGGACCGAACAATCGACAATCAGGTGTCGCGGCTTCGGCGAAAAATCGAACCTGATGTGTTGCGGCCACGAATTATTTCGACTGTTCGGAATGGCGGCTATTGCCTGAACTGCGATGTGGAAACCAACCCGTGATGCGAATGGGGTTTCGAACGCAGATCGCAATTTTGGTCGTATCTGTTCTGTTTGTGGCTCAGATAGCGGGGCTTTGGATCTTTGTCGATGAACGTTCGCTCGCGGTTCAAGCCGCAATCGGGACCGAGGCTGCTGGACGCGCGGCGAATGTGGCGCGACTGATTGAAGACGCTCCTACTGAATTGCAGGACGGGATCATTGCCGCCGCGAACTCACCGCTCGTGCGCTTCGACCTCTCAGACACCCCTGCCGTTAGACATACGCATCATGATAAGAACGGGGATGTGGAAGCCCGAATACGAGCGCTGCTGAACGATGGCTACAGCAGGGATATCCGTGTCGAGGTACACGAAATCGAGCAGGGGCTTTTGCCGCTGCCGAATCTCTCGCCGGAAATGGCTGCGATGCATGTCGAGATGATGCAGGGAACGCTGTCCGCGATCGAGATGGAATTGTCCATCGCAATCGCCGGGGGCCGCTGGCTGAATGTTGGCACACGGTTTGAGCGGCCACCGATTCAATGGTCCTGGTCGTCAACGTTGTCCTTTGTTCTGTCAACTGCTGTACTGTTGTTGGCTATCTTTTGGTTCCTCCTGACACGCTTGACACGTCCGTTGAACGAGCTTGCCTTGGCCGCTGAGGAACTGGGCCGCGGTGGCGGGCAGGAATCGCTTACACCAGTTGGTCCACAGGAAGTTCGAGACATGACAACGGCATTCAATAACATGCAGGCCCGATTGGCGCGGTTTGTCACTGATCGGACTGAAATGTTGGCCGCACTGGCCCATGATCTTAAAACGCCGCTCACGGCTCTGCGTGTGCGTGCTGAGATGGTCGAAGACACAGAAACGAAGGAAGGCATTTCGGCATCTCTGGAAGAGATGCAGGATATGGTCGAAGCAACACTCGCTTATGCGCGGGGCGTTGGACAAGACGAACAGATACAAAATATTGAAATAAAAGGATTTCTTTCTGATATTCAGGGAAGTATGCCTGCGAAAATCGGCATGAAACGCGGGCCAAAAGTGATGGTCCAGATCAAACCCAAAGCCATGCGCAGAGCGCTGCGCAATCTTGTCGAGAACGCCCACCGCTATGGACGCAGCCCCGAACTTTCTTGGCAGGTTTCGGACGATACCGTCGATGTTTTCATCGACGACTCTGGACCCGGGATCCCTGTAGATCGGATTGGAGAGGTGTTTCAACCCTATCTTCGACTTGAACAGTCGCGCTCTATGAAAACAGGGGGGCATGGGTTGGGCCTGTCAATCGCCCGCAGCATCGTTCTCGCGCATGGTGGTACGATCACCTTGTCCAATCGTACCAAGGGCGGGCTGCGCGCACATGTTGCTTTGCCGCTTGCTCCCGGAAGGGCTTTCAAGCCACGGGCGCCCGAGGCGTTGGACCAAGACGGCTCTCCCAAAGTTCTCCCCCACAAGGCTTGAGCAGATCCGATGTAAGCCGACGTTGATACATATCCTTACAAAAATCCGGGCCTCGATACGTTTCGTAAATCGATGAAGTTCGTTATAAAACAAGTGTTAGACACTGAATAGAGGTAGGCTCATGCAGGTACGAAACCGACGTTCCCTAACGCGGCGAGATTTCGCACACGGACTTGGGGCAACGATGATTTTCGCACCGTCCCTGGCCAGAGCCCAAACAACGGGCACGGTGCGGCGCAATGTTTCTGCCTTACGCATGCACGCGTGGCAGGATCATTTTGAAACGCTTGGTGTCGGTCTGATTATTTCGGATACCGGTTCAATGGTGCTTCAGCATTGGGCGGCAGACGGCGAGATACGGCTCTACCCAACGTCTGTCCCCTTGTCAGAGGAATTGACGCGGCGTGGGTACACAGAAGTTGTGGAAAAGCGAAAGAACCCCAGCTGGGCTCCGACGCCCTCCATGCGCGAGCGCAACCCTGAATGGCCCGCCAGAGTCCAGGGCGGCGATCCAGCCAACCCCCTCGGGACGAGAGCCCTTTACCTGTCCTGGCAGTATTACCGAATTCACGGCACACAGGACACCCGCAAGATTGGCCGTCGTTCATCCAATGGGTGCATCGGCCTTTTCAATGAGCACATAGAAGAGGTGTTTGATCGCGTCCCCGTTGGCACGAAGGTCAAATTGATTTGATTGGGCGCTATGCGATCATCGCGGTCGCCATTGCGGCAGTTCTAGGTATTGGTTTCTGGTGGACGGGAACAAATGGTAGCGGAGTGACGCCCAGTGTAAACGGCACGGGACCCACTGGCGCAGCATTGGTCGAAGTCGCGGTACCAGAAACACTTTCAGTAAATGCAAAGCTTGGAAAATTGGCCTTCGACGCCAAATGCGCGGCCTGCCACGGTGCAAATGCGGCTGGGCAAGACGGGGCCGCACCACCGTTGGTGCATAAGATCTATGAACCCAACCATCATGGTGACGCATCATTTCTTCTGGCCGCCAAGAATGGGGTCCGGGCGCATCACTGGCGATTTGGAAATATGCCCCCTGTAGAGGGCTTGACCGACGGCGACGTGAAAATGATCGTGGCCTATGTGCGCGAACTGCAGCGCGCAAACGGGATCAATTGAAATGCCTTACAGGAGGAAACTGATATGGGTTTGAAAATTTGGATCTCCGCAATGGCTATGGCATCCTTCGGATTGGCTGCACTCGCCCATTCCGGTGCCACCGGTGTGATGAAGGAGCGAATGGACGCAATGGGGGAGATGGGCGACGCAATGAAAGTTTTGACGCCGATGATGCGAGGCCAAACAGCTTATGACCCGGAGGTTGTGCGCGCTGCGGCTGACACGATGATCGGTCATGCTGGCTCCTCGATGACCAGTTTATTCCCCGAGGGATCGAACGGCAAGCCTTCTGTGGCTCTCGATACGATCTGGGAGGAGTGGGAAGAATTCGCCGCTTTGGCTGAGGTCTTGGGAAACAGTGCAGCGGGTATGAAGCGGGCCGCAGATAACGGCCTTGCCACACCCGGTGACATGTCTGGCGGCGGTAAGATGGGAACCGGCCAGGGAATGATGGGCACTGGCCAGGCAATGATGGGTGCCGATCAGGGAATGATGGGCACGGGGAAAGGCATGGTCGGCGGCACACCGGGACAGATGATGACCGCAGACATGCTGGCGGAAATGCCCGTCAACGCCGGGTTCATGGCGGTGACGCAAACCTGTTCGGCTTGTCATCAGAAATTCAGGGCCGAGGTTAACTAGCGCGTGACGCGTCTCCGACATGCAATCCTGCTTGTTGGCGTTCTAGGCGTCGCGAGTGTCGCGGGCCTGATGGCCTGGCCCATAGGTGTTGAAACGCCCGAAATCACACTCGACGGAGAGGTGGATCGTGGCGCCTATCTGGCGCGCGCATCGGGATGCATCGCCTGCCACAGCGATTTCGAAACGGGTGGCGCGCCGCTTGCAGGGGGCGCACCACTTGAGACGGATTTCGGCACCTTCTACCCTCCGAATCTGACGACCGATCCCGACCACGGGATGGGAAACTGGACCATTTCCGATTTCGCCCGCGCCGTGCGGCAGGGGGTCTCGCCGGAGGGTGAGCCCTATTATCCCACATTTACTTACCCATTTTACGCCCGTTTCAGCGATAAGGATATTTCCGATCTCTGGGCCGCCTTTCAGACTGTTCCTGCTGTTCCGGAGCCTTCGCCGCCGCACGAGGCCCGTTTTCCCTTCGACCAGCGTTGGGGCCTGAAACTGTGGCGGGCCGCATACTTGTCGGAACCAGACACGCAACCTGTTGAAGGGCGAAGCGACAACTGGAACCGCGGAAAGTGGCTGGTGCGGGGTGCTGCGCATTGCGGAGCCTGTCACACCGATCGAAATTTCGCTGGCGCGCGGATCGCTGACCGGATCTTCGCCGGCAACGACAGATTGCCAGGCGGAAAACGGGCACCGTCCATCCTTTCCGCCGATCTTCAGGCTGCCGATTGGGACGCCGACAGCCTGGCCTATGCCTTACGCACTGGCATCACGCCCGAAGGCGATGTCTTTGGCGGCAGCATGGCGGAAGTGGTGAACGACGGGACGGCGTTTCTGAGCGACGCAGACCTAATCGCCATAGCGACGTATATCATGGACAACGATCTAACCGAGAATTGAGCTAACACAATGCCACTGAAACTGACCCGCAGACACTTCATCGCCTCCGGCACCGCGTTGGCGACACTCGGCACGCCAAAAGTCTATGCTGCCGGGTTCGATGAATTGCGCGCCCGCGTCAACGAAATCCAGCTCTTGCCCGAAAAGTACGGGCAGACACAAATTTGGGGGTTCGAGGGCAGTGCCCCCGGCCCAGAAATTCGCGCGGTGCAAGGCACGCAGGTCCAGCGGCGTGTCTTCAACGACTTGCCCGACCCGACCTCCACCCATTGGCACGGAATCCGCATTGATAACGCAATGGATGGTGTTGCGGGTCTGACGCAGGACCCTATTCAGCCCGGTGAGAGCTTTGACTATGGCTTTATTTTGCCAGACGCCGGCACCTACTGGTATCATGCGCACAATCGCTCGTTTGAGCAGGTCGCGCGTGGCCTTCACGGCGCGCTCATTGTCGAAGAACGCAGCGCCATCGACATCGATCACGAAGAGGTCCTGATCCTCGACGACTGGCTTGTCGACCCCGAAACGGCGCAGATCGCGAACACATTCGGCGCCATGCACGACCTCAGCCATGCGGGGCGCATGGGAAATTACATCACCACAAACGGCACTTACAATCTCACGCGGAATGTGAAGCGCCATGACCGGCTCCGGCTGAGATTGATCAATGCTGCCAATGCACGGGTGTTTCAATTGGGACTGGACGGGCTTGAAGGTTGGATCGTCGCCTTGGACGGTATGCCTTTGGCTCAGCCGAAGTCGGTTGACGGTCTCTTGCTATTGGCCCCGGCGCAACGCATTGACCTGATCGTTGATGTGACAGCAGAGACAGGCAGTGCAGGCCATATCGTACAGCTCGACCGGAACGAAAGTTTCTCTCAGGTGGCTTTTGAGGTAACCGGCGAGGGATCAAGCGCACGGCGAGAGAACCCTAAACCTTTGCCGCCCAACGCTTATACCAAGCCTGATCTGGCGTCGGCAAGAAACCTCGCATTGCTTATGGAAGGCGGGGCGATGGGTGGCATGCGCGGGGCCACGATGGACGGTCAGATGTCATCGATGCGCGACATGATGCAGGCTGGAAATTTCTGGGCCTTCAATGGGGCTGTCGGGGGTATGGATGGCCCGCCCTTGGCGGACTTGTCGCTTGGTGAGACCGTTCGGCTGAAGATCACCAATGATACCTCCTTTCCGCATGCGATGCATCTCCATGGAATGCACTTCCATGAGATAGAACCCAACGGGAGCCTCGGTGCCTTTAGAGATACCACGCTTCTCGATCGTGGCGAGGTGCGCGAGATCGCATATGTCGCGAACAACCCCGGGAAATGGCTGCTGCATTGCCATATGCTGTCACACGCCAGATCGGGCATGATGACCTGGGTTGACGTGGCATGAAGGGGCTGGCGGCAACCCTTGGAGTTGGCATGCTGGCTGTACTCGTGACGGGAGCCTATCTCGGGGCCGAAGCCGCAGCCGATGCCGAGAGCGGCGCAATGCCGAACAACGTCGATATTGTCGTTGGTCAGGATCTTTATGCCGAGACTTGCGCAGCCTGCCATGGCGCCAATCTTGAAGGCCAGGAAAACTGGCAAAGTCCGAGAGAGGACGGCCGTCTTCCCGGGCCCCCACATGATGAGACCGGGCATACTTGGCACCACAGCGATCAGCTTTTGTTTGGGTATACCAAGCTCGGGGGCCGTGAGGTGTTGGCGGCTCAAGGTATGGAGTTCGACAGCGGCATGCCAGGATTTGCAGATCGGCTGACCGACCAGGAGATATGGAACATTCTCGGATACATCAAATCGACTTGGCCCGAGCGGATCCAGAAAATGCAAACCGAGCGCACGAAGGACGAGACGCGCTCAAGGGAGGATTGACATGAAGATCGCACATATAGTTGCCATGGCGTTCGCGCTGATGGTGCCACTTACCGTTCACGCGGGCGAACTGAGCGAAGACCGGGTCAAGGAACTGGTTCTGGAGGCCATTCGCGAGAATCCCGAAATCGTACTCGAGGCAGTTCAGATCATCGAACAGCGGGAGCAGCAGCGCCAAGCTGCGGCCGCGAAATCGGTGCTGTCGGACAACCGTGATTTTCTGGAAAACGATCCCAATGCTCCTGTCTTGGGGAATATGGACGGAGATGTGACGGTGGTCGAGTTCTTCGACTACAATTGCCCCTATTGCCGGCGCGTGAAGCCGCATATCGAGACACTGCTTGAAGAAGATCCGAACGTGCGACTCGTTTATCGAGAGTGGCCAATTCTTGGAGATGGGTCGGTATTTGCGGCGCGGGCCGCACTAGCTTCACGCGAACAGGGAAAATACGAGGAATTCCACTGGGCGCTCATGGGCATGCAGGGCCGGGCAGAGGAAATCTCAGTGATACGGGTTGCCGAAGAAGTCGGACTTGATATCACGACGCTGCGTCTCGATATGCAGTCCCCCAAGATCGATGCGCATATTGCCGCGTCCATGGAGTTGAGCCGAGCGCTCGGATTCAACGGAACGCCGTCCTTCGTGATCGGCGATGCGCTGGTTCCAGGTGTTATCGAGGCGGATCAGATGATCCGGTTGGCGCAGGAGGCGCGCACGGCGCAGGAGTAAGATCAGACCCGCGTGGAATCGTACCCTGCAGTTTTGATCGCCTGGGCGACGGCATCGTCTGTTTGCGCCGTCTCGACATCCACCGTTCGGTTGGTCAGGTCGGGCGTAACTTTTGCCGCCGGGTCGAGAGCCGCAATTTCCTTGGTAATCGCTGCAGTACAATGGCTGCAACTCATGTCTGGGACGTGAAATATCATGGGCTTCCCCCCTCATCAAGCGATGGGATAACACTTCCAGCCAGTGTAGGGTC